>NZ_LOIC01000056.1 GCF_001684335.1 Photorhabdus namnaonensis
GTAACGGAGGAGCACGAAGGTTGGCTAATCACGGTCGGACATCGTGAGGTTAGTGCAAAGGCATAAGCCAGCTTAACTGCGAGAGTGACGGCTCGAGCAGGTACGAAAGTAGGTCTTAGTGATCCGGTGGTTCTGGATGGAAGGGCCATCGCTCAACGGATAAAAGGTACTCCGGGGATAACAGGCTGATACCGCCCAAGAGTTCATATCGACGGCGGTGTTTGGCACCTCGATGTCGGCTCATCACATCCTGGGGCTGAAGTAGGTCCCAAGGGTATGGCTGTTCGCCATTTAAAGTGGTACGCGAGCTGGGTTTAGAACGTCGTGAGACAGTTCGGTCCCTATCTGCCGTGGGCGCAGGAAGATTGAAAGGGGCTGCTCCTAGTACGAGAGGACCGGAGTGGACGCACCACTGGTGTACGGGTTGTCATGCCAATGGCATAGCCCGGTAGCTAAGTGCGGGAGAGATAACCGCTGAAAGCATCTAAGCGGGAAACTTGCCTTGAGATGAGTCTTCCCTTGACTTTAGTCACGGAAGGAACGTTTAAGACGAAGACGTGGATAGGCTGGGTGTGTAAGTGCGGCGACGCATTGAGCTGACCAGTACTAATGAACCGAGCGGCTTAACCTTACAACGCCGAAGGGGTTTTGG
>NZ_LOIC01000057.1 GCF_001684335.1 Photorhabdus namnaonensis
TGTGCCGGAGTATTAATTGCAGTCGGTATCATGGAAACCGGTAAAGATAAATCCGTTATAGAGGATGACGACATTCACCATAAGAAAACGGATTTTGTGATAAGCCCTGAAATCACGGATGAAGATCGAAATATCGTCTGGAGTGCCGAAGTCCATGCGGATTTTTGGGAGGACGATGATTTAGGGGATGAATCTGTTGATGCCAGTGCGGTTCAGACTAAAGCCCAGTCTGAAACGGAAGAATGTGAAAAAACGGAAACTAAAAAAGCGTGCGAGGCTTGCCTTGCTATTCCGGTGACAAGTGAAAAATATCGCAAGGTGAGTCGCTGGAGCGCCATTACGATTAACTATCAGCGATTTATTGCGAAAACTCAATATAACCCGCTCACACAAATGATCCAGGAATTTCAATGCCTGAAAGTGACCTTTGATGGCTGGAGACCTGCGTATTGCCTGTTTCTGGAGGCCAAAGCGCGGTATGACCAGTTTTTTA
>NZ_LOIC01000058.1 GCF_001684335.1 Photorhabdus namnaonensis
CCGGCTGACGACGCTGCGCGCCCCGGAAGGGACCACCCGTTATCATTACGACATCCTGGGCCGGCTGTTAACCGTGGACTCCCCGGACAGCGCCCTGCATTTTGAATATGACGAGCAGGACCGGATAGTGCGAGAAATTCAGCCGCACGGCGAGATTCTGCGTCACTACCCGGATAACCGCACGGCAGAACGGCAGTTGCTGACCGGCGAAACAGCGCCGGTTGCCGGCCCTGCCCGGTTTACCGGCCAGACCCACCTCTGCCGCTGGCAGAGCCGGCTGGAAGTCAACCGGGTGGGGGAGCTGATTACGCTGGCGCTGGAGGAACAATCACCCCTGACCATCGAGCGGGATGACGCCGGCCGGGACACGGGCCGTTATGTGGACGGGGGATTTATTCTGCGTCAGCAGTACAGCCTGATGGGGCAGTTAACCGCGCAACGGGCGGGCCGTAATCCCTATTTCTTCCGGCCGGCTGAGCTGGACGAGATTGAGGGACCGGCTTACGCGGGGGTGGCCCGCCAGTATACATATGACGCGGCGCTGAACCTGACCGCCGCCAGTGATAACGGGCAGCAGCTGGACTACCTTCTCAACGGCAACGGTCAGGTGATGTCGGTGGGAGAAGGCCGGACACTGCGGGAGCATTATCAGTATGATGAAACCGGGTACCCGTCAAGACGGTTTGACGGGGTGCAGGAGATTATGGGGGAAACCCTCTATCAGGAGGGGCATCGCCTGAACTGGGTGGGCTCGCACCGGTTTGTTTACGACCGGGCCGGGCGCATGCGGGAGAAGCAGTTTTTAGCGGAAGGTTGCCGGCTGGCGCTGACGAAATACCGGTGGAACAGCCAGAATCAGCTGACCGGCCTTATCACCCCGGACGGGATACCGTGGGAATATCGCTATGATGCCTTCGGACGGCGGACAGAAAAACGGTGTATCCAAAGCGGTAAGCTGACCACCTA
>NZ_LOIC01000059.1 GCF_001684335.1 Photorhabdus namnaonensis
TCCTGACAGACCGTAATCTTATCCGGCTCACATAACTCTCTGAGGCGCTTGTCAATATAACCCGCATATTTATACGAGCTATGGTTAGAGAAACCGAATCCGCCTTCCAAATCAGCACTTCTGTTTTCAACAAACAGTTTGTCTTTTTCTTGTTGACTGAGCTGATTAAACAACGCGTTTTGCCGCTCACCGGCCAGCGAAAAATCCTTTTCTGTTTCCTGATTTAACTCAGGAATTAAGTAGAGTTTTGTGGTGTTATCCAATATTTTTTCAGCAACACCCGTTATAAGAGAGGCATTCCGGGCGGAAATCAGCCATTCCGGGCAACTGTTGGCTTGAAAGAAATGAACCACTTTACCGTGATGCA
>NZ_LOIC01000060.1:0-46930 GCF_001684335.1 Photorhabdus namnaonensis
AGGTTTGGGATTTTTGGCAATTGATCAGATCGCAAAAATCGGACTGAGTTCCCTTCCAGTGATCTATTATTTTGAAAATTTATTTAGTGTGGAAGTATTTAGAATAGATACGCCAATAATTCCAGAATCCAGAAAATCTCTGAGAGTTGTCAATACAGGGATAGCAAATAGTGTTACGGCTAAATTTTACTGGTCTCATAGTTTTACCTCTGAATGGTTTGAATCTGGTTCGATAGATGTAGGATTGGGAGAAGAGAAGGTATTAAACGTGCCTAGCAACTCTTTTTATTATAGTAAATTTGTTATCTATAATAACACAGATAAAGTTGCTTATGTGACGGCAAATTTGGTTTAAACATCTTACTTTGATTGAAGGGTTTCATTATGCAAACAGAAAATGTTTTAGACATAAGAACCATTGTGGCTAATGAATATGCTGTAAAAACGAGTGCGTTAGAGTGGGATGTTACTGACATTGTAAAAAACGCAATCATAGGGGGAATATCTTTTATCCCTTCAGTTGGTCCCGCTATATCTTTTTTAGTCGGTTTATTTTGGCCTCAATCGCAAGAAAATATATGGGAAGGGATTGTCAAACAAATTGAGAGGATGATAGAGGAATCCGCGTTAAAGACGATTAAAGGTATCCTTGCTGGTGATATTGCATATATACAAGAGAGAATGGCAACTGTTGCTGATCTTCTTGATAAGCATCCAGGATCAGAAGAAGCGAGGAGTGCTTTTAATAACCTGGCAGAAAATATAGATGGTTATCACAAAAAATTTAATAATTTTTCCGATGATGTTAACTATCAGATATTACCCATGTTTTCTACTACGGTTATGATGCAGATAACATATTGGGTTGCTGGTTTAGAGAGAAAAGATGAAATTGGGCTTAGTAATATCGATATTGAAAAAGTCCGAGGGTTAATTAAAAAGACGGTAGAACAGGCTAATAGCTATATTAATAACATATATGATAGAGAGCTAAATGATGCTCTTAATAACTCGACGGCTGAGACTGTTGCAAATAATGTGATGTCTGTTCATGGTCACTGTCGTTTACATGGAATTGAATATATCAGTATTTGGGATAGATTAAGTGAAGCTGAGTCTGTAAATAATAGAATCTATGTTGATGTTTTAAGTTATTCTACTTTCTTTGATCGTCAAACAGCAAAAGCCAGAATTCAGGCATTGACTCCAGAGAAAGATATGGCTCCACCTCTCAAACCGGCTCTTAATGGAGGAAAGAGAAGAAAGATAGATTCGTTAACGGGACATATTGTGCGTATTGGCGGGGCAGCGAGGGTAGGAGGGCTGACAGTTGTATTTGATGATGGTAGTCGCCATCAATTAGGTACAATATCTGGTGAGACGTCATCTATTTCTCTGAATGGTAGTCGAATTACCAGTTTGGAAGTATGGGGTAATGGTGCTGTTGATCAAGCGGTCTTTACTTTGAGAGATGGTCGTTCATTGTCATTAGGTTCGCCTGGAACATCTCGGTATAGGAAATTTTATGTCGGTGAAAGCCACTATATTGCAGGGATATATTTGTCCAGTGATTACAGCCCATTAGCCGGTCAGGCAGCAAATATTGCTGTATCTTATCAACTGATAAATGACGATGAAAAATAATAGCTTTTAATAAGCATATTTTATATACGTATAGCGTTATTAGCTTTTATTTAGTTATCTTCTTGATTTGATATATTTGCCGGCATTTATATTCATATGGTGAATCATGCTTTTGATGTCGGCAATTTTTGTATATTATCTCAATAACTATTTACTTTAATAACTATTTACTTCAATAATCACGTTCCTTATAAGCAAACATATATTCCCTTGGGGATCGACCGGTCATTTTTTTGAAAAAGAGGATGAAAGCGCTATCACTGGAAAACGCTAATTCATTAGCGACAGATGACAAATTTCCCTGTTTTGCCAGTAATTCTATAGATTTGATCAAACGCCACTGTTGCCGCCACTGCTGGTAACTCAATCCTGTTTTTCGGCGAAATATCCGACTGATGGTTTTCTCACTGGCTCCGATATTCATGGCAAGTATTTTGAGCGGTGGTGGCAGTGTGGTCAGAGGAATACGGGTCAAACGACGGTCAAAAGGGAGAGGTAATAATGTCGGTTCTCTTTTTGCCTGATGGATTTCATCAAGACAAACGGCCAATAGGTTAGCAGTAGCTCCGTGTAACCAATCTGTATTAAAGGGAGAGAGTGCTATTCGTTCTAATATTGCACGTAACAGAGGTGTAACTTCCAATACCTCAACGTGTTCCGCTAAATATCCAATCTGATTTACATCTAAATAAATCGAACGATATCCGACAGAGCCTTTCATTTCTGCTCTATGAATAATACGTGGTGGAATCCAGGCAACCCGAGTTGGTGGAAGTATGCATAGGTGATCTGCCAGGGTGATATTAATGCACCCTTGTTGGGTAAATAATAATTGCCCCATCTTATGTTGATGAAATCCTGAGTCATGCTGACCTAGTTCGGCTGCAATCCCCACTACCGGTACTCCAAGGCTATCAGGATCAAAACTATCATCACGAGAAAGCCATGTCATATTCATGTCTTATTTAATAAATAAATTGTCTTTATTATTGTAATGCGACAATTAAGGAAGTGCTAATTTACGTTTATTGTCTAACTGATTAAGAAAAATACAATGCAACGTAAAATTGGACTTGTGCTGGCAACAGCGTTAATGATGTTTCCACAAATTGTAGAAACCATCTATAGCCCGGCGTTAACCGATATCGCAAAGGAATTTAAAGTGAGTGCCGAACAAGCCGCTCAAACTTTATCTTTATATTTTTTTGCTTTCGCCATCGGTGTGGTGATTTGGGGGCGTTTGTGTGATCTCATAGGAAGACGGCCAACGATATTGAGTGGATTATTACTCTATAGCGGTGCTTCATTAGTGGCATTACTAAGCCGTCAGTTTGAGTTGTTATTGGCGGCCAGAATGTTATCTGCATTCGGTGCCGCAGTAGGCTCGGTAGGAACTCAAACAATAATGAGAGATTCTTATCAAGGAAGTGAATTAGCTCGCGTATTTTCTATCGTGGGCGTAGCTTTGGCAATAAGTCCGGCAATTGGCATGATAAGTGGTTCTATTTTGGTGTACTTCTGGGGATATAAAGGTGTTTTTTTGGGGTTGTCTTTACTCGCGGTATTACTGTCAGGCTGGGTTGCTATTTATTTGCCTGAAACCCGTCCGGTAGCAGTGGCGATAATACCACTCACCAGTACTTTACTTATGATGCTCAAGGATATGGCAATTTGGCGGAATGCCCTGTTGATAGCCCTCTTTAACCTATGTTTGTTCAGTTATTACCAATTAGCTCCATTTAATTTTGAACGGTTAGGATTTTCTCCTGAAATGTTTGGTTACACAGGATTATTTTTGGCATCGGGAGTAGGCATTGGTGCTTGGTTGAATAAACTCTTGCTCAACAAACAGTGGAGTTCATCAAATTTAGTGTTTCTTGCTGCTGTTATTGTTCTGATTGGTGGTGGATTGATAATGGTTCTGGAAGATACTTGGTTGTTTATTCTGCCTATGATTTTGATTGTTGTGGCCTACGGAGTTGCAATTCCTAACATCCTGGCTTCTGCATTGATTAATTATACGGATAGATTGGGAACAGCAGGAGCATTATTGGGTTTGCTATATTATTTGATGTTAGGCACAGGTCTTGCGCTAGCGGGTTGGAACCAACATCTTGGTGTTGTCTTGATATGTTGTGGTTGTTTTATCTTATTGTTGGCTGTAACCAATTATTTCATTTTCAGGCAAAAGAAAGGTTCAATGCAGATTTTATAATTGCCAAGCAACTAAATAATCTGCATTTTATTGCGTAAGGCCCCCAAAATTCGGCATTACTTTTTTTGGTTTGGCAAAAAAGGCACTTTACCAAGAGGTACAGCGCCTTTTTTAATGAACTAACTTTAGTAATTAGTTCATGCCATATTTTTTCAATTTCTTACGCAGTGTGCCACGGTTGATGCCCATCATCAGGGCAGCGCGTGTTTGGTTGCCACGGGTGTATTGCATCACCATGTCCAACAATGGCTGTTCCACTTCAGCCAATACCAGCTCATACAGATCATTAACATCTTGACCATTTAATTGAGCAAAATAGTTCTTCAGTGCTTGTTTAACTGAGTCACGTAAAGGTTTTTGAGTTACCTGATCTTGTGAATTTACAGTAGCAACGGTTAGTACGTCAGAATTTACGCGTTGTTCGAACATAGTTCTGTCAGCTCTTTTCTTTATATTACGCAAAATTTTCGAAATATGCCCCCAACACCTCCAGCTGTTCGCTGGCATCCTCTATGGTGTTGAATGTGCGCCGGAACTGGTCATCAGGAGCATGTTCCCGGAGATACCAAGATACATGCTTACGTGCGATACGGGCTCCCTTGCTTGGACCATAAAAGTCGTGCAATTCCCGTACATGCTCGTTCATCAAATGCTGCACTTCGCCAATCGGCATCGGTGACAGCAGTTCTCCTGTTTCCAGATAATGCTGGATTTCCCGGAAGATCCAGGGTCTTCCCTGAGCAGCGCGGCCTATCATCAGGGCATCAGCCCCGGTGTATTCAAGCACTGCTCTGGCTTTAAGCGGGTCAGTAATGTCACCATTGGCAATAACCGGAATGGCAACAGTCTGCTTAACTGTCCGAATATTGTCGTACTCTGCCTCTCCGTTAAATAAGCAGGCACGAGTCCTGCCGTGGATCGTCAGAGCTTGAATACCACAATGCTCGGCCAATTGGGCAATCTTTACACAGTTTTGTTCTTCTGGCGACCATCCAGTGCGAATTTTTAGCGTAACAGGAACATCTACTGCGTTTACAACGGTAGAAAGAATTTTTTCCACCAATTCTGGGTAACGCAGTAAAGCTGAACCTGCCAGCTTACGATTCACTTTCTTGGCTGGACACCCCATGTTGATATCAATGATCTGAGCACCATTAGCGACGTTGATCTTCGCTGCTGCTGCCATTTCATCAGGATCACTCCCAGCAATTTGCACGGAACGAATGCCCGGTTCGTCACTGTGAACCATACGTAGCCGGGATTTGTCTGTCTTCCAGACCTGTGGGTTGGAAGAAAGCATTTCCGATACTGTCATACCTGCACCCATTTTGTAACATAGTGACCGAAACGGGCGGTCAGTTATGCCAGCCATTGGGGCCGCAATAAGACAGTTTTTCAGCTGGTATTGTCCGATACGCATAAACGAAGAAAGAGTGGCCATACTGTGACTGCAAGGGCGCGTATATTACGCATTTTTCGCAAAATATGAAAGGCCAAACTTTGAGCAAATCGTCATTTGTTACAACTTTTTTCCAACTTTTCTTCTGGGATAAACATAATTATTTATAAATAACATGGTGTTATATGTTATTGGTAAAGTTTATCACTTAGGATATTTCTATCAGCAAGTTTGCTGATAGCACGGATTACCATCAGTAAGTGATCAAAATTCACACTTGCAATAGTATCAAAATAAAATAATTTTAATTTGTTACTACTTTTACCCCAGATATCCGACACCACTCTTCCTGTTCCGCAACAGGATCGATTGCGAATTTATCAGTATAGGCATGAATAACACTTTCTGCCTGATTTGTTAAAATACCCGATAGACCTAACAGGCCGCCCGGTTTTGGTAATGCACCAATGACAGGGGCGAGTTCACGCAGAGGGCCTGCCAAAATATTAGCAATTACTACATCAGATTCAAGATCGATTGGTGCATCTTTCGCCAAATATAGCGTTAAACGCTCCAGAACGCCATTACGTTCTGCGTTGTCTCGGCTGGCCTGAATAGCTTGTGGGTCGATATCTATGCCAATAGCGTGCGTTGCACCGAGCTTTAGCGCAGCAATTGCTAGTATGCCGGAACCGCAACCAAAATCGATAACCGTTTTACCTCCCAGATTGAGGCTGTCCAGCCATTGCAAGCATAATGATGTGGTTGGGTGAGTGCCTGTACCGAAAGCCAGTCCAGGGTCCAGCATAACGTTGACTGCGTTTGGGTCCGGGACATCGCGCCAGCTTGGACAAATCCACAAGCGGTTGCCAAAACGCATTGGGTGGAAGTTATCCATCCATTCACGCTCCCAATCTTTGTCTTCCAGTTGTTCGATTTTATGAATAAATTCTTTACCCAACTGAGGAACGTGTTCGAGCTGGCTGATTACAGCTTTCATATCGGTTTCAGCATCATACAGTCCGATGACATCGGTATCTCCCCATAAACGGGTCTCGCCCGGTAAGGGTTCGAATACAGGATTATCATGGCTGTCTTGAAAGGTGACTGAGACTGCGCCATTTTCTACCAGAATATCTCCAAGGGATTCAGCGAGCTGTCCTGTGGTATTTAATCGAAGTTGTATCCAAGGCATAAAAAATTTTCCTTTAATGAGGTCTGGCCGCTTTTTGCGGTAATCGCTGACCGAGGGTATTGCCCATCCAGAAAGCCAACAGGCTAAGTAGCAATGATGGCACGATAGGGTGGAAGCCCAATAGATGGATATTGAAACTCGCGAGCAAAGTATAGCTAGTCGCCCCTGTAATCATTGAACTGATAGCGCCATAGGCATTGGCTTTTTCCCAATACAGGCCCAAGACTAATGGCCAGAGGAATACGGCTTGTAAGCCACCGAAAGCTAATAGATTCAGCCAGATAATCATCTCGGGTGGGCGCCAGGCGGCTAAAAGTAGCAACAAACCAAGAATCAGGGTAGAAAAACTAGAGATCCGGGCTAGTTTTTTTTCCTGTACGATTTGTTGTGGAAACAAATTTAGATAGAGATCTTTGACGATTGTTGCAGAAGATTGCAGCAGTTGTGCATTAATTGTAGACATAATGGCGGCCATCGGCGCGGCTAGAAAAATTCCGGCAGCGAATGGCGGCAATACAGTGATCATCAATGTTGGGATCACCTGATCGGGAATGGTCAAATCAGGAATAATGGCTCGACCAATTGCGCCAGCTAAGTGCATACCAAACATCAGGATTGTCATGACGATGGTTCCGATGACTATCCCGCGATGAACAGCTTTGCTATCGCGGTAGGAGATGCAACGGACGGCGGTATGAGGTAACCCGATTACTCCAAAGCAGACCAGTACCCAGAACGATGCCATGAAAGGCCCGTTGAGGATATGATCAGCGCCTTGTGGCGAAACCAGCTCAGGATTAATTGCGCGTAATGTGGTAACTGCTTCCGACAGACCTCCCGCCTTATAGATAATCGCTACTAGCAGTAGAACAGTGCCTAACAGCATTACCAGCCCTTGTAGGGCATCATTGAGGACACTTGCTCTAAACCCTCCAAATGCAGTATAGAGAGCGATAGAGATACCGAAAATCATTAATCCGGCGCCATAAGGGATACCCGCAGCCGTTTCCAGCAGGCGTGCGCCGCCAATAAACTGAACGGTCATCGCGCCAACAAAAGCGACTAAAAGACTTAGGCTGGCAAACCAAACCAGAAAACGACTGCCGTAACGGGCATACAACATGTCATTAAGAGTAACGGCATTATAGCGACGGGCGAGAATGGCAAATTTCTTACCTAACACTCCCAGGGAAAGCCATATTGCCGGCAACTGAATCAGCGACAGTAATACCCATCCCAGACCATATTTATAGGCGGCTCCCGGTCCGCCGATAAATGAGCTGGCGCTGATATAGGTAGCGGTAATGGTCATTGCCAATACAAAGCCGCCCATTGAACGGTTGCCAAGGAAGTACTCAGTCAGAAAGGGGCCTTTCTGGTGGCGTCGATAAGCGTAAACTGACAGCAGAAATACCAATGCAAGATAGCCAAGCAGAGGTAAGATAACTTCACTTTGCATTCTCATCCTCCAGCGGGACTTCTTTGAAAATAAACTTCACCATTAACCAGCAGAAGATAATGAATACAACTGGTAGTAACAAACATGCCATTTCAAACCAGCGAGGTAAGCCGGTGACACCGGGAGCTTCGCTAGGTAAATAGGCTGTCAATAGCCAGCCAATAAGATAAGCAAGCGTTAGAAACACGGCCCAAAGGGCTTCTTTATGGGATTGAACAAATCGTTTGTCCATTCGTTCTTCCGGCAATTAAATAAGATGGGAAGAGAAGGATTGTACGGCAAGATGCGAATTCATTCAGGAAAAATGTGATATGTGGTTAATAGCCTGAGTTTTGTTTAAAAATAGCAATGGGCGAAAAAAGAGAGAATCTGTTTATACACTCTTTCAGGCCGCTGACAAACCTCGTTGAAAATAACGGGGTTTCTTTCATTATGAATCAGTTTGTCAAGCGAGAGCGTTGCTGGCGGGAAAGTCTGGGGAGAAGGTATTCTTAACATAGCGGCAAGCTCCGTTTAGTGAACGGAACTTAATTAAAGCAAAGCGCCGGATAAAAAACAGCGTTTTGTCAGTAATCTGAGCAGGCTATGTCCATATACAGCCCATATATGGACTCATTGGTGATTTGGGTATATTCTTTCATTGGGAGTTGTATTTCATTATTGGAGAACGCTATGACCCTATTTACTTCGCCACGCATAACTACAGTATCAGCATTCAAGAAAGAACTGGCTTCTATGGATGTTTCCGACCCCGTAGTCGTCACGCAAAATGGAGAACCTCTCTACGTGGTTCAAGATCCTGTTCAGTTTGAAGTGCAGCAGGAGCAGATGGCCCTGTTACGACTGCTATCTTTTGCTGAAAAGGACGTGCAAGCAGGCCGGACAGTTTCATCTGCCAACCTTAGGGCTGGGCTGAAAGGATTGGTTGATGAGATTTGAGTATTCTTTTGCATTCCGGGACCAGCTCCATGACCGGTTCTACTATTTGGCAAGACATATAGGCCAAATCGCTACTCAAGAGCTTCTTGATAGTTTCATTGCTGGATTTGAGGGAAGGGTAAACGGCCATCCTGAAAGCACTCCATTATGTATAGAAGCAGCAGATCTTGGTTTCACCACTTATCACGATTATGTTGACCCCAAACTCCAGTTGAGAGCTATTTACCGTTTTTCTGAGTCAGAAGGTATCGTTTATCCATTACTGTTTTTAAGTACCAAGCAAAGTATTAGGCAGGCGCTTATTCAATACTGTCTACGCCAGTGACTGCTCCCCGCCGTAAAAAACGGCGAGGCTTCCCACTTCTCAGGCCGCAACCGTCTTTATAACGGATTGACGCTGGCCTCCGTGGGCAGAGACGACGAGTCCCGCCGCCTGTAATTCTCTCGTGCCCTTGCGCTGGATGTTGATCGTTGCGTTGATATCACGATCATGTTCGACACCACAGCAAGGATAATCCAAAGTAGAAGTTTTTAAAATCCCGATAATGTGACATATGAAAGGCAATCACGATGGTCATATCGCCATGTCGATCTCAAATTCTGGATGTCCGACCAGAAGCCAGAGAATCACTTCTTGTTCAGCTTTTGCCAGCGCTGGTACACCTTGATAGCGCTTTCGTCCTTCTTTTGGATCATGGGCAGGCGGCGTTCCTCGATGGGCTTCGCGTACTCTGCGTAGAACGTATCCAGCTCGAAGTACCTGCGATCATCCTTGTAGAATGGTGCGTAGTCTTCACGCGTGGTGATGTAGATAACCTGTTTCGGACTACAGTAGTAGAGCGAGCCTAAGCACATAGGGCAGGGGCTGGCGAGAATGTAGATATCGCAGTCGGTCAGGTGCTCGGTCCCGAGCTTCTTGCACGCTTCTCGTACAGCCAGGATTTCCGCGTGTGCGGTCGGATCGCAGGTCTGTGCTACAAGGTTCGGGCTTTCAGCGATGATGTCGCCGTCACGTACGATTACGGTGGCGAACGGCCGGCCCCCTTGTTCCACATTTTTCATCGCAAGGTCGATAGTGCGTTTTACAAAATTCATAGAAAAAACCTCATTGAAAATAGATTGAATCAAAGCGTGGTTACCGGCTCAGAGAGTTTGCGCTGGAATTTCAGAAAGCCTTTGATGATCTCTTTCATGATTGATCTCTGTGTCGTGTAACGAAAAGATGGATTGAAGATTACTTTCGGATATCCATAAGGTAAAAGACTGATTTATTATGCACTCCATAGGCATACCTTATGGAGACCCACATGCTTTTACGACATATCAACTATTTTCTTGCCGTGGCCGAGCACCACAGCTTCACGCGTGCCGCTACAGCCTTGCATGTGTCCCAGCCGGCATTGTCGCAGCAGATTAAGCAGCTTGAGGAAACCCTTGGGGCGCAACTGTTTGATCGGACCGGACGTACCATGCGGCTGACGGATGCTGGCGAGGTCTATTTCCGCTATGCACGACGGGCATTACAGGACTTGGAGGAAGGAAAGCGTGCGATCCACGATGTTGGTGACCTGAGTCGCGGTTCTCTGCGTATTGCCGTTACGCCGACGTTCACGACTTATCTTATCGGCCCCTTGGTCAAGTCGTTCCACAATCTCTATCCCAACATCACGTTAACGGTTCGGGAGATGTCGCAGGAGCGCATTGAAGAGCTTCTGGTCGATGACGAACTTGATGTCGGGATTGCGTTTGATGAGATCCACTCGCCTGATATCGATGCACAACAACTTCTGGTGGAGACGCTAGCGCTGGTCGTTGGTAAGGAGCATCCCCTTGCAAAGTGTCGAACGATGAGTCTGAAAGCCTTGAACAACGAGTCTCTGGTTCTCCTGACGTCCGAATTCGCTACACGGAAGCAGATCGATCGTTATTGTAGGCAGAACGACATTTGTCCCCGCGTTTTGATGGAGGCCAATTCGCTAAGTGCTGTCATTGAGATCATCCGACATACAAGCCTTGCCACATTGCTGCCGGCAAAGATTGCCTGTGATCGGGAGGAATTGGTTTCGATTGTTCTAACCCCCTCGCTGCTACAAAGAACCGCGGTTCTCATGCAGCGAAAAGGAGCTTACCAGACGGCTGCGGCACGGGCGTTTATCGAGCTTGCTCGTTTTCGTCAGTAAACTTAGTGGCCGACAACATATTTAAGCAGCGCAGAGTCAACGTCTTCAAAGGTATTGACGTTAACTACGGCATAATCGCGACCGTTAATTTGTCTGATGACAACAGGCGTTACTCCGTATTGACTACAGATGTGAAACTGCGCTGTACCTGTTTCAAAAGAGTATTTATGTAGAAATTTTTGTTCTCTGATATTCAGCCTAAGCTGCCCTACTGGAAATGATGTCCAGACTGCATTGTACTTGGTACAAAAAGGCAAGTTCATATTCGTGCAGTAATCTAAAAATGACTTTTTAGTATTATATGCTGTGTTTTGTGTTTTTTTTATTCATTTTTGAACTTAAATTCTATATTTTTTTGTTTGCTAAAAGTGATGTTGATGTTACTATTTTTTTAATTGATATTTACATGAATTTATTTTTGTAAAAGTTAATTATTGAATAAGTTGTGTAAAAGTATCCCACTATTTGGAGGAATTATTTATAGAGTAAAAGTTATTAATCTGAAAAGCGGATGGGGTTTAATTTTCATGTTGTTATGGAAATCTCCTGGTTCTTGCAGTACAAGGTAATATGCAAATTAATTTATTATCTTTTTACATGCAAGGTATTGATATTTCATTAAATAAGTGATTATGCTCATTTAACTGGCTCGTATTTTTTTATACGGAATTTATTTTGGGATAATGTTTATTATATCGATTGGTTAATGGCCTATGAGCAACAAAACTTTATCTTTATTATTTATCGTTTTAATGGCTTTTCTTTCTATGGGGGGACTGGTTTCATCAGATATATTCCTACCCGCTTTAAGTAAAATGGGAAACTATTATCACGTTAGCGAATCTAGTATACAAAGTGCAATAGCTATATTTCTATTTGGTATAGCCTTTTCTCAACTTATTTATGGACCATTAAGTGATTGTTTAGGAAGAAAAAGGGTTCTTATTTCTGGGATGATTATATGGCTGATTTCAACAATTGGTATTTTTTACAGTACGCATATTAGTGAGTTACTATTATTGCGTTTATTCCAGGGAATAGGCGCTTGTGCGGGTATTACATTAAGTCGCGCCATTATTAGTGATCTGATGGGGAAAGAAGAGGCAGCCAATTTGTATCTGATTATTTTCCCTTTTGTGGGAATGTCACCCGCTGTCGCACCAATAATCGGAGGTATGTTAAGTGAGTATTATGGTTGGAAAGCCTGTTTTTTATTTCTTACTTTATTTATAACAGCCACGCTTATGTTGTGTTTGCTAGTTCTGAAAGAATCACTACCAATAGAAAAACGTCAAAATTTGAGTGTTAAAAATATATTGGTTAGTACTTACCAAGTGATAATAAATAAAGAATTTCTTTACTATGCAGCAATACCTTGTTTCGCTTATACGGCATATTTTTCTTATTTGATTGAATCGCCATTTATTCTTACCGCTATGGGATTGTCAGAAAAATATGTTGGTTACACCTATATAATGCTCTCTTTAAGTTATGTGTTGGGAAATCTTACTGCTAAAAAATTAAGTCGCCGGCAAGGCGTGAGAAAGACGATTTCTCATGGCTATTTTATCTTTGCTGTTGGCGGTATTGCTTTCACGATACAAATGATTTTTAGCTCCTACCCATTGATAACGTCTGTGCTAACAATATCAGTATTGACCTTCGGTAATGGTTTTTTATTGCCATTAGGTACTGCATCGGCAATTACCACTCATTCTCAAGCGGCTGGGACAGCTTCCGGCGTAATGGGAACCTTGCAATTAGGCAGTGCGGGACTGGCGTCATTACTTATTGGTTATCTATCTCACCATGAACCTATTAGGGTGGCATCTATCATCACAGTTGTTTCCTTGGTCGGTAGTATTATTTATATAAAGGGTAATAGAGGTGATAAAGAAATAAGTGAAAAATAAATAATTTAAATTACAGTCTCTTTGAAATCTGTTATCGTAATAGTTCTTTTAAATAAACCTATCTTTAATCTGAGTAGTTTTAATAAATCACTACCTTTGATGTTTTTTCGGATAATTCCCCTTTTTTTCAGGGCGTTAATCCCCATCTATTCGGATAATGTTCTTTTGCGTGCTGATTTCTTTTCGACTTTCTTTTAATGGTTTATGACTTCGATTAAATACAATTAACTCTCCTTTTGAAAAATTGCGCTTATTAGTCGAATCCGCCAAGCTTTAATATATTTGTATTTTCGCTTTCAAATGGTCATGGTAGATTAGGTAATTATAAAATAAATGGAGTATAGCATCGTTGGTAAATGCATTAAATATGGCAGGAAGTAAACTGTTTTTTAGTCATTCTGTCTTGCCTAAAAATCTGGTATTAATCGGAGCCTATTTTTTTAACCTTATGTTTGATGGATAACTGGGTTAATCACCGCTAAAAAGGTGCTTGAGATAGCTGAAAAAGGGAAAAGTAGCTCATTTCTTTAATCATCTTTAATGCTTTTAAACATTTTTGTTCTTTTTTCCATGTCTAATTTAAAAGCTTTTCAGTTTTTTTAACGATTATCCTCATTTTTCGTAAACTTCTTTCAGGTATACAAAATCTTTTTTTGAGAAATTTTTTTAATGCGGTTAATAGATTTAAAAACCGTTTTTCCTGATGTTTTCTCTTCCAATATCAGTATAGTACCGAGTTTTTTACCTGCTTTAAAAAATCTTTAATTATTTTCGGTTTTACTTTTAATGACTAACGTTTTTACCGGTTTTTTCGTGATGCGTTTGCCCTTTTTACAGATTCTAAAATCACACTGATTTTACCTCAAGGTGGGTTTTTAAAGTGGCGGTAAACTCCGTTTGGCGAACAGAACTCGATTAAAACAAAGTGTCGGCTAAAAAGCGGTGTTTTGTCAGTAATCTGAAGGAGCGTTTAAGCGCTCCTTCAAAGGTATTGATGTCATTAAACCGGTTTTAAGTTTCCTGTAATCCCAGTTTTTTCTCCAGATAGTGGATATTAGTGCCACCATTCTGAAAGTTTTCATCATTCATAATCGTCTGTTGAAGCTCGATATTTGTCTTGATGCCGTCAATGATCAATTCTGCCAATGCATTTTTCATACGGGCAATGGCATTGTCTCGATTTTCACCGTAAGTAATCAGCTTACCAATCATTGAATCATAGTAAGGGGGAACGGTGTAGCCAGCATAAATATGCGATTCCCAACGTACGCCAAATCCACCTGGTGAGTGGAAACGGGTAATTTTACCTGGGCTTGGCAGGAACGTTTTCGGATCTTCGGCGTTGATACGACACTCAATGGCGTGACCACGAATAACAACATCTTTCTGCTTAATTGAGAGTGGCATACCTGCGGCAATCCGCAATTGCTCTTTAATCAGGTCAACACCGGTAATCATTTCTGTAACGGGATGTTCGACCTGAATACGGGTGTTCATCTCAATGAAATAGAATTCGCCGTTTTCATACAGGAATTCGAACGTACCGGCGCCACGATAGCCAATTTCGATACATGCGTTAGCACAGCGTTCACCAATGCTGCGACGCATTTCTGGTGTGATGCCTGGCGCAGGGGCTTCTTCGACAACTTTCTGGTGACGGCGCTGCATAGAGCAATCACGTTCAGCCAGATAAATGGCTTGACCTTGACCGTCGGCCAATACCTGGATCTCAATATGACGTGGATTCTCAAGGAATTTTTCCATGTAAACCATATCGTTATTGAAAGCAGCTTTTGCTTCCGCACGGGTCATATTGATTGATTGTTCCAGATCTTTATCGCTGCGGACGACGCGCATACCGCGACCGCCGCCGCCGCCAGACGCTTTGATGATGACAGGATAGCCGATGCGTTTAGCGAAGGCTTTGTTTTTCTCTGTGTCATCAGACAATGGGCCGTCAGAGCCAGGTACACAAGGAACGCCCGCTTTTTTCATCGCATTGATAGCAGAAACCTTATCACCCATCAGGCGGATCGTTTCTGCTTTTGGACCGATAAAAATAAAGCCGGAACGTTCAACCTGTTCAGCAAAATCCGCATTTTCAGACAGAAAACCGTAGCCAGGGTGAATAGCCACAGCACCAGTGATTTCCGCCGCAGAAATAATCGCTGGGATATTCAGGTAGCTTTTTGCAGAAGCTGCCGGGCCAATACAGATAGTTTCGTCTGCCAGCAGTACGTGTTTTAAGTCACGATCCGCAGCTGAATGTACCGCAACGGTTTTGATCCCCAACTCTTTACAAGCTCGCAGGATACGCAGGGCAATTTCACCACGGTTAGCAATTACAATTTTATCAAGCATGGGAACGCCTCGTTATTCGATGACGACCAATGGCTCGTCAAATTCAACGGGTTGACCGCTTTCCACAAGAATCGCTTTAACCACACCTGCTTTGTCGGCTTCGATCTGATTCATCATTTTCATTGCTTCAACGATGCAGAGGGTATCACCTACATTGACACGGTCACCGATGTTGATAAATGGTTTCGCATCCGGGCTAGGCGTACGATAGAAAGTACCTACCATTGGGGAACGAACAACGTGACCGTCGATTGCAGCCGATTTGTCGTTGGTTGTTTCTGGCAGAGAGCGAGAAAGCGCGATAGCGTCAGCTAACGCAGGTTGTTGTGCTTGAACGGGAATATATTGTTGAGCTGCCGGAAAACTCTGGGGGGCTAATGCGCGGCTGATGCGCACTGACTCTTCCCCTTCAGAAATTTCCAGTTCAGAGATGCCAGATTCTTCAACCAGCTCGATCAGTTTTTTTATCTTACGAATATCCATGAGTGTGATTCCGTACTCTTCTGTTTAATTAGTTGAGTTTTGACAAGCGGTTTACCGCTGCCTGTAATGCAAAGCTATAGCCATCTACCCCTAAACCGCTGATGACACCAACAGCAAGATCTGAAAGATATGAGTGATGACGAAATGGCTCGCGTGCGTGAACATTGGAGAGATGGATCTCAATAAATGGGATCTTCACTGTCAGCAATGCATCACGCAGTGCCACGCTGGTGTGCGTGAATGCAGCAGGGTTAATCAAGATAAAATCGGTATTACCCTGTGCAGAATGAATTCTATTTATCAGCTCAAATTCCGCATTGGATTGCAGGTGACTGAATTTGACCCCTAACTGATGGGCCTCTTCAGACATTTTGCTGACGATATCACCAAGTGTTAAGTTACCATAAATATCAGGCTCCCGAGTTCCTAACATATTTAGGTTAGGGCCATTGAGGAGTAAAATGTGAAACTTGTCTGCCATTGTGCTGGTATCTCCGGCAATTTGTCAACAATGCGCCAACATAATCCGATATTAGCGATTTGTCATCTTTTTGTAACAGCCACTTAGTTCATTTCGGCGATAAAGCGCGACATTATAATGATATCGTAGCATTTAGCAGCTAAATACTGGTCTTATCAGAAAAAATGTCAAGAATAAAACCACTGTACTTTAGAGGTTAATCACAATTCTTAACGAACTCTTACCAATGTACGTCCTGTAACCTGGTTAGCTATCAATTTATTGGCGTATTCTACAGTTTGGTCCAGTGTTATCTCTGTCGTTGCCCGCTGATAAAAAGAAGCCGGTAATAGCTTTTGCAGGCGTTGCCACACGGCAGGTCGCTTGGCTGATGGAACCGTGACAGACTCTACGCCTTGCAGACGTACATTACGTAAGATAAATGGCATCACTGTTGTTGGCAGATTTGCATTACCGGCAAGGCCACAGGCGGCAACAGTGCCGTTATAGTGAGTTTGAGCCAGTATTGTTGCCAGTACATTATCGCCTACCGTGTCGATGGCTCCGGCCCAAAGTTGTTTTTCCAGTGGGCGAGGTGGTTGGCTAAATTCATGGCGCGGCAAAACCTTTTTTGCCCCTAGAGATAACAAATATTCATGATTTTCTGGTCTGCCGCTAACAGCGACAACGGAATAACCCAGTTGTGAGAGTAGGGCTATCGCAGTACTGCCTACACCACCACTGGCGCCTGTCACAATGACATCACCACTTTCTGGTTTAACGCCGCCTTGTTCCAAGGCGATAACGCATAGCATGGCGGTAAAGCCAGCAGTACCAATGATCATTGCTTGTCTGCTATCTAAACCGGCGGGTAAGGGTGTTAACCATTCTCCTGAAACTCGGGCTTGTTCCGCCAGACCACCCCAATGATTTTCTCCTACCCCCCAGCCGGTTAATAATACATGTTGACCGATATGAAAACGGGGATCTTCGGTGCTGTGTACAATGCCAGAGAAATCAATACCCGGTATCATTGGGAATTGGCGGATAATTTTTCCTTTACCTGTAATGGCTAATGCATCTTTATAGTTCAGCGTTGACCAGTGAATATCGACGGTAACGTCTCCTTTGGGAAGATGAGCTGTGTCAATTTCTTCAATGGATGCTGATAATTGGTTCTGTTGTTGTTTGAGTAGCAGGGCTTTCATTATTGTTCCGTTCTCTGTAATTGATTTGTCATTCAATTAAGGATAGATAAAAATGGGTGATTTACATAAGGTATATAAGAAAAAATAAAGTTTTGATGGATTATAAAACAGAATTTATTTGCATTTTTATCTGTAATCCCATTGTCATATTCCAGCTTTGTTGCATATGGTGTTCTATTTCAGAAAATTCTGTTTTTTATTATTTTTTAGCAGAAAGTATTGTATTTTAGTCACAGTTTATTACATCATTAATTTGCTCACTACACAGACTACTTACTTGTAGTTTAAGTATAGGTAATGGTGAGCTGAGGTATGAGTTTATAGGTATGAGCTTGATGTGAGCTTACCGGGATAACTATTGGTCAAAAAGCAGCAGCGGATTTAGCCGGTACGGTACCAGTGGCGCCATAATGCTGAATTATGCAAAATCAGGCAGTTCTTGCATTTCGTTATGGAGCAATTGGTAAAATTAACCCATTTTTATGCAGTTTTTTTCTGCTCCGTTTGGGAGAAGTAACGTAGAATATCGCGTTGTTGATATGAATAACGTAGCCACTTTTTTATTGAAGCAGGTGCTTGTGCGCCTTGTCGCTGCTTCATGTGGTTGGTAGAGTAGACGGGTTTCGTTCCGTCCCCAGCTTGCAGGATTATCCTTTCGCTATGTTTAAAAAATTTCGTGGCATGTTTTCCAACGACTTGTCTATTGACTTGGGTACCGCCAATACCCTTATTTACGTCAAAGGTCAGGGTATTGTATTGAATGAACCTTCTGTTGTCGCAATCCGTCAGGATCGTGCTGGTTCATCGAAAAGTGTTGCTGCCGTTGGGCAGGAAGCAAAGCAAATGCTGGGTCGAACACCGGGTAATATTGCGGCAATTCGTCCGATGAAAGATGGCGTGATTGCCGATTTTTATGTTACCGAGAAGATGCTGCAACACTTTATTAAGCAAGTTCATAGCAACAGTTTCATGCGTCCAAGCCCGCGAGTTTTGGTTTGTGTACCTGTTGGCGCAACTCAGGTTGAGCGTCGGGCAATCCGTGAGTCGGCGCTCAGTGCCGGCGCTCGTGAAGTATTTTTGATTGAAGAGCCTATGGCTGCGGCGATTGGTGCTGGCTTACCTGTTTCTGAAGCCACTGGCTCAATGGTTGTGGATATTGGCGGCGGCACCACAGAAGTGGCGGTTATCTCTTTGAACGGGGTTGTTTATTCTTCGTCTGTGCGTATCGGTGGTGATCGCTTTGATGAGGCGATTATCAATTATGTTCGTCGTAATTATGGTTCTCTGATTGGTGAAGCGACGGCTGAACGTATTAAACACACAATCGGCTCTGCTTATCCTGGCGATGAGATGTTGGAGATTGAAGTTCGTGGTCGTAACCTGGCTGAAGGTGTGCCACGCGGCTTTACGCTTAACTCCAACGAAATTCTTGAAGCTCTGCAAGAGCCTTTAACGGGTATTGTCAGTGCTGTCATGGTCGCCCTTGAGCAATGTCCGCCGGAATTGGCCTCCGATATTTCAGAACGAGGCATGATCTTGACTGGTGGTGGTGCATTATTGCGCAATCTTGACCGTTTACTGATAGAGGAAACGGGTATTCCAGTCATTGTTGCGGAAGATCCGTTGACATGTGTTGCCCGTGGTGGCGGGAAAGCACTTGAAATGATCGACATGCATGGCGGTGAGCTCTTCAGCGAGGAGTGAGTGTTAACTTGCAAGTGAGGGAGGAATGACGGGCAGCTCAGACCTCCTTGCTATTGCTGTCTGGGAATTCCATTGTTTATGAAACAGTACAGTTTGGAATAGCGCAGCTTATGAAGCCAATTTTTAGCAGGGGGCCTTCCCTGCAATTACGACTTTTCTTTGCTGTTATTGTTGCCATTGCTTTGGTTGTGGCAGACAGCCGTCTTGATGCTCTCAGTAAAGTTCGTAATTATATGGATACGGTAGTTAGTCCATTTTATTTTCTCGCCAATGGCCCGCGTCAAGTGCTTGATGGTGTGTCAGAAACCCTTGCCTCCCGTGAACAACTTCGATTGGAAAATCGTGCTTTACGCCAAGAATTATTGATGAAAAACAGTGATATGCTGTTATTAGGGCAGCTTAAACAGGAAAACTCCCGCTTGCGTGAGCTATTGGGGTCGCCTTTACGTCAGGATGAACACATGATGGTGACGCAGGTGATCTCCGGTAGGGCTAATCCTTATAGTGATCAGGTCGTCATCGATAAGGGATCAAGGGAAGGCGTTTATGAAGGGCAACCTGTTATCAGTGATAAAGGCATTGTGGGTCAGGTGGTTGCTGTCAGTCAGTTTACTAGCCGGGTATTACTGATTTGTGATACGACCCATGCTTTGCCAATCCAGGTCTTACGTAATGATATCAGGGCGATTATTGCTGGTACGGGTTGCGCTGATGATTTGCAGTTTGAGTCATTACCAAGCAACACAGATATTCGGGTTGGGGATGTGCTGGTGACTTCTGGGTTAGGCGGCCGCTTCCCGGAAGGTTATCCGGTGGCGGTGGTTTCGTCAGTTAAAGTCGATAATCAGCGGGCCTATACGGTGATTCATGCTCGGCCAACAGCAGAATTACAGCGTTTGCGTTATTTGTTGTTATTGTGGGGGGCGGATAATAATCCATCTGAACCACTGCCTCCCTCAGAGGTTTATCGTGTAGCTAATGAACGTTTAATGCAAATGATGCCTCAGGTATTGCCGCATGCAAATGAAATGGGACCACCAGCGCCATCGTCTGTTTCTGATGAAACAACCAAGACAACAGAAAGAGTGAAAAATGCTGAATCGACAATAACGTCTGCTAAATTTATAAATTCGGGAAATCGTTAATGAATCAATACCGGAGTCATGGGCGTTGGATCATTTGGTTATCTTTCTTGATTGCAATGGTGCTGCAAATTATGCCGTGGCCGGAGCAAATTTATATGTATCGGCCAACCTGGTCGGCACTATTGTTGATTTATTGGGTGATGGCGTTACCTCATAGAGTCAGCGTTGGTACCGGTTTTGTATTGGGGATCATCGTAGATTTGATTCAGGGGGCGACACTGGGTGTTAACGCTTTGTCTTACAGCCTTGTGAGTTATTTGGTGTCATTTAAGTTTCAATTGTTCCGCAATATGGCGCTTTGGCAGCAGGCTTTGGTCGTCGTTGCTTTATCGATACTGATGGATTTCAGTGTTTTTTGGGCGGAGTTTTTGTTATCAAATGTTGCTTTTCATCCAGAAGTATTCTGGAACAGTTTGGTCAATGGTATTCTTTGGCCGTGGTTGTTCCTGTTAATGCGAAAAATCCGTCGTCAGTTTAATGTACACTAGTGGTCGGATCGCAGTTTTTAATGTCCTGATAGAGCTTATTCCAGCAGGCGTTACTGATGCAGGCCATTCTTTCCAAGTAACTTGAGGATATGAGTAGTGTGTATAATCGGAGCGTACATAATGTACGTGAGGATTAAACTCTGCTCTGGGTTCAAAATGGCAAATGAAATAGCCTAATGAGATAGGTAGTAGTAAGGACGATATCATCATGAAAACCCTTTATCTGGCTTCCGGTTCACCAAGGCGGCGTGAGCTGGTTGAATTATTGGACTTTAAATTTGAAATTCTTTCTCCTCAGGTAAAGGAGCAATGGCAAGAGGGTGAAACTCCGCGTCAGTATGTTAGCCGATTAGCAAAAGATAAATCTCTGGCGGGAGTTGCTATTGCACCAGAGGATTTTCTGGTGTTGGGAGCGGATACTGTTGTTGTATTGAATGGTAAGATTCTCGAAAAACCGCGTAGTGAACAACATGCTGTTGAAATGCTTAGTGCGCTTTCTGGTCAGTGTCATCAGGTGATTACAGCTATTGCTTTATCAGATAGTCAGCGTACCTTAAGTGATATAGTCGTTACAGATGTAACCTTTCGCCAATTATCCACGCAGGAAATTTTGGATTATGTAGCAACCGGTGAGCCGATGGACAAAGCGGGTGCTTATGGTATTCAGGGAAAAGCGGGTTGCTTTGTTAAAACGTTGAATGGGAGTTATCACTCAGTTGTTGGTCTGCCATTGGTGGAAACGCACGAATTAATCACAAAGTTTTTTGTGTTAGTTGATGGGGAGGGGAACACATGACAGCAGAGTTATTAGTCAACATCACACCGTCCGAAACACGTGTTGCCTACATTGATGGTGGGATTTTGCAAGAAATCCATATTGAAAGGGAAGTTAAAAGGGGAATTGTCGGCAATATTTATAAAGGTCGTGTAAGTCGGGTATTACCGGGGATGCAGGCTGCTTTTGTTGATATTGGTCTGGAAAAAGCCGCCTTCCTTCATGCTTCAGATATTGTGCCTCACACGGAATGTATTGCCGGTGAGGAGCAAAAGAACTTTCATGTCAAAGATATTGCTGAGTTGGTTCGTCAGGGACAAGATTTAATGGTTCAAGTGGTGAAAGATCCCCTTGGTACTAAAGGCGCTCGGCTAACTACGGATATTACCTTACCTTCCCGCTATCTGGTATTTATGCCCGGAGCTTCTCATGTCGGGGTTTCACAACGTATTGAAAGTGAAGGCGAGCGTAATCGGCTGAAAAATATTGTCGCTGACTATTGTGATGAATATGGCGGTTTCATTATTAGAACGGCTGCCGAGGGCGTTGGCGACGAAGAATTAGCTCAGGATGCGGCTTTCTTGAAACGTCTATGGAGTAAGGTGATGGAGCGTAAAAAGCGCAATATCACTAAAAATAAACTTTATGGCGAATTGGCTCTGGCCCATCGTATTTTGCGAGATTTCGCCGGTGCGGCCCTTGATCGTATTCGTGTGGATTCTCGTTTAACGTTTACTCAGTTACAGGAATTTATTCGCGAATATATTCCTAAAATGACAGCCAGATTGGAACTTTATAACGGTAATCAGCCTATATTCGATCTGTTTGATGTAGAAAATGAAGTTCAGCGAGCACTTGATCGAAAAGTTGAATTAAAATCAGGTGGTTATTTAATTATTGACCAAACTGAAGCGATGACCACAATTGATATTAATACCGGTGCATTTGTTGGGCATCGCAATTTGGAAGAAACTATTTTCAATACCAATATTGAGGCGACGCAAGCTATTGCCAGGCAATTAAGGCTGCGTAATCTGGGTGGTATTATTATTATCGATTTTATCGATATGAATAGCGAAGAACATCGTCGACGGGTATTGGCTTCTCTTGAGCAGGCTCTGAGTAAAGATCGTGTTAAGACGACGATTAATGGTTTTTCCCAACTCGGATTGGTGGAAATGACCCGCAAGCGGACTCGTGAAAGTATAGAACATATACTTTGTAGCGATTGTCCTACTTGTAAAGGAAGAGGAACCGTAAAATCGGTTGAAACTGTCTGTTATGAGATTATGCGTGAAATTGTGCGTGTGCACCGGGCAGTCGACGCCGATCGTTTCCTTATTTATGCCTCGCCAGCAGTGGCCGAAGCGCTGAAAAGCGAGGAATCTCATGCACTGGCGGAAGTGGAGATTTTTGTCGGCAAACAGGTAAAAGTTCAGACAGAACAGCTCTACAGTCAGGAACAATTTGACGTAGTTATGATGTAACCATCCAAATTTGCTGACATAACAGCATTGGTAACCAAGGAGATATGTGTGAGGCGACTGCCGGGAGTATTATTAGCGACAGCCGCAATAGTCATTATTATTGTGGCTTTGCTTGTCAGTGGATTACGTTTTCTACTGCCACATATTAATGATTACCGCCCACAATTATTCGCTAAAGTTGAGTCAATTATTGGTGTACCTATTGATGCTGGATATATTGCGGGAGAATGGGAATCTTTCGGGCCTGTTTTTGAATTACGTGATATCACTGTAAAAACGGCAAATGCAGATGTGAAAGCCAAAAAGATCACGGTTGCATTGGATATCTGGTTATCTTTGTTAAGAATGCGTTGGAATTTTCGCGATCTTACTTTTTATCAGTTACAGGTAGATTACCATCAACCGCTATTTAAGGATCAAAGCGGTAATATGTTTTCCCAATCGGATCTATTTTCTGATCTGTTTCTGGAGCAGTTTGATCATTTTAATCTGCAAGATAGCCGGTTTACTTTCCTTACTCCCTCTGGTGAACGTGCTGATCTGTTGTTACCACAATTAACTTGGCTGAATAAAGATAATCGTCACCGTGCTCAAGGGAAAATTAGTCTCTCTTCTATCAATAATCAGCATGGGAATATACAAGTTAAATTTGATTTGCATGACACTAATGGCGTGTTGGATAACGGGACCATTTATTTGCAGGCAGATAAGGTCGATATTCATCCGTGGTTAAGTCATTGGTTGCAGGATAATACTGGGTTGAAGGATGCTGAGTTTAGTTTGTCTAGTTGGATTATGCTTAAAGAGGGTCGAATTGATGGCGGCCAACTGCAACTCCGTCAGGGAGAAGCTAATTGGAAAGTTGCTAACAAATCTCACAACCTTTCTGTCAGTGATCTGGTGTTACGGATGCGCCGTCAAGATGGTGGTTGGTTGTTTGATGTACCTGAGCTGGCAAATTTGATCACTGATAGTCAGCAATGGCCGTCAGGAAAAGTATCAGTGCTCTATCTGCCGAAAGCCAAGAGAGTTGATGGTCATGATCATTGGCGTGTTCGGGCGAAAAATATTCAACTTGAACGGCTAAGTAGCATTTTACCGACTTTTTCTTTTTTGACTTCTGATCTGGTGAAGGATTGGCAGCGTCGTCAGCCACAAGGATTGGTAAAGTATCTTGCCCTCGATATTACACCCAAAATAGCAGATGATTCCCGAATCAGTATGCAATGGCAAAATGTTAGTTGGCAACGCTGGCAGGAATTGCCTTCTATCGATAATTTCTCTGGTTCTCTCAATGGCAGCTTGCGGCAAGGTAGACTGAGTTTTGCGTTGAAGGATAGTGTCGTTGATTACCGCGATATGTTCCGGGCACCGTTTGAGATATCCCAAAGTCATGGCGAAATACTCTGGCGGCAAGGTGAGCGGGGTTTACAACTCTGGAGTCAAGGGTTGGATTTGCAAGGGAAATCATTGTGGGTCAATGGTGATTTTCGTTATCAACAGCCTAAAGAACAGCCTCCGGCGCTGAGTATTCTGGCGGGAGTGCGGGTTTATGATGCGGGTGATGCCTGGCGATATTTTCCAGAACCTTTGATGGGGACGCCTTTGACTGACTATCTGACAGCTTCAATTATTAAAGGGCAGATAGAAAACGCGACTTTTGTTTTTCAAGGCAATCCAAAAGATTTCCCATTTGCAAAGAATAATGGGCAGTTTCAAGTTTTTGCTCCATTGCGTCATGCGACTTTCCAGTATCAACCAAATTGGCCGGCACTGCTGGATCTCAATATTGATCTTAATTTCCAGAATAACGGTCTATGGATGCTTGCTCCGCAAACGGCACTCGGTAAAGTGAAAGCCAGTAATCTGTCAGCGGTAATTCCTAATTATCGTAATAAGAAATTATTAATCGATACTGATCTTCTGGGAGATGGCAAAGATATTCATGAATATTTTACCCGCAGCCCGTTAGCAAATTCTGTTGGTGAAACACTGGAGACATTACAGGTCGGTGGTCAGATCGCGGGTAATTTGCATTTGGATATTCCTCTCAATGGTGGCAATGTGGATGCTCGCGGTGAGGTGACTTTAAAAAATAATCACTTGTTGATTAAGCCCCTAAGCAGCGAAATGAGAAATGTGAGTGGCCGGTTTCGCTTTAATAATGGTAATTTACAAAGTGGCAAATTATCGGCTCAATGGCTTGGACAGCCTGTTACAGTTGATTTTTCTACCGAGAGTTTACCCAAAAATTATCGAGTCAATGTTGGCCTGAATGCGCGTTGGGCTCTTGCAAAATTATCTGGATTTTCACCGGAGATTGCTAAAGTATTTTCTGGCTCTGTTGATTGGCAAGGAAAGGTTGGTATTAGTTTGCCGTTTCAGAGGAAGCCTCAATATGATGTGAAAATCGACGCTGATTTATCACAAGTGGATAGTCATTTATCTGCCTTGAAAGCGGATGAACTGCGCACTCTTCATATTCTGGCTGATGGTGATATGGAGCAGTTGCGAGTAAAAGGCATTTTAGATAAACAGTATGCATTTAATACTCAATGGCGTTTGGCAGGGAAAAACACTCAACTATCACGAGGAATTTTACAAAGTAACAGTAACAACATTCCTGATTTACCTGAAAAATCCCTATTGGAATTGAATCTTCCGGCAATTGAGGGTGAAGAGTGGTTAGGACTGATTGCGCCTCTAGCTTCTGGTTCTTCATTGGCAGGTATGTCAATGTTGCCACAGCATCTTTATATATCACTTCCATCACTGGATGTGGGGGGACAGCGTTGGAATCAGTTATCGTTGGATGTGGAAAAACAGTTTTGGGGAACGCAGGTCACTGCTAATAGCCGGGAAATCAACGGTAAACTTAATATCCGTAATAGTGGCCCTTGGCAAATGAATTTGAGCTATCTTTACTATAATCCTTTGCAATATAGCTCTCAGCAAGCTGAATCCGATTTACCTAAACAATCTCAGACAGGTACAACTCTGCGTTATTCGCTGAACCAATGGCCTTCATTAGATATCATCTGTTCTGAATGTTGGATTATGGGATTGAAGCTTGGGAAGGTGTCTGGTTCCCTGATTCCAGAAGGTAATTCGCTTGTATTAAGAGATGGAATAGTAGAAAACAGTGTCAGTAAACTGAATTTGGCAGGTCGTTGGCAAGAAGGTGCGGTAGGGAATAATACTCGTATTATGGGGCAATTTTCTGGTGAAAAGTTTGATGAGATGGCATCTTACCTTGGTATAGTTGTACCGATTGTAAATTCACCGTTTACCTTCCGTTTTGATTTTAATTGGTGGGATACACCGTGGAAACCCAATTTCCAAACGCTGAATGGCAATCTTAAAAGCAACTTAGGCAAAGGCGCTATTGAAAAATTGGGCGGTGGAGGTGCTGGCCAGTTACTAAAATTAGTCAGTTTTGATGCTCTGTTACGTAAATTACAGCTCGATTTCAGCGATACCTTTAGCCAGGATTTTGAATTTGATTCAATTCGTGGTGATGTTTCAGTAAAAAATGGGATACTCAAGACTGAAAACTTACGGGTCGATGGGTTGATTGCCGATGTGATAACGAAAGGTGAGATTGATCTTGTTCGCCAGCAGATCAATATAGAAGCCATCGTCACGCCAGAGATTTCTGCTACTGTGGGGGTAGCGACGGCTTTTGTCATCAATCCGATGGCTGGCGCTGCATTATTCGCGGCGACCAAGGTCTTGGGGCCGTTATGGAATAAGATATCGGTTATTCGTTACCGGATTACTGGTAATCTTGAACAACCGAAAATTGATGAAGTTCTGCGTCAGCTTAAGGAGAATAGAGGAACATGAGAAACGTCAATGTTGCACTCTTGCAGTTATGTAGCGGTGAGAATATCAAACATAATTTGGCGCAAATTGAACAGCAAATTAAGCAGTTGCCAGATACTATCAAGTTTGTTATGACCCCGGAAAATGCATTGTTGTTTGCTAATGCTGATAGCTATCGTAAGCATGCGGAACAACAGGGGCATGGGCCTTTGCAGCAAGCTGTCAGTGAGATTGCCCGCCGTTATGGTGTTTGGTTATTAATCGGTTCTATGCCGCTTATCAGTCGTGAAAATCCTGAACGGCTCACCAGTAGTAGCTTGTTGTTTGATGATCAGGGTAAGATTTGCGCCCGTTACGACAAAATCCATATGTTTGATGTCAATATTAATGATGAACATGGATCATATAACGAATCGTCCGTTTTCCAACGTGGGGAACATATTACCGTTGTGGATACCCCTATTGGCCGTCTCGGGATGACCATATGTTATGATCTACGCTTCCCTGGGTTGTTTCAGGCGTTACGTGAGCAAGGCGCTGAGTTAATATCTGTTCCTGCGGCGTTTACTCGTTTGACAGGAAAAGCGCATTGGGAGCCACTGTTACGGGCTCGTGCTATTGAAAACCAATGTATCCTGTTAGCGCCGGCTCAGGTTGGTGTACATGGAACCCGTCAGACGTGGGGTCACTCAATGGCAGTGGATGGTTGGGGGAAAGTGATTAAGAAAAACCCCGATGCAGTCAGTGCACTACAACTGAATGTCAGGGCAGATAGCTTGAAGATTATGCGTGAGCAAATGAAAGTGGTGAAACATAACCGCTTCCGGCCGCAGTTGACTTCCTTGATTGAAAAAATACCGCAAATTAAAGAGTAGCAATTATGAGTTTAACTACTGTCAGTGAACACTTACTGGCTGCAAATAAATTAAGCCATCAAGATCTGTTTTCAGTACTTGGTCAAATGACTGAACGTCGGCTGGATTATGCCGATCTCTATTTTCAATCCAGCTACCATGAATCTTGGGTGTTGGAAGATCGGATTATTAAGGATGGTTCCTATAATATTGATCAGGGGGTTGGTGTTAGGGCAATCAGTGGTGAAAAAACGGGTTTCGCTTATGCAGACCAGATCACATTGAATGCGTTGCAACAAAGCGCACAGGCTGCCCGTAGCATTGTCCATGAAAACGGGAATGGTAAAGTCCATACCTTTGGCGAAGTGACCTATTCTCCGCTTTATGCGGCAATTGATCCGCTGCAAAGTTTTTCCCGTGAAGAAAAGATCGCGTTATTGCAGCGTGTGGATCAGGTGGCTCGAGCGGAAGATCCGAGAGTACAGGAGGTCAATGCCAGTCTGACAGGGATCTATGAACGAGTGTTGGTCGCGGCGACCGATGGGACTTTGGCGGCTGATATTCGTCCTCTCATTCGTTTATCTGTCACGGTGCTGGTGGAAGATAACGGTAAACGTGAACACGGCAGCAGTGGTGGCGGCGGCCGTTACGGTTATGAATATTTTCTGGAAGTGGTTAGTGGTCAAATCCGCGCAGAACAATTTGCCCGTGAAGCTGTTCGTATGGCACTGGTGAACCTTTCCGCTGTTGCAGCACCCGCTGGTACTATGCCGGTTGTTCTAGGGGCAGGTTGGCCGGGCGTGTTGCTGCATGAAGCGGTTGGTCATGGGCTGGAAGGTGATTTTAACCGCCGTGGTACTTCGGTGTTTTCTGGTCAGATTGGTGAGAAGGTCGCGTCAGAACTTTGTACTGTGGTTGATGATGGCACGATAAAAGGTCGTCGTGGGTCATTGACAATTGATGATGAAGGCGTTCCTGGACAATACAATGTATTAATTGAAAATGGCATTCTGAAAGGTTACATGCAGGACAAAATGAATGCACGTCTGATGGGTGTCGCGCCGACTGGCAATGGTCGCCGTGAATCTTATGCTCATCTACCAATGCCTCGTATGACTAATACCTATTTGCTGGCGGGTCATTCCACACCGGAAGAGATTATCGGTAGTGTGCGAAATGGTTTATATGCGCCAAATTTTGGTGGTGGTCAAGTGGATATCACTTCCGGTAAATTCGTGTTCTCGACATCTGAGGCTTATCTGATTGAGAACGGTAAAATTACCAAACCAGTGAAAGGTGCGACCCTTATCGGTTCCGGTATTGAGGCGATGCAGCAGATCTCTATGGTAGGGAACGATCTTGATCTAGATAAAGGTGTCGGGGTTTGTGGCAAAGAGGGCCAGAGCGTACCTGTTGGTGTTGGTCAGCCTACTTTGAAACTGGACAACTTGACCGTTGGAGGAACAGCCTGATTTTTGGCTGTTTATCCGAGATAGATCATATAAGGATAGTCATGAAGAAGACTTGGCTAGCAGGTGTGTTACTGACTGTTTTGGTTGTGGCTTGTGGTACTTTTGCTAAAGATGTTGATAAGACGCTGTTGCAGGCTCCAGAAACAGATGGGGGTACCTCAGCAATACAACGGATTGAAGGGTTAACTGAACAGAATAACGTAGTGGCTTACTTACGACAGAATAATAAATTACCCGATATTTATATTACTAAAAAGCAGGCCCGCGACCTTGGCTGGAATGCAAAACAGGGAAATTTATGTCAGGTTCTGCCGGGTAGAGCAATTGGTGGCGACAAATTTACTAACCGTGAAAAGAGGCTGCCAATGAAACCGAAACGTCAGTGGTTTGAAGCGGATGTTAACTACCGTTGTGGGCACAGAGGGAGTGACAGATTGCTTTATTCATCTGATGGTCTGATTTATCTGACGTTGGATCATTACAAAAGTTTTACCTTAATGGAGTAATTCTATGCATAAAGTGGAGTTTGATTTTGACCGTATCCCTGATCTGAAAATGTTCTATCAGCAGTTTTCTGAACAATTTGAGTTAGGAGACGAGTTTGGTAGTAATTTGGATGCTTTGTGGGATGTTGTGACAGGAGGAATTGAGTTACCTGTAGAGGTCAATTTCATCCATTTTACGCAGCAGAAAGAACGCGATTTCTCCTCGTTAGTGCTTTTGTTTGAAGAAGCAGAAGAAGAACTGGAAGGGGAATTGAGTTTTAATATTTTCCCCTAACAGAAATTAGAACCTTACGGGTTTTAGGTCGTTAAGCGGATTCAGCCATATCTTTAAGATACTGGAAAATCTGGCGATAAGATTTAGGTGGCTTATTTGCCGCCTTTTCTTTTTTGGCGTTGCGGATCAAAGTACGCAATTGCTGGCGATCGGTTTGTGGGAATAACGCCACTACTTCATCAATAACATCGTCATTGCCATCAATCAATTTATCGCGTAATTCTTCCAGTTTATGGAACAGAGTGATTTGCTGATTATGACGATTTTTCAGTTTATCAAGCGCGGTGGTAATTGGCTCGACATCCCGGGTACGCAGCAGTTTGCCAATAAATTGTAATTGGCGACGGCGCCCCTCTCTTTTTATCTTCTGTGCAAGTTCAATGGCGGCCAGCAGATCCTCATCTAACGGAACGCGTTCAAGCGCACTTTTGCTGAGCTCAACCAATTCTGTACCCAGCTTTTTCAATGCTTCGGCATCACGTTTAATTTCGCTTTTACTGACCCAAATTATCTCTTCTTCTTCCTCTTCAGCGGGAGAATCATTGAGCCAATCTTCAGGCTGCTTTGCCATAGTGGTTTTCCTTTTAAAAAGGCCGGAGCTGGCAGGTTGATTTTTGGTGCATGACCTGTAGCCCGGTGGGTGTTAACATCCTAATATTGTGTATTGTAACTGGGAAAAACGTCTGATTACCACTCGGCATTGACTGTGTGGATAAAATGGCCCTGTTTTCCCGACAGATTTTCCCTTTATTCATCAAATTACGGGTAATTAATGAAAATCACGGATCAAATTGCGGAACAACGCAAACAACTGGAAAATGCAGTTTCACAGGCACTAGAGCTGGCAAAAGCGGGTTGTGATGCTGCGGAGGTCGCGGTTAATAAAACAACGGGTATTAGTGTCAGTACCCGCTTTGGTGAAATAGAAAATGTAGAATTCAATAGCGATGGTGCGCTGGGGATTACCGTCTACCATCAGCAACGTAAAGGTAGCGCATCATCGACAGATTTAAGCCCGGACGCCATTGCTCGTACTGTTCAGGCAGCGATTGATATCGCTCGCTATACCTCTCAGGACCCCTGTGCTGGCCCGGCAGATAAAGCGTTACTGGCGTTTGAAGCACCAGATCTTGACCTGTTCCATCCAACAGAATTGGATACTGATAACGCGATTGAACTAGCAGCTCGTGCAGAGCAAGCGGCATTACAGGCCGATAAGCGAATTACCAATACCGAAGGCGGCAGTTTTAACAGCCATTATGGCATCAGAGTGTTTGGTAACAGCCACGGTATGTTGCAAAGCTATTGTTCCAGTCGTCACTCTATGTCGAGTTGTGTGATTGCTGAACTTGATGGCGATATGGAACGGGACTATGCGTATACCATTAGTCGTCGTTTTGAAGATTTAAAATCGCCAGAATGGGTTGGGCAGGAATGTGCTCGCCGTGCGTTATCTCGTTTGTCGCCACGTAAATTGCCGACTATGAAAGCGCCGGTGTTGTTTGCTGCGGAGGTTGCAACGGGCCTTTTCGGTCATCTGGTTGGCGCTATCAGTGGTAGCAGTATTTACCGGAAATCCTCTTTCTTGCTTGATCATCTGGGCAAACAAATTCTGCCATCATGGCTGACAATTGAAGAGCGGCCACATTTACTGGCAGGTTTAGCTTCTTCTCCATTTGATAGTGAAGGTGTTTCTACCTGTAATCGGGACATCATTAAGGATGGGATATTACAGACCTGGCTTCTGACAAGTTATTCTGCCCGTAAGCTAGGAATGGCAAGTACCGGCCATGCAGGTGGAATTCACAACTGGTGCATTGCAGGGCAAGGTCAGGATTTCGCAGGTTTGCTGCGTCAAATGGGAACAGGGTTAGTGGTCACTGAACTGATGGGGCAGGGCGTCAGTGCAGTAACCGGCGATTATTCCCGTGGGGCCGCTGGTTTTTGGGTAGAAAATGGTGAGATTCAGTATCCTGTCAGTGAGATTACTATTGCCGGTAATTTGAAAGATATGTGGGCTAATATGGTCACTATTGGGGATGATATTGAAACTCGCAGTAATATCCAGTGCGGTTCAGTCTTACTACCGGAAATGAGTATCGCTGGTCAATAAGAGATACCCGTTTCCGATTATTTTAGTCAGCCCGGACAAATGGGCTGGCTGAATTAACGATGGAGATCGCCGGCAGCTTCTGGCTGGTAAAGTAATTCTAATACTTTGACTCGGGTTTCTTCGCCGTTTGGCAATGCCCAACTGATTTCGTCGCCGATACGAAGGCCCAATATTGCAGCTCCTAAAGGAGCCATAACAGAGAGCTGATCTGAACTGTCTTGCAGTGACGCTGGATAAACTAAAGTACGTACCCGCTCTTCATTGCTTGTTAGGTCAAGAAAACGAACCCGGCTGTTCATTGTTACAACATCTGATGGAATTTCTGCTGGAGGTACAATCTCTGCACGATCCAGCTCCTCATTTAAAGCGTCAGCGATACTAGTATCTGCAAACGCTGGCTGTTCCAACAGGGAATCTAAACGTTCTGCGTCTAATTCGTTGATGATAATTGCTGGTTTAGTCATACCACACTCCAAATGGACTCCAACACAAAATAACACCCCGCACCATAAGGAGGGGGGTGTTATTTAAAATGGTTAACCTGATAGTAGGCTGTTCTTACTGGAAAAGAAAGAGATCATGATCACGAACTGTTTTGTGCTGCTAATGAAAACAGTAAAGGATATGATAATCCACAGGTGAGTGAGCAACGTTATTCTTCGTCAAATCCCGAATTAAATAGATTAATAATGGCGGCGAGAGCCTGTTCTTCATCTGGGCCGCTGGCTTCAACTTCAATATAGCTGCCTTTTTCTGAATCCAGCATCAGCATAGCAATTACACTGCTAGCTTCGGCTTCAACATGGCTATCATTGCGTAAAACAACATGAGACTCAAAGAGCTGTACTAAATCATACAGCTTCATTGCTGGCCGGGCGTGCATTCCCAGCCGATTTTTGATTTCAAGCCTCTGCTTGACTGTCATTATTTATTTTCGCTTTTCGAGAGTACGGTGGCGCGACTGTACGTTTTTGCCTCGGGAGCGAAAGTAATCGGCCAACTGTTCTGCCACGTAAACGGAACGATGTTTACCGCCGGTACAGCCAATAGCCACGGTCAGATAGCTGCGGTTATTGGTTTCAAGCATAGGCAGCCAGAGTTCAAGATAACTGCGGGTTTGATAGATAAAGTTATGCACTTCCGTATGACGGTCGAGGAAAGCGGCTACGGGACGATCAAGGCCGGTCATTGGCCGTAATTTAGGGTCCCAGTGTGGGTTTGGTAAGAAACGTACGTCAAAAACATAGTCGGCATCAATTGGAATGCCATGCTTGAAGCCGAAAGACTCAAACACCATTGTCAACTCACGTTCCCGTTTGCCTAGCAGACGCGTTCTTAGCATCTCAGCTAATTCATGGACTGACATTTCGGAAGTGTCGATAATCAGATCCGCTCTTGAACGAAGGGGTTCCAGCAGATCGCTTTCTTGATCAATCGCGCTTTCCAGAGAAAGGTTTTTGCTTGATAGCGGATGCAGACGGCGAGTGTCGCTATAACGGCGGATCAGCGTGTTACGGTCAGCGTCAAGAAACAGTAATTGCGGTGAGAAACTCGCAGGTAGTTTAGTCAAGGCTTCTTCGAAGACCTCAGGAGATTCCGGCATGTTTCTTACATCAATACTCACTGCGGCGGAAATATCGCGGTCAGCCAACGTATTTGCTAATTCTGGTAGTAATACTACCGGCAAGTTGTCTACACAATAAAAACCCATGTCTTCCAGTGCGCGCAAGGCGACGGATTTACCTGAACCGGAACGGCCACTGACTATCATCAGCACCATGAGGCGACTCCCCTTAATTTCTCAGTGGTTATTATGAGCCACTCTTATCTGTTGCTCTCCATGCACTGCAACAGTTATTCAGTGATAATTGAGTATAATTCTTCATCACTTTGTGCCGATCTTAAACGGCGACAGAGGTTTTTATCTGCAAGACGTTTGGCGATCAATGACAATGTGTGTAAGTGCGTCTGGCATTGATCACTTGGAACCAGTAAAGCAAACAGCAAATCAACTGGTTGATTATCAATAGCATCAAAAGCAATGGGGTGTTCCAGATTTAGGAAAACGCCGACTGCTTGATCTGAGCTTTCTGCATCTAATTTACCGTGAGGGATAGCGATACCACTGCCAATTCCAGTAGTACCTACTTTTTCTCTGGTTAATATTGCTTCGAATACGACATTTTCTGGTAACTTAAGCTGCTGAGATGCTAGCTCACTGATAATCTCTAAAGCCCGTTTTTTGCTCGAACAATGTACATTATTGCGCGTACATGTGAGGGAAAGCACAGAGCTTAGTAGTAAATCTGCTTGATTATTCATTTTTTATATTCACTTAGGTGCCTCATTGATACCGGATGCCATAGAATATCTGTGACATCCGGTATTTGCGCACTGTTTTACAGCAATACTCCGCTGTTGTTACTACATTCTTTGTTAAATAACTGTTAATGATGTCTCAGTTTGTCTTTATGTTTGGTTAATTGACGCGCCAGTTTATCGACCAGACCATCAATTGCTGCATACATATCTTCATGTTCTGATGATGCGTGCAACTCACCTCCGTTAATGTGTACAGTAGCTTCGGCGATTTGTTGTACCTTTTCCACTCGGAGGATTACCTGAGTCAGGTTGATCCTGTCGAAATATTGATCCAGTTTGCTGCATTTCGCCGTGATAATGTCGCGTAACGCATCAGTAATTTCAATATTGTGGCCGGTTATTTTGAGTTGCATATTGTCTTCCTTCTCTGTTCATTTCAAACCAGACGCTTACGTTGGTTTGATGGCGGAATGGATAACGACTCTCGATATTTTGTGACAGTCCGTCGGGCAACCATGATGCCTTGATCGGCTAGCATGCTCGTCAGTTTGCTGTCACTTAATGGTTTGGCGGGGTTTTCCGCTGCTACCAGTTTTTTCACCAAAGCCCGTATTGCAGTTGAAGAGGCTTCGCCTCCACTTTCTGTATTGACATGGCTGGAGAAAAAATACTTCAATTCAAAAATACCACGTGAGCTGTGCAGGAATTTCTGGGTAGTCACCCTGGAAATGGTAGATTCATGCATATCAACCTGGAAAGCAATGTCAGCTAAAACCATAGGTTTCATATGTTCTTCACCACGCTCAAAAAATTCCTGTTGCTGCTCTACAATGCAACGCGCGACTTTCAGCAAAGTATCATTCCGGCTTTCCAGGCTTTTGATAAGCCATCTAGCCTCTTGTAGGTTATTACGGATAAACTGACTGTCACTTTCATTGCGCGTATGTTGCCCAAGCTCTGCATAATGCTGATTAATGTGTAAACGGGGGATACTATCTGTATTTAATTCTACTTGCCAGTGTTCGCTCTCTTTTCGAACCAGTACATCGGGGATGACGTATTCAGATTCGCCAGTGTTTATTGCCAGACCGGGCTTCGGTTCAAGTGACTGGATTAAACTGATGACCTCTTTCAGAGTATCTTCTTTCAAATGACTCAGACGGATTAAATTGCGGAAATCCCGATGACCTAATAGCTCCAGATGTTCGCAAACGATCAGTTTTGCCTCTTTCAGACAAGGTGTTTCTGGCGGAAGCATTGATAGCTGGACCAGTAGACAATCTTTTAAATCACGAGCGGCGACACCGATAGGATCGAAATGTTGTATCCGTTTTAGCACCGCTTCCACTTCTTCTAGAGTGAGTTGATCGTCGCCAATGCTGGCAAGAATATCTTCTAATGGCACAGTGAGATAGCCAGTGTCATCTACGGCATCAATGATTGATGTCGCAATGGCCGCATCTGTTTCCGTGAAAGGGGTGAGCTCTGCTTGCCACATTAAATAGTCTTGCAAGGTTTGAACGGTTTCACCTTGGTAAAGCGGCAGTTCGTCGTCGTTATAGTCATTACGTGTCCCGGAAGGTGTGCCAGCGGTGTAAATTTCATCCCAACTGGCATCCAAGGGTAACTCGTCTGGCATATCCTTTTGTTGCAAGGCATCAAGCGTATCCATAGCTTCCGTTTCGTTATCGGGAAGTTCCTGATTGCCGATTTCCTGATGATCTTCATCCTGTTCAAGCAAAGGGTTCATTTCTAGCGCTTGTTGTATTTCCTGCTGGAGTTCAAGCGTAGAAAGTTGCAACAAACGAATAGCTTGTTGGAGCTGTGGTGTCATAGCCAGTTGCTGACTAAGCCTGAGTTGCAAACTTTGCTTCATAGCGTTAAATCAATTCTCCTGGCTAATTAGAGCCGGAAACCTTCGCCTAAATAAACGCGCTTCACCTGTTCATTATTAAGAATATCATTAGGTGTGCCGTGAGCAATCAGATGCCCTTGGCTGACAATATAAGCACGTTCGCATACATCCAATGTTTCACGGACATTGTGGTCTGTGATAAGGACCCCTAGCCCATAATCTCTCAAATGCTGAATGATTTTCTTGATATCGATGACCGAGATAGGATCTACGCCGGCAAAAGGCTCATCCAGCAAAATAAATTTAGGATTGGCTGAGAGCGCTCTGGCAATCTCTACGCGGCGGCGTTCACCTCCGGAAAGCGATTGGCCAAGACTGTCACGTAGATGGCTGATATGGAACTCTTCCATCAGCTCTTCGGCACGTTCTTTTCGTTGCTCTTGAGTCAGATCCTGGCGGATTTCCAATACAGCCATCAGGTTATCGAATACGCTTAGACGGCGGAAAATAGAAGCTTCCTGAGGCAAATAACCAATACCACGGCGTGCCCGTTCGTGAAGTGGCAGTAGGCTAATATCTTCATTATCAATGGTGATTGTCCCGGCATCCCGTGAAACGATACCGACGACCATATAGAAAGTCGTCGTTTTCCCGGCGCCGTTCGGACCAAGCAGGCCAACAATTTCGCCGGAACTCACGTTTAGGCTGACATTTTCAACGACCTTACGGCCTTTGTAAGCTTTTGCCAGGTTTTCTGCGTTTAGTATTGCCATATATATCGTTATTTACTCTTGTTATTAGCCCCAGGGCTTTCTTCTTGTAATTGAGAAGGGAGAAGGACGGTTGTCACTCGTTTACCTTTATCACTAAACGCTTCCATCTGCTGAGTTGGGACTAGATAGGTGATACGATCGCCTTTTATATTGCTGTCTAGCTGTTCCAAATAGGCATTGCCAGTCAGTGTAACCAGCTCTTTATCCATTTCGTAACGCATTTTAGAACCGCGGCCCTTGATTGGTTTGCCATTGTCCTGTAGCTGATAGAAAGTGACCGGATTACCAAATGCTTCAATAATCATTTTCTTAGAGTCGCCGTCTGGACGAGTTACAACAACTTTGTCAGCGCGGATATCGATGGAACCTTGTTTAACGATCACATCTTCTGTAAATGTGGCAGTGTTCCCTGTCATGTCAAGGGCTTGTTTAACAGAATCGATAGAAATAGGTTTCTGGGTGTCATCTTTCAGTGCCAGAGCAGGAAGGCTGACTGCAAAGATGGCGCTGGCAATAAAAGCATTACGGATTCTGTTTTTCATGTTGGATTTCATAGTAGGTGTTAACCTTTTCAATCAGTTCAGCGGTTTTGTTCCGCAGATTGCCGCGCATTTTCATACCGACGGATTTTAGCCCGACCCCAATCAGTGTGACCTGATCGTCAGATGAAACATCCTGAGTTACCAGGTTGATGATAGCGTTCTCTGTGGTAATACGTTGTAATTGTGACGTATTAGTCAGACTGTCAACCTGTACGTCTCCGTAAAGATAGAGCATTCTGTCATTAGTCAGTTTGGCTTTGTTAGCTCGAACTGTCCATGTAGCAATGGCATTTGAGTCATAAGTAATCAACACTGGTTTGGTAAACCAGGTAAGTTTTGACTCTGCATAATTTTGGACGTCATCAGCGACCAGTTTATACGTCAGTTTCCCCGTAGGGTCATAAACAAAAGTTATAGCTTCCTGACTTTGATAGGTTGGCTGACTGTTATCTGTAGCAGAAGATGATTTAATCTCATCTGAATCAGATAAGTTCCAGCCAATTAACGCCAGGATGATTAATATCAGAGTTATCACCGACCAGGATTTGATTCTATCCATTCTTGTTTCACTTCAACCTACTATATTGATAATCCTTTGGCCTCTTCCAGCTTATTCTGAGCGAAAAGCACCAAATCACAAAGTTCCCTTACCGCACCACGTCCCCCTGCAATTTGGGTGACATAATTCGCTTTTGGCAAGAGTAATGGATGTGCATCTGCCACAGCGACAGATAACCCCACTTGTTCCATGACCGGCCAATCAATCAGATCATCACCGATGTAAGCAACCTGTTCTGGTTTTAATCCCAGTTTATCTAACAATTCTTTGTACGCCAAAACCTTATCACTTTGTCCTTGGTAAAGATGTGTAATCCCTAGTGTGTTTGCTCGATCTTCCAGCAATTTCGCTGTACGGCCGGTAATAATAGCGACTTCGATTCCTGAAGTAATTAAGCAGCGAATGCCGTAACCATCCCGAACATTAAATGTTTTTAACTCTTCACCATTATTGCCCATATATATCAAGCCATCGGACAGAACACCGTCAACGTCGCAAATCAACAAGCGGATTTTGCGGGCTTTTTCAATAACATCTTTACTCACTGGACCATAACAGGTGTCCAAATAAACTAATTGGCTCATTAAGGCGTTTTCTCCGGTTAAACCACACCAGCTTGCAGCAGGTCATGCATATGTAATACCCCAAGCAATTTATTTTCCTCTGCGACCAGTAAAGAGGTGATATGGTGCGACTGCATTAGGTTCAATGCATCAACTGCAAGGGTATGCGGTTTGATACGGATACCACCTGTTGTCATAACATCCGAAATTTTGACATTGTACAAATCGACTCCCATATCAAACACTCGCCGTAAGTCACCATCAGTAAAAATACCATCAATATACATATTTTCATCGCAAATGACGGTCATACCTAATTTTTGTCGGGTGATTTCGAGTAGTGCTTCCCGTAAGGACGCATCACGATGAACTTTTGGAATATCATCGCCTGTATTCATCAAATCACTCACCAGTAACAAAAGTTTGCGTCCAAGAGTGCCGCCTGGATGTGATAGGGCGAAATCTTCAGCGGTAAAGCCGCGTGCCTGGAGCAATGCAACCGCTAAAGCGTCGCCCATAACCAACGTTGCAGTAGTACTGGTTGTAGGAGCCAAACCTAGAGGACAGGCTTCCTGTGGAACTTTGATACACAGGTGGATATCTGCGGCTTTCCCCATACTACTGTGGTAATTATTAGTCATGCAGATAAGGGGAATTTTTTGGCGTTTTAATGCCGGGATCAGTGACAAAATTTCACTGGACTCACCAGAATTTGAGATGGCTAAAACAATATCTTTAGGTGTAATCATGCCGAGGTCGCCGTGGCTGGCTTCTCCCGGATGAACGAAAAAGGATGGAGTACCGGTGCTGGCGAAAGTCGCAGCAATTTTACACCCAATGTGGCCGGATTTGCCCATCCCCATGATAATCACTTTACCTTCGCAGTTGAACATCAGTTCACAGGTACGAGCAAAATCTTCATTAATATATTGTACAAGTTCTGCCAATCCATCACGTTCTATGTCTAATACTTTTTTACCCGCTTGCTGAAAATCAATCTTAGGCATTTCTTTTTCCTACTTATTTGTGTTTATTCAACGCTGTAATCGGAAATAAACAGTATGATAAAATAAGCGATAAAACAGCTTAATAACAGGACACCTTTAAATCGGTTTAATCGGTGTTTACGACCCAAACAAAATGCAGTAAATATTATGCTGGCTACCATCATTACCCAAAAGTCACGACGGAAAGATTCAGGAGAAATAGCTGCTGGTGAGAGTAATGCGGGAAGGCCCAAAACAGTTGATATATTGAATATATTTGAACCTATAATATTTCCGAATGCAATGTTATCTTCACCTTTGAATGCGGCTGCGATCGAGGTTGCTAATTCTGGCAGGCTGGTACCGACCGCAAGTACAGTAAGCCCGATAACTAATTCACTAATACCATAAATGCGGGCAATAACAGTTGCATTATCAATAACCATGCGAGTTGCCATAGGTAAAATAAGTAGCCCTAATAGAATCCAAAGTAGGGCAATGTGTTTATTGCCTTCTACCGGTAATTCGGCGGCCTGTTCCTGCGTGTAAATATCCGTTTCGGCACGGCGTGGTAGAGCAACCATTTTGATCATCAGCAAAATATACACTATGGCGGAAGTGAGCAATACCAATCCATCCATCCGGCTGAGATAGTTATCACTCATCAAATAACCACAGAAGGCGGTGAGCAATAGCATCAACAGCAGCTCCTGCCGCAAAATATCTGATTTTACTACCATTGGGCGAATAAATGCGGCGGCACCGGTTATCAGTAGCAGATTAGTAATGTTGGAGCCAATAACATTACCCACCGCCATATCCGGTTGGCTATCTAGCATGGCAGTAACTGAAACCATTAATTCGGGCAGGGAAGTTCCAATGCCAACAATGGTAATACCAATAATAAATGGAGGCAGCCCCAGAGTACGGGCAAAAATTGCAGCGCCATATACTAATCTATCGGAACCATATACCAGTAAAATCAATCCGGTAATTAAAAGTAAAAAGGTCAGAAGCATGAAGCGTCCTTTGTAAGGTATATTCCGAATTAATGTTAACGCTGGTTGATTTTCTAAACAAAAATTGCCTGCCCAGTGAGATGGGATACATTCTGACGGCGGCGAATAGAAAAGTAAAATTTGTCATCACATTAATGGCGAAAATCCCCCAGTTTTTTTGTAGTATATGTGATTAATATGTGAACCAAATATTAAAGCCAATTTATTAACCGTTAAGGGCTATCAATAATGAACCAACAGACAGCAAATCTCATCGAGATCCGTGGTATGTATTTTACCCGTGGTAACCGTTCGATTTTTGCTGATATTAATCTAGTTGTGCCTAGAGGGAAAGTCACTGCGATTATGGGGCCTTCTGGGATAGGGAAAACAACACTATTACGATTGATTGGCGGTCAGTTACGTCCTGAACGCGGAGAAATCTGGTTTGATGGCGACAATATTCCTGCTTTATCCCGTTCGCGCTTATATGCTGCGCGCAAGAAGATGAGTATGTTGTTTCAATCCGGGGCATTATTCACTGATCTCAGTGTCTTTGAGAACGTCGCTTTTCCGCTGCGTGAACATACGAACCTGCCTGAGGAAATTATACAGACTACTGTAATGATGAAATTAGAGGCGGTAGGGTTACGTGGCGCCGCGAATTTGATGCCTTCCGAACTTTCCGGTGGTATGGCAAGACGCGCGGCTCTGGCTCGTGCTATTGCACTTGATCCTGATCTGATTATGTTTGATGAACCTTTTGTTGGTCAGGACCCGATTACGATGGGGGTTTTGGTGAAGTTGATTGATGAACTGAATAAGGCGCTTGGAGTGACTTGTGTGGTGGTTTCCCACGATGTACCGGAAGTTCTGAGCATTGCGGATTACGCTTATATTATCGCTGAACAACAGATTATTGCTGAGGGGACTGCGCAGCAGTTGCGGTCTAATTCTGATAGACGAGTACGGCAATTTCTTGATGGTATTGCTGACGGGCCGGTACCTTTCCGTTTCCCGGCCGGGGATTATAAAACTGAGTTATTAGGATAATGGGATGTTAATGTTAACACAGGCGCTGGCGGCACTTGGCCGACGGGCTATTGAGGTATTCGCCTCTTTTGGCCGCGCGGGTTTTATGCTTTTCCGCGCGATAATTGGCAGGCCAGAACCCGCCAAACAATGGCCGTTACTCCGACAGCAACTTTACAGCGTGGGTGTTCGGTCATTGTTGATTATTATCGTTTCAGGGCTGTTTATTGGCATGGTGCTTGGCCTACAGGGGTATCTGGTACTGACGACATACAGCGCAGAAGCCAGTCTTGGTATGATGGTGGCGATATCTCTGTTGCGTGAATTGGGGCCGGTGGTCACGGCACTGTTGTTTGCAGGCCGTGCCGGATCAGCCTTGACCGCGGAAATCGGTTTGATGAAAGCCACGGAACAAATTTCCAGCCTGGAGATGATGGCGGTAGATCCATTACGACGAGTGATAGCGCCCCGTTTCTGGGCGGGGTTTATCAGTATGCCGCTATTATCCTTGATTTTTGTGGCGGTAGGCATTTGGGGAGGTGCGATAGTTGGTGTTGATTGGAAGGGGATTGACAGTGGCTTCTTCTGGTCTTCAATGCAGTCTGCTATCGAGTGGCGGAAAGATTTGCTGAATTGTTTTATTAAAAGTGTCGTTTTCGCTATTACTGTGACCTGGATAGCTCTATTCAATGGTTATGACGCGATCCCTACTTCGGAAGGGATCAGCCGAGCGACGACCAGAACGGTGGTTCACGCGTCGTTAACAGTTTTAGGTTTGGATTTTGTGCTGACAGCACTCATGTTCGGGAACTAAGTCAATGCAAAGCAAGAAAAGTGAAATTTGGGTTGGATTTTTTGTCTTGATTGCACTGGCTGCAATCATCTTTTTATGCCTAAAAGTGGCAGACATTAAATCGGTAGGCAACCAGCCAACTTACCGTTTGTACGCAACTTTTGACAATATCGGTGGTCTGAAAGTGCGCTCACCGGTAAAAATTGGGGGGGTGGTGATTGGCCGAGTTGCAAATATCTCTCTTGATGAAAAAACTTATACGCCGCAAGTGGCTCTGGATATTATGAAGCAGTATGACCATATCCCTGATACCAGCTCTCTTTCCATCCGTACTTCTGGCCTATTAGGTGAACAATATATTGCCCTGAATATAGGGTTTGAAGATCCCGATATGGACACCCGTATTCTGAAAGAGGGTGATCGCGTACAGGATACCAAATCAGCAATGGTACTTGAGGATCTTATCGGCCAGTTCTTGTATAAGAGTGGCGATAATGCCCAAAGTGGGGCAGAACATACGCCGACACCTTAGCCAGCAACTGAATATCATTAAGAGGAACCGATTATGTTGAAGAGATTATTAATGGTGGCGCTATTGGTTATTGCGCCATTAGCGAGCGCGGTTGATCAGACGAATCCTTATAAGCTGATGCAGGATGCGGCGGAAAAGACTTTCACTCGTTTGAAAAACAGCCAATCACAAATTCGTCAAAATCCAGATTATCTGCGTCAAGTGGTGAAAGAAGAACTACTGCCCTATGTCCACATCAAATATGCCGGCGCATTGGTTCTGGGGAAATACTATAAAGATACGACTCCAGAGCAGCGCAAGGCTTATTTTGCCGCATTTGAATCTTATCTAGAACAGGCTTATGGGCAGGCTTTGGCAATGTATCACAATCAAACTTACCAGATTGACACTGAAAAACCGTTGGGGGACAGCGATGTTGTTGCTATTCGTGTCAATATTATTGATCCGAATGGCCGTCCTCCTGTCCGTCTTGATTTCCAGTGGCGAAAAAACAGCAAAACTGGCGACTGGCAGGCATTCGATATGATTGCTGAAGGCGTTAGTATGATTACAACTAAACAGGGTGAATGGGCTTCTATCTTGCGTCAGCAAGGTGTTGAGGGACTGACTAAGCAGCTTAAAATCAGCGCCCGACAGCCAATCACACTGGAAGAGAAAAAATAAGATGGGTGAGAGTCTGATCTGGGAAAAAACAGGGCAAACATTGATTCTCAAGGGCGCTTTGGATCGTGATAGTTTGCTTCCTCTCTGGCAGCAAAAAGAGAAATTATTGGCTGATATTGACAGCATCAATGTGTCAAAACTTGAATATGTGGATTCTACCGGGTTAGCTCTTTTAGTTCGTTTCAAACATCACATGCAAAAGAGAGGGGATAAATTGCACTTTTCTGGCATTGATGAACGGCTTAACACCCTGATTACGCTCTATGATCTGCAAGAAATGATCATTGATAGCTAACCGATAATCTCATTAATTATCTGTATAATCAGCGCCCTTGTAAGCAGAAATGCTACAAGGGCGTTTTCATAGTTTAAGAATAAGCAGGATTCTATTAGGATAGATGGCTGTCTATTATTTATTTCTAACTACATACCCTATGGATTTCAAGATGCATCGCGGCGGCAAGGGAGCGAATCCCCGGGAGCATAGAGAACTATGTGACCGGGGTGAGTGAGTGCAGCCAACAAAGAGGCAACTTGAAAGATGACGGGTACAGAACATTGAGCAATTATGGATACTAATGAGATTAAGCAAGTGCTGATGGATAAATTAGCACTGGATGAAGTCATCGTTAACGGAGATGGCAGCCATTTCCAGGTTATTGTGGTTGGTGAAATGTTTGCCGGCATGAGTCGGGTAAAACAGCAGCAAGCCGTTTATGCGCCTTTAATGGAATACATTGCTGATAATCGCATTCATGCCTTGTCAATTAAAGCCTACACGCCGGATGATTGGAAACGGGATCGCAAGCTCAACGGTTTTTAATATTGTTTGCCTCGCCGCGAACAGCAAATTATATAAAGAGAGTCGTCACAGATGGATAAATTTCGTGTGAAAGGGCCCACTCGTCTGTCGGGTGAGGTTACTATTTCCGGGGCAAAAAATGCTGCACTGCCAATCCTATTCGCCGCGTTGTTGGCTGAAGAGCCTGTTGAGTTGCAAAATGTTCCAGAATTGAAAGATATTGATACCACTATCAAATTATTGAATTGCCTTGGAACCAAAGTTGAACGTAATGGTTCAGTATTTGTAGATGCCCGCGAAGTGAATCAATATTGTGCGCCTTATGAGCTAGTGAAAACCATGCGAGCGTCTATTTGGGCGTTAGGTCCTTTGGTCGCGCGTTTTGGTCAGGGACAAGTTTCTTTGCCGGGTGGTTGTGCTATTGGCGCCCGCCCGGTTGATCTGCATATCAGTGGCTTGGAACAGTTAGGTGCTGAAATTGTTCTGGAAGAGGGCTACGTCAAGGCTTCCGTTAATGGACGTCTGAAAGGGGCTTGCATTGTGATGGATAAAGTCAGCGTTGGAGCGACAGTCACGATTATGACCGCGGCAACGTTGGCAGAAGGGACAACAGTTATTGAGAACGCAGCACGTGAACCTGAAATCGAAGATACGGCTAATTTTCTCAATACCTTGGGTGCAAAAATCACAGGGGCGGGCACAGACCATATCACCATTGAAGGTGTAGAACGTCTAGGTGGCGGCGTATATCGTGTACTACCTGATCGGATTGAAACGGGGACATTTCTTGTTGCGGCGGCGATATCTGGTGGTAAGGTAATTTGCCGTCATGCTAAGCCAAATACGCTGGATGCAGTATTGGCTAAATTGCGTGAAGCGGGTGCTGATATTGAAATTGGTAAAGATTGGATAAGCCTCGATATGCACGGTAAACGCCCTAAAGCGGTGACATTACGTACTGCTCCGCACCCTGGTTTCCCGACTGACATGCAGGCACAGTTCAGCTTGCTGAATTTGGTTGCGGAAGGTGCAGGGATGATCACCGAAACTATTTTCGAAAACCGTTTCATGCATATCCCCGAATTAATTCGGATGGGGGCTCATGCGGAAATTGAAAGTAACACCGTGCTTTGTCATGGTGTTAAAAAATTATCTGGTGCTCAGGTCATGGCGACGGATTTACGTGCATCAGCGAGCTTGGTTCTTGCGGGGTGTATTGCAGAAGGCGTGACGGTTGTTGACCGTATTTATCATATTGACCGGGGTTATGAACATATCGAAGATAAGTTGCGCGGACTTGGCGCCAACATTGAACGAGTGAAATCAACGTAGACTTACTGTGGTATGCACCACGGTAGATCATAAGAAGGCCGGAAGATCACTTAGGATCTTCCGGCCTTCTTAATATGTTTTAGGATAAATTAGAGAACCCAAAATCTATATATCCCTCAGAGCTAATAACAAAGCACCATTTTTTATTTTCATCAAAAAAATAATGATGTTGTGGCACATTATTAATAACAAGCAAAGAAATAGCATGGAATTGCTCTGGATTCATAGCGATTGCAAAGTCTAAAGATGAATCATTTATATAATAAATCGTTTTACTGCCAGATATAACCTTGTTAATAGAATGATCTTCAACAAATTTATTCATTAATAGTTCCAAATCATCATCTTTCGTATATAAACAACTTTGATGATTATTGGTTTTTGACCAATCTATCTTAGAGCCTTTCCATTCAAAAGAATCTGATAAAGAGTCGGCTATTTCTTCCCAATCATCTATTATTACTGGAGGATTAGGTTGTTGATTGATTTCATTTCTAATTTCTTCATCAAGAGTCATGAGCCTCTCCACGGTTTTGATGGAAGATCAAATAGCTTTTGCAGCTTAGTGACTGTTTTCTCAGTAGCATCAAAAAGGAAATGTTCACCTTTTTCTTTTCCACTAAAGACATTAATATGAGCCCCGCTTCTTTCATCATATTCAATTCTAAAACCTGTTTTTCCATCAGCGGTAGTCATTCCGACAGGCTGGTTCTTTGTAGAACCAAACTTACCAGTGTTCACTTTCTCTGCTTTAAATTCTCTATCTGTAAGCCAATTTAATGCCTTATTTCTAGCTTGCTCAAACGAGTTTCTAACTGCTGGACAGCCAGCAAGACCCAGAGGGTCGATCCAACCCGTCGGATTATGCACGTAACTGTAAGGATTTACTCCTCCTGCTAACCCCAAAGGGTCAGGGCTGAGGTAGCACGCTGCTTCCGGCAAATAATAGCGGTGCCGATTGTAGCAAAGCCCTGATTCCTCATCAAAAAGTTGCCCGGCGAATCGGAGGCCCGGGTCCAGTGGCGGGTTTTCACCCAGCCCGCCCAGCCGCAGCCCGTACAGGGACTGCTTCGGCCGCC
>NZ_LOIC01000060.1:46942-47238 GCF_001684335.1 Photorhabdus namnaonensis
CGCCAGCGGCTCGCCGGTTGGGGCGCTGACCGCGTACTGGGTCTCCACCTCCCCGGCCATCAGTTCCACCCGGTTGTCCAGATTAAGCGTGAACTGTTGCGTCTGCTGCGCTATCAGCTCCCAGCCGTCAAACACCAGATGGCGGATTATTTTCAGCCGGCCGTGCTGGTATTCGCGGATTTCTGCTGGGGTATCCCCATCCCATAGGTAGGTGGTCAGCTTACCGCTTTGGATACACCGTTTTTCTGTCCGCCGTCCGAAGGCATCATAGCGATATTCCCACGGTATCCCGTCCG
>NZ_LOIC01000061.1:0-14119 GCF_001684335.1 Photorhabdus namnaonensis
GTTGATGCCTTTTTGGCATCGTTTTCATCACAGCAAAAACCAGGAAGACAAAAAATGAGTGTAGCACTATTATGAAATCTTATTTATAGACAAACAGTTCCCTGGCCGTTTATTGTCTAACGGTTATCAATATTTACCGGGTGGATTGATACTCCAATGGGGAAGACATAAATTTACGCCGTTAGTTGAAAATACGGTAATTTTACCGACACCTTTTATTAATGGTTGTTTGAGTATCTTTATGACAGATACTGGTGGTGCAACGTTTCCGATGGGAGCGGCACCTAATGGAACATTGAATAGTTTTAATGCTTGGGTCGCTGGGAAAGCTTTTATTTATAATGGAATTGAATACACATTATCTTCTGGTAGTATTATAGTTGGGCAATATCTTGCAATCGGTTTTTAGTTAATATCTTAAAATGGATAATAAGCCGAGCTTGTTTCGGTTTATTACTTAAGGTAAATACTAAGAATTTAAAATTATCTGTATGTTTTTTTTGAATGAAATTATTTGTGTTCATATGAATTAATTAAATCAATATTTTATTTAATAATATGGTTGTTAAAATCGATTTGTTGGTTGTTTATATTTTTATGTTATTTTTGTGTTTGTAAAATTCGATGTGAATAAGATTTAAATCAATAATGTTTATTATTTTATAGGGGGTATGAATGAGTAATAAGAATGATTTTAAAGCGTTTTCTATTGGTAATAACGCCAATGTAGTCAGTCAAGAAAGATACGAAGAAAGTCAGAATTTAAAAACTGGGTTTCCTCCGGAAGGTATTACGACTCATGAATTAAATAAAGCATTACGTCAATCATCAACAATAGCCTCTGTTGTGGCTAATTTTATGTCCACGCAGTGTGGAAGGGATGTTTTGGATAATGGTGATTTGGCAACCCTTAACAAGACTTTTACTGATTCATTAGAGTGTCACGTGAACAAAAAATTCCCCGGTAGTTTATCACCTAATGGTTATCAACAACTGCCGGGCGGATTAATACTCCAATGGGGAAGGCATAATTTTACTCCATTGAAGCTGAATAAGGTAATTTTACCAACAGCTTTTAAACATAAATTTCTCCATGTTTTTATGACACCTATAGGCGATTGGATCTTTCCGATGTCGGCGTCAGCTCATCCTGACTCATTGGATAGTTTTAATTCTTGGGTTGCTGCGCGAACGATTAATGCTTATGGCAGTGCAATCAGGTTATCTGCTAATGATACTTATGTATATGGAGATTATTTCGCAATCGGCTATTAATTAACAATTGAAAAATAAAAACAAGCCGAATTTATTTCGGCTTTATTTGTTTTATTTTAAAATACATTGTGTGAATTGATTTTGGCGATATTACAGTGACAGAAAGTAGATAAAATAGTCTCCGATATATTTTCAGTGGAATGATAAGTAAATATATCTGGAAAACAGGTAAAACAAATCGTTATAATTGTCCCTGATGTAATCAAATGGGATACCGCAGTGACTGAAATATATAGTGATGAATATTGGATGCAGCAGGCTATTGAACGGGCAATAAAGGCGTGGGAGCAGGGGGAAATACCTGTTGGCGCTATATTGGTCGCTGATAATAAAATCATCTCGGAAGGTTGGAATCAGTCTATTATCGCGCATGATCCTACCGCTCATGCTGAAATTATTGCGTTACGTGAAGGAGGAGAGCAGTTACGAAATTATCGTCTGATAAATACCACCTTATACGTCACGCTTGAACCTTGCACTATGTGCGCCGGTGCTATGATACATAGCCGAATACAGCGACTGGTTTATGGCGCCAGTGATATGAAAACTGGCGCCGTAGGTTCTTTGGTTGATATATTGCGCCATCCTGGCATGAATCATCAAATTGATATTACCGGCGGCGTGCTTGCTGAGGAATGTTCGACGATGTTGAGCGCTTTTTTCAAACAACGTCGGCAACAACATAAAGCATTAAAAGCCGCCGGAAAACAGCAGGAAGAAAATCAATAGGCATTCTTGATTCACTCTTTTAGTACCCATATATGGTACTCGCCGTTTATCATTTCCGCACCTTCCAGGATTTTTTCAAAGCCTGGGAACTTGTTATTCCATTCACCTATCTGGCGAATATATTGTAACCGGGGGGCATGTTGATCACCAAAACGTTCTCCCGGTAGGATGATTGGTATACCTGGTGGATAAGGAATGATACTAACAGCCGATATGCGCCCTGCCAGTTCATTAAGTGGTAGATGCTCAGTACGGCCTCCCATATGATCAAGGTGTGCTTGTCGGGGGAGTTTCACTATCTCAGGTAATTGGCTAAATGATTTCTTTTGCTCAATATCTATTTCATATTCTTTTATATACCCAAATATTTTATCCGAAATATCTTTTAGCCCCATATTTTCATAATATTCAGGGTATTGCTTCGCGAGTTTTGGTAAACATTGTTTAAGTGAAGTATTTGCGTCATAGTGTTTCTTGAAATTCAATAATACATTGATCAATGTTCCCCATTTACCTTTGGTAACTCCGATAGAGAACAGGCAAAGAACAATAAAATCGGTGGTACGTGCCGGCACAATATCATGCTGACTGAGATAAGCGGAAAGAATTTCGGCGGGAATGCCATTTTCCAGCAATTCATCATTGTCATTCATGCCTGGGCATAAAATACCAACTTTTGTTGGGTCTAGCAGGCACCATTCTTCCGATAGATTGGTAAATCCATGCCATTTGTCTCCCTCTTTTAATACCCAACAGGAAGGGTCCGTTGCCAATTGTTCTCTGTTTGCTTCATGGAAGGGAATTAATTTACCGCTATCCGCGCTGATAATTTCTCTGGCATTCCAGGGTAAGAAGAACCAATCATCTTTCTGTTTAAATTGATGATGGATTTTTGCTAATGTCAGACGGAAGTCTACGGCTTCATTGATAGCGTTTTGTATCAATCTTTTCCCCTGCGGACCATCCATCATGGCCGCTGCAATTTCATTAGTGGCGATAAGAGAATATAGCGGTGAAGTTGTGGAGTGCATCATATAAGACTCGTTGAAACGGGAATGTTCAACGGGTTTTTTACCATTGCGGATATGGATATACGATGATTGTGATAGCGCCGCCAACATCTTATGCGTGGATTGAGTGGCAAATATTGTCGGGCCATTATTGTCAAAATCATTTGGGTCATCACGCATTGAGTAACGATGTTTATACATAGGATTAAAACGAGCATAAGCAAACCAAGCTTCATCAAAGTGAATTTGATCAACACTTTTTGCGAGTAAATCTTGTGCTTGTTCTGCGTGATAACATATTCCATCGTAAGTACAGTTGGTGATGACCGCATAAACAGGCTTATTGTCTACTGCGCACTCTTTTAGTGGGTGTTTATTAATGAGTTGTTGGATATATTCTGGTTGAAATTGATCTCTGGGAATGGGGCCAATAATACCATAGCGGTTGCGTTGGGGAATAAGATACACGGGCAAAGCTCCGGTCATGATTAAACCTTGTCCAATAGATTTATGGCAATTGCGATCGCATATAACAATCTCTTTTTCACCAATAACGGCGCCCATGATAATACGGTTAGAACCTGAAGTACCGTTAAGCACGCAATAGCTTTGATGGGCGCCAAAAATCGTTGCGGCATATTCTTCTGATTCTTTAATAGCACCGGTATGATCTAGCAGTGAGCCAAGTATTTTTCTTTCTATACCAATATCACTTCGGAATAAATTTTCCCCAAAGAAATTAATTAATTCTCTTCCTGCCGCTGTCTTAGTCAGTGCAACGCCGCCTTGATGTCCAGGAGCAGTCCAGGAATATTCTGGTGATTCTTGGGTGTATTGCAGTAATGCACGAGTGAAAGGCGGTAATAATTGAGCATAATATTTCTTAATTAGCGAACTGGCGCGAGAGGCGATAAATCCAGCCGTGTCTTCAAGCATCCAGACAAATTCATCTGCCAATCCCATGACTTCAAGTGTCAGCGTGTCGATGCTGGAATATTCCGCGGTCAACAATACCGGAATGGTTGTATTGTGTTTGCGTATTTCTTTCAGTAATTCTAAGACTTGTTTATGAGATTCGTAGTTATTATCTCCTGAAGTCCAATCAACAAAAATACAGCATAGTGAAGAATCAGAAGAAACTGTGGCTATGCCATCTTGGAATGTCGCAGCCAGGATAACAGCGAAATTGTTCTTTTTTAATGCTTCGATTAACTCTGTAAAAGCACGACCATTCGCCGTCGTCGGACTAAATACATGGCTGCTGACAACCATAATTTTGTTTTGTTCATTAATATCTAAATTAATCATGATTTATCCTTTGGGAGAAATAGTGTCTTGACGAATTTAGTATGGTTAGTTGGATTAGCTGTCAAACATAATATAACTGAGGATATATAATGGCTGTAATTGACTCCTTAGGGCCTTATATTTGTTTACTTTTATTTTGGTTGGTTTTCTTGGGAAATTAGTTTTTTTCGATTTTCTTTGGCTTGTAAATATCCGACTAAACTAAGCTGATAACGGCGAATATTTTCAATATAGCGATATGCTTCATGTCCACGGGCATAACCATAGGCGGTATTTGTATAATATTTTTTCTGACTTAATAGCGGGAGCCATTTTTTGACATCAAGCCAGCTATCAGGATTTCCTTTTTGTGATGCCGTCAGTTTACGGGCATCTAACATATGTCCATAACCCATATTGTAAGCAGCCAGTGCAAACCAGATCCGCTCATCTTTAGGAATATTTTCAGGTAATCGTTTCATTAGATTTTGCAGATAGATTGCGCCGCCCTTAATACTCTCCTCTGGATCAAGGCGATCAACGACGCCTAACCCTTTAGCGGTCTGGCTGGTTAACATCATCAGGCCACGCACACCTGTAGGTGAGGTTGCCAGTGGGTCCCAATGTGATTCTTGCCAGGCAATGGCAGCGAGTAATTGCCAACTGATATCACCGGAATATTTTTCAAATAATGACCGATAGGTAGGCAGAATATTATCAATGGCGCTGAGAAAAGAGAGTGTATCGAAATAATCAAATGAGTGGACGTGACCAAAATATTTCTCCTCCAATCGCGGCATGACATTTTTTTCCGTTAGCTGGCTGAAAAAATCCAGCATGGCAGCGTAAAGGCTGTAGTCGTCAAGGCGTTTTAAATACCATGTCAGCGGGTTATCTTCGCTCACATCAAAAGCGACGGCCAGATTAGGGTGAGTACGTTGCTGTAACGCGACATTAATCGAATCGCCTAACGTATAATCCAGTTTGCCTTCTGATACCTGTTCCAATAGTTCGCGAGTGTTATATTGTTGTGTCTCCTCCCATTCAAGCTCAGGGAAATTATCTGTTTTTAGCTTTTTCAATGTGCTGGCATGAGCAGAACCGGAAGCGACTAGCAGTTTACCTTTTAACTCTTTAAAAGAGCGGGGGCGTGGAGTTCCTTTGCGATAAATCAGTTGTTGGGATACAGAATAGTAAGCCGGACCTGCGCGGGTTTGAGCCAGCCTCTCTTGATGATAGGTCAAGCCAGCGGCCAGAAAATCAGCGTCGCCATTTTCCAGATCATCGAATAACTGATTGATATTTTTTCTGAATTTGATTTCCAATTTGACGCCAAGATAATCAGCAAAGCGTTGTGCCAGTTCATAATCGAATCCATTGGGTTCTTTCTTACCGGTAAGATGGATCAGAGGTGAGCTAATGGTGCTGATCCGTAGCTCTCCTCTGGTCATGATCCTGTTAATCTGCTCCTGCTGTTTATTCGGCCAACTGATGTTCAGACTGATGATGGCGGCAGAAAAAAGAGCGATAACAATGATAACGAAATAATTTATTTTTATATTATTCAATATGTTATCTCTGCATAACGCGGTGTGGTGCTATGTGGAAACGCGCTATATTACTATGGTTAAATGCTATGGTTAAATTTCCAGTGATTGAGCATTTTGCGGAACAAAAACTGGCTGTGCAACCTAATTGATACTATTTTCATGACCTAGCGATAGGATAATTGGCTTTAATAATCGTCACGCAAACGGTTTCGTCATGGATGACAATCCTCTATAATGTACTCATTTCCCCTTAGGCATCTATTAAGCTTTGCTTCTAAGATGAGAGAATTGATTACTATGAAAATTCTACGTGGTTCACCTGTTTTATCTGCATTTCGCATCACTAAACTCCTTTCTGTGTGCCAAGAACAGCAACTTCCGGTCAATGATATTTATGCGGAATATGTTCATTTTGCAGAGATTAATGCACCTTTGAGTGATGTTGATTCAGCAAAGTTACAACAATTATTAAAATATGGACCTTCGCTGGCTGAACACGAACCCCAAGGTACATTGCTGTTAGTAACGCCTCGTCCGGGAACGATTTCCCCGTGGTCTTCCAAAGCAACCGATATTGCTCACAATTGTGGCCTATCCCAGGTCGTGCGTCTGGAGCGTGGCCTGGCTTATTACATCCAAAGTGGTGAAATGAGTGATGCACAGTGGAAAATATTGTCATCACTGTTGCATGATCGGATGATGGAAACGGTCTTTACTCAATTGGAACAGGCGGAAAAATTGTTTTCTCGTCAACAACCCGTTCCGTTAAAACGCATTGATATTCTGCAAGCAGGACGCAACGCGTTGGAGAAAGCCAATACGGAGCTTGGATTGGCGTTGGCTTCGGATGAAATTGATTATCTGATGGAGGCTTTCCAGAAATTAGGGCGCAATCCAACAGATGTTGAGCTTTATATGTTTGCTCAGGCTAACTCGGAACATTGCCGTCATAAAATCTTTAATGCTGATTGGATTATTGATGGTGAGGCACAGCCAAAATCATTGTTCAAAATGATTAAAAACACCTATGAGCAGACACCCGATTATGTCCTGTCAGCCTATAAAGATAACGCTGCTGTGATGGAGGGATCTTCTGTTGGCCGTTTCTTTGCCAGAGCAGAAAACGGTTCATATGATTACCATCAGGAGCAGGCCCATATTCTGATGAAAGTGGAAACGCATAATCACCCGACTGCGATTTCTCCTTGGCCGGGCGCATCGACAGGTTCTGGCGGCGAAATCCGTGACGAAGGGGCGACCGGGCGTGGCGCTAAGCCAAAAGCGGGTCTGGTGGGATTCTCGGTATCTAATCTGCGGATACCGGGTTTTGAACAGCCGTGGGAAGAGGATTTCGGTAAACCGGAACGTATCGTTAGTGCTTTGGATATCATGATGGAAGGCCCTTTAGGGGGCGCGGCATTTAATAATGAATTTGGTCGTCCGGCGTTGTTGGGTTATTTCCGTACCTATGAAGAAAAAGTCAACAGCCATAATGGCAGCGAATTACGTGGTTATCACAAGCCGATCATGCTGGCAGGCGGGATGGGTAATATCCGAGATGAACATGTCAAAAAGGGTGAAATTTCTGTTGGCGCAAAATTGATTGTGCTCGGTGGCCCGTCCATGAACATTGGCTTGGGTGGCGGGGCCGCATCTTCTATGGCGTCGGGGCAATCCGACGCTGATCTGGATTTTGCTTCGGTTCAACGGGATAACCCGGAAATGGAGCGCCGTTGTCAGGAAGTGATCGATCGCTGTTGGCAGTTAGGTGAAAACAACCCGATCCTGTTTATTCATGATGTGGGGGCTGGTGGGCTTTCTAATGCCATGCCTGAACTGGTCAGTGATGGTGGTCGCGGTGGACGGTTTGAGCTGCGCAAAATTCTTAATGATGAGCCGGGGATGAGTCCGCTGGAAGTCTGGTGTAATGAATCACAGGAGCGTTACGTACTGGCGGTTGCGCCGGAACAACTTCCGCAGTTTGAAGAGATTTGTCGGCGTGAGCGTGCGCCTTATGCTGTTATCGGTGAAGCAACAGAAGAACGTCATTTATTGCTTAATGATGAACACTTTGATAACCAACCAATCGATATGCCTCTGGATGTACTGTTAGGTAAAACGCCAAAAATGTTGCGTAATGTCAGTACATTAAAAGCCGGAGGCGAAAGCCTTGAACGCCGGGATATCGATCTGACAGAAGCGGTTAAGCGCATTATGCATTTGCCGGCGGTGGCGGAAAAAACCTTCCTGATAACGATAGGCGATCGTACTGTCACTGGCATGGTTGCTCGTGATCAAATGGTGGGGCCGTGGCAGATCCCGGTTGCGGACTGCGCTGTGACCACCGCCAGCCTTGATAGCTATTATGGCGAAGCGATGTCTATGGGGGAACGTGCGCCGGTCGCGTTGCTGGATTTTGCCGCTTCCGCCCGCATGGCTGTGGGTGAAGCTCTGACCAATATCGCTTCTGCTTATGTTCAGGATTTAAAGCGCGTTAAACTTTCAGCGAACTGGATGTCCGCCGCGGGTCATCCTGGCGAGGATGCCGGTTTGTATGCGGCGGTTAAAGCAGTGGGCGAGGAGTTATGCCCTGCGCTAGGGCTGACTATTCCGGTGGGTAAAGATTCCATGTCGATGAAAACCCGCTGGCATGAACAAGGTGAAGAGCGTGAGATAACGGCGCCTTTGTCGCTGGTGATTACCGCTTTTGCCAGAGTGGAAGATGTACGTCGTACAGTAACGCCTGAGCTTTCTAGCGATGAAGATAATGCATTGCTATTAATCGATTTAGGGCAAGGAAAAAACACACTGGGCGGTACCGCATTGGCACAAGTTTACCGTCAACTGGGTAATAAAACCGCGGATGTACGTAGTGCTGAACAATTGGCTGGTTTCTTCAATGCGATTCAGCAACTGATTTCGGAACAAAAATTACTGGCTTATCACGATCGCTCTGATGGTGGTTTACTGGTCACGCTGGCTGAAATGGCTTTTGCCGGGCATTGTGGCATTGAAGCTGATATCAGTGTGTTTGATGAAGATATTCTGGCTGCGCTCTTTACAGAAGAGTTGGGGGCTGTAGTTCAGATTCGAGCATCGGATAGAGGATTTGTTGAAAGCGTTTTGGCAGAACAGGGTCTGGCCGATTGCGTACATTATCTGGGTAAAGCCAAAGCAGGTGATGATTTTGTTATTTTTAGCGGCAACACTGAAGTGTATCGCCAGAATCGTAGTACCTTGCGCCTATGGTGGGCGGAAACCACATGGCAAATGCAGCGTCTGCGTGATAACCCGGAGTGTGCGGATCAGGAGCATCAGGCGAAACAGGATAATCAGGACCCAGGACTGAATGTAAAACTGACTTTTGATGTTTCAGAAGATATTGCAGCGCCTTACATTTTGCAGCAGGTAAGGCCGAAAGTGGCTGTACTGCGTGAACAGGGCGTTAACTCTCATGTTGAAATGGCCGCGGCGTTCCACCGAGCAGGTTTTGAGGCGATTGATGTTCATATGAGTGATTTGTTGTCTGGGCGTATTGGATTGAGCCAATTCCAGACATTGGTTGCCTGTGGCGGCTTCTCGTATGGCGACGTATTGGGGGCAGGTGAAGGTTGGGCGAAATCAATTCTGTTCAATGAGCGTGTTCGTGATGAATTTGCCGCTTTCTTTGCACGACCTGATACGTTGTCGTTGGGTGTTTGTAATGGTTGCCAGATGATGTCTAACTTGCGGGAGTTGATCCCAGGCGCTGAACATTGGCCGCGTTTTGTACGTAACCGTTCAGAGCGCTTTGAAGCGCGATTCAGTTTAGTGGAAGTGGCTGACAGCCCGTCACTATTCTTGCAAGATATGGCAGGTTCTCGTATGCCGATTGCGGTTTCTCATGGGGAAGGGCAAGTGGAATTCCGTGATAGACAGCATCTTGAGATGCTTGAAAGCAACCGGTTAGTGGCTTTGCGTTATGTAAACAACTACGGTCAGGTTACGGAAAACTATCCGGCTAACCCAAATGGTTCAGTGAACGGTATTACCGCTGTTGCTAGCCTTGATGGTCGGGCGACGGTGATGATGCCGCATCCAGAAAGGGTATCCCGCACGGTAAATAACTCTTGGCATCCGAATGAGTGGAGAGAAGATGGCCCGTGGATGCGACTTTTCCGTAATGCTCGTAAGCAGTTAGGGTAAGTACCGCGGTGTAAGTGAATTGTGTCAGCCGGTTTTTCCGGCTGATAATGTTTATTGGCTTCATTGTGATTCTTTGTTTCGTAACTGACGTGAGATCACAATTGAAGCCATTTATCTATTTATTTCAATTTCCAAATAAATTTTCTACTGGAAGTGATAACCGGATTGATTGCCTACATTTTCTAACTCAAAAACCGAATCTGAGTTTACATGCTTCTGAATTGATTGTTCTTAAACATATCTAAGGTTATATATGTAAAAATAGGCTGTAAGAAATGAAATTCAGTCTATTTTAAACATTGTATTTACCATCCTAAATAATAATCATCAGCTAACCAGCATGGTCTGTTTAAATGAAACCACTCTTGTAAAAGATTTTCTGTCACACAAAATGCATATTAATATCATATTTTAAATGGAGTTACGTCATAGAATGTATGGCCATTAATAGCTAATTGGGCACATATTTTGCCAAGTAATGGCGTGAATTTAGCACCCCATCCAGAAGTATAAACGATAATATTTGAATGACCTGGTAACGAATCTAAGTAGAAAGGTTTGTCATCCTTTGGCATTGCTAACATGCATGTAGATGTAAATTTGGGTTCTGGGTCAAGATATTCCATATGGTTCTTAACCCACAGGTTTGTACCTTCAAAATCACTTTTTGTTGGCGGTGTTCGTTGCTCTGGACTGTCATAAATTTTGAATGGATAATCTGGCGCTACTTTAATGTAGCCTGGGTTTTTCCAAGGTGCTTCAGGGAACCCATAATATAAGTTACTATTTTTAGTATTAGGTTTCTGGAATGCAAACCATGTTGGATAATTTATTTCTGGATTTTTTTTGCGAAAATATGCAGAAATCATATCCCAGATTTCTAAATTAAGAGTAGTACCCAAAGGCGAGATTAATTTATTGGTATATGGACCAACGGCCATAACGATTTTTTTGCCGTGATATATCTCTTTATTTGTCGTTACAATTACTTCATTACAGCCATCTGATTCAATTTTTGTTACTGAATTGTATTCTTCAAAATGTACCCCATTATTGTGAGAAACATTATAGAGGGTTCTTAAAGTTGCAGGTAGATTAATAATACCACCGTTGGCTTGGAAAAAGCCTATATAATTATCAGGTATATTTTTAAATTGATACCAAGCTTCAATTTCTTTTGCGGTTAAATATTGATAAGGAATCCCCATTCTTTTCATTGTATTAATGGTAGAATTAATTCCGCCTTCGGTTGTTGGGATTGTTGGATCTCCAAACCAAAGGCTGCCAACATATGAAATAAGTTCAGTTACTGTTTGTTTTTGCAGCCTTTTCCATTCTGGGGTAGAATCAATAACCATTTGGGTCATAAAGTCATCATCGTATTGAAAGCGGAACTGACGGGAAGCTTCCGCGCTACTAGATAATTGATTAAAGAAGGAAGATTGCTCTAGGACGAGAACATCTTTTCCGTTTAATGCAGTGTGTCCCCCAAAAAAGGATGTTGCATTATATGCTGTGGAAAGGCCAATCAATCCACCACCAATAACGATTAACTCATATATTTTAGCCATAAACGTACCTTTATTGTAGTGTATACTTTGTAAAATATAGAATATTTACTGCCTATCCTGATGGGAATAACTGGTACAGGCAGTTTGAATACGAACTAACTTAATTTAGCTGTTTGATAGCTAACTAATATAAATATACAAGTCTTTTAGGACTATATATTAATATTTTTTTCTAAATTAATAAACTTCGTAGTTTTGTCCGGTTTGAGCTCCGTCGACACTTTTTCTAAAAGCAAGTGCTACACGGCTAGCAGGAACAGCATTAAAACCTGGGAAAAACTCACTGTATTTATCCAATGATTCCTGTAAGACATTAGGGCTAACGCTGTTTATACGAATTCCCCTTGGCATTTCAATTGCCGCAGATTTTACAAATGCCTTAACACTACCATTTGCCATCGCTGCTGATGCCCCTTGTAGGATAGGGTCGTCCATTATAATTCCAGTTGTTAAAGTAAAACTTCCGCCATCGTTAATATAGTCCATCCCCAACAGTACTAAGTTAATTTGGCCTTTGAGTTTACTGTTTATTGCTATTTCGTTTAACTCTGGAGTTAATTTTGAAACTGATCCAAAATGTGCGCTACCTGTTGCACTGACTACAGCATCAACTTTGCCAATTCTCTCATACATGCTTTTAATACTATCAACGGAAGTGATATCAACTACAACGTCTAAGCCATTTCTTCCGGCACGAATGACTTCGTGATTTTTTTCTAATTCTTCCGAGATTGCTTTTCCTATTGTACCGCTTGCTCCAATAACAATAACTTTCATTTCTGTTTACCCTTTCCTAATTAATAAAATTTTCTCGACTACATCGTTGCATAATGAATATTACTTTTAACTCGACATAAGTGGAAGTCTCTAATAATGCTAGAGCATAAAATGAAATTTACAACTCCAATAGTTGAATCAAACAACAGTGCGGGGTGGATTTGTACAAAATAAGCTCAAATTGAGTCTTTTTAAGACTCTTTTGGGGTATTTTTTCTTAATAATTTAAGTTTGAATATATTTTTTACGAGATATCAAAAACATACTGTCAGAGATTCATGGTGTCCAAATAAAGTGGAGCGAAGATGGCCCGTGGATGCGACTTTTCCGTAATGCTCGTAAGCAGTTAGGGTAGTGCTGCAATCTAATAAACAAGAATTGTTAAATTAAACAGTGAAGGATACTTTCAATTGATACAACAAAGGGGAGCGAAAATTGCTCTCCCTTTCGGCTAATGGAATGTCAGAAATTCAGTCTCTACGCAGGCAATATTGGATCAGTGCTTGGCGTAAACTCTGTCGTGTATTTAGGAACAGTGTAGCAATTACGGTATGATTAGCTTCATCTATTTTGTAAATTGCTCGCAGTTGCAATTTGGTATCCACATAGTCATGGTGGCTGGTTAACCCAATATCAGCCGTTTCCTCACATAGCGGAGCACTTTTAGGATATTTAAGAACACGAGTTTCAAAATTGTATAAAAAGGTTTCCAGAATTTTCCAAGATGCTTCTGCACCGATATGTCTGGTTAAATAGCCAAAACGTTCATGAAGCTGGTTTTCAAATGTCTGGGTATATTCAATTTTATTTATGATCACCGTTTGCTAATTTCCGTAAATTATTTCGTAGTTCACTAGATGACACAATTCGTCCAGATTTTATGTCTTTTTCAGCAAAAGACAGCAGTCGCAACAATGCCATTTGTTCTTGTTGCATTTCAAACTGAGCCGGATCTTGAACCACATATAATGGCTCCCCGTTTTGGGTTACTGTGACTGGCTGCGATACATCCATAGAAGCCAATTCTTTTTTAAACGCGGAGACTGTCGTAATCCGCGAATTTGGGGTTTGATACATAAGTGTCCTCCGAGTAGAAACTCTGTTGCTTCTGTAATAATACATCATTTGCTGATAAAGGCCATATATGGGGTAAATATGGACTATTACTGATTCAAATGTGAAAGCCTTATATCGGTGAATTCTTAGGCGTTTGGATGCCTAATTGTTCTATTGTCTCAATTACCCGACAAACATGCGTTATGGATGTCTCAAAAAAGAGACACTTAATTATTTGATTTTAATCTATTTTTGTTTGCGTAATTTTAGATGTCTTTAATTGGCGACAGAAAATAAATTTTACTCATACTGGAAAAGACGCTGTTTGGTGGCTGAAACGAGACATTTAATTTTTTCTAAAGCAAAAACAGTTGGTTATGATTATTTTTTTAATGTTGGCATGGGATCTGCATTAAGCTGGCACAGTTGCTCATTCAACTTCTTATGTCGGCCCACATTTAGGTGGAGAGATGCCACATAAACCATCGAATGATGCCAGAGTAAGGTGCCTACCGTCCAACTCAGTGATATCGTTTTCGGGCCTTATCAAACATCGGGCGACACGTGGAGTGAGGCACCAACCTATGTCTGACTGTTGTAGATAAACAGCGGGCATGCGTTATCCTCACTGGCGGGATAGTAGCGAAAACTACTATCCCGCCGTCATCGCTCAGGTGTT
>NZ_LOIC01000061.1:14130-27810 GCF_001684335.1 Photorhabdus namnaonensis
CTTACACTGATTTTCAGTCACAGCAGAATTTATCGGCCGATAGGTTTTTCTATCTGCCCTTTGTCGGTTAGCATTGGTGTACTGACAGGTTACGAGATGATTTCCTTGAAAAAATGGCGTTTATTTCCGCGCTCATTGCGCCAATTAGTTGTCATGGCCTTCTGGCTGGTGTTATTGCCGTTATTGGTTCTGGCTTATCAGGCTTACCAGAGTCTTGATCAACTCAGTGAGCAAGCGGCTGATATAAATCGTACCACGCTAGCGGATGCCCGCCGCAGTGAGGCTATGACAGGTATTGCGTTGGAGATGGAACGTAGTTATCGCCAATATTGTGTGTTAGGGGATAAGACGCTGGAAAATCTCTACCAAAGGCAATATCAGCAATACCTTAAGATGCTGAAAGATCAGAGGGTTATACTTGATGACCAACAGCATATTAAAACGCTTAACAGCTTATTATCGCAATTGACAAAAATCAGTTGCTTCAATAGCGAACCTACCCAACCTGCCGCTCAATTACTTGAGCAATTCTCCAATGCTAATAGCCAAATGGTACAGGCTACCCGTGATATTATTTTCAGCCGAGGAGAACAGCTACAGAGAGATATTGCTGAAAAAGGACAATTTTTTGGCTGGCAGAGTCTTATTTTATTTCTACTGAGTGCGTTATTGGTCGCGTTATTTACTCGCATGATTATCGGGCCGGTTAAAGGGATTGAACGCATGATTAACCGATTGGGAGAAGGGCAATCATTAGGCGTTCGCATAGACTCTTTTCAGGGGCCGCGAGAACTCCGCTCTTTGGCGCAACGGATTATCTGGCTTAGTGAACGCTTGGCTTGGTTAGAATCACAACGCCATGAATTTTTACGTCATATTTCTCATGAACTGAAAACACCGCTGGCAAGTATGCGGGAAGGGACAGAATTACTGGCTGATGAAGTGGCAGGGCCATTAACGGCTGATCAGCAAGAAGTGGTTGCTATTCTTGATAATAGTAGTAAACATTTACAACAATTGATCGAGCAATTACTGGATTATAACCGCAAACTGGCAGATGGCCCGACGGAACAACAGCAGATTTCTCTGCGGGAAATTGTTAATGAAGTAGTTTTATCACACAGTTTACCCGCGAGATCGAAGAATATTCAGACGGAAATTCAGCTTGATGCTGATATTTTATGGGCAGAGCCTACGCTATTAATGCGGGTTATTGATAATCTCTACTCTAATGCGGTGCACTATGGCGCCGAATCCGGTAACATCTGGGTTTCAAGTCGTCAGATTGGCAAATATGTTCAAATTAATGTTGCTAATACAGGTACGCCCATTCCCGAATCAGAACGTAGTATGATTTTTGAACCGTTCTATCAGGGAACGCTCCAGCGTAAAGGCGCAGTGAAAGGCAGCGGTCTTGGGTTAAGTATTGCGCAGGATTGTATTAAGCGTATGGGGGGCGAACTGATATTGATTCAGAGCGAATTTGCTGACGTCTGTTTTCGTATTAAATTGCCATTAACTGCTGAGAATGAATAAATAATGCATAACAGGTCTACTTACCGTTTTGTACAAAAGACGGATCGGCAGAATATTGCAGTACAACCTGGGACAAACGTGTTGGTTGCCAGATTGTTATTACCACGAGTTTCAATTTGGGGTTTTAGCATGATTTTGCTGATCTTCGTCGTTTTTTTATTGGCGGGTTGCGTCAAAAATCCGGTTAATAATAATTTAACGGCAGTGACGCAAATGGTAATACCAGAGCAACGGGTAACGGATTACCGTATTGCTGAGTGTGAGTTAATGTGGGATTTAGAGACGCCGCCATCGATTGAGAACGCGCTTTACTGGCTGCGATTGATGGACTGTTCAGATCGCCTGACATCAGCTAAAGCGCGTAATATAGCGAAATACACTCTTCCGGTTACTTGGGATATGGCTTTTAAACAAAGTATTTTACTTAATAGTGCCGGGCCTACGTTGTCTGAACGTCGGAAAATGGTTGAAAATTTCAACAAATACAGGTTGAAATTCCCAGACTCGTTGCGAGCGTTATTACAGTTATGGCGCGAACAGCAGGTTCAGCAAATTGCAGTGGCTGAGGAGCGGGCAAGATTCCAAAAATTACAGGCAGATACGGATAATAAACTTGATCGTCTGCGAGAAAGTCGCGCACGGTTGGAATTTGAGCTACAAGAAACTTCTCGTAAACTGGAAAACCTGACAGATATTGAGCGTCAGCTCTCTTCCCGTAAGCAAAATCAGGGGAGTGCTGGATCAGACAATGCGGATAAACACGCTGAAACGCCAGCGACGACATTACCTAACAAATACAGTACGCCAAACAATACCTCTGAATCAGATAAAGGAGCAACACAATGACAGCGCGTAAGCCAGCCCATCTTCTTTTGGTTGATGACGATCCTGGTTTGTTGAAATTGTTGGGAATGCGTCTTACCAGTGAAGGGTTTCGTGTCACAACCGCAGAAAGTGGCGCTGAAGCGTTGAGACTGTTAACTAAAGAAAAAGTTGATTTGGTGATCAGTGATCTGCGTATGGATGAAATGGATGGTATGGCGCTGTTCGCTGAAATCCAGAAGCAACAACCGGGCATGCCGGTGATTATTCTGACAGCTCATGGCTCAATTCCAGAGGCAGTGGCGGCCACTCAACAGGGTGTCTTTAGTTTTCTGACTAAACCGGTTGATCGGGATGCGCTTTATAAAGCGATTGATGGCGCATTGGCGTTGTCCACGCCCGCTAGTGATGAACAGTGGCGGGAGCAGATAGTTACCCGCAGTCCTGTTATGTTGCGCTTGTTGGAGCAGGCGCGAATGGTCGCTCAATCTGATGTCAGTGTACTGATAAACGGTCAGAGTGGCACCGGGAAGGAAGTGTTAGCCTTGGCAATTCACCGCGCCAGTCCGCGAGCGAAAAAACCATTTATCGCGATTAATTGTGGCGCTTTGCCAGAACAACTCCTTGAGTCGGAACTGTTTGGTCATGCCAAAGGCGCATTTACCGGTGCGGTTAGTAGCCGTGAAGGGCTATTCCTTACTGCGCAGGGAGGAACGCTGTTTCTTGATGAAATCGGTGATATGCCGCTGGCTTTGCAGGTTAAATTATTGCGGGTATTGCAGGAACGTAAAATACGCCCGCTCGGAAGTAATCGCGATCTGGATATTGATGTACGGATTATCTCCGCGACGCACCGTGATTTACCGAAGGCGATGGCGAAAAATGAATTTCGCGAAGATCTCTATTACCGCTTAAATGTTGTGAACTTGAAAATTCCAGCTTTGAATGGTCGGGTTGAAGATATTCCTTTATTGGCGAATCATCTGTTGCGTGAATCAGCGAAACGCCATAAACCTTTTGTCCGTAGTTTCTCCGTTGACGCAATGAAATGTCTGATGGCGGCGAGTTGGCCTGGCAATGTGCGTCAGCTTGTTAATGTGATCGAACAGTGCGTCGCGCTAACTACCGCGCCGGTTATTAGTGAAGCCTTAGTTACGCAGGCGCTGGAAGGGGAAAATACAGCGTTGCCCACTTTTGTAGAAGCTAGAAATCAGTTTGAACTGAATTATCTGCGTAAATTGCTGCAAATGACCAAAGGGAATGTGACTCATGCGGCGCGTATGGCGGGACGTAACCGGACTGAATTCTACAAATTACTGGCGCGTCATGAATTGGATGCGAATGATTTTAAAGAATAACTTTTCTGCCGCTCAGGAAGTTTTTACACTGATATAAATATTGGTGGCTTGGGAGAGCCAAATTATATGAGCCGTACTCTTAATATTGCCCTTGCACAGCTTAATTGGATGATTGGCGACATTGAAGGCAACTGTGAACGTATGTTGCGGACAGTACAGGAACAACAGCAACAAGGTGCTGATTTGGTCATGTTTTCTGAACTGGCGATATCCGGTTATTCTCCAGAAGATCTATTATTCCGGGCTGATTTTCATCAGCGTTGCCGTGAGCAATTGGCACGTTTACAGGCTGCCAGTCGCCAAACCGCTATTTTAGTTGGCCATCCTTGGGAACAGGACGGAGAGATTTACAACGCGCTTTCCTTATTCTGGCAAGGGGAAATTTTGGCCCGTTATTTCAAACAACGGTTGCCAAATTATGGTGTTTTCGATGAAAAACGCTATTTTAAAGCGGGCGATAAAAGCTGTGTTGTGCCATTTAAGGGCTACAATCTCGGCTTATTGATTTGTGAAGATTTATGGTTTGATGAACCGATTGACGCCTTGAAACAGGCAGGCGCGGACTTAGTTCTGTCTATCAATGCTTCTCCATATAATCGTGAAAAACCTTATATTCGTTATGAACTGATTAGAGAACATTGCCAACGTACAGATTTACCCATGATTTATCTTAATCAAATTGGCGGTCAGGATGAGCTGATTTTCGATGGTTGTTCTAAAGTTTTTAATGCAAATGGTGAAGTGACTCATCGGTTAGCCGCATTTAATGAACAGATCCAACAATGCCGCTTTAATGAATTAAAGATTGAACCTATGGTTAATCCAGCGCCTGAATTACCGCCATTGCAGCAGGTATATCAGGCATTAGTCCTTTCAGTGCATGATTACGTTCGCAAAAATGGCTTTCAAGGCGTGTTATTAGGCTTATCTGGGGGAATCGACTCTGGTTTAACGCTGGCAATCGCTGTTGACGCATTGGGTAAAGATCATGTTCAGGCTGTTATGATGCCATTCCGCTATACATCTGAAATGAGTATAGAAGATGCTAAAGAACAAGCTGAGATGTTGGGGGTTGAGTTTAATGTGGTGTCGATCGAACCGATGTTTGATGCCTTTATGGCGCAATTTGAACCTCTGTTTGCGGGTACGGCCAAAGATACCACCGAAGAGAATTTACAGGCCCGTTGCCGTGCCGTTATTCTAATGGCGATGTCGAATAAACTCCATCGTCTCGTGCTGACGACCAGTAATAAGAGTGAATCAGCGGTGGGATATTCCACATTATATGGTGACATGGCGGGTGGCTTTAATGCGCTGAAAGATGTACCGAAAACATTGGTATTTAAATTAGCAAAATATCGTAATACCGTTTCGCCGGCGATCCCTCAAAGAGTCATTGATCGTCCGCCATCGGCGGAATTGGCGCCTGGGCAGCTTGATCAGGACAGTTTACCGCCTTATGACATTCTGGATGATATTCTGGAAGGTTATGTGGAACAGGATAAGTCGGTTGATGAGCTGGTGGCTGCGGGGTTTGATGAACAGATTGTACGTAAAGTTGTTCGTTTGGTTGATATCAACGAATATAAACGTCGTCAGGCGCCGGTGGGGCCGCGTATTACGCCACGCAATTTTGGTAAAGACAGACGCTACCCGATTACCTCTGGTTTCGGCCGTAAAAACTGGTAACAACAGGAAAACTTCATGAAAAAGATTGATGCGATTATCAAACCTTTCAAACTGGATGATGTGCGTGAAGCTCTGGCGGAAGTGGGCATCACCGGAATGACGGTAACCGAGGTGAAAGGTTTTGGCCGCCAGAAAGGGCATACAGAGCTATATCGCGGTGCGGAATATATGGTGGATTTTCTGCCAAAAGTGAAAATAGAAATTGTCGTGCCAGATGATATTGTCGATACCTGTGTTGAAACCATTATGCAGACGGCACAAACCGGGAAAATCGGTGATGGTAAAATATTTGTATTCGACGTGGCGCGTGTTGTGCGTATCCGTACTGGTGAGCAGGACGAAGAGGCGATTTAGCTTCATTTAAATTTGGGGTGGCGACAGGTAGAGATAAAGCGCCACTCTCAATAAAAGTAGCCGGAATTCTTCGGTGACCGTTTAGACGGTCACCGATAATAGAGACAGGGGATCATTTATAATCTTATATATTCAATCAAGGAGATGAACTACCTTACAAGTAAAGGTTTTATCACAAACCCATTTTCTGTAACTCGATTTTCTCCGACAATAATCTTAGTGTCAGGTAAAATGAAATATGAATATATAATTTTGAGCCTTCTGACTGACATGATATAACCACGCCAATCGTCGACAACCCAAGAATCTCTATAACCTCCAGAAACTATAGTAAAATAATCGTCGGATACTTGGTACTGTGCTTGATCGGTGCTCCAGTAGTTAATTGCAACTTCAATTGTGTCACATTTCGTATTGTTGGTAACGTGAATCATGCTCATATTACAACTCCCTTACTATTTCAATCTAATTTCATTAAGATTTGATTTATTAGGATGCCGTTTCGGACTCACAACATTAAATATAAATGAACTAGCTTACAAATAAAGGTTTTATCACATACTCATTTTCTGTAACTCGATTTTCTCCGACAATAATTTTGGTATCAGGTAAAATGAAATATGAAAATGTAATTCCTAGCCTTTTGACTGACATGATATAACCGCGCCAATCGTCAACAAACCAGGAAGCCCTAAAATATCCAGGACTGATATTAAAATAATCGTCGGACACTGTGAATCTTGCGTAATCAGTGCTCCAGTAGTTAATTGCAACTTCAATCGTATCATTTTTCATATTGTTGGTAACGTGAATAATGCCCATATTACAACCCCTCACTATTTTAATCTGATTTTATTAAGATTAGACTTATTAGGATGTTGTTTTGGACTAACAACATTAAGTATAGATGAGGAATTCTTATCTAATTTAATATTCTTTATCGTTTTTATTTCATAAAATAACTGATCACTATAATTAATGTTTGGAATAAATTATCAAAACAGTTTTTAATTTAAACTATCGGATGATTTATTACGGCTTGAAACTAGTTAAATCTTCTCAAACCGTAAATAGTGGTAAATAAGAATTGCGGGAAAACCTCTTGCCTGCTGAAAATATGTTTGATCATTTTTGCCTTGGCTTTCTGGACAGGTCATCATAAATATCATTACTATAAATTAAATACTGTTTCTATTCACTTCACTTTATTGGTTATTATCACCGTAATATTAAGTTGAAAATTTAAATCACCTTATGTGGGCCAAACATTCATAGTGAATAAATTGTTTATCATTACTTCTGTCCTCTGTCCTCTGCCTTCTGCCTTCTGCCTTCTGCTATTTCATCATATTTTCTTATGAATTCATTGCATGATTGATTAAAAAACATCATAATTGCTTCTTTTGTGATCATTTCGTTTAGGGATATATTGTGAGCTGACGATTCAACAGAGGTAATCATCGTTATGGTTAATAATTTTGATGTAGAACGAACAGGACTGGTTTTTACTCTCGTGGTTGGTAATCTTCCTGTGAAAACTTTTGCTGTGGTTGATTTTATGCTGGATGAAGCGTTGTCAACGCTATTCAGTTTGCACGTCACACTGACTTGTATCAAGCCGGACATTGATTTTGCGGAAGTTCTGGATAAATACGCCACATTGACCGTTTATCGTGACGGACAACCTGAGCGTTATATCACCGGGATTGTGACTCATTTTGTGCAGGAAACCGCGAACCGTTATCGTAGTGGTTATTCCTTGACTCTCCATCCTTCCTTGTGGCGTGCCGGATTGCGGGTTAACTCCCGTATTTTTCAGCATCAATCCGTCACCGATATTATTGATAGGCTATTGAAAGAAAATGGCGTTCGTCAATTCTCTTGTTGCTTGCGTTATGAACATCCCGTACGGGAGTTCTGTGTTCAGTACGATGAGAGTGATTTGGCTTTTTTACAGCGTCTGTTAGCTGATGAAGGGATCTTTTATTACTATTACTTTAATCAGGATAAGGGTGAGTCGACAATGGTTTTTGTCGACTCTTACGCTGAGAATGGCTCTCTTACACTGCCCTACAACCCAGAACTTGACGCCACAGGCAGTCAGTGTTGCGTCAGCCGGTTTCGTTGGGAAGAAAAAGTGGGCATCGCTGAAGTTTCGGTGAGAGATTACACATTTAAACATCCCCGGTGGTTTGCTGATTTTCAATTCCACGAAAATTACAGGTACATCGGCAATCAGCGTTCGGATTTACCTAGTTACTATTACTATGACTTTCCCGGACGTTATAAAGATAAGAATGGGCAGCGGATAAGTCAGTACCGGCTGGAGGCGTTGCGTAATGATGTTTTGCTCGGTAATGGGCATAGTGATAGTTTTGCTCTCTTACCGGGCAGGTGGTTTAAGCTTACCGATCATCCGAAAGAAAAATTTAATACTTCGTGGCAAATAATCCAAATTATTCACCAAGGCCATCAGCCTCAAGCGGATGAATCTCGTTTTGGCGGCAGAGGGACGACTTTGACGAACCATTTCACCTTTGGTAGCCCCAACCGGGTATGGCGTCCTTCGCCTTATCCCAAGCCACGTATTGATGGCTTGCAAATTGCCACAGTGGTGGGGCCGGAGGGAGAAGAAATATTTTGTGATGAATATGGACGAGTACGGGTGCAATTTGACTGGGACCGGTATGGCGAACTTAATGATCAGAGTTCTTGCTGGATAAGAGTTAGCCAATCTTGGGCTGGACACTGTTGGGGGATGATGACCATTCCGCGTGTTGGTCAGGAAGTCTTGGTTGATTTTCTGCATGGTGATCCTGACCAGCCGATTATTATTGGTCGTACCTATAATGCCATTAATCTCCCACCGAACCGTTTGCCGATGGCAAAAACGCAGATGGTAATCCGATCAAAAACCCATAAAGGGGAAGGGTTTAATGAACTGCGTTTTGATGATGATAAAGGCGGTGAGGAAATCTATATTCATGCTCAGAAGAACATGAAAACGGAGATTTTAAACGATGAAATGGTCAATATTGCACATAATCAGACTCATCATATTAGACATGACGCCCATTTACGTGTTGATAATGAATATCGTGTTCTGGCGCAGCATGATATTTCCGTTTCAACCGGACAAAAACTTCATATTAAAGCTGACGATGCGTTGTTGGTACAAAGTGGAAATGAAATTCACCTCAGTTCCGGGGCGAAGATAGTCATTGATGCTGGAAGTGAGCTCACCTTACAGGCTGCGGGGCATTTTATTAAAATTGACGTCGGCGGCATCAGCAGTAGTGCCGGGATCAATTTTGCCAGTGGAACACCGGGTACAGGTTCGGGGTGGGGAGGAAAACTGCCGGATATGCTGGATAAATTGGAACAGGTCAGTGCTGAAATATCCACTCCTGTTGCTCAAGAATTACTTAAAGAAATTTGTTTCAGTTGTTTGATGAAAGCTGAACTTGAAGAAGCAATAACCGTTATTCGGGGATAATTATGACACTTGAATTAAGCGAAAAATTGGTTAATTACCAGAAAAAACATCCCGGCATTCGGCTTTACGCATTGGTGAATGGTTTGCAGTATAAACGCTGTTTTGGTGAGGAGATTAATTATATCGAGGGTGTCAACAACCCACTATTCCGGCACTATCCAGATTCAAAACTTGCGTTTGCAGGCCCGTGGCTATTTGATATGGAATATGCACGTCAATGGCAAGAAAAATTATCAACACTTGAAGAAACGTATCCGGCAGTATCATGGTTATTAACCTCTCTGTCATTAGATAAGCTGACTCGCCACCTTGTACCATATTTAAATATTCAACTGCCGACAAAACAGATTGCGCTTCTACGTTTTTATGATCCTCGTATTTTGCATCGCATCAGTGACATTTTTAGCCATGAGCAATTGTCCGCATTCACGTATGATATTAATAAATGGGTTTATCAACACAATGCCACTTATTATTCGGTATCAGGAGCTCCATTATGATTGAATTGACTCAGGAACAATTTGATATTATCACCAAACTGGAAAAACAGACGGTGATTGATCGTATACAGGCTGAACTTTTTACCAAACATGCGGATTTAATTCCTTCCCCATCTTCGCTGAACGAACGGCTAATGGCTGCTTATGACTATTTGCTGTCATTAAACTTTCAGGATAAATACTTGATTCAATCCTATTTATCTCTGGTCGCGTTTAATCCTGATTTTCAGCATGCCTTGCCAATCAAGACAGCCTTAGAGTCCCCTGATCAAAAACCCGAGCAGCAATTTAAAGATATTCTTTTTATTGCAAAAAATAAGATAAACAGGAGACGTTAATATGCCAATACCCTTATTAGCTCCGGTCGCAGTGGGTGCGGCTGAATATATCGCCAGCGCCTGTGCCGGAGTATTAATTGCAGTCGGTATCATGGAAACCGGTAAAGATAAATCCGTTATAGAGGATGACGACATTCACCATAAGAAAACGGATTTTGTGATAAGCCCTGAAATCACGGATGAAGATCGAAATATCGTCTGGAGTGCCGAAGTCCATGCGGATTTTTGGGAGGATGATGATTTAGGGGATGAATCCGTTGATGCCAGTGCGGTTCAGACTAAAGCCCAGTCTGAAACGGAAGAGTGTGAAAAAACGGAAACTAAAAAAGCGTGCGAGGCTTGCCTTGCTATTCCGGTGACAAGTGAAAAATATCGCAAGGTGAGTCGCTGGAGCGCCATTACGATTAACTATCAGCGATTTATTGCGAAAACTCAATATAACCCGCTCACACAAATGATCCAGGAATTTCAATGCCTGAAAGTGACCTTTGATGGCTGGAGACCTGCGTATTGCCTGTTTCTGGAGGCCAAAGCGCGGTATGACCAGTTTTTTAATAGTAAAGGAAATCCTAAAAATTGGTGGAAGGGAATTTATTCCGCTAAAAAGCAGGCACGCAGACATCAAGTAGTCTGTGATGCACTGGATAATACTCCGCGTGTGGAATGGCATTTTTTACAGCCTGTCAGTTCTGGCTATTTTAAGATATTGTTCGGTGAATATAGAAATATCAGTGTTCACTATACCCCTGCGACGCTTTAGTTTAATACGAGGTCAACATGGCAATAATTCATATAAAATTTAATATACGTTATGAGCAACAAGAAAACATTACTCCTAATATTGCATTGATAGATTTGTTTCATATTACTCAGAAAATAGATATCTTTTTGGGGCAGAAAAAAAGCTGGTTCTTAAAGGGATATTCCCGTAAAGATGCCTTGAAACATATTGTATTTGATGAGCAGGGGCCAACTGAAGTTGCCATAAAAAGTTTCGAAAAAGATTATAAGAAAAATTTCCCTGCTATTATTAATGGAATATGGGATGGTGAAAAGGATGAATTAGATAGTGGAATTGATTATTTTAAATCATCAACTTCTCGCCCGAATTGGGTGTGGTTAGTATTAAATTTAGCGGCTGATACTAGTCAGCTAAGTCTATCCCGGTTAATTAGCTTAGTTAAATACTTAGCGACCAGTCGTGATTTTCCTTATATTCAGGTGGAAACTAACGGTTATACCTTAAAAGGCAGGCAGGTTTTTCCTGATCGCTTAAGTGTCGGTTGGATGCTTTACCAGCCCCGTATTATTGATAAGTTCTATCTGCCTATGGCGGAAGATGTGCTTCCTGTGTATCAGAATAATGAACAGATCGGCACTCTGGTTATCACCAAGAAAGGGATTTTTGATGGAAGAAATCAGGAGGATATTGATAAATCCAATGATGTTGAAATTCAGTTGGTAAACTTGGGATTACTGCCATTAATTACCGAAGTTTGATGAGGAATGATGTTATTTACCAATCGGAAAACGATGGAGAACTTTAATGTCAAAAGCGGTTATTCTGCTGGGTGATACGACAGATCATGGCGGTGAGGTGATTACCGCTATTGCTCAATATACTCACAATGGTATTCCCATAGCAGGTAAAGAAGATTTGGTGGCGTGTCCTCAGTGTAAAGGTGTCTTTCCTATTATCCAGGGGGCTGATTCTTTAACATATAAAGGGAAAGCGATTGCGCTTGAAGGAATGCAAACAGCCTGTGGAGCAAAGTTAATTGCCAGTCAGCATGAGTTTACTCTTGCCAGTTAATGTGAGTTCAATTCAGGGCATTTAAAACCCTGGTTAGAAATCCGAACGGCAATTTAAAGATATTCTTTGTATTGCGAAAAATAAGATAAACAGGAGACGTTAATATGCCAATACCCTTATTAGCCCCGGTCGCAGTGGGTGCGGCTGAATATGTCGCCAGCGCTTGTGCCGGAGTATTAATTGCAGTCGGTATCATGGAAACCGGTAAAGATAAATCCGTTATAGAGGATGACGACATTCACCATAAGAAAACGGATTTTGTGATAAGCCCTGAAATCACGGATGAAGATCGAAATATCGTCTGGAGTGCCGAAGTCCATGCGGATTTTTGGGAGGACGATGATTTAGGGGATGAATCTGTTGATGCCAGTGCGGTTCAGACTAAAGCCCAGTCTGAAACGGAAGAATGTGAAAAAACGGAAACTAAAAAAGCGTGCGAGGCTTGCCTTGCTATTCCGGTGACAAGTGAAAAATATCGCAAGGTGAGTCGCTGGAGCGCCATCACGATTAACTATCAGCGATTTATTGCGAAAACTCAATATAACCCGCTCACACAAATGATCCAGGAATTTCAATGCTTGAAAGTGACCTTTGATGGCTGGCGGCCGGCGTATTGCCTGTTTCTGGAGGCCAAAGCGCGGTATGACCAGTTTTTTGATACTGAGGGTGAACCAAAAAGTTGGTGGAAAGGTCAGGTTTCTGCGCGAAATCAGGCAAAAAGACATCAAGTAGTCTGTGATGTACTGGAGGGAACTCCTTATGTGGAATGGCATTTTTTACAACCTGTCAGTTTTAGCTATTTTAAGATATTGTTCAGTGAATATGAAAATATCAGTGTTCACTATACACCCTGTACCAATTTGGCAGCGACAGCTTAATTAGAGGTTTAAATGGCAATAATTCGTTTAAAAATTAATGTACGTTATGAACAGCAGGAAGTCATTACTGTAAATTCGGCATTAATGGATTTATTTCGTGTCACACGGCAAATCGATATCTTTTTTGGGCAAAAAAAGATGTGGTATTTGACCGGTTATTCCCGAAAAGATGCCTTGAAACACATTGTATTTGATGAAAAAGGGCCTACAAGCGTTGCAATAAGGGACTTTGAAAAAGAGTATAGGAAAAATTTTCCTTCACTTATCAATGGAATGTGGGATGGACAAAAAGATGAATTATCTTGTGGTATTATTTATGATAAATCAAAATCTGGGCATCCTAACTGGGTTAAGTTAGAACTCAATTTAAAAATTGACAGTAGCCAACTGAATGCATCCCGATTAATTGATTTAGTTAAATATTTAGCGACCAGTCGTGATTTTCCTTATATTCAAGTGGAAACTAACGGCTATACCTTAAAAGGCAGGCAGGTTTTCCCTGATCGCTTAAGTGTCGGTTGGATGCTTTACCAGCCCCGTATTATTGATAAGTTCTATCTGCCTATGGCGGAAGATGTGCTGCCTGTGTATCAGAATAATGAACAGATCGGCACTCTGGTTATCACCAAGAAAGGGATTTTTGATGGAAGAAATCAGGAGGATATTGATAAATCCAATGATGTTGAAATTCAGTTGGTGAATCTGGGATTACTGCCGTTAATTACCGAAATTTAATGAAAGGTGATGTTATTTACCAATCGGAAAACGATGGAGAACTTTAATGTCAAAAGCGGTTATTCTGCTGGGCGATACGACAGATCATGGCGGTAAGGTGATTACCGCTATTGCTCAATATACTCACAATGGTATTCCCATAGCAGGTAAAGAAGATTTGG
>NZ_LOIC01000061.1:27820-168047 GCF_001684335.1 Photorhabdus namnaonensis
TCAATGCAAAGGTGTCTTTCCTATTATTCAGGGGGCTGACTCTTTAACATATAAAGGGAAAGCGATTGCGCTTGAAGGAATGCAAACAGCCTGTGGAGCAAAGTTAATTGCCAGTCAGCATGAGTTTACTCTTGCCAGTTAATGTGAGTTCAATTCATGGCATTTAAAACTCTGGTCGGAAATCCGAACGGCAATTTAAAGATATTCTTTGTATTGCAAAAAATAAGATAAACAGGAGACGTTAATATGCCAATACCCTTATTAGCTCCGGTCGCAGTGGGTGCGGCTGAATATGTCGCCAGCGCCTGTGCCGGAGTATTAATTGCGGTTGGGCTGATGGAAACCGGTAAAGATAAATCCGTTATAGAGGATGACGACATTCACCATAAGAAAACGGATTTTGTGATAAGCCCTGAAATCACGGATGAAGATCGAAATATCGTCTGGAGTGCCGAAGTCCATGCGGATTTTTGGGAGGACGATGATTTAGGGGATGAATCTGTTGATGCCAGTGCGGTTCAGACTAAAGCCCAGTCTGAAACGGAAGAATGTGAAAAAACGGAAACTAAAAAAGCGTGCGAGGCTTGCCTTGCTATTCCGGTGACAAGTGAAAAATATCGCAAGGTGAGTCGCTGGAGCGCCATTACGATTAACTATCAGCGATTTATTGCGAAAACTCAATATAACCCGCTCACACAAATGATCCAGGAATTTCAATGCCTGAAAGTGACCTTTGATGGCTGGAGACCTGCGTATTGCCTGTTTCTGGAGGCCAAAGCGCGGTATGACCAGTTTTTTATTAGTGAGGATGAGCCTAAGGGTTGGTGGAAAGGTGTTAAATCAGCACAAAATCAGGCTGTCAGACATCAGGCCGTCTGTGATGTGCTGGATAGTACTCCTCATGTGGAATGGCACTTTTTACAGCCCATCAGTTATGGATATTTTAAAGTACTGTTTAGTAAATATAAAAATATCAGTGTTCACTATACCCCTTGCGACAGTTTAGTTTAACACGAGGTAAACATGGCAATAGTTCGTATAAAAATTAATGTATATTATGAGCAGAGAGAAACCATTACCGCCCATACAGCTTTGATGGATTTGTTTCATATTACACGGCAAATTGATGTCTTTTTTAACCAAGGAAAAGCTTGGTACTTAACTGGCTACTCCCGAAAGGAGGCCCTAAAACATCTTGTGTTTGATGAACAGGGACCAACGGAGGTTGCCATAAAAAGTTTCGAAAAAGATTATAAGAAAAATTTTCCTGCTCTTATTAATGGAATATGGGATGGTGAAAAGGATGAATTATCCAGTGGCATGAGTTATAGAAAAATGTTAATTGATCGCCCTAATTGGGTCTGGCTGGAAATGAACCTAAGGATTGACAGTCATCAGTTTGATGTTTCTCGATTAATTGATTTTGTCAAATATTTAGCGGCTAGCCGTGATTCTCCTTATATTCAAGTCGAAAATAATGGTTATACCGTAAAAGGCAAACAAGTTTTCCCTGATCGCCTCAGTGTCGGCTGGATGCTTTACCAGCCCCGTATTATTGATAAGTTCTATCTGCCTATGGCGGAAGATGTGCTGCCTGTGTACCAAAATAATGAACAGATCGGCACTCTGATTATCACCAAGAAAGGGATTTTTGATGGAAGAAATCAGGAGGATATTGATAAATCCAATGATATTGAAATTCAGTTGGTGAATCTGGGATTACTGCCATTAATTACCGAAATTTAATGAAAGGTGATGTTATTTACCAATCGGAAAACGATGGAGAATTTTAATGTCAAAAGCGGTTATTCTACTGGGTGATACGACAGATCATGGCGGTAAGGTGATTACCGCTATTGCTCAATATACTCACAATGGTATTCCCATAGCAGGTAAAGAAGATTTGGTGGCGTGTCCCCAATGCAAAGGTGTCTTTCCTATTATTCAGGGCTGACTCTTTCAAAACAAGCGGATTTGGCCATGTCCTTGCTGTGGTGTCGAGCATGATCGTGATATCAACGCGGCGCTCAACATCGAGCGCAAGGGCATACAGGAATTACAGGCGGCGGGACTCGTCGTTTCTGCCCACGGAGGCCAGCGTAAATCCATTGCATCGACGGTTGCGGCCTGAGAAGTGGGAAGCCTTGCCGTTTACGGTGGGGAGCAGTCACTAGAGGTCTACCTGAGGAAGCTTGGGAAGACGTTTTTTGTAACAACGCACTCGGACTCTATGGACTCAGGATAGAACAAGAGACGAATAGGCGATTGGTGCGAGTGGTTGAAAGTTAGTCTAATAATTTAATTAGCGGATTTCTATGAGCATTATTCGAGTAAGAGATTTGAGTAAATCCTACAGTATTTACTCAAAAAACCCTGGTCTGTTGGGCAGTTTAAAGTCGTTCATTAAAAGAGACTATTCAGTCGTACAAGCGGTAAAGGCGATCAATTTCTCCATCGAAGAAGGAGAAATTGTGGGTTTTCTCGGGGCGAATGGGGCGGGAAAAACGACTACTATGAAGATGTTGGCTGGTATCATTCTACCCTCTTCTGGTGATGTTAAAGTTTTGGGACATACCCCTTATGAACGTAGGAACGAATATTTAAAGTCAATATCATTTGTAGCTGGACAGAAACAGCAACTCGCTTGGGATCTTACGCCTAATGATTCCTTTATACTCAATAAGGTTATCTATGATCTCGAAGATAATGAATTTCTCAGATGTCGTGACGAACTGGTTGAACTGCTTTCTATTCGTTCAGTGATTAACAGACCGGTTCGTAATTTGTCTCTCGGTGAGCGTATGAAATGCGAATTAGCTTTATCATTGCTACATAAGCCAAAGGTTTTGTTCCTGGATGAACCCACTATTGGGTTAGATGTTAACATGCAGCGCATCGTCCGAGAATTCATTCTGCATTATAATCAGACGTATAAAGCAACAATTCTCTTGACTTCTCACTATATGGCGGATGTAGAAGCACTTGCGCGACGTGTTGTCATCATCAATTCGGGAGAGATTGTCTACGATGGGCAGCTCTCGCATTTAATTGCAAAACGTTCACCCAAAAAGATTGTAAAGGCTAGTCTTTCAGGTCCGATTAGTCCAGAGCTGAGTTCATTACCCGGCTTGCTATTCTATGATGGTCACGATATTGAATTGATGGTGGAGCGTGACACATTATCTTCTGCAATGACAAGGTTGATGTCGGAACGAGTCGTTCTTGATATCTCGATCCATGATGAACCGATAGATCGTGTGCTGGAGGGGTATTTATCCTCGAATGGTGAGTTTAATGTGCAAATCTTTTAAGCGGACCCTACAGTTATGGAGGGTGCTCATTGGTCAATCTTTCTCTCAGGCTATTGCATATCGAGCGCAGTCGATGGTTTGGATGATAGGTGGTGTAATGCCTATTGCTGTGATGTTAGTTTGGCTTAGTCTGGCAGATGGAGGGGCTATTGGCGGTTATACGCCCAGCGATTTTGCGGTTTACTTTCTTTCCATTTACCTAGTGCGTCAATTAACGTCCATTTGGGTAATGCAACGCTTGGATCGTGATATCCGCCGAGGAGAACTCTCTATGTTATTGTTGCGTCCTGTGTCTCCTCTTTATTGCTATATTGCGGATCATGTGGGACAGATGATTGTTCGAGGACCGATTATATTAGTGGTTTTTATTTCTGGTATCGTTTTAACTGGTAATTTGCAACGCTTGGATATCTGGAGCCTTTTGGTTTTTTTACCCTCACTCATGCTTGCTTGGATTATCATTTTCCATCTTTATTATTGTCTAGGCTTGTTGGCTTTTTGGATTAATAACGCAATGGCATTTGACCCATTGCTTTGGGCGCTTTATACGATACTTGGGGGATCCCTCATTCCTCTTGATTTATATCCGTCTGGTATCGCAGGATTATTGAAAGTTTTACCTTTTGCATCGGCAATCGATTCTCCAGTGCAAATAATATTAGGAAAATTAGATCGTGGAGAATTATTGACCAGTTTTTTGATGCAGTTATTCTGGGTTATAGCGCTCATGTTAATTCGTGTTTTGCTATGGTCGGTAGGATTAAAAAAATATACGGCTTCAGGAGCCTAACTAAATGCGGTACGGTTTATTATTATTGGTATTAATAAGGAATTCTTTCGTCTTAGAGCTTGAATTTCGGCTCAATGCTTTAGTCAACTTGATTAATTCCTCCCTCGCTTGCTTGCTGGCTTTGCTTGTTTTAACGGGGTTCTTCGGTCAAGTATCCCAAGTAGGAGGGTGGAGTTTCAATCAAATGGTTGCTTTACTTGGTGTGACTCTCATTGTGGAATCATTAATCGATAGCTGGTTATTTCCAAGTATCCACTCTTTATCTGAATACATCAGGCGAGGTGACTTGGATTTTATCCTTATTCGCCCCGTCGACCCTCAGTTTTTTATCACATTTCATCGTTTTAATGTGTGGGATGGTGCAAATTTCGTTGTTGGATATATAGTTGTTCTGGTTGCTATGTATCAACAAGATGCTTTGATATTTTCAAACTTTATGCAGTTTAATTTGACACTATTATTGGGTGCGTGCATTTTCTATTCTCTGTTTATGTGTTCAAATCTCATCGCTTTTTGGTTCACCAAAGTTTCTGATGTATGGATTATTTGCTATTCTCTCATGGATATGGGACGGTTTCCTGTTAGTGCTTATCCTGGTGCTATGCGATTCGTTCTGAGTTTTATATTACCAATTGTTTTCGTAAGTAATGTGCCTGTGCAAGCTGCTTTGGGCATACTTAATTTTGGTACGTTGGCTATGGCTTTTATGTACGCATTAGGGGCGTTATTTTTCACCCGATACCTCTGGCTTAAAGCTCTATCAAGATATAGTAGCGCAAGTAGTTGATGAGATGTATTTAAGGAAAATGGAGGGTAAATTCACATAATAAGTGCATAAAGGTATTTTTCCTATTATTCAGGGTGCTAGCTCTCTAAAATATAAAGGAAAACCTATTGCGCTTGAAGGAATGCAAACAGCCTGTGAGGTAAACTTGATTGCCAGTCAGAGTAACGGCCTATTCCAATAGGACTATTTTATTTGCCCTTCTTTGCCATAAAGAGCGAACCTAGGTAGTGATCAGACAAAAGCATGAGCTTTTGAACGCACTTTTAGTGCGGCCCGTAGGGTGAGCGAAGCGAGTCATCCTCACGTATTACATTCTCCATTCATGCTCTCAATATGATTGCGTTTTATGCTTCGACATTAAATGATGTTTTAAATAAGGGGTTAATTGTTCCAATAGATTACTATTAGATTGGGCTATAGTAAGTTCTTCCCAGCCATCAGTGGACAGTATAAAAACCGTTGAGAGAATTATGGTCATCTCATCCGTGGGAGTTGACGAGGTATACCCGTTAGCTTTGAATACACCTAGTTCAGTATGTATTCTGCTGATTTTGAATGGCAGAAGTGACGTTGGTAATTTCATCAAAAATCATCCTTCAATGGTATGAAGTAGAAAGAAATTGTAAGAAAAAGCGTAAATGCTAATGTTATATAGAAGAGATAACCGTAGCCAATCACTTGATAAATAGCGCCTCCCATAAGACCTCCCAAGCATAACGCACCCCAAGAGAAAAGTCTGTAAACAGCATTAGTCCTCGAAAATATACCCTCCGGTATTAATTTCTGTCTGTAAGTTACAGCAATACAACCCCAACAACCCATACCACAGCCGAGTAAAAAAATGGATAAAAGCATTACATAGATAGTATGATTCAGCGCTATAACAAGGGTAGATAAAAATGCCAAGCTCAGTGAAATGAATAACATCTTTTTTGTCGAGATAGCTCTTGATATTTTAGGGGTCAGAGAAGAGGATAAAACAAATCCCATAGAGTTCAATGCATAAAAAAAACCTGTGTACAACGGTGCATCGTTTACCTGTGACGAGATTATCATCGGAAAGACTGAGAAAAAACTAGAAATCACTAGACAAAAAGCGGCAGCATAAATGCATAACATCCTCAATGATACGTGACTGGATAGAAAATTTAATCCTTTCATCATTTCTTCAAATGGTTCATTTCTTGTTTTTATATTTTTTTGTGGGATATCTTGCATTAAGTAAAAAAATAATAAAGACAAGGAGTAGGTAATAAATGCCAAATAGAGTAGTGAGCTGTCATAAGGCTTGAAAATAAACGAACCGATAATTGGGCCAATAAAGAAAACAAAAAAATATTCCATTGATTGAAGTTTGTTGTTGATTTTTATTAATTCTGATTTTTGATAGATGCTTAAACTAAGAGTTTGAGTTGAGTTGTCAATAAATACCTCAGTAGCACCAAAAACCAATGCGCATAAAAGTATTAAAGGTATACTAATTGGGAGTAATATAATTATAATTAGAGATAACAATCTCACCATTTTAGCTAATTTTGTGACTTTTAATATAGGATGGAAGTCTAGTATATATCCAGAAAGAAAAGATGATAGAACAGAGGACAAAGTTTTTATTACATAGCTCAGTGAAAAAATAATTGGATCGGAGGTCATTGATAACATAATAAGAGGGAAGAAGATGGTCATGAGACCATCCCCGAAGTTATCTAAACCTGCGCTTGCAATAAATTTACTACTTTGATTTTTTTGCATAGACTCTCACATTTTTTTTGGCAAATAATGCAATATTGGGAACCAATGCACTAAAATAATTATCAAATATTTCCACCCACAGAGTCGCTGATTTTTGGCAGTTCACATAGTAAATTAAAGCACAAAATTCTTTATATCTATCGTAGTACTCTTTAAAATTTAAATCAGAAGAAGAAAATATATCGTCTATTTTTTTAGCTATAGATTCCATTGTATGAGATAGTGTGTTCTCTCCTGAATCTTTCTGACTTATTTTATTCATACTAAGAATCCCCTGTTTGAGATCAGAGGAAAATCTGTCATGCTCAAGTAGTGCTTTTAAATCTAAATCGATATCTTTATCTCGAGAATATACACTACAAATATAAGCTCTTGTACTATCAGAGCTTACTTTTGACGCAATAATATCATTCAACCAGATTGCAAAATTTTTACTCGTAGACATTTTTTTTCCATTAATGCAATAAAAGTGACTGACCCAATGTTGTTTATAAGGTTCAAAAATATTATTACCAAGTAATATGCTAGGTAAGTCTACCAATAATAATCCTACGTTGTCCTTCCCGTAAGCGAGTATTGTTTTGACTTTGCTATCTGAGGAAAATGGATTTTCACCATGGATTTTATAAAATATATCAGCAACAATCATTTGCTCAATAAGTGTAAAATTTCTGTTAAAAAACACTTCATCTTTATCATTTGGGTTTATATACATTCCCCATTGGTCAATTGCGGTCCATTGATAATTAATAATTTTTCTTTGATTTAATTTATGGCAAAGGATCTTGATATCATCTGATATTGGTTGACTGCTAATATAATTTTTAAGATCAACTACTGGAGTTGATAGGAAGGATACTTTTTTATCCTTCCAAATTATTTCTTGGCTTTTATATGATTTTTCAAAATCAAAATCGTAAATATCGTTGGGGGTAATAGATATGCCACAGTGATCACAAGAGTAACCTTTTATATCAGAGTGGCATTTCTTGCATTTGCCAAACAGCCAATTTCCAGTCACTGGTATATTATCTAACGAATAGGGGTAAGAGATTTTTTTAGTTACAATGGCTTGGCTAAAGATATTATTTAATGTATTGATAAGAGATTTTGACTTCTCTATTAGTTCTGGTTCCAAATAATTTAGAAATCTATCAATGTCTATATTGAAATATTTGAGTTCTTTTTTTATGATATCTTGATAGTGAATAGCCATTTCATATGTGCTGACATTTTTTTTTCTTGCAGCTACACTAATCGCGTTATCATAAACATCAAATCCTCCATAAAACTCAACTATTTTTCCTTTGCGCTTATGGTATCTTTTGAAAATATCCTGAGGCAAAAATTGTGCTGCTAGATGCCCAAGGTGGAGTCCACCGTTTGGAGTCGGCATTGCGGAAACTAGAAGATATTTTTGTGTTTTCACTACCGTAACTCCTCAATTTTTTTATGTTTTATTTTTTCTACGATTATATCAAGATTAGCTTGGCTAAAAGCTTCAACATCAATAGTTTTTTCTTCATTTTGAACGATAGGATCGAAATAAAAATAGAACTTGTTTTTGTCTATTACAGGTGATCGGAAAATAGATATACCCGATTTAGTATCATAATGACGATATGACCAAATATTACGTTTACCACCACCGCCAGGAAGATCAACGACAAAGTTCGGGATATTATAGCCAGAAGTCGAGCCTCTTAGAAGTTCTTCCAATTCTAGAGCACTCTTCAGCGTGGTGCGGAAAAATTCACTTCCTGGAACCAGATCGTGCATATATATATAGTATGGCTCAATATTTATATTTACTAATGAGTCCATTAAATTTTTGAGCTTATCAAAGCTATCATTTATATCTTTCATTAATACTGTTTGATTTCTTATTTTTATGCCATGATCAAACAGAAAATCGGCTGCTCTCTTCGTTATCCATGTTATTTCGTTGGCGTGGTTAAAATGGGTTTGAATCGAAAATTGCTTTCTCTTTTTTAGAGCGAGATTATTTGCATCAATTATTGCGCTAGTCCAATCGTCATCAGCTAGAAATTTAGTAGGCAACACGGAAAGTGATTTGGTTGCTATTCTTAATCTCTTTATAGATTGTATATTCAATAGTTCGGTTAACAACATTTTTAGATGTTTGGCAGGAAGTGTATACGCATCTCCACCACTGACTACGACATCTTCAATATTTTTATTCATCATGATGTAATCAATAGCATCATGCCAATTTTTTGGCATTGCTACATTGCGATGCTTGGTGATAGATGCCGTACTTTCACCAACCATATAGCTTCGTGTGCAAAAACGACAGTATACAGGGCAACTATGGTTGGAGAGGAACAGGACTTTATTTGGGTAACGATGTATTATCCCTTGGACAGGCGAGTCATCACACTCATTCAGTGAATCAAGTCTCAATGCAGGATGATCTTTTTTATATTCACTAAATAATGGAATAAATTGTTTTCTAATGGGATCGTCATGGAATTTATTCCAATTAATCAATGACAATACATATGGACTTATTTTTATCTGCATAGGGTTTTTAGATAACGATAGAGTAAAGTCATCAATGACTTCTTGGGGGAGTTCTTGGCGTAAAAAAAATACTAAATCCTCTCTGTTTTTAATTGTGTTTTTCACTTGCCATTTTTCAGATAAAAACGTTTCTCGATCAATGCCACGATAGCATTTCAAGCTCTTCCAGAATTCAGTTTCATTGCTCATAAATATCTTCTTGAAATTTAATTGCACGATATGAAAATATTGTGCATAGAATTTTCTAAATTTTATCTTCTTGAGAACTTGAGAAATTCGTCTGCTCTCTTATTTATCATTGAGATTATGCTTGAAATCTCATTTTTAAACTGTTTTTCAAATCCTAAAGAGCTACATTCAACTTGTGCCATACCTTCAAAAATAATTTGGGAAAATGTATCTACAAGCTTAGGCTTAAAGTTCATTTCTGCTAATAATTTTCTGTGGGTGCAGATGTGGTCTTGCAGATGCCACCCTAGGCGATCAAGTCTAAATTTGATCGATACAGCTTCTGGTTCCCACCATTTTGATTTGATATCCAGCTCATTGTCCTTAATATAACTAAGTTGGTTCAACATTTTGATGTGAACACTTTCATAGTGTGAGAAAATATCCGCTGCTGGACCAATGTCAGCAGTTACTTCGCCTACTTGTGCTTGATGCGTTTCAAAATCAATAATGCACTCAGGGTTATTTTTCTCATGAATAGTGTTGAGAATCTGTAATCCATGCGCACTTCCCTCACAAAGTATGCAGTGTACGATGTTTTCCCGTAAACTGCGCTCATGTTTTAGAGCAATAACATCCAACATCTCATCAGGAACCCCAATGAAATCTGATTGTAATTTCCTGTAGTTTTTGTGCCAGTTAGATAAAATAAAATGAGTTTTTTTATTCTTCCTGCGAGGCTCGACAGCAAGTTCAATATTATTGGCTGTGGTTATCAACTCTTGGTAAATCTGGAATGAAAGTTCTCGTACACAATCAGTATACCATTTCCAATCGCCGTCACCATCTGTGTAAGGCCATTCTTTCATAACAACGCTATCTTCTATCTTTCTTAGATTTTTTAGCAATCGGACAACGGAAATTGAGAGTTCACTATAATTTATTTCCGAATCAAGAAAGCTTGAATACTCATTACCTTGTTTTTTTTCGATGATTATCTTTGCCTGATTATAGGCGTTGTGGTCATTATTGTTTTTTGTGATTATTTTTTTTGCTATATCAGATGCTTTATCTTGATTTTTATTGAGAAAGTGATATTTTGCAAGTCCTATTTCCAATTGAGAGTGAATTAAATCTTGGTTAAATACACCTTCATTTTCGTTATGAGTATAAGAGTACCCCTTTGAGTGTCTTGTTTGTCTAGGAACATAGCTGAATTCATGGCTGCGACTACCATCGTGATTAAGTACTTGCAGAATTGGAGATGCTACAAATATGTGATTGTTAATGATTTTTTTATCATTTTCTGAAGGGTTAAATGAAGATACTTTGACGGGGAAATAGTGATCCAGGATGCAATCTTGACTGTTAATATTTTCCAGCAGTGAGTCAAGTTCATTGCAGCAACTGAGTTGATCACTGTGAATAAACAGCAGAACCGGCTTTCCAGATTTTTGATGCTCATTATTATAAAAAGAGTCAGAATTATTCCATCTAATCATATGCATACCTCATTTTAATCTATCGTTTAGTTATCAGGGAAAATTCAAAAAATAAACAACATGAAATATTTTTAACACATAATAATCATGTGTCAATACTAAATAGTCAATTCATTAATGTTTTTTTATTCCATTGATATTGAATGATTTTTTTGATTTTAAAGTGAGTTGTATACCTCTTGTCCTTACACCAGTTTGATGAATGATGTAAGAAACTAATGTGACGGACAATGGCATTTATATGTCGTAGAGGGAGATAGATACGTGTCTTAAAAACTTGTTATAATTTGCATTTCCGCGTGTCAGCTACTAAAAGTGATATTATTATCAATAGATTAGAAAGGAAGACTATATGCAGGATTGGAACATTCAATTTTTTGATGTACATGTTTCACGTTTAGGTTCTCATTCTAGCAAATGGGATAAACCTAATCAGGACAATATACTGCCATTTTCAGTTGCCGACATGGATTTTCACTCCCCACCTGCGATTCTGGCTTCCCTTTCTAATAATATTCGACATGGCGTATTTGGTTATTCCTATGTGCCCGAAGATTACTTTAATTCAATCATTAATTGGTTTTCTAGAAGACATAATTGCAATATCTCACGCGAGTGGCTTGTTTATGCGCCAGGTGTTGACTATTCTATATCTTCAATAATAAAAAACATTTCATCAAAAGGTGACGAAATTATAATTCAGGAGCCTGTCTATAATATGTTCGATTCATGTATAAAAAACACAGGTCGAAATGTACTGGTTAACAAACTTATTTATCGTAATAATGCATATTATATTGATTTTGAAGACCTTGAAATTAAAACTGCGCGAGAGTCATGTAAGGCAATTATATTTTGCAATCCACATAACCCCATAGGAAGGGTGTGGTCAGAGGATGAGATATCTCTATTAGGAGATATTTGTTTTAGGCATGGGGTTGTGGTGATCTCTGATGAGAGTTATTGTGATATGGTTTTTGGTGAGAATAAGCATATCCCTTTTCAATACCACAAAAAAAACATGCAATTTAATTCTGTAATATGTTTCTCTCCTGGCAAGTCTTTTAATATTTCAGGCATTAAGCAAGGAGGGATTATTATAAATGACTCTTATCTCAGGGAAAAGGTGAAGGATACAATTGAAAAGGAGTTTTTTAACGATGTAAGTATATTCGCTATTTCATCGTTAATTGCAGCTTATAATGAATCAGAATGGTGGTTGGATAATGTTAAAATTTATATTTATCGTAATTATCAGTTTCTTAGAAAGTATATTGGTAGATATCTACCCAAATGTAAAATAGTAGAGCTACAAGGAACATATTTAGCTTGGGTGGATGTTAGTAACACAGGATTTAATGGCGATCAGATTCTACACCTACTAAAAACCAAGGTTGGAATAACTGTAAATAGCGGTTCTATATATGGCGATTCCGGTATTTTTTTTATTAGAGTGAATCTTGCATGCAGATATAGTGTTCTAAAGGAGGCAGTAAGAAGGTTAAAGTATATGGACTATTAATAATTTTTGGTCACGTATTCAATCCATTGATGCTCATGTATAATCGCCATTCTTTCGGAGAAATTAAATGGCGATCGTTGAAGTAAAATGTCGATTTTGTCAGCAAACTGAATTTGTTAAAAAGCGATGCTGGTCACCAATGCTATCGCTGCTTATCTTGCTTCGGTACCTGCCAGAGTTGTTTCCCAAACTCGACGATGCGGGGTATTGTTCACTATTCATTTATAAGAACGGTCTGCAACAATTACGCCTGTTGGGATAGGCGCTAAATTTACCCATGACTCTTGAAATCAATGGAGCTGACGTCCAATAAGACGGGCTCCATGATAAATAAACTCTATAAAGTCTCTAAAATGATGATGAATTGGTTTTTTCAGTCACATCAAGCACATTCAATATACATGAATATTGAATATCAGAGCCCATAAATTAAAGATAGTTTATGATCAGTTCACTTTATTGGCTATTATCACCGTAATATTAAGCTGAAAATTTAAATCACCTTATGTGGACCAAAACATTCATAGTGAATAAATTGTTTATCAATTCCCATATCCAATAACTGTTTCGCTACATATTGCATAAAAGGGACTGGACCACAGAAATAGAAGTGCATTCCTTCTGTTTTTAACGCTTCATTCAGAACCGTCAGATCCATAAAGCCTTTGTGTTGATAATGAATATCCCGTTGATCTTCATCCCTTGGTTCGCGGTACCAAATTGTGCTAGTAAAATTTGGCATTGTTTGCGCCATTGTTGCGACTTCATTGCTAAACGCATGATGGCCGCCGTGTTCCGCCGCATGTAACCAGTTAATCTGGCTATTATGGTTTTGCTGGTGGAGGTGATGCAGCATACTCATCATGGGGGTCAGGCCAACGCCCGCAGAAATCAAAGTAACCGGCGTGTCTGGTTTAATATCAAGGAAAAAATCGCCGCGTGGAGCAGCCAGCCAGACGGTATCGCCTTCTTGCATTTTATCGTGCATATGGTTGGAAACGATTCCTTGTGGTTCACGTTTAATCGCAATCCGGTAGCTGGAGCCGTTTGGTGCTGCCGTCAGTGAATACTGGCGAATTTCTCGGTTGTCAAAACTATCGTCTGCCAGATAAATACTCAAATATTGACCAGGTTTATAGTCCATTACTTTCCCGCCATCTTGAGGTACAAATTCAAAGCTACAAATAACGTCACTTTTTACCTCTTTCCGATTAATACGGAATGGGCGTAAACCACGCCAGCCGCCATCTGTCGATTCACCACTATGATAGATTTGCTCTTCACGATTGATAAAAACATCAGCCAGCACGCCATAAGCTTTTCCCCAGGCGTCCAGAATGTCATTTCCCGGTTGGAACATTTCATCTAATGTTGCCAACAGGTGAGTGCCGACAATTTGATAATGTTCCGGTTGAATATTCAGACTGGCGTGTTTATGAGCGATTTTTTCCACTGCCGGTAGTAGTACCTCTAAGTGATCAATATTGGCTGCATAAGCGCAGATCGCATTGAACAGGGCTTCACGTTGATCGCCGTTAAGTTGATGACTCATATTAAAAATGTTTTTCAACTCAGGATTATGTTTAAACATCCGCTCATAGAAGTGTGCTGTCAGTTTTGGACCAGTAGCAGAAAGTAATGGAATAGTTGATTTGACGGTTGCAATAGTTTGGCTATCCAGCATGGTGAAGCTCCTGAATTTATTTCAAGTGGGTAATGAAATTTATAACATGTATTTTTAATGCAACTTATACTCTTTTAGGGATTTTGTAAATATAGAGTGTGGTCTTTATGGTGAAAAAATATGCCTAAAAGATATTTACACTAAAGAAAGAACTACTTTAGGTCATAAATTCCAACCAAACAGGAAAAATTCAGCGTAATTTTCATTCTTCTATTTAAAACAGATATCTTGCTTGTGATAGGTATGCAATCGTTTGCGTAAAATATTTTGTCAAGACTATCTCATTCGGTGAAAAGGGTTTACACTGTGTGCCATTCGGCCCCTTGGGGTGTTGTTTGAAGAGAAGTTAGCTGAGTCAGGAGAACCCAATGTTAAAGCGTGAAATGAATATTGCTAGTTATGATCCCGAACTATGGCAGGCGATGGAGCAGGAAGTTGTTCGTCAGGAAGAGCATATCGAGTTAATTGCTTCTGAAAACTATACCAGCCCAAGAGTTATGCAGGCACAGGGCTCTCAACTCACTAACAAATATGCTGAAGGTTATCCGGGTAAACGCTACTACGGTGGCTGTGAGTATGTCGATGTTGTTGAACAATTAGCTATCGATCGTGCTAAGGCGCTGTTTGGCGCTGATTATGCCAACGTTCAGCCACACTCTGGTTCTCAAGCGAACGCGGCGGTTTATATGGCTTTGCTGCAACCGGGCGATACGGTTCTGGGGATGAATTTAGCACATGGCGGTCATTTGACTCACGGTTCTCCGGTTAACTTCTCTGGTAAGTTATATAACGTTGTGCCTTATGGCATTGATGAGAGCGGTAAAATCGATTATGACGATATCGCGGCACAAGCTCAAAAACACCAGCCAAAAATGATTATCGGCGGTTTCTCGGCTTACTCCGGTGTGGTTGACTGGGCAAAGATGCGTGAAATCGCAGACAGCATTGGTGCTTATTTGTTCGTTGATATGGCGCACGTCGCTGGCCTGATCGCCGCGGGAGTATACCCTAACCCGGTTCCTCACGCTCACATTGTCACGACTACGACGCATAAAACACTGGCCGGTCCGCGTGGCGGTTTGATCCTGGCGAAAGGTGGCGATGAAGAGCTGTATAAAAAACTGAACTCTTCTGTATTCCCGGGTTGTCAGGGTGGGCCTCTGATGCATGTTATCGCAGGTAAAGCGGTGGCATTGAAGGAAGCAATGGAACCAGAATTCAAAGCGTATCAACATCAGGTTGCTGATAACGCGAAAGCTATGGTTGAAGTGTTTTTGGCACGTGGTTACAAAGTGGTTTCTGGCGGTACAGAAAACCACCTGTTCTTGTTGGATCTGGTTGATAAAGAGATCACGGGTAAAGATGCCGATGCTGCGTTAGGCCGTGCAAATATCACGGTAAATAAAAATAGCGTGCCTAATGATCCGAAGAGCCCATTTGTGACTTCCGGTGTGCGTATCGGTACGCCTGCGATCACCCGCCGAGGCTTTAAACAAGCAGAAGCATGTGAACTGGCTGGCTGGATGTGTGATGTATTGGACAACATCAATGATGAAGCGACCATTGAAACAACTAAGCAGAAAGTTCTGGCTATTTGCGCGAAATATCCGGTTTACGCATAAATTAAAATTTCAATAAATCATTACAAAACCTGCTCCGGCTAACGTTGTTTGCTTAAGCGAAATATTAGAGAAATGGTGGATGGATTTTCCCTTGGGAATATCCATTCCAATATAGTTCTCAATATATTAAATCTCTTAGGCTTAATTAGGTTAGTTTAGAGCGGGTTTTTTGCATTTTTTACCAGGGGGATTAATGGTTATTCGATCGACGCGCTGGCTGGCGTTAGATTACTTCACATATTTCTTTTCTTACGGGATATTTTTACCTTTCTGGGCAACTTGGCTCCAGGGTGAAGGTATAGAGTACGATATGATAGGGATTTTATTGGGGGCTGGTTTGGTTTCCCGTTTCCTGGGCAGTTTATTGATCGCGCCTACAGTGAAAAATCCCGCAAAACTTATTCTTGCACTGCGTATATTGGCATTGCTGACTTTGATTTTCGCTGTTGGCTTTACATTAGGAAATCATTGGGCGTGGCTTTTGATCGTCATGGTTGGTTTCAATCTATTTTTTGCGCCGATGATGCCATTGGGTGATGCGCTGGCGGGAACATGGCAAAAGCAATTTCCTTTTGATTACGGCAAGATACGGGTTTGGGGTTCAATCGCCTTTATTATCAGTTCAGCGTTAACCGGGGAATTAATTTCTGTCTGGGGACATCGTGCCATCCTCATCACGATATTATTTAGCATCTTCTCTACCTTGTTGGTGACATTACTTAGTCCCTCTATTATGCCGGTTGGGGAAGCCAAATCCGCCAAAGTGGATGTCGTGTCATTTAAACAGTTGTTGTCTGAAAAATCGGTACGCCGATTCCTGTTGTGTGTGGCTTTATTGCAGGGCGCCCACGCGGGATATTACAGTTTCAGTGCAATTTACTGGGAAAGCGTGGGTTATTCCGCCTCGGTAGTCGGTTATCTCTGGTCATTGGGCGTAGTGGCGGAAGTGGTTATTTTTATTCTGAGTAATAAATTATTTCGACGCTGGAGTGCCCGTAATCTTCTGCTGCTTTCTGGTATATGCGGTGTTGTCCGCTGGGGATTGATGGGAACATTCACCGCATTACCGGTGTTGATTATCGTTCAAATCTTGCATTGTGGTACGTTCACTGTCTGCCATTTGGCGGCGATGCGTTTTATCGGTGCGAGAAAGGAAGGGGAAATTGTGCGTTTGCAAGCGGCCTATTCAGCGTTGGCAATGGGGGGAGGTATCGCTGTCATGACGGTAATTGCCGGATTTATGTATGATTATCTGCATAGTGGCATTTTCTGGATGATGGCTTTGGTTGCTTTTCCTGCTATCTTCTTGCGACCACAGGTTAAAGCTCATAATTATTAACAATATACATTTAGTTTCTTGCAATATTTTTGTAAGAAACTAAATGCCTCTTAATCATATTTTTATGAGATATCATGTCGAATAAATTAACAATAAAAGATATTGCTCGTTTGGCTAATGTCGGTAAATCAACAGTCTCTCGGGTATTAAACAATGAAAATAGCGTAAGTCCACAAGTACGTGAAAGAGTCGAGGCGGTTATCCAACAAAATAATTTTGTTCCATCTAAATCAGCAAGAGCGATGCGAGTGAAAAGTGACAAAATCATTGCGTTAATTGTGTCGCGTCTGGGATCTTTTTCAGAGAATTTATCGATAAGTACCATGTTACCTCTGTTTTACCAGCGTGGTTACGATCCAATTATTATGGAAAGTAATTTTGATCCACAGCTTTTACAGGAACATCTACGTCAATTGGCGTTACGTCATGCAGATGGCATTATTTTGTTCGGTTTCACTGGATTGTCAGAAGAGCTCCTCTTCCCTTGGCGTGACAAAATAGTGGTATTTGCCCGCGAATATACGGGTTTTTCTTCTGTATGTTATGATGATATTGGCGCGGTATGTTTATTGATGCATGAATTCTATCGGCGGGGGCACAGAAATATCAGTTTTCTTGGCGTAGATGATTGTGATACCACGACAGGTTTTCTTCGCCATCAATCTTATCTGAATTATTGTCAACAGAAGGGGTTGCGCCCGCTTTCCGTTCAATGTGATTTAAGCTATCAGAGTGGGTTTCAGCATGTTAATAAGGTATTAAGAGAGAAAACAACAGCTTTAATCTGTGCAACCGATAGTTTGGCTTTAGGTGCATATAAATATTTGCGGCAAAATAATCAGGAAAATATACAAATAGGTAGCATTGGTAATACGCCTTTGTTGAATTTTTTATACCCTAACACGCTTTCTATTGACTTGGGTTATAGTGAGGCAGGTAAATATGCAGCCGGTCAATTAATTGCTCAGATAAACCGGCAATACCCCAAACAACAAGTAATCATTCCGAGTAAGTTGGCTTAAAAATAAGAAATATTGCCGTTTCAATGTGATCTTCAACCCATTTTTGGGAACGTTCCCATGACAAGCATAACCAAATGATATTAGGATAAAATTAGTTTACTAAGCATGCTAATTAGTAATTGATATTCACTTATGATGACTGGCTGTTATGAAAAACAAAATAAATTCTAAAGATATAGAAAAATTAATTACATTAATCGGTGGTTGTGAAAATATAGCCAGTGTAAGTCATTGTATTACCCGATTGAGGTTTGTATTAGCTGAACCAATTAAAGCCAAGCCGGATGAGATAAAGAATTTACCGATGGTTAAGGGCTGTTTTACCAACGCGGGGCAATTTCAGGTAGTGATAGGCACGAATGTTGGCGAATATTATAAGGCTTTAAATAGTCATCTTGGTCAATCTGGATTGAACAAAAAAGATAAACAGCAGGTTGAGAAGAAAAATATGAAATGGCAAGAGCGCTTCATTTCTAAGTTTGCGGAAATATGTTTTCCTCTCTTACCAGCATTAATTAGCGGCGGACTTATTCTAGGTTTCCGTAACATTATTGGTGATATTCCTTTTAGTGAAGGTAAAACTTTAGCTCAAACATATCCTATTTGGAAAACAATATATGATTTTTTATGGTTGCTAGGAGAGGCGATATTCTTCTATCTGCCAGTGGGTATTTGTTGGTCGGCGGTTAGGATGATGGGGGGAACACCAATACTAGGCATTATATTGGGAATAACACTGGTCTCGCCGCAATTAATGAACGCTTATCATTTAGGGCAACAAGTCCCTGAACTATGGGATTTTGGCCTGTTCACGATTGGAAAAGTGGGTTATCAGGCGCAGGTTATTCCGTCACTTTTGGCGGGTGTTACTTTGGGGTGGATTGAAGTTCAGTTAAAACGGGTGGTTCCTAGTTATCTCTATTTAGTTATTGTTCCGGTAGTTTCGTTAATATTGGCGACTTTTTTATCACATAGCCTTATTGGGCCATTTGGTCGGTTACTTGGTGATGGAGTTGCTTGGGTTGTTAAGGCATTGATGACGGGAAGTTTTGCGCCTATTGGTGCGGCTTTATTTGGATTCTTTTACGCGCCGTTGGTGATTACAGGTATCCATCAAACCACATTAGCCATAGATATGCAGATGGTGCAAAGTATAGGAGGAACACCAATCTGGCCTATTATCGCATTATCCAATATTGCTCAGGGTTCCGCGGTTGTTGGTATTATTTTAGTCAGTAGAAAGCATAATGAGCGTGAATTATCCATACCTGCGGCTATTTCCGCCTATTTGGGCGTCACCGAGCCGGCAATGTACGGTATTAATATCAAATATCGATTCCCTATGCTCTGTGCCATGATTGGTTCTAGTTTGGCCGGGTTGATTTGTGGGTTGAGTGGTGTATTGGCAAACGGTATTGGTGTGGGTGGCTTGCCAGGTATTCTTTCTATAAAACCGCAATTTTGGCTAATTTACGCATTAGCTATGCTTGTCGCCATCATTGTTCCGTTGATTCTCACGACTGTTATTTATCGAAGGAAGAATATGACCGGTATGTTAGCTGCTGAATAATGCGGTTAAATCTTCACAAATAAAGATATAAAAATATACCCTATGGATTTCAAGATGGATCGCGACGGCAAGGGAGCGAGTCCCCGGGAGCATAGAGAACTATGTGACCGGGGTGAGTGAGTGCAGCCAACAAAGAGGCAACTTGAAAGATGACGGGTATAACCATGTGATTATTCAATTCAGGAAATATATTGATAAGGTGTTTTTGATGGACAAAATCGTTCCGTGGTGGTTACAAGGTGTCATCTATCAGATATATCCTAAGAGTTTTCAGGATACTACGGGTAGTGGAACAGGCGATCTTAATGGCATTACTTACCGGCTTGATTATTTGAAGAAACTGGGGGTAGACGCTATTTGGGTGACGCCTTTTTACCGCTCGCCACAGGTAGATAACGGTTATGATGTCGCCGATTATTGTGCGATTGATCCGGCTTACGGCTCAATGGATGATTTTAAGCGTTTGGTTGATGAGGCACATCAACGTGATATCCGTGTCATTGTGGATATTGTTTTCAACCATACATCGACTCAACACCCTTGGTTTAAACAAGCACAGGATATTGATAGCCCTTATCGGCAATATTACATTTGGCGGGATGGGGAACCTGGAACGTCGCCCAATAATTGGGCGTCAAAATTTGGCGGCAATGCTTGGGCGTGGCATGAAGCAAGCCAACAGTATTATTTGCACTTGTTTGCTGTTGAGCAGGCCGATCTAAACTGGGAGCATGAACCCGTCCGGGCTGAACTGAAAAAGATTTGCCAATTCTGGGCTGGCCTTGGTGTTGATGGCTTCCGTTTGGATGTCATTAACTTGGTTTCTAAGCAGCAAGACTTCCCTGAATCAACTCAGGGAGATGGGCGTCAGTTCTACACTGATGGTCCGCGTATTCATGAATTTCTGCAAGAAATGAACAGAGAAGTATTCCAGCCTGCCGGAGTGATGACGGTTGGGGAGATGTCTTCTACCTCACTGGAACATTGTCAACGCTACTCTTCATTGGATGGTGAAGAGTTGTCGATGGTTTTTGCTTTTCATCATTTAAAAGTCGATTACCCCAACGGTGAAAAATGGGTTGCGGCACCGCCCGATTTTGTTGAATTGAAGAAAATTTTTGCCAAGTGGCAGCAAGGCATGCACGAACGGGCATGGAATGCGCTGTTCTGGTGTAATCACGATCAGCCGCGTATTGTTTCACGCTTTGGCGGTGAAGGTGTTTGGCGGGTGCCGTCCGCTAAAATGTTGGCAATGGTACTGCATGGCATGCAGGGAACCCCTTACATCTATCAAGGGGAAGAGCTGGGAATGACTAACCCTAATTTTTCGCATATTGAAGAGTATCGGGATATAGAAAGTTTAAATATTTATCAAGAGAAGATTGAGCAGGGCAGTGATAAACAGCAAATCTTATCGGTCTTAGCGAAAAAATCTCGTGATAATGGGCGAACGCCGATGCAATGGGATACGACTCTCAATGCAGGGTTTACTCAAGGGGAGCCGTGGATAGCGCTGAATAGTGATTATCAGGCTGTGAATGCTGAAAATGCCATCCAGGATGAAGATTCAGTTTTTCATTGTTATGCCTGCTTGATAAAACTGCGTAAAGCCTATCCGGTATTGACTTATGGCAGTTATGAAGATTTGTTGCCGTCTCACCCTTGGCTATGGTGTTATGTTCGCCGTTGGGAGAACCAAACGTTGCTGGTTATTGCTAACCTCAGCGCAGAAGTGCAAGAGTGGTCGCCGGATGCTTCTTTATCCCATTGTTCATGGGTGAAATTGATGGGGAACTATCCTGAAAACCAGTTACCTGTAGAAAATATGCAGCTACAGCCTTATGAAGCTGTTTATTGGTTAGCGGAGTAACAGCGGCTTTTATTGCTAGTTAAATGAATCGCAGAGTAGACCGCACTTTTTGCGGTCTACCTGATTACTGTCTTGTGACGCTGATTTGAAATTAACGTTTCAATGCTTCTGATAATTCATCACGCATTTCGGCCAAAATGTCTTTAACAACGCGTGGATTACCTGCGACAAGGTTGCCGGAATGAATGTAATTATGACCGCCAACGAAATCAGTTACAATACCGCCAGATTCACGAACTAACAGCTCGCCGCCCATAAAATCCCACGGTTTTAGGCCAATTTCAAAGTAACCATCCACTCGACCAGCCGCAACATAAGCCAGATCCAGTGCAGCGGAGCCTGTACGACGGAAATCAGCGCAACGAACAAATAATTTACCCAAAGTATTAATAAAAACAGTGGAATGATGTTTTGCTTTGAATGGGAAACCTGTCGCCAGAATAGTGCCATCCAGATCGCGGGCATTGGTGCCACGCAAACGGTAGCCATTCAACTGCGCCCCTTGACCGCGGGTTGAGGTGAAAAGTTCATTACGCATTGGGTCATAAACAACCGCGACTTCAGTACGGCCTTTAATGCGTACCGCAATAGAAACGGCGAAGTGAGGGAGGCGTTTGATAAAATTGGTCGTGCCATCCAGTGGATCGATTACCCATTGAATATCAGCTTCTTCGCCTAGTAGTTCGCCACTCTCTTCGGTAATAATCGAGTGTTTGGGATAAGATTTGCGAATAACGTCGATAATGAGCGCTTCTGCGGCTTTGTCAACATTGGTAACAAAGTCATTATTGCCTTTTTGGCTCGCTTCAACCGCATCGGGAGTTTCATAATTTTTGGCAATTAGGTTGCCGGCTTTACGCGCGGCGCGTATGGCGATGGTCAGCATCGGATGCATGGGATATCTTCCACCAGGATGTTAAAGAACGGGTAATTAATCGGCGCATAGTATAGCAGTAATTCGGAAAAATACTAATGTTGTGTTAAGATATTTGGTTCTTATAACCATCCAGACTATTCAGAAGTTGCCATGTTAGAAAATATCCGCATTATCCTGGTTGAAACTTCCCACACCGGGAATATGGGGTCAACCGCCCGGGCAATGAAAACAATGGGATTAACCAATCTTTATTTGGTTAATCCACTGGTTCAGCCAGATTCTCACGCGATTGCACTTTCTGCCGGCGCCAGCGATGTTATTGGTAATGCGACGATTGTCGATAGTTTGGATAAAGCGCTGGTGGGTTGTGGATTAGTGATTGGCACCAGCGCCCGTTCAAGAACGTTATCGTGGCCGATGGTTGAACCTCGTGAATGTGGTGAACGCAGTGTTCAGGAGGCTGAACACGCGTCGGTCGCCATTGTTTTTGGCCGTGAGCGGGTAGGGTTGACCAATGAAGAATTGCAGAAATGCCATTATCATCTGAATATTCCAACTAATCCGGAATACGGTTCGTTAAATCTGGCGATGGCGGTTCAGCTTGTCAGTTATGAAATCCGTATGGCTTATTTAGCGCGTCAGGATAAAAATGAGCAAAAAACCGATGAAGTGGAATATCCATTAGCTGATGATATGGAACGCTTTTATCATCATCTTGAACGTATATTAAATGATTCCGGTTTTATCAGAAAAGCGCATCCCGGCCAGATAATGAATAGATTAAGGCGGCTTTTTACCCGTGCCCGGCCAGAGATGCAGGAACTGAATATTCTGCGTGGTATCTTGTCCTCCGTTGAAAAATGGGCGAAGAAATAGTTGAGTAAATTACTAGGTTAAATAGTTGACTAAAATACTCAGGAATGACACAATTTCGCTCATATTTCACCACGGGGTAATTCATTTATGAGATTGACATCTAAAGGGCGTTATGCGGTAACTGCCATGCTTGATGTGGCGTTGCACTCACAAGAAGGCCCGGTACCATTGGCCGACATTTCTGAACGTCAGGGTATTTCCCTCTCCTATCTTGAACAGCTATTTTCTCGCTTGCGCAAAAATGGTTTGGTTTCAAGTGTCCGTGGTCCGGGTGGTGGTTACTTATTGGGCAAAGATGCCAGTGACATCGTTGTCGCCGAAGTGATTTTCGCAGTTGATGAATCGGTAGACGCGACCCGTTGTCAGGGTAGAGAAGGGTGTCAGGGCGGTGATCGCTGCCTGACTCATGCTTTATGGCGCGATTTAAGTGATCGTATTACCGGTTTCCTGAGCAGTATCAGTTTAGAAGAATTAGTCAATAACCAAGAAGTATTGGACGTTGCTGGTCGCCAGGATAACGATAAACGCCGTGCACCTAACGGTAGACCACAAGAAACAATTAATGTCAATCTGCGCCCATAAGCAGAGCTTGTGATGAATTGAAGTATTAGAAGTAGGGAGCATGTGAGCAATGAAATTACCAATTTATTTAGACTACTCAGCAACGACGCCGGTTGATCCGCGTGTTGCTGAAAAAATGATGAACTATCTGACCAGGGACGGGATATTTGGTAATCCCGCTTCTCGTTCACACCGTTTTGGCTGGCAGGCTGAAGAAGCGGTTGATATTGCCCGTAATCAGATTGCTGATTTGGTGGGTGCGGACCCGCGAGAAATTGTTTTTACTTCTGGCGCAACGGAGTCTGACAATCTTGCCATCAAAGGCGCGGCTAATTTTTACCAGAAAAAGGGCAAGCACATCATCACCAGCAAAACCGAACATAAAGCGGTTCTGGATACTTGCCGTCAATTGGAACGTGAAGGGTTTGAAGTCACTTATTTGGCGCCTCAGAGCAACGGGTTGATTGATTTAAACGATCTGGAAGCTGCGGTGCGTGATGACACCATTCTGATTTCTATCATGCATGTTAACAATGAAATTGGCGTGGTGCAGGATATTGCCGCCATTGGTGAAATGTGTCGCAGCCGCGGTATCATTTTCCATGTTGACGCCACTCAGAGCGTAGGCAAACTGCCAATTGACTTAACCAAACTGAAAGTCGATTTGATGTCTTTCTCCGCCCATAAAATTTACGGCCCGATGGGGATTGGCGCACTGTACGTTCGCCGTAAACCACGTATTCGTATTGAAGCGCAGCAACATGGCGGCGGCCATGAACGCGGTATGCGTTCTGGTACTTTGCCTGTTCATCAGATTGTGGGTATGGGTGAAGCTTATCGCATCGCCAAGCAGGAAATGGAGAATGAATCCCAGCGTCTGCGTGGCCTACGGTTGCGTCTGTGGCACGGTATCAAAGATATCGAAGAGGTCTTCCTGAACGGAGATTTGGAGCACGGCGCGCCGCATATTCTGAATGTCAGCTTCAACTATGTTGAAGGTGAATCATTGATGATGTCATTAAAAGATCTGGCGGTTTCTTCGGGTTCTGCATGTACTTCTGCTAGTTTGGAGCCATCCTACGTACTGCGTGCGTTGGGGATGAATGACGAACTGGCTCACAGCTCTATCCGCTTCTCTTTAGGGCGCTTTACGACAGAAGAAGAGATCGACTACGCCATTGAACTGATTCACAAATCTATTGGCCGCCTGCGTGAACTTTCTCCACTGTGGGAAATGTTTAAACAAGGTGTGGATCTAAACAGTATCGAATGGTCTCATCATTAATCAGACGGTTTCAGGAGTAACAACATGGCTTACAGCGAAAAAGTAATTGATCACTATGAAAATCCACGTAACGTCGGTTCTTTCGATAGTGAAGACCCAACGGTTGGCAGCGGCATGGTCGGTGCCCCCGCGTGTGGTGACGTGATGAAACTGCAAATCAAAGTCAATAATGAAGGCATTATTGAAGACGCGCGTTTCAAAACTTACGGTTGCGGTTCTGCGATTGCTTCCAGCTCTTTAGTGACTGAATGGATGAAGGGCAAATCTCTGGAGCAGGCGGAATCGATTAAAAATACTGAAATTGCCGATGAATTAGAACTGCCGCCAGTGAAAATCCACTGTTCTATTCTGGCGGAAGATGCGATTAAAGCGGCGATTGCGGATTATAAAAGTAAACGTCAGGGCAGATAACGGCCCTTAATAATAAGAAGAAATTTGGTGGATACTGGCTGTTACATACCATCCAGTATCCGCCTTTGCTGGTTTTAATAAGTGAGGTTGTTGTATGTCAATTTCCCTTACAGAAAGTGCTGCACAACGCGTTTCGTCATTCCTGTGTAACCGTGGAAAAGGTGTTGGTTTGCGTCTGGGGGTCAGAACATCAGGCTGTTCAGGTATGGCCTACCTGCTTGAATTTGCCGATATGATTAACGAAGACGACACAGTGTTTGAAGATAAGGGTGTCAAAGTTATCGTAGATGGCAAGAGCATGGTCTACCTCGACGGTACAGAGCTGGATTTTGTTAAAGAGGGCCTTAACGAAGGCTTTAAATTCAACAACCCAAATGTTTCCAGTGAATGTGGTTGTGGAGAGAGTTTTAACGTTTAATTCCATTTTTCGGCCAAATCCAGAGTAAGTTTAGATTATGGACTATTTCACTTTATTTGGGCTGCCGGCTCGTTATGCTGTTGATCGTGAGCAACTGGCAAGCTGTTATCAAGAATTGCAACGTCAGTTTCATCCAGATCGCTTTGCTAGTCAGCCAGAGCGTGAAAAAACGCTGGCGTTGCAGCAAGCTGCGACTATCAATGACGGTTATCAAACGCTCAAACATCCACTGAAACGCGCTGAATATATGCTCTCTCTGCATGGTTTTGATTTAGCCAATGAACAGCACACCATGAGTGACAACGCTTTCCTGATGGAACAGCTCATGTTGCGGGAAGAGTTGGAATCTATTGCCAGCAAAGCTGATCCAGAAGCGGCATTGGCGGATTTTGCGGCTCGTCTGAGTGGGATGATTAAAACCCGCAGTCAGCAAATGGTGCGGCAATTGGATGAACAGCAGTGGGAACAAGCAGCCGATACGGTGCGTAAATTGCGTTTTCTGGATAAATTGCAACAGCAGGTTGAGCAACTGGAAGAACGTTTACTGGACGACTTTTAAGGAAAGCGTATATGGCTTTATTACAAATTAGCGAGCCGGGATTATCCGCTGTACCACACCAACGTCGTTTAGCTGCCGGTATTGATTTAGGCACGACACACTCATTAGTTGCCACTGTTCGCAGTGGGCAAGCGGAAACATTGATGGATAGTGAAAATCGTTACCTGCTTCCCTCAGTTGTTCGCTACCATGAAAAGGGGCTTGAAATTGGTTGGCAGGCCCGTCGACAGGCGGTACATGATCCCGCTAATACCATCAGCTCAGTAAAACGTATGATGGGGCGCTCTCTGGCTGACATTCAGCAACGTTATCCAAATCTTCCATATCAATTTCAAGCGAGTGAAAACGGATTGCCGTTAATCAACACCGCAACGGGTTTGGTCGATCCCATTCAGGTTTCTTCTGAAATTCTTAAATCGCTGGCGCAGCGTGCGGAAGAGACACTGGATGGTAAGCTTGACGGTGTTGTGATCACGGTTCCTGCCTACTTTGATGATGCACAGCGTCAGGGAACAAAAGATGCGGCGTGTTTAGCCGGATTGCACGTTCTGCGCTTGCTTAATGAACCGACTGCCGCTGCGATTGCCTACGGACTGGATTCTGGTCAAGAAGGTGTGATTGCGGTTTATGACTTAGGCGGCGGTACATTTGACGTTTCTATTCTTCGGCTAAGCCGTGGTGTCTTTGAAGTGCTGGCGACTGGTGGCGATACTGCACTGGGTGGTGATGATTTCGATTTGATACTGGCTGATTGGATTCGTGAACAGGCGGATATTGGCGACCGAAATGACCATAGTCTGCAACGCCAACTATTGGATACGGCTACTCAGGTAAAAATCGCCTTGAGTGATGCTGATATTGCAGAGATAAACATTGCCGGTTGGCAGGGTAAAATCACCCGTTGCGAATTTGAAGCCCTGATAACACCATTGATAAAACGGACTTTACTGGCAAGTCGCCGGGCATTGAAAGATGCAGAAGTCTCTGCGGATGAAGTTTTACAGGTGGTTATGGTGGGTGGTTCAACCCGTGTACCGCTAGTTCGTCATAGGGTTGGCGAGTTTTTTGGCCGCGAACCGCTGACTTCCATTGATCCTGATAAAGTGGTTGCGGTGGGGGCTTCAATTCAGGCGGATATTCTGGTGGGTAACAAGCCAGATAGCGACATGCTGTTGCTAGATGTGATCCCGCTTTCACTTGGGCTGGAAACGATGGGGGGCTTGGTTGAAAAAATTATCCCTCGTAACACGACCATTCCGGTTGCCAAAGCGCAAGAGTTCACCACTTTCAAAGACGGCCAGAGTGCAATGAGTATTCATGTAGTGCAAGGGGAAAGAGAATTGGTAAGTGATTGCCGTTCACTGGCCCGTTTTACCCTACGTGGTATTCCGCCATTACCCGCTGGTGGGGCCCATATCCGGGTGACTTTCCAGGTCGATGCTGATGGCTTGCTGAGTGTCAGTGCGTTGGAGAAATCCACTGGCGTCGAAGCTTCTATTCAGGTGAAGCCTTCCTACGGCTTATCTGATGGAGAGATTGCTCGCATGATAAAAGATTCTATGGCGAATGCTCAGGAAGATCTCAGTGCGCGTAAACTGGCAGAACAAAAAGTTGAAGCGGCGCGAGTACTGGAAAGTGTCACCAGTGCGTTAGAAAAAGACGCCGATCTACTGAATGAGCAAGAACAGGCGGCAATTGATGCGGCCGTAGAAACACTTATAACAAGCGTTCAGGGCAATGATCCTGAAATTATTGAAAACGCGATTAAACAACTGGATAAGCAAACGCAGGAATTCGCTGCGCGCCGGATGGATTCATCTATTCGCCGGGCGTTGGCGGGCCATTCTGTGGACGAGATTTAATTATGCCGAAAATTGTCTTTTTACCTCATAACGATCTTTGCCCTGATGGCGCAGTTCTGGAAGCCAAAGAAGGGGAATCCATTCTGAATGTTGCATTGCGCAATGGGATTGAAATTGAGCATGCTTGTGAAAAATCCTGTGCTTGCACAACTTGCCATTGTATCGTTCGTGAAGGTTTCGATTCACTGGAAGAGAGCTCTGAACTGGAAGATGACATGCTGGATAAAGCTTGGGGGCTTGAACCGGAAAGTCGTCTGAGTTGTCAGGCTAGAGTTTCCGATGAAGATTTAGTGGTAGAAATTCCCAAATACACCATTAACCATGCCCGTGAGCACTGATTGGCAGGAGAAAAATAAATGAGCCTGAAATGGTCCAATAGCCGTGAAATTGGTGAAGCGCTATATGACAAATTTCCTGAGGTAGATCCGAAAACGGTTCGCTTTACTGATATGCACCAGTGGATTTGTGAACTGGATGATTTTGATGATGCGCCTGAAAAATCCAATGAAAAGATTTTGGAAGCGATCCTACTTGTTTGGTTGGATGAGTTTGAATAACAAATCGCATTAATTTGTTATTTATCCGTCATAATTTTGATGTAGGCTGAACTTCAATGAAAAACTGGCTCTGGCCGGTTTTTTTATAGGATTGATATCTGGCAGACGAATAATTATATGGGTAGAAGCTTGAATAAGCTCCTCACTGCCATTGAGTGGTAATAATAAGAGGTGAAAAAAGAATGACTAAACAAATCATGCCGATAACACTGTCTTATGAACCAGCAGCAGCTTGCTGGGGTGAAAAAGCGCTGATTAGTTCCAGTGATGAAGGGATAACCATCCATCTGGTTGGTAAAGGTAAATTAGGGGCAGTACAACGTGCCGGGCGTAAAATTGACGGGCAGGGAATTCGTCATGTGGCTCTGATTGGCGAAGGTTGGGATTTAGAGAAAAGTTGGGCTTTTTGGCAAGGATTCCGTGCGCCAAAAGGTAATCGTTCGATTGAATGGCCTCAATTGCCTGCGGCTGAAAAACAGGAATTGGAAAGCAGAATTAAAATTATTGATTGGGTGCGTGACACCATCAATATGCCAGCGGAAGAGCTTGGGCCGGAACAATTGGCGAGGCGGGCGATTGATCTAATGTGTGGTATGGCTGGTGAATCAGTAAGTTATCGCATTATTAAAGGCGAAGATTTACGTGAACAGGGTTATGCTGGCATCCACACCGTTGGCCGTGGCTCTTCTCGTGATCCGATTTTGTTGGCGTTGGATTACAACCCAACTAACGACCCGCAAGCGCCGGTGTTTGCCTGCCTGGTAGGGAAAGGCATCACATTTGATACTGGCGGCTACAGCCTGAAACAATCTTCCTTTATGGATTCCATGAAATCGGATATGGGTGGAGCCGCGACCCTGGCAGGTGCATTGGCGCTGGCAATCAGTCGTGGCTTGAAACATCGAATTAAACTGTTCCTCTGCATAGCGGATAACATGGTCAGTGGTAACGCCTTTAAACTGGGTGATGTTATTCATTACCGTAATGGTAAATCTGTTGAAGTGATGAATACGGATGCGGAAGGTCGTCTGGTTTTGGCTGATGGTCTAATTGATGCCAGCAGAGAGAAAGCGAAATTAATCATCGATGCGGCAACCTTGACCGGTGCGGCGAAAACGGCGGTGGGTAATGACTACCACTCTGTACTCAGCTTCGATGACAAATTGGCGGCTGATCTGTTAGCGGCCTCCGCGTCCGAGAATGAACTGTTCTGGCGCCTGCCGCTAGCTGAATTCCATCGTAGCCAACTGCCATCGAATTTTGCTGACTTGAACAACGTTGCTGGGTCATCACATACTGCGGGAGCAAGTACTGCGGCGGCTTTCCTGTCTCATTTTGTGGAAGAATACCAAAAAGGTTGGATTCACATTGATTGCTCGGCGACTTATCGTAAATCCGCAGTAGAACATTGGTCCGCGGGTGCAACAGGTTGTGGGGTTCGTTCGATTGCTAATTTGCTATTGGCGAAGGCGAAATAAATTTATTTTATCTAAAAAACTGATTGGAGATTTTTATGGGTTCATTAAGTGAATTAATTTCGGTTGAGGTTGATGTTCCAAGTGGTAGTAAAATAACGCTTAGCCAACCGGAAGAATATCCCTCACAGCTCATTGAAGCTTTGGTCAGTTTATTTAGTCAACGTAAACCTGTTCGCCGTGCTTTTATCATTCAAGCGCATGATAAAAATGTGGATGAAAACCCCAATTTATTAATTGGACTGGAAATAAGCGGCGCGGCAGACGAAATTGATCAATTAATCCACGAAGCAGGCACTATTGCTTGTGAATACACCTCCGAAGAGGAGCCGATTGACTTCTGTTTAGTTGATGAAAAAGAGGGCGGTGTTAGCCATTATTTGATTCAACATACGCAGCCATTTTACCAGCGTAAATTAGGCAGTTGGTTACGTGGAAGTATTCCGGTGATGAATAAGTGACTATTAACGGGTGATAATATAGTTGTCGGTAGAATTGAAATCTCCTGTTTATTACCACAACCATTACCGAATCAAGTAGAAATTAAAAAGTCTGAGCCCAGTAAAATACAGGACTCAGACCTTGATGAATTCGTGATTTAAATTGAATAATTCACAGAGCTAGGGAGTCTTGTCTGCTATATTATTTTAAATAAACGTTAGTAGAAAAAATTTTAATTACTCTTATTGAATGTTTTTCTTAAATAACTTAATTTTAATAATTGATGCATGAATCTTATTTTTAACTAGAATAGATGAAATAAACTATAAATCAGAAAGAGATAATTATAATCTGGTTTTGTTTCATATATATAATAAGTATGTTTTTTATTTTTTTAAAGAAAATAATAATAAAATTCAATGTCAGAAACAATTATTAACCGAAGAAACTAAAATTCTAATAGTCTGTAAATAACTTAGTGCTCCCATTATATATTAACCTCTTGTCTTTTAAATAAAATTATTATTGATTGATATTTATATTTTACAATAAAGCTATTTTAATTGGCTCAGAAAATAATTTACAGAATAGATAAAATATCCGTTACCGGTTAATACACATTTTCTTTATTTATTTCACGGGGTTTTTATTTTTTTGTTGACAATAAGATATTGATTTTAATATTTTTTATTGCTTTTCAAGAGCATCTAATCACTATGGAATAGAATTTTTATTCTAATTTTCTTTGTGTTATGGTCTGTTTAAATAGTTACTTTATAAAATTATTGATAATTGTTTTATAAGAATTTTTAAGTTCACTATATTGATAGTTAAATATGTAATAATATTGAAAGAGAATCTTGATAAGAGATTAGCGATATTTTTTGCCTTAAACAGCTATGTTATAGAAAACAATTATTTATTTGTTTTATGCTATTTTTATCACGTTTATATTAAAAAAATATGTTAATTGTTTTTTACGTAATTAGCTTTAATGTTACTTTTATGGACAGGGATGTTTAATTGAGTGGCCGGGATAGCCCATTGCTTATGGATTCTATTGACAGGTGTTTAATTAAATAAGCAGATTTTTATATCTAAGCTTTGAACTTATGGAGAAATATATGTCTTTAAAGAGGAAGATTTCATATTTGGAAGAAGTTAATGGTTCAGCAAAGGCAAATGAGGTATTGACCTGGCTACAGGCTTATATTCCAGGTAAAGATCCTAATATTGTCGTTGGGCATGAGCCCAGTAAAGATGCAGCGAAAGAGTTAATCCGAAGTGATTACCGTTGGGGGCATCAGAGTAATGACAAATCTGAAACTTTCCAATTAACGTATAGTTTCCTGGAGAATGAACCGGATAATATGCCGTGGATTATTTATGGATTCTCAGCATTTAATGAAGAACAAAAAGCTGCCGCAAAACTGTCAATTCAATCTTGGACTGATGTCGCGAATATTAAATTCACGGAAACCTCTGATGTCAGTAAGGCGAATGTCACTTTTGGTTTCTTTGATATTAGTTTAACAGGGGATTATGCGTTTGCTGAGATGCCGCGCCCATCTTTGACACAGGTAGGAACTTGGTATAATGCGGAAAGCCGTACTTTCTTAAAAAATGATATTGAATTGAATGGTTATGGCCGGCATACATTTACTCATGAGATCGGCCATACACTGGGGTTGGATCATCCGGCTGATTATGACGCGTCTGATGATGTAATACCGACTTATAAGAACAAAGCTACCTATTTTGAAGATAGCGGTGCTTATACCGTCATGGGTTATTTCAGTGAAAAAAATACCGGACAGGACTTTAAAGGTAGTTATTCTGCTGCGCCATTACTTAACGATATTTCAGCCATTCAGTCGCTGTATGGCGCGAATAATATTACCCGTGCCGATGACACTGTATATGGTTTTAATTCCAATACCGATCGCGATTTTTTTACTGCAAAAGATGAAAAGAGCAAACTTGTGTTCACCGCCTGGGATGTGGGTGGTAATGATACCTTTGATTTCTCTGGTTTTACTCAGGATCAACGTATTAACTTGAATGAAGCTTCTTTCTCGGATGTGGGCGGCTTGAAAGGAAACATCTCTATTGCCCGTGGCGTCACGATTGAAAATGCGATTGGCGGCAGTGGTAATGACATTCTGATAGGGAATGACGTCGCCAATACTTTAAAGGGCGGTGCCGGTGATGACATTATCTACGGTGGACTGGGAGCGGATAATCTTTGGGGCGGGGAAGGCAAAGATACATTTGTCTACCTGAGTGCCAAGGAATCACCTTTTCTTGAGCGTGATTGGATTCATGACTTTATTTCCGGTGAAGACAAGATTGATGTGTCATTGTTCGATCTGGGTGAAGCAGGAAAAGGCACTATTAAGTTTGTCGAAGAATTCACTGGCGCTATTGGGGAAGCAGTGATTAGCTATGATAGCGTTAATAAGGTAAATGATTTCGTGATTAATATGGGGGGAGAATTATCCCACGATGGCTTTGGAGTGAAAATCGTCGGAGAGCCGCTGACAGAAGCTGATTTTATCCTTGCATAACACAACAATACAACAACACAACCGCATCTGACTGGATGCGGTTATTCATTTAATCACTTTGAGCGTCTGGACGTGTAATTTTGCTGTCTTCTGTATTCCGTCTTCTGTCCTCTATTTCCTGTCCTCTGTTTTCTGCCCATGTGGTTGGAGTTCTTAATCTACCATTTTTCTATAATATAAGTAGTCAAGTATATTTGGATAAGTAATGAATGATGTAATTTTTTATTTTAAAACAATCGCGAAATAATTTATTTCTAATTTGAAATTATCTTTTAATGATATTAAATATAATTAACAGATACGTTGGTCGTATTATTTTATTATGAAAAAATAATATATACGGAAGCTAGTTTTAGTTTGAAATTGTTTCATGTCGGTGTTAAATGTAATTAACGTTTACATTAGTTGTATAATTTGATTATTATAAAATAATATGTAATCAGGCAGGTTGATAATTTTTACGTGTATAAATATACATTAATTAATATAACCAAATGATAAATCATGCTTTTTATGGTGCAATCTGTTTCACGTCGGAATACGTGGAGGTTAATCTTACAGAAAATTATCAAGGTAAATTCGGTATTAATTGGGGATCAGGAGGTTTAATTTGTCTTTATAATTACTTGATTTTTTATGAAATAATTTACATTTGATATTAATTCAAAATGGACAAAATACAACAGGGATTTAACACTCATGTCAGTAAATATATTCAATAAATCCATTTTTATTTAGTTGTGGAATTCAGCATCGGCCAATAAAAAGTTGCACAAAATCAAAGACGCTTATTAAAAAAATAGGAAAAAAATGAAATATCTTTTGCCGGTTCACTGGATGAGCCGTTTATTCCGTTATCGGGAAAATAATTGTCGCAGAATTGTTAATTATGCGGTTATCAGCCGGACTATTACATCCAGCGTCCAAGAGAATGTGCTGTCTGAGGATTTTAATTGATGCCTGGTGTGCGCCTGTTCTTATTTCTTTGAGGAAAGAAAGAAGGGCAAAACATTTGTGATGATTGTTGAGAATGGCAGTTTTCAAATAACTATACCCTATGGATTTCAAGATGTGTCGCGACGGCAAGCGAGCGAATCCCCGGGAGCATAGGAAACTATGTGACCGGGGTGAGTGAGTGCGGCCAACAAAGAGGCAACTTGAAAGACAACGGGTATAACAGATTCGTTGAGGTAGTAAGTATATGAAAGATAGCATGGCTAAAAAGGAAATTATCTTTGACGCTGGATTAGAACAAGTACCGTCAGAAAAGGTTGGTGATGACCTATCTGTTCAGAAACTTAATTTGTTGTCAGAAGCTGAACGCACACTGCTGTTGAAAACTTGGAACGCCACTGAAATCGTCTATCCCGGCCAGTTAGGTATTCATCAGTTGTTTGAACGACAAGTGGAGAAAACCCCGACAGCCACAGCGTTAATAGCAAGGGATAAGGCCCTGAGTTATGCGGAATTGAATATTCGCGCTAACCGACTGACTCATCAACTGATTAAACAAGGGGTTGGCCCGAATGATCATGTGGCAATCCTGTTAGAGCGATCTATTGAATTGGTGGTGGCTCAATTGGCTATTCTCAAGGCGGGGGCGGTTTATGTCCCTATCGATCCCGGAGCGCCGAACGAGAGAAAAAATTGGCTGATAAACGATTGTTTAGCTAAATTGTTGCTCACCAGTGCAGAAGTGGATATTCCGGCTGATCTGGATGTTCCGCTAATTCATCTCTCTGATGAGACAGACGTGAGCAAGGAGGTGGGTTTTAATCCTGACTTACTTTGTGCCAGTACCGCGCCAGCGTATATTATGTACACCTCCGGCTCGACTGGCACCCCTAAAGGGGTGATCGTGCCTCACCGTGCTGTGGTCCGGTTGGTTATTAATAATAGCTATGTTGAAATTGAACCCAATGACCGAGTTGCCTTTGCGGCTAACCCGGCATTCGATGCCAGCACCTTTGAAGTCTGGGCCCCTTTGCTCAATGGTGGGGCGCTGGTAGTCATTGACCACACGACTTTGTTGACGCCACAGGAATTTGTACAGGCATTAGACCGTTATCGAATTAATATCTTATGGTTAAGTGTCGGTCTGTTTAACCGGCTGGCGGCGGAGTTGTCCCCAGTGTCGCCACAATTGAAAAGCTTAATTGTCGGCGGCGATATCCTTGATCCTCATGTGATTGCCCAAGTTTTACGTAACAACCCGCCTCAGCAGTTATTGAATGCCTATGGACCGACCGAGGGCACTACCTTTACCACCACATACCGGATTGAAGCTTTAGCCACAGGAACAACCAATATCCCTATTGGTCGACCCATTGCCAACACGCGGGTTTACTTACTGGACGCGCAGGGCCAGCCGGTGCCATTAGGAAGGGTGGGCGAGATTTATGTGGGAGGCGACGGGGTAGCCTGCGGTTATCTCAATCGCCTTGAATTGACCGCTGAACGTTTTTTGGTTGATCCATTTAGTGATGTACCGGATGCGCGGATGTATCGGACCGGCGATTTGGCCCGTTATCTGCCGGATGGCAATCTCGAATTCCTTGGCCGCAACGATCAACAAGTGAAAATTCGGGGCTTTAGGATTGAGCCGGGGGAAATTGAAGCCTGCTTGGTGGAGTATTCGACAGTACGTGAAGCGGTGGTATTGGCGTTAGGCGAAGGGCAGAACAAGCAGTTAGTTGCTTATGTACTGGCAGAGTCGGATAACGAATTGCCTACTCACTTGCGTGAACATTTAACTGAGCGGTTGCCTGATTATATGGTGCCGGTGGCCTTTGTGCGTCTGGATGAATTCCCGCTAACTCCCAATGGCAAATTGGATCGCCGGGCATTGCCGACACCGGGTGAAGACGCCTTTGCTCGTCAGGTTTACTCCGCACCGCAAGGGGAGCGGGAAATTGCATTGGCGACTATTTGGCGCGAGTTACTGGGTATTGAACAGATAAGTCGATATGACAGCTTCTTTGCCTTGGGTGGTCATTCACTGCTCGGCATACGTATGATTGAACAGCTACGCCATTTAGGGCTGACATTGGCTGCCCGCGATCTGTTTCAATCGCCAATATTGGCGGAGTTGGCCCAAACATTGGGACAGCATCAGATTATGGCAGTGCGGCCGAATGTCATTACCCCGGCGACCACTGCATTGACGCCAGCGATGTTGCCGCTAATTGATTTGACTCAACCTGATATTGATCACATCGTCGAGCAGGTACCGGGTGGAGTGGTCAATATTCAGGATATTTATGCGTTGTCACCGTTGCAGGACGGTATCTTGTTTCACCATCTGCTAGCGAAAGAGGGTGATCCTTACTTGCTGGCCTATCCAATGATCTTTGCTGACCGTGGTTTGCTAGACCGCTATTTATTTGCGGTACAACAGGTGGTTGACCGCCATGATATTTTGCGTACCGCGTTTATCTGGCAAGGATTATCCATTCCGGCGCAGGTGGTTTGGCGTCAGGCGCCGTTGTTAGTGACTGAATTGAAGTTAAACCCGACTGACGGGCCGGTCAGTGACCAACTGGCGCAACGTTTTGATCCGCGGCAACACCGTTTCGATCTAAATCAGGCGCCGTTGTTGCGCTTTGTGATAGCACAGGAAACCGATGGTCGCTGGTACGTATTGCAATTACAACATCACCTGATTGGTGACCATACCACGCTGGAAGTGATGAACCGCGAAGTTCGGGCCTGCCTTGACGGACAGGGTGATAATCTACCGGCGCCGGTACCATTCCGCAATCTGGTGGCTCAGGCTCGGCAAGGGGTTGACCAGACAGAGCATCACCGATTTTTCACCGACATGTTGGCAGAAGTGGATGAACCGACATTACCGTTTGGGCTGACCGAGGTTCATCGTGATGGTTCTCAGGTCACACAAGCGCACCGGATGCTGTCTCCCACACTGAATGACCGCCTGCGTGCTCAAGCGAGACGTCTGGGTGTCAGTTTGGCAACCCTGTGTCATCTGGCTTGGGCACAGGTGTTGTCGCGTACCAGTGGACAAGAGAAAGTGGTGTTCGGCACTGTGCTGTTTGGGCGCATGGCGGCGGGGGAAGGGGCTGACAGCGGCATGGGGCTGTTTATCAATACCTTACCACTACGGTTGGATATCGATGATACTCCGCTACAGGATAGCGTCAGGGTGGCGCATACCCGATTAGCTGGATTGCTGGATTATGAGCATGCTTCATTGGCGCTGGCTCAACGTTGCAGTGGAGTACAGGGAGGCACGCCGCTTTTTAGTGCCCTGTTGAACTATCGGCATAATGAGCAACCGATGATCCCGCATGAAACGATGCCGGGTATTGAATTTCTGGGCGAACAGGAACGGACCAACTACCCGTTTGTCCTGTCAGTAGAGGATGGCGGCGCCACATTGGGGCTGACTGCACAGGTGGTACAACCGTTTGATTCAGAACGGGTATGCGGTTATATGCAACAGGCGCTGGAAAGTCTGGTGGATGCCCTTGAACTCGCGCCGGAAACGCCGGGACGGATGTTAAACGTTTTACCTGCGTCGGAACGCACATTATTACTGGAAACCTGGAACGCGACAGAAACACCTTATCCTGAACAACTCTGTATCCATCAGTTGATTGAACAACAGGTAGAGAAAACGCCAGAAGCCACTGCACTGGTGTCTGAAAATCAGACGCTAAGTTATGAACAACTGAATGCCGGCGCTAACCGGCTTGCCCATCAACTGCTTGCCTTGGGTATCGTGCCAGATCAACCGGTGGCGATTTGTATGGCAAGCTCACCGATGCGGGTGATAGCGGTGCTGGCGGTGCTGAAAGCGGGTGGGGCCTATGTACCGTTGGATCCGGCTTATCCGGGAGAACGATTGTCGCATATCTTGAACGATGTAGCTCCGGCTAGGGGGTTGAAAACAAGGGGTTTGAAGACAAGGGGATTGAAAACAATAGTGCTGGTGGACAGTACCGGGCGGGCCGCATTGGGTGAGCAAGCGCTTGCGGGGCTGACGGTACTAGACCCGAATATCTTACCTGACCAGCCGGACAGCAATCCGCAGGTTCTTTCATTGACCTCTCGCCATCTGGCCTACGTGATTTACACTTCTGGATCGACCGGCATGCCCAAAGGGGTGATGATTGAACATCGTGGGTTGGTCAATCTTATCCGGGATAAAATCAGCCGATTTGACATTCGCCCTGCTAGCCGGATGTTACAGTTTGCTTCATTTGGCTTTGATGCTGGAGTCTGGGAAATCATGATGGCGTTAGGCAGTGGAGCCAGCCTGATTATTCCTGACGAAACCGTTCGTCAAGACCCGCGTCGTCTCTGGCATTATCTGGAAGAACAATCGGTGACGCATGCCTGTTTGACCCCTGCTTTGTTGCGAGAAGGGGGCGATTTGCCAACGATAACCATAAAACCAACATTGATATTGGGCGGTGAGGCCCCTGGCCCAGTGCTACTGCGGGCGTTAAGTCATCAAGCAACGCTATTTAATGCCTATGGCCCGACAGAAATTACCGTCTGTGCCGCCAGTTGGCGTTGTCCGTCACACTATACTGATCTATTGGTTCCCATCGGACGCCCGACGGCGAATACGCGTATTTATCTGTTGGATAACTACGGCCAGCCAGTTCCATTAGGCGCGGTGGGGGAACTCTATATTGGTGGGGATGGTGTCGCCCGTGGCTATCTCAATCGCCCTGATCTGACCGACGAACGTTTTCTGGCTGACCCATTTAGTGATGCTGCCGATGCCCGGATGTACCGGTCCGGGGATTTGGCGCGCTACTTGCCGGACGGCAATCTGCTGTTTGTTGGCCGTAACGACCAGCAGATTAAAATTCGTGGTTTCCGTATTGAGCCGGGTGAAATTGAAGCTCGATTGGCGGAACATCCTATGGTGCGCGAAGCTCGGGTCGTAGCTTTAGGGGATGGGCAGGATAAGCGTTTAGTCGCCTATATCGTAGCCGAAGCGGATAGCGGACTGGCGGCCAGTTTGCACACCCATTTGAGTGCTATATTGCCTGATTATATGGTACCCACGGCCTTTGTGCGTTTGGCGGCTTTCCCGCTGACGCCAAATGGTAAGTTGGATCATCGGGCATTACCGGCTCCAGGGGAGGATGCCTTGGCCCGTCAAATTTATGTCGCGCCACAAGGGGAAATGGAAATTGCAGTGGCGGCTATCTGGCGTGAATTGCTAGGCGTTGGGCAGATCGGCCGACATGACAATTTTTTTGCCTTGGGCGGACATTCCCTGTTGGCGGTGAGGATGGTAAACCGCATCGCTGCTTTCGGTGCCGATCTGCCGTTGGCCTCATTGTTTATGTTTCCATCACTGTCTGCGTTTACCGAGAAAATCTGTGCGCAACGTCATGCGGGCAATGATAAATTGCCTGAAATTAGGCCAATATCCCGTGATAGTGTCTTGCCCTTATCGTTTGGTCAACAGCGTCTGTGGTTTCTGGCGCAATTTGAGGGGGTGAGTGATACCTACCATGTTCCGACAGCCCTGCGTTTACGTGGTCGGCTAAACCTTTGTGCCTGGCAGCAAGCCCTGAATCGCCTGTTTGCTCGTCATGAGGCGCTACGTTCCGTCTTTATCACCGTTGATGGTCAGCCGCAGGTTGAGCTGTTACCGGCGGAATTTGGTCTACCGGTGAAAAAATACGATTTGCGTAAAGCATCTAACGTGAACGAACAATTTAAGCGTTTGTGTGCACAGGAAGCTAAAACGCCGTTTAATCTTGCTCGTGGCACCCTCATTCGTTGCGCACTGATCCAACTGGCCGATGAAGAGCATATATTCTTACTGACTCAGCATCATATTATCTCCGATGCTTGGTCTTTAAAGATACTTGAATCAGAACTGGTTGCACTTTACGCGGCTTGTCTAAATCAACAGCCTGATCCGTTGCCGCTATTGACTATTCAATATCCTGATTATGCGGCTTGGCAGCGGCAGGTATTTTCTGGTGAAGGAGTAAAGGCGCAGAGTGATTACTGGCGCCGGACGTTGGCAGACGCACCGGTATTGCTTGAGTTGCCGATAGACAGACCTCGACCCTTCCAACAATCGTTTACCGGCGGTCGGGTAGCGGTGCGCATTGATGCTCCGCTGGTACAGGCGCTAAAACATCTGGGACAACAGCACGGCGCCACACTGTTTATGACACTGTTAACCGCTTGGGCTGCATTGCTATCGCGCTTGTCCGGGCAGGATGATGTCGTCATTGGTATACCAAGCGCTAACCGCAATCTGCGGGAAATTGAACCACTGCTTGGTTTCTTTGTTAACACATTGGCGTTGCGTATCGATTTATCCGACATGCCGGATGTGGCCACATTATTGCGTCGTGTGCGACAGACGACACTGGGAGCGCAGGAGCATCAAGATCTGCCTTTCGAGCAGGTGGTAGAAATTGTTCAACCGCCGCGCAGACCGGAGCATACGCCACTGTTTCAGGTAATGTTTGCCTGGCAGGAGAATGAAACAGAGGAATGGCAATTATCGGAATTAGCAGTAACGCCATTCGAGTTGGAATACGATATAGCGAAATTCGATCTGCAACTGGAGTTAACGGAAAAAGCAGGCGAAATTGTCGGAGAGCTGAACTACTCTTCGGCCCTGTTCGACCATGAAACCATCGAAAGGCAGGTGGGTTATTTGCAGGCCATATTGCGGGCAATGGTGAACCAGCCTCAACAACCTGTCATGGCTATCGACATTTTGTCATCCGCGGAACGGGAGTTGTTGCTGGAGAATTTGAATGCGACCGAAGAACCGTATCCTACTCAGGTGTGTGTTCATCAGCTATTTGAACAACAGGCAGAAAAGACCCCGGATGCCATAGCAGTAATCTATGAAAACCAGACGCTCAGTTACGCGGAACTGAATGTCCGCGCCAATCGGTTAGCCCATCAGCTTATCGCCTTAGGTGTAACGCCGGATCAGCGGGTGGCGATTTGTGTGACACGCTCACTGGCGAGGATAATCGGGTTGTTGGCGGTGCTGAAAGCGGGCGGAGCCTATGTGCCGTTAGATCCTGCCTATCCCGGTGAACGTCTGTCTTATATGCTCACTGATGCGACACCGGTTATTTTGATAGCGGATAATGCAGGGCGGGCAGCGCTAAGTGAGGACGTGTTGGCGACGCTGACGGCGCTCGATCCGAATACCTTGCCGGAGCAGCCAGATAATAACCCGCAAATCTCTGGATTGACCCCACAGCATCTGGCCTATGTGATTTACACTTCCGGTTCCACCGGCAGACCAAAAGGCGTGATGATTGAACATCGTAGCGTGGTTAATTTAACACTGACACAAATTACCCAGTTTGATTTTTGCGCTGCCAGCCGAATGTTGCAGTTTGCTTCATTTGGTTTCGATGCCAGTGTCTGGGAAATCATGATGGCGCTGAGCTGTGGGGCCATGCTGGTTATTCCTACAGAAACAGTGCGGCAAGATCCACAACGCCTCTGGCATTATTTGGAAGAACAAGCGGTGACCCATGCCTGTTTGACACCGGCTATGTTTCATGATGGCGCCGATTTACCGGCGATAGCGATAAAACCGACATTAATATTTGCAGGAGAAGCGCCGAGTCCCGCGTTATTTCAGGCACTGTGCCGCCGGGCCGATGTGTTTAACGCTTATGGGCCGACGGAAACCACCGTGTGCGCGACCACTTGGGATTGCCCGCCAGATTATACCGGGGGACTCATTCCCATCGGCAGCCCGACCGCCAACAAACGTCTCTATCTGCTGGATGAACACCGCCAGCCGGTCCCATTGGGCACCGTGGGAGAATTGTATATCGGCGGCGTTGGGGTAGCGCGTGGTTATCTCAATCGCCCTGAATTGACCGCTGAACGTTTCCTGAATGATCCGTTTAGTAATGAGACGGATGCCCGAATGTACCGGACAGGAGATTTAGCCCGTTACCTGCCGGATGGCAATCTGGTCTTCGTTGGCCGTAATGACCAACAGGTTAAAATCCGTGGTTTCCGCATTGAGCCGGGAGAAATTGAAGCACAACTGATTGAACACCCTGCGGTAAGTGAAGCGCTGGTATTGGCGTTAGGTGACGGACAGGATAAGCGTCTGGTGGCTTATGTGGCGGCGCAAGTGGATGAGGAGTTGGCAGCCAAACTACGTGAACACCTGAGTGATATTCTGCCTGACTATATGGTACCGGCGGCTTTTGTGCGTTTGGATGCCTTTCCGCTGACCCCTAACGGTAAGCTGGATCGCCGAGCACTGCCCGCACCGGGGGAGGATGCCTTTGCTCGTCAGGTCTATGAAGCGCCGCAAGGGGAAATTGAGATAGCGTTAGCGGCTATCTGGCGTGAATTACTGAACATTGAGCAGATTGGTCGCCATGACAGTTTCTTTGCCTTGGGCGGTCACTCGCTGTTGGCGGTCAGAATGATTGAACGTTTACGACGTATTGGGTTGGGCCTATCAGTGCAAACGCTATTCCAGCATCCGACATTAAGTGTATTGGCCCAATCTTTGGCGCAGCATCGTGAAATTAGCGTGCCTGATAACGGTATTACCGCGGATACGATGGTGCTGACGCCAGCCATGTTACCGCTGATTGATCTGACTCAAACTGAAATTGATCGCATTGTTGAGCAAGTACCGGGTGGAATTGCCAATATTCAGGATATTTATGCCTTGTCACCGTTACAGGATGGCATTTTATTTCACCATTTATTGGCAAATGAAGGTGATCCCTATCTACTGATCACTCAACAGGCTTTTGCCGATCGGCCCTTACTTGGCCGTTATCTGGCGGCGGTTCAACAGGTGGTTGACCGCCATGATATCTTGCGTACCGCTTTTATCTGGGAAGGATTATCTGCGCCGGCTCAGGTAGTTTGCCGTCAGGCGCCTTTGTCAGTAACGGAATTGACGCTCGATCCAGCGGATGGGCCGATAAGTGACCAACTGGCTCAACGTTTTGACCCGCGCCGACACCGTATTGACCTGAATCAGGCACCGTTATTACGTTTCGTTGTAGCACAGGAGAGCGATGGCCGTTGGATTGTATTGCAATTGCTGCATCATCTCATTGGCGACCATACCACGTTGGAGGTGATGAACAGCGAAGTACAGGTCTTCCTCTCTGGGCGAATAGACGACGGGCGAATGGACAGCCTGCCTGCGCCGGTCCCGTTCCGTCATTTAGTGGCGCAGGCTTGGCAGGGAGTCAGTCAGGCAGAGCATACTCGTTTCTTTACCGACATGTTGGCTGAGGTGGATGAACCGACGCTGCCATTTGGGTTGGCGGAAGCACATCATGATGGCTCACAGGTGACGGAATCTCACCGAATGTTGCCGGCAGGACTAAACGATCGCTTGCGTGGTCAGGCGCGGAGGTTGGGCGTCAGTGTGGCGGCGCTGTGTCATTTGGCGTGGGCACAGGTATTGTCGCGTACCAGTGGTCAGCAACAAGTGGTGTTTGGCACCGTGTTGTTTGGACGTATGCAGGCGGGTGAAGGATTTGATAGCGGCATGGGGCTATTTATTAACACCTTGCCGTTGCGGTTGGATATCGATCATACCCCGGTGCGGGACAGTGTACGCATAGCACATAGCCGACTGGCGGGATTGTTGGAGCATGAACACGCTTCACTGGCGCTGGCGCAACGTTGCAGTAGCGTAGCCAGTGGAACGCCGCTTTTCAATGCGCTGTTGAACTATCGCCATAATACTCAGCCGGTAACGCCGAATGAGATCATGAACGGTGTCGAATTTCTTGGCGCACAGGAGCGGACTAACTATCCATTTGTCTTGTCGGTAGAAGATGAGGGGTCTGATCTGGGACTGACAGCGCAAGTAGTGCAACCGTTCGATCCAGAACAGATATGCGGCTATATGCAACAGGCATTGGAAAGTCTGGCGGATGCCCTTGAGCAGACGCCTGACATGCCGGCACAGCGGTTAGAAATTCTGCCGGCGACTGAACGCATATTATTGTTAAAAACCTGGAACGCCACTGAAACAGCCTATCCTGAGCAGTTGTGCATTCATCAACTGTTTGAACAGCAGGTGGAGAAAACCCCACATGCCACGGCGCTGGTGTGTGAAGAGCGGTCTCTCAGTTATGCGGAATTGAACGCTGATGCTAACCGATTGGCGCACCAACTTATTGCTCTGGGTGTGACGCCGGATCAGCGGGTGGCGATTTGCGTAGCAAGCTCACCGGCGCGGATAGTGGGGTTGTTGGCGGTGTTAAAAGCGGGAGGCGCTTACGTGCCATTGGACCCTGCCTATCCGGGTGAACGTCTGGCTCATATTTTGACTGATGCTGAACCGATTATTTTATTGGCTGATAGCGTTGGACGTTCAGCCTTAGGCGAGCAAATACTTGCGAGGCAGACTCTCCTTGATCCGAATTCATTACCTGATCAACCGGATAGCAACCCACAACTGCCTACATTGACCGCCCGTCATCTGGCGTATGTGATTTACACTTCCGGCTCGACCGGCACGCCAAAAGGGGTGATGGTTGAACATCGTGGTTTGGTTAATCTTATCTGGGATAAAATCGCCCGATTCGACATTCTGCCTGCTAGCCGAATGTTGCAATTTGCCTCATTTGGCTTTGATGCCAGTGTTTGGGAAATCATGATGACGTTATGCAGTGGCGCCACACTGGATATTCCTGTTGATACTGTTCGTCAAGATCCCAATCTTCTCTGGCATTATCTGGAAGCGCATGGGGTAACACACGCCTGCCTGACTCCGGCCCTGTTGCGGGATGGAGCTGATTTGCCTGCGATAACGATAAAACCCACATTAATATTGGGAGGTGAAGCGCCCAGTGCGGCGTTGCTTAGGGCGCTGGGCGGCAAGGCAACGGTATTCAATGCTTATGGCCCGACAGAAATCACCGTTTGTGCCACGAGCTGGCGTTGCCTATCAAACTATTCAAGTTACTCAAACTGTGGGGATGAACTCATTCCTATTGGGCGCCCGACAGCCAACACTCGTATCTATCTGTTGGATGCCCTCGGCCAGCCGGTGCCGTTGGGAGGCGTAGGTGAACTCTATATTGGTGGCGTCGGTGTAGCGCGTGGCTATCTCAATCGTTCTGCATTGACTGATGAACGTTTCCTTGCAGACCCATTTAGTGAAATGGCTGATGCCCGAATGTATCGAACCGGCGATCTGGCACGCTATTTGCCGGATGGCAATTTGGTGTTCGTTGGCCGTAATGACCAACAGATTAAGATCCGTGGTTTCCGAATTGAGCCGGGGGAAATCGAAACCCGGTTGACAGAGCATTCCGCTGTGCGTGAAGCGTTAGTACTGGCCTTTGGTGATGGTCAGGACAAACGGCTGGTTGCCTATGTGGCGGCGGCAGAGGATGACGGGTTGGTTAACTGCTTGCGTGAACACTTGAGCGAGTTGTTGCCTGATTACATGATACCGGCGGCTTTTGTGCGACTGGAGGCTTTTCCGTTGACGCCTAACGGCAAGCTGGATCGCCGGGCGCTACCCGCGCCGGGGGAGGAAGCCTTTGCCCGCCAGATTTACGCCGCGCCGCAGGGAGAAACCGAAACCGTACTGGCTGATATCTGGCGTGAATTATTGGGTATTGAGCAGATCAGCCGGTACGACAGCTTCTTTGCTTTGGGCGGCCATTCGTTGCTCGCGGTACGCATGGTTGAACGTCTGCGTAACTTGGGATTAACGTTGGCGGTACGTGATCTGTTCCAATCGCCGGTATTGGCTGCACTGGCGCAAACATTGGGGTTGAATCAGGCGGAAAGCGTACCGGCGAATGTCATTACACCGGCTGCCACGGTGCTGACGCCGGCAATGTTACCGCTGATTGAGCTTACTCAAGCTGAAATTGATCACATTGTCGAACAGGTACCGGGCGGGATAGCCAATATTCAGGATATCTATGCGTTATCGCCGTTACAGGATGGGATCTTGTTCCACCATTTGCTGGCAGACGAAGGCGATCCTTATCTGTTGGCCGGTCAAATGGCCTTTGCTGATCGGAAGCTGTTAGATCGTTATCTGGCGGCGGTTCAGCAGGTGATTAATCGTCATGACATCTTGCGGACTGCCTTTATCTGGCAAGGATTATCCGTGCCGGCACAGGTTGTCTGCCGTCAGGTGCGATTGTCGGTGACGGAACTGATATTAGATCCGGCTGACGGGCCGATCAGCGAACAATTAGCGCAACGTTTTAACCCACGCCAATATCGCCTTGATTTGGGGCAGGCGCCGCTGTTGCGCTTTGTGGTGGCACAGGAGAGTGATGGCCGCTGGATTGTGTTGCAACTGATGCATCATTTGATTGGCGACCATACCGCGTTGGATGTAATGAGTCATGAAGTTCAGGCATACCTTGACGGGCAGGAAAGCGACTTACCTGCCCCGGCGCCATTCCGCAATCTGGTGGCGCAATCCCGGTTAGGGATGAGTCAGGCGGAACATACCCGTTTCTTTACTGAAATGTTGTCCGAGGTGGATGAACCGACATTACCGTTTGGCTTGGCGGAGGTCCGCCATGATGGCTCGCAGATGACCGAATCGCACCGGATGTTAACCCCTGAATTAAATGATCGCTTGCGTGGTCAAGCTCGGCGGTTGAATGTCAGTCTGGCGGCGCTGTGTCACTTGGCTTGGGCACAAGTGTTGTCGCGTACCAGCGGACAGAAGCAAGTGGTATTTGGCACCGTGTTGTTTGGACGCATGGCGGCGGGTGAAGGGGCTGAAAATGGCATGGGACTGTTTATCAATACCTTGCCGCTCCGTTTGGATATGGATGATACCCCGGTGCGAGACAGCGTACAGGTAGCACATCACCGGCTGGCGGGATTGCTAGAACATGAATATGCATCACTGGCGCTGGCTCAACGTTGTAGCGGAGTGCAAGGGGGAACGCCGCTGTTTAGTACCTTGTTGAACTATCGACACAACGCGTCGTCGTCGACGTCGAATGAAATCATGAGCGGCGTCGAATTCCTTGGTGCACAGGAGCGGACTAACTATCCGTTTACACTGTCGGTGGAAGATTTTGGTGAGGCATTGGGGCTGACTGCGCAAATCGTCCAGCCGTTTGATGCCGAACGGGTGTGTGGCTATATGCAACAGGCGCTGGAAAGTTTGGTCGACGCGCTTGAACATGCCCCGGAAACTCCGGTTCGGCAGTTGGAAGTATTACCGGCGGACGAAAGGAAACTGCTACTAAAAATCGGCAATGGCTTGCAAACGGCCTATTTCGACCCGTTGTGCATTCATCACCTGTTTGAACAACAAGTGGCGAGAAATCCTGAAGCTACAGCATTGATATACGAAGAACAAACCCTCAGCTATGGGGCATTGAACGCGCTGGCAAACCGACTGGCTCATCAATTAATTGAACTCGGGGTAGAGCCTGATCAGCGGGTGGCGATTTGTGTCACGCGTTCACCGGCAAGAGTGGTCGCGTTGCTGGCGGTACTGAAAGCGGGCGGCGCTTATGTTCCTTTGGACCCATCTTATCCGGGTGATCGGTTGGCTTATATGCTTACGGATGCAGCGCCGTCAGTGGTACTGGCGGATAACGCGGGCCGTACCGCGCTAGGCGAACAGGCGCTTGCCGCATTAACTGTGCTTGATCCAACGATCCTACCTGATCAACCGGATAACAACCCGCAAGTTCCTGAACTCACTTCACGACATCTGGCCTATGTGATTTACACATCTGGTTCTACCGGCACGCCGAAGGGGGTGATGGTGGAACACGGTGGCTTGGTCAATCTGATTGGGGAGAAAATCACCCAATTTGACATTCGCACGGATAGTCGGCTATTGCAATTTGCCTCATTTGGCTTCGATGCCAGTGTCTGGGAAATCATGATGGCTCTGTGTGGGGGAGCGATACTGGACATTCCGGTTGATATGGTTCGTCAGGACCCGCTGCGCCTGTGGCGTTATCTGGAAGAGCGGCGGGTAACGCACGCTTGTTTAACCCCGGCTCTGCTACGGGATGGGGCCGATTTACCGGCGATAGCGATAAAACCCACTTTAATACTGGGCGGAGAAGCGCCCAGTGTGGCGTTGTCGCAGGCACTACGTGGTCGGGCAACGCTGTTTAATGCTTATGGCCCGACAGAAATTACCGTCTGTGCAACCTGTTGGCGTTGCCCGCCAGACTATACGAAGGTGCTGATCCCTATAGGACGCCCGACAGCGAATAGTCGTATTTATCTCTTGGATAATCACGGCCAGTTTGTGCCGTTTGGGGCAGTGGGAGAATTGTATATTGGCGGCGTCGGTGTCGCGCGAGGCTATCTCAACCAGCCTGATTTAACAGCTGAACGCTTTCTGGCAGATCCATTCAGTGATGAACCGGATGATCGCATGTACCGCACTGGGGATTTGGCCCGTTATTTGCCAGATGGCAATCTGGTGTTTGTGGGGCGTAACGATCAGCAGATTAAAATTCGTGGCTTCCGTATTGAACCGGGTGAAATCGAAGCGCGGTTGACGGAGTATCCTGCGGTGCGAGAGGCGATAGTATTGGCGTTAGGCGACGGTCAGGATAAACGTCTGGTGGCTTATGTGGCGGCGCCAGAGGATAACGGGCTGGCAGGCCAATTACATCGTCATTTACGAGCTTTATTGCCTGACTATATGGTACCGGCGGCGTTTGTGCGTCTGGACGCCTTTCCGTTGACTCCGAACGGCAAGTTGGATCACCGGGCATTGCCAACGCCTGATCAGAACGCGTTTGCTCGCCAGATCTATGAAGCGCCGCAAGGGGAAACAGAGATCGCCTTGGCGGCTATTTGGCGTGAATTACTGGGGGTTGAGCGGATTGGTCGGCATGACAATTTCTTTACCCTCGGTGGACACTCGCTGCTCGCCATGCGGATGATCAATCTGGCCGCGGAGCGGGGGTTAATTTGCTCGCTAAATAATCTGTTCCAATTCCCGGTACTAGAGGAACTGGTGGCGGAGATCACCTCAGATCCGCTGTCTCAGTGGCAAATCAGCGCCATACCGGTACGACCGGATGGCACCGAGCCGCCGCTCTTCTTCGTACCGAGCGGCATGGATGATTACTCATATGTTTTCGGGCTGGCGCAGCATATTCAGGCGGATTACCCGATTTATGCGCTACCTTGGCCGTCTATCAATGAGGAACAGGTATCGACCATTGAAGCGCTGGCCGCCAGAATGATCACCTTTATGAAAGCAGTGCGACCAGAAGGCCCGTATCGGATATACGGCTACTCTTCCGGCGGCATACTGGCTTATGCCATTGCTCAACAACTTTTGCATGCCGGAGAGACAGTTAATTTCTTGGGGCTAATTGATACGCCTGCTCCTCACTGTTTCAAGACACGAGTCGATCAACCTAAACTTCAATTCCTTGCTGAATTGGCAAGGCAGTCAGTGGATGAGTATCCTCAAGAGATTGAAGCGTTGCATCAGAAAATGGATGAACTGACTTTAGTGCAATTTATTGCGGCCGCGCAGGAGCTGGAATTATACCCATCAAATCTGCGCCCTGACTTAATTGCCAAACGTTGGGTACAGATGGGAAATTATGTCCAAATGGTCAAGGATTATCAGCCGAAAGCTCTGGCGATAACGCTACATCAATTCTATGCAATGGAATCTTATCCGCAGATCCCATTTGTCACCGATGTTGCGCTACAGTCTGTAACGATGGAGCCATCGTTAGGTTGGGAACAGATAGTTCCTGACTCTTCGTTACAGTTAACCTCGGTTCCGGGGGATCATTTTAGTCTGATGGAAGATAGTGAAAATAAAACTGTTTTGGCTAAGACCTTAAGTATGGCGTTGGCCATGAATTGTGAAGCGGAGGCGCTGTAATGCCGGTGATATTGTGCGGTGAAAAGTTGTAATTAGTAAATAACTTGTCCGGTTAAAGGTTTTCATAATAGCCGGACAATCTTACTGAATATAGGCACCGAATGTTAATCATTTCGGTGCCTTATTTTTTTATGAAGACCTACATCTGGCGCTAGCGGAGAAATCCTATTTTTCAGCATTGCCTACGCTGGTAAACAACGCTTACACCATTAAATATTTCCACCACCCGTACCGCTTGAATGTTGAATATAATGGGAATTATTTGCTGTCATTTGACTACTTATAATCTTATTAGATTGAAAATAATTCGGCATGCTTCTATCCTTATAAAGTAGAAGATTCTCTGTGAAAGTGTGAGTAATATCAGTTGTTATTAATTCATCGTGCTAGACTATTCTGGTCTGCGTGACTGAATTTATTCTCATTCGCATTAACTTAAGTCGATGATCATGCTTTTTTTACTTGTTTCATTAAATTTTTTACCTGTTGCGCCGTAAGGGTGAAAATTGTCTTGGTTGTTGTTATTAAACTTAACTTATTGAAAATTAAATATAATTTAATATTTTATCATTGGTTTTACCTATGTAAATAATATAACCTATCTAGCGATTAATATTATTAAAATAAGTTCAATTTTTATGAAAATAAATTCAATTTCGTTTAGATTTCGTTGATATATTGTTTATTTAATCCCTTGGTTAAGATGTTTTATATCTGGCGGTGATGAAAAAAAATGCTTTACGATAAAAAATGACTTGATTTTATATAAATCTATTTACAAAATCCCCTTACCCAGAAAATGGCCTGCCTGATAAATCCATTTATCTATTGAGGCGGGGGTTGTCGGTTTTCTCTTATTTTCCGCTTGGTTAGTTCCTGCTTTGAAATATCTGAATCCGGTTTTGTTTCTGAAATGCGTTGTGGCATGAGCATCATGCCGCTCATTCTATTTTATTGTTGAGGAGTCACTTATGACACATAGTTTTCAAAACGAGATCCCTAAATCGCGTATTAATATCAAATTGGATTTGCATACCGGAGGTGCGCAGAAAAAAGTTGAGCTGCCGCTGAAATTATTAGTCATGGGAGATTACAGCAACGGGCAGGAACATCGTCCTCTAGCGGAAAGAAAAAAGGTGGCTATCAACAAAAATAACTTTGATAGCGTACTGGCTGAATTTAGCCCTTCGGTTAATTTGACGGTTGAAAATACGCTGGCTGCCGATGGTAGCGAGGAGAATATCGCCCTTACTTTTCAGCAAATAAAAGACTTCGAGCCTGAACCAATCGCTCGCCAAATCCCGCAACTGCGGGCCCTGCTTTCGATGCGCCATCTATTGCGCGATTTGAGATCTAACCTGCTTGACAACGCCACCTTTCGCCGGGAGCTGGAACATATCCTCCAGGATCAAGCGCTAAGCGATGAATTACGGGCTGAACTGGCTGCGATTAAAGATATCGGCAACTACTTTGACCGCGCCGAATACATCAAGTGGCAATCATTCCGCGAAAGTGACGACGCTCGCTATATCGGCCTGACTTTCCCCCGGGTGCTAGGGCGTTTGCCCTATGGCCCGGATACCGTACCGGTGCGGACTTTTAACTATGTTGAAGAGGTCATCGGTCCGGATCACAACAAATATTTATGGACCAACGCCGCCTTTGCTTTTGCCGCAAACATGGTTAAAAGCTTTGTCAGTAATGGCTGGTGCGTCCAGATCCGCGGTCCGAAAGCGGGGGGCGCGGTGACTGATTTGCCGATCCATCTTTACGATCTGGGAACCGGTAATCAGGTCAAAATTCCATCGGAAGTGATGATTCCAGAAACCCGCGAGTTTGAATTCGCGAATCTGGGTTTTATTCCGCTCTCGTACTACAAAAACCGGGATTACGCTTGCTTCTTTTCCGCCAACTCGGCGCAAAAACCGGAGTTGTATGACACCGATGAAGCGACGGCTAACAGCCGTATCAATGCGCGTCTGCCCTATATCTTCCTGCTGTCACGCATTTCCCATTATTTGAAACTGATTCAGCGAGAAAACATCGGCACCACCAAAGATCGACGTTTGCTTGAAATTGAACTGAACAACTGGATCAACAGCTTGGTGACTGAGATGACCGATCCTTCCGATGAGTGCCCGGGGTACTGGGCGATATTCAGCTTGAACTGTTTGCGGTATTGAGAACATGAATAAATCACATTTATTAATTAAAAAATCGCCACCGGATATCGATGCTCTGTTACAGAACAGCTACTTGTTGGTGGCAGAACTCTGTCAGGGCGCACGGGTGGAACAAGCGGATGTGGTGTGGCAGCACTGCACCAGCGAGATAGAACAGACACGGCAAGCGTTGCGTGACGCTGATGTCAGTGAATCCGCGATTAATCATATCAGCTACGCCCATTGCGCCCTGCTGGATGAAACCGTGCTGGAACGGGTGCCGGAACAGGGACATGCCGCCTGGCGGGCGACATCATTGCAGGAGCATTTCTTTAATACCGCCGAGGCCGGCGACCAGTTGTATGAACGGATGCGTACTGTACTGCATGAACCGGCCCCTGATCGGACAGTATTGACCTGTTTTCACCGCGTATTGCTGTTGGGATTTCAGGGAAAGTGTCAGGAGGATGCCTCACTGATACGTGAACAACTGGTGGACCGCTTACGTCAACAAGTCCTCCCTTTCGGCACGGCTCAACAATCACCGGCGTTAACCGATGTGTCATCGCCTCGTCGCTGTCCGAGTTCCATAGTCGGCCAACTGGCCGCGACGGTCTCCGTGATGGTCATCGTGTTACTCGGTGTCCAGTGGGGATTAGGTCACTATCTGGCAACACTATTTCCGGGGTTGGCGAGATGAGTGTCATATTGCGGCGGGTGTTATGGGGATGGGGAGCCGGGCTGGCGTCGCTGCTCTGTCTGGTCTGGTTGCCTTTATCACCTGAGGGCCGGTGGGTGGGGGCAGTCATCATCCTGCTCTGCACGCTGGCGGGACTGTTTTATAGCGGGCGTTCCCGACAGCGGGAGCGCCTTAACAGCCTGTCAGCAATGCTGCCGCCTGAAAATGATCGCCTCCCGATCGTGTTGGTATATAGCGATATTCAGGACAGCCTGTTTGGTGATGAATTGTTGCGTCAGACGCCACAAGGCTACTGGTTGTGCTTACCGTCGGGGACTTCTCTGTCTGATGGAGTAGCGAGCTTGCTGGCTGCCCGGCCCTCTTGGGGCAGCCAGTTAAGTGTGATGGCGGTAATAAACCCGCAGCAATACCGTGACGCCGCCGTGTTGGCGGGTTGGGTGCGAGAACTACGCTGGCAGCTATCTCAAGTGCGTCGACAACGTGCTATTCCGTTGCCTTTACTGTTAGCGGGCTACCTGGCCGGACCATCCCGACAACCTGATGATTCACCGTGGTTTGAGTGGCAATCAGGATGGACCACCGTAACGGCCTGGCGCGAAGGCGCCTCTTTTCAACCACTCGCGGATTGGTTGGAACAGGGCACGCTAGCGCAACAGATGGCACGTTTTCCACGTGGGGTTGAGTTGACTGGCTGGGCTGATTGGATGAAGGCGCATGTACTGCCCGTCTGCCTGACTCCGAAAGAGGGCTTATCACCTTGTCCGCCGCTGGCGATGGTCTTGAAGTTTGTACCGGCGTTACCGCATTGGTTAACCGGCCATGTCTGGCAACAGTGGTTACAAACCAAAACAGCGCTGAACCGGGCGGGCGATCCGGTAGTCACATCGGGCGCCGATGATGATGCCGCGACATTGCCATTCCCGGATAGCGTATTGCGCCTGTTGCCTACGGCTACGGCACAATGGCTGATGGGTTATTACAATCAGTGCCGTCCTCACCGCTTTAATAATGGCGCTACCCCGGTAGAGAAAGAGGAATTCTGGAAAAAGGCTAATAATGTGTCCTAAATTAGTGGACCACAACATGATGCTATTCCGGATAAAGCTCCATGTCCGGTACGTCCAGTCACCTTGCGCTGGTTAATATTTTTGATCGTTTGCCTGGTGACAGGCGCAATCACGACATTATGGTTTTGGCAAGATACACGTTCAGGCAGTGTGTTCTGGTACTGCTTTTTCGTTTTCCCGTTTTCATTCTGGTTGCTTTGTTTTGGCATACGACGACTCGGCTATAAATGTCAACAAGTGTGGGCCGATGGTTGGGACAGGGAATGTCAGGCCATTCGTGAGCAGGAAATTCGTAGAGGACAGCGCGGTGCCCGATTGATTTTTACTCACGCGTCTGCTCCTGCGGGCAACGATGCCACGAAACTTCCGGGTACGTTGCAAGAGAAAAAGGCGTTGATGTCACCGGTAACATCAAAAGATCAAGACTCGGTGATCCAATATGCCCAGCTTTCTGACGAATTATTTGCTGCCAAACGTTTCATGACGGCGCGAGAGCTGCTTTTAGCCGATGTGCTCCCGTTCTTAGAAGCGCTGCCTTCCCGCTGGCGCCGCTACTGTTCTATCCAGCTCAATGTGAGTGAATCCGATGTCATGATGCCGGAGATATTTCTCCCAAATACATTGACTTGTCCGGGACAAGGGCTGGCAGTTTTGGATAACTGGCTAGATATGAAACCAGCTTCACCTTCGGTTTTGATCGTTATCGCCGCAGAAGTACAGGATATCCCTCTAAATATTGCTGGAGAAGCTGTTGTGGCACTGATTTTTGCTAATCACCCCATCCCGGAGGAAATCTCAACTGAGTTGACGATGATCCACAGGCCACACTGTGAGCCGGTTGTGCGGACTTCTGTAGCGATAGAACGGGCATTGCTCTGGGCAAAGCAGAGGACAGATAACATAGGTAATAGTTGGTTAACCGGTTGGGGAACATCGACTGACAGTGTGTGGAGTGCGGCAATAGAACAACAAGGGCTTTTACTTAAGGATGGGGAGACCTGTTGGTTGCTGGAGAAATCCTTTGGCTATACAGGATGCGCGGCGCCTTGGTTAGCTTTGATTTGTGCCAGTGAGCAAGCCAGACAAGAACAGACCGCACAATTGTATGCGCATAAAACCAGCGCTGATCAACTTTGGGTGGGTGTCACTACGCCCTTACTTTCAGATAAACAGGATCTTTCATGAAACTTCATTCTCTATTTGTCTCTATTCTTACGATCATTCTTGGCATCTTGCTTTGGTTCGGAGGAGCATTATTGATGCTTCCGGAGCAGGTTGCTCAGTGGTTTGGCTGGGACCCTCTGTTTTGTCACACGATGTTGATGGCTTGTGGTTTTCTAACTGCATTGTGTGTCATGGTGGGTTGGCTGATAAATATGTGGCTGACCGCCAGTGGCAAGGGAAATGCCCGGTTGAAGTGGGGTAAGTTTGATGCCGAAGGCAATGGCAATAACGAAAAAATTTCTGTAGCGACAGAACTCCCTGAATCAGTCTCCGCTATAAAAGACTTGCCTGATCGCATGCGCCTCCGTTACGGGAGGTTCTGGTGGTATAAAGTCCGCATTTTACTGGTGGTGGGTGAAGTGGAGCAAGTGGAAGCCATCGCGCCGGGGCTGACTACCGCGCACTGGCTGGAGGGTTATCGCGTGCTGTTGCTCTGGGGCGGCAGTTTGCAGGCTGAACCGGATACCGCCCAGTTGATGGCGCTGCGTCGCCTGCGCCGTTACCGGCCGCTTAATGGCATTGTCTGGGCGCTGACCGAAGACCAAAGCGCACAGCCGGCGTGGATGGACAAAGCCCTGCGGATGTTGCAAAAACAGGCCCGACAGTTACGCTGGCAGGCTCCGGTCTACTTGTGGCAGGTGTGTCACAGTGTCTGGTCTCAGGAAGAGCGCATCACTCAGGCCGTCGGCTGCTTTTTTCCTGAACGCTGTACCCCGGATATCGTGGCGACCCAGTTACAAGAATTGGTTGACCCGCTGCGTCGGCGCGGCATGCAGCAATTGCTGGAGAAAACGGCCCACGATTTTCTCTGTCGTCTGTCCGCGAACTTGAAACAACAGGGGATTGTTCACTGGAAACAGGTCCTGACGCTGTGGTTAGCGGAGTATGGCGATGTGGTCTTGCTGCGCGGTCTGATGTTCAGCTTACCGCTCAAAGCGCAGGCGACCAGAGTCCCGCAGGGCTGGCTGCCCGACTCGGCCTGGCAGGGGGTGTTGGAGGGCAGTCGTCGTTTCCACGGCCAGCGGGTTGGCATGCTCCGCACACAAACCATCTGTCGTGGCCTGATAGTGCTGGGCTTATTGTGGGGCGCCGGCATGGCGCTCTCCTTCTTCACCAACCGTGACCAGATAGCTGTGGTGCAGGCGGCGGTAACGGACCTCAAAACTCAGCCGGAAAATTCCGACGCTCAGTTGCTGGCCTTAAAGGAGCTGCGTAACGAAGTGGGCCGGCTGCAATACCGGGCTGAACATGGTGTGCCGTGGTATGAGCGTTTTAGTCTGAGTCAGAATCAGAAACTGTTGACGACGGTGCTGCCCTATTATGCGCAGGTCAATAACCGCCTGATACGGGACAGAGCGGCGGCGGTACTGCATGCGAAACTGAGCGCATTAGTGAATTTACCGCCGGGCAGCCCTTTGCGGGCGAAGTGGGCGCAAGCCGGTCACGACCAGTTGAAAGCCTACCTGATGATGGCGCAGCCGGAAAAAGCGGATGCCGTGTTTTTAACCCGGATACTGAATGAAAATGAACCTGAGCGGGCCGGTATTGCCCCCGGCGTTTGGCTGGACACGGCGTGGGGTTTGTGGAAGTTTTATGCGGAGAATCTGCCTGCGCATCCCGAATGGCGGATAACGCCGGACAAAGCGCTGGTTAAACAGGCGCGTCAGTTGTTGTTGCTCCAGCTCGGTAAGCACAATGCCGAATCAGCGCTCTATCAGCAGATGTTGCAATCGGTGGAGAAAAATTACGCGGACCTGACACTCAACCAAATGACCGGCGACACCGATGCTGAACGGCTGTTTACCACCTCCCGCGTGATACCGGGGATGTTTACCCGTCAGGCATGGGAAGGCGGGATACAAAAAGCGATAGCGGAGGCGGTGGCGTCACGTAAGGAGGCGATTGACTGGGTGCTGAGTGATAACCGTCAGACGGTCTCGGCTGCGGTATCACCCGAAGAGCTGAAAGCCCGCTTGACCGCCCGTTACTTCACCGATTTTGCCGGCGTGTGGCAGGATTTTCTCAACAGTTTGCGCTGGCATAAAACCCGGAGCCTGTCGGATGTTATCGACCAGCTAACCCTGATGGCGGACAGGCGTCAGTCGCCGCTGATTGCGTTGATGAACACGCTGGCCTATCAGGGGGAGACCGGACAACAGGGGCCGACATTATCGGATTCATTGGTGAAATCCGCCAAAACGTTGCTGAATAAAAAAACGCCTAAGGTGATTGACCAACAGACGGCTGGCGTGCGTGGGCCAATGAACGAGACCTTTGGGCCGTTGTTGGCGCTGATGGGAGAACATCAGGCGGACGGGGGAATGAAGACCGACAGCACGCTGAATTTACAAACCTTTCTCACGCGAGTAACCGAAGTGCGGCTGAAACTGCAACAGATGAACAACAGTGATGACCCGCCGGCAATGGCGAATGCGTTGGCTAAGACGGTCTTTGAAGGGAAAAGCACCGATTTGACCGATACACAGGGCTGATGGACAGCAATTGCGTTATTTTAACCAGATGGAAAGCTGGCAGAGTTTTCGCTGGCCGGGCGAGACCGATGAACCGGGGGTGACGCTGATGTGGACCAGTGTTAACACTGGGGCGCGGTTGTTCGGTGATTATCAGGGGAACTGGGGGCTGATCCGCTGGCTGGCGCGGGCGAAAGCGGAAAGGCTGGATGAAAGCCGTTACCGCCTGATATTTACTGCCTCGGATGGATTACCGTTGACCTGGATTTTGCGCACAGAATTAGGGAAAGGGCCGCTGGCATTATTAAAACTGCGCGGATTTAAATTACCGAAAAATATCTTTGCGGTAAAGCCGGGTAGTCATACGACAATATCAGTGGAAAATGACGATGACCTAATGGCGGAATAATACAGGCTATTGGGGGTAAATAAGGATATTTGGCTATATAGGTGAAAACTTAATAACACTTTTCTCAGTGAGGAAGGAATATTGTTATGGGGTTTTATTGACGTGATTAAATATCTTGTTATTCGTATTACAGGAATGAGAATTATTCTTCTTTATAGTGATGAGGTAAATGAAATTTAAAAAGGAATGATAAGATTGAAGCGGATATAATTTATTGAATAAGATGGAAATAGGCATTGTTATCATGGGGATATAATTATAACAGCGTATTCAGGTCGTCTTCATTTTATGGCAATCAATGTCAGTTTAGTTTTGTCAATAAATGTCATGTTATTGTCATGAAGTTTAAATATTCCGTTTGGCATGCTGTTATATCGGTGGTGAAAAGGGGTGTGCATTAAAAATCGTATTTTTTGAAAAAAAGAGTTGATTTTTATAAGCACCCGTCGAGAAGATAGGAAAATTCAGAAATCGCTCATTCTGTTTATGCATTGATGTATGGCGAAAAGGTGGGTGGCCGGTGTAAATATCTTTGATCCGAACGGATGATCATACGTACAGAATGGAAAAAGCCCTTGGTAAAAGTAAGTTGGGGTGGAAATCAGTTAATTGCAAATAAAAGATGAGGAGTCAATGATGAGTGAACCGAAGGAAAATGAGATTTTTATTCACCCTGAATATGATGAGCTTGGCCTCCCTTATTACAACGTGCCGAATGCCAGAATTGAAGAAAATCTGGTGGCGACGTGTTTGAAATACGCAACTAAAGTGATCCCGGTAATTTTCCTGCCGGGGGTGACGGGGAGTAATTTGAAATCGACAGAGGGGGAGTCAGTCTGGCGGCTAAACAGGATATTAAGTTTTGATGTTTTAGTTTGGATGTGCAGAGGAGCCTCTTATAGGAAAGATACACTAGATCCTAGTAATACAGAAGTTGATGATTCCGGGGATATCACGCCTGATCACACTGAGAAGAATAAATTCCAAACTTGCCAGCAGCGCGGTTGGGGGGAGATAGCCCATATGAGCTATGGCACTTTCCTGCCCTGGCTTCAAGCGGTGTTGGATGATGAGCGTCTGGCCTTTGAATATTGTCTGGCCGGGAAGGGGGAAAAAACCCTTCGGCAACGTATGGTTGATATGAACCTGAATGCGGAGTGGGGGGAAGAGCCGCTGACCGAGGCCGAGGTTGACCATAGTTATGATTTTCTCTATCCGATTCATGTGATGGGCTATAGGTGGTGAAAGTTAGGTAAAAAAAAGAAGATGATTGGTTTTATTCACTATCGTAGCAAATTATGCCCTGTGGCAGTGATATTTCCCTGCCTTTTATTATCTCGTTTAAACCTGAAAAGGAAAATTAAATGAAAACTGAAATATTAGCCAATATGCAGACTCGTTGTGTCGGGCGTTATCTGATTGATATTCCCTTAGTCTTTGAAAACATCATCAATAATGAGATATTTATTGGTGATGCGAAAATAGAAACCAAGCGTATGCATTTATCCGCATTTGAACAGCGGATAGAGATAAGAGAGCAAAAATTAAGGACGACTAAAACGGCCGATTTAAAAGATCTGCCCTTTTTAAAGAAGATTTATCATCTCCAGGGAAACTTATATGGTGTGATTTTTGATAGAAATAACAGTATCAGTGAGCCAGGTTTTACCCGAGTATTAGAAGCCCATTTATATGATAATGGGGTCGCTTTTATTATAGAAATGAAGTTTACAGAGATATCAGATGATAAATACAGTTATTCAATGGACCGTTATATAAAGTCTGGATTGACCGAAAGCCAATATAAAATGCTTTCTCAAACTTTGGAAAAAATGCAAAGGCTAATTGCCAGAATCAGTGGCAGAAAGGATAGCGATATTCCGACAGAGGCAGGAATCTGTATCCCTGACGGTTTTATTGCCGATTATAATAATGAAAAAGAAAGTATAAAGTTTGTCTATCAAGGAAATCAGGATGATAATTTCACATTCAGTCTTGAAATCATTAATGACCTTAAAGGGGAAGGGATTTTACTTGAACATATGGGTGAAATTGAAAGGGATTGGTTCGTTAACTATGGCAGGATAATAAGAGAAGGAGAAAGAGAGATAAATGGGATACATGGCGAGGAGTTGTTAGCGGTAGGTCTGCAATCTTTTGACAATAATCCGCGTTATCAATTTGATTTTATTGCAAATGATATGATGTTGGATGATAAAAAAGTCTGTGTTGTTATTATGTTAATGAATTATCAGTTACCTGCAACGCCATATACCGAAGATGAATTGATCATGTTTTGGGATGCAATAACGAACACCTTTCGTAAAAGATCGGATGCTTTCGAATAGTAATAAAGTGAGAGAGATAGTGTTTTAAATAATTCACTAATGTGTTGTTTATTGATTTATGTGACTATTTATATAACTATTTTAGTTGAGGTAATAATTTCAAAATCAATGACAAGGTATTTTGATATAAAATATTGCCTTTGAGTATTAATGTCTTATTGCGTGATTGCGCTGGCAATAAAATAGAGAATGTCGTTATGTCTGGCATTGTTTTTAGGTGATATCAGACTACGGCTATTTTTCTCTAATATTTTATTTCTCTTCTTTTTATTTATTCTGAACGGGAAACGGTATTTTTTTAATAACTCTTTTGGAGGAGCATCCTATGGATGATTTAACCCTGCGCTATTATGAGGCGGAAATGCGCTATTTGCGTGAGGCGGGTAGAGAGTTTGCTAAGGCTCATCCTGACCGGGCGGCTGCGCTTAATCTGGATAAAATCGGTATGCGCGATCCTTTTGTGGAGCGTCTGTTTGAAGGCTTTGCTTTTATGATCGGGCGTCTGCGTGAGAAGCTGGATGATGACCTGCCGGAGTTGACGGAAGGGCTGGTCAGTTTACTGTGGCCGCATTACCTACGCACGATCCCCTCTCTTTCCATTGTTGAATTTGGGATGGATTGGGCACAGTTGAAAAATCCGGTACAGGTGAAAAAAGGCTTTGAGATCCTTTCGCAGCCGATTGGCCCAAGCAAGACTCGGTGTCGTTATACCACGACTCAGGCGGTTCAGTTGTTGCCTCTGGCACTGACCGATGCTTCCCTGCAAGAGGAACCCAATGGACGTTCCGTTATTCGATTGCGTTTTGGCTGTGGAACATTGGTGGACTGGCGCCAAATTGATTTGAGCCGTTTACCGCTGTATCTCAGTGCCGACAGCCCGCTGGCCTGTGCATTGCATCGAGCGTTGACGCTGCAAACCCAACAACTTTACCTGCGTTTACCCGGTCAACCTGATCGTCAGCCATTTGACGGCGGATTCTCACCAATGGGATTTGGCGAAGAGGAGAGGTTATGGCCGAAAGGGGAAAGTTCGTTCAGTGGTTATCAACTGCTGCTGGAGTATTTCACTTTTCGTGAGAAGTTTATGTTTGTTACGCTCTGTGGGCTGGAAAAGTTGACTCTTCCCGAAAGCACGCCGTGGTTTGAGCTGGATGTGGTTCTGCGTGAAAGTTGGCCCGGTGATTTGCCATTTTCTGCGGAACATATTCGTTTGCACTGTTCGCCGGTGATTAACCTGTTTCGATTGGAATCCGATCCGCTTCAACTGGAACCATTGCAAACCGAGTATTTGCTGTATCCGGTACGCTTTCAGGATGGGCATACCGAGGTTTATTCCGTCGATCAGGTCTCCTCTTCAAAACGCGAGGGCCACCGGTATGTGCCGTTCAGTAGTTTCCGTCATAAAGGCGGCATGTTGCGCCATGACGCACCGGAGTGCTATTACCATACCCGCGTGAAACGGGGGCCATCAGGTCTGTGTGACACTTGGATTATTCTGGGGGGAGCGGACTTTGATGATAATGAACTGTATGAAGAAGAACTTCTGTCACTCACGCTGACCGGCACCAATGGTCAACTGCCTCGCAGGGCATTGCAGGATACGTTGTTGGATACCGCCGTTAATCCTCCGTTGGCGGAATTTACGGTACGTAACCTGTGTGAACCGACATTGCCCTGCTATCCGCCAAATCGGGACCGTTTCCACTGGAGAGTGCTCAGCCATCTTGGTTCTAATTTTCTTAGCATGATGGATAACCCGGAGGTGCTGCGCGGGACGTTGGCTCTGTATGACTGGACCGACAATGAGATGAACTATCGCCGTCTGGAGGCGATTGTCGCGGTGAAGCATTCGCTGATTGAGCGATTTGAGCAGGGATGTTTGCGGCGGGGCGTACACATTGAAGTGACACTGGATAGCAACGGCTTTGCAGGCAACGGGGATATCTGTTTGTTTGGCGAAATGCTCAACCGCTTCTTTGCTTTGTACACCGATATTCATCTGTTTAACCGACTTACGCTGATTTTACAACCTACGGGGGAGCGACTGTTATGGGAAGAACAACATTGTCAAAACATTCCCGGCTGATGGCGATGCTGGAAGCTGACATTTCAACACTCGATTTCTACCAATTCTGTCAGATCATTGAACGTGCGGTTCCTGATCAGCCGCCGTTGGGTAGTACGGAAAATCCGGCTGATGATGCGATACGTTTGCGGCCTCATCCAGGTTTGGGATTTCCCGCCAGTGAACTGAAAGCGATAGAAACTGACAGTGAACATCCGGAACGTCCGCCAACAGCCAGAACAACATTTATGGGATTGTATGGGGTGGATTCTTTGTTGCCGACCGCTTACCTGAACGATATCGCTCAGCAAAGGGAAGGGAATGAAACAATCGAAGCCTTTCTGGATATTTTTAACCACCGGGTATTCACCCAGTTTTACCGTATCTGGCGTAAATACTCCTATCCGGCGACTTTTGCTACCGGCGGAACCGACAGAACATCCCAATGTTTGCTCGGGCTGATTGGCTTAGGGATACCGGGTAGTCAGCAACAGATTGCCACGCCGATGTCTCGTTTTCTGGCGTTGCTCAGTGTTATGCGCCTGCCAACTCGAACCGCTGAAGGTGTATCAGCGCTGGTGGCATTATTGGCGCCGCAGACCCGGATCGTGGCGACGCCCTCTTGCCCGCGGCAGATCGATCTGATGCAACCGGCGAGTCTTTCAGACACTCACCGAATTTCCCTGTCGCAGCGTACCGTGCTAGGCAGAATGGGCATTGATATCAATAGCCAGTTATTGCTGGCGCTACATCTGTCCGTTCCGGCATTGGTTCGGGTTTATCAGTTGCCAGATAACAAAGCTTTGACCTTGTTGCCTGAAAAGGAGCGAATAAATGAAAAAACCTTCTCTATATGAAAGCCTTTTCGGTAATTTTAACTGTGGTCTGGAGTTGCATCAGGTGAGTGAAGAAGATCAGGTGATTTTGTCGGTATTAGACAATATGCAACGTATTCTCAATAGTCGTGCCGGTTCGCTTACCCATCTGCCCGATTATGGTCTGCCTGATCTCAACACCATTCTGCGAGGGTTGCCCGCGTCGTCACAGCGCTTGATCTCGACGATTGAGCACACGTTGTTGACTTATGAACCGCGTTTGGAGCAAGTCAATGTGACGTTATTGCCGGAGCTTGCGCCGGGACATCTGCGTTATGACATCAACGCCGAACTCAAAGGTGTGGGATTGGTGCGTTTCAGCACTGAATTTGTGCCGGAAGGGAATGTGTTGATCCGCCATTTACGCCAGCAGGGGTATATGGATTAGGTATTTGTGTGTGTTTTGTTACTCGTGTCGTAAATGATCATTTGTAATACAAAGTGAAGGCTTGCCATTGTTGTGCAAGCCTTTGGTAGTTTAAGAGAGAATTCGCTCTAGAAAATCTAAAGCTGATTGAGTACTAGATAATTCAGCATCAACACTGTCACCATTCATGTACTTAACATGGATTAAAAATGTATTGAATATTAGGTGATTAGGAATGAGCGTGCTGTTGTATGTAACAATAAAGTCTTTAGCTTCCTTTAAAGTTTGAAATTTAAAGTCATGCCCATACAAAGGGGTTATAACTACATATTTGAGTGTTTTTTGTATTTTCCATTCCAATGCTTTTGTAAATCTTTCAATGTCTTCCTTATTTGAGTTAAAAATACTAGACTTAACTATTTCAAGTTGATCTTGTTTAAGTCGTTCAATAAGAGCAACTTTTTCAGCAAGAATTATTTCTGAGGTATCTTCATCAAAAGCCATATCAATCCCGGCTAAAGCGAATGCTGAAACAATATCTTTATAATGAATATACAGAACCTGAAAACCACAACTCTCAAGTTGCTTCAAGGAAGGTTCTGTAAATTCTCCGGCGAGTATTGCGCCTTTGAAAGGACATTCAAGTTGATATTTATTTACAATAGGAAGTACAGCACCTTGAATTTCTTGAGCTTTATTCTTTGAATGTTTGGTGTATCGACGCCATGCTGATTCAATGAAAGCGACGGGTCTTCCTAATGTTGTTGCTGAGCCAGAATACTCAAACACGAAATCTAAGTCATGAGTGTTTCCATAAATATCTTCCCAAGTTATTTTTTTTCCTTTTCGTGCTTTTCTTGGTTGTCCAACAACGTCAAGATATAAGCTTGCCTTATTTGCTATATCTTGTAATAAAGGAACGAATAAATTTTCAAGTATGCTCCCAATAAGTTGTCCAAGTTTGTGAGATGGAGATATAGCCATATTCTTATCCTTTAACCCATAAACGACCTTCATGTAAAGGTACTGTATGTGTTCTATTCTTCCATTTAACATTCCTATCTCTTAGCTTTTCAAAGCTGAAAGAGGAAAAACCGGCAGAAACAGCAAGTTCCCCAAGCCATTTTTCAGCAGGAACATGTATACCATATGGTGCGGAGTCACCAATAACAAAGCAGGCTTTTGAATCTTTCTCCATATTTTTACGAATATTTACCCATATTTTGGCTATGTCCAAAAAATAAGCTGCAATCATGGTATGGTAGGATTTTTTACCACCTTTACTGTGTCTTATTATGTCTAATTTTTTGGTTACATCAGATATTTCATCTTTTATTGGATAGAGAAGTGGGTTGCTGAGAACTTCGTCTAAGTCGATTTTATCTGAAGATGAGTGTTGAGAACATGATCTCATTAGTGAAGGTCTGACAACATTTTTGAGATCTCCCCAGCCATTTATCTCTCCCCAAAACATCATCTCTAGTCTTGTTGCATCCGCATAATCATAGTTATTAGGGTATGGCGGTGATGAAATTAGTAAGTTGCACTTTTTTGTTTTAAATGGTTGTCTCACATCTTTATGTTCAATATATGAGCTGTTCTGCCAACCTGACGAAACTGCATGAAGCATATCGGCTCTCATCATTTCAAGTTTCCCAATGAAGGCTTCGAAGGGATCTAGTACTTTAGATTTGGATTTATTAGGTAATACATATTGCCATTGAGCTGTGCCTACATGGCTACATGCTCTCAATATTGATGTTATGTTTAGCCTGATCAATTCCCAGATCGGTTCAGCATTAGATAATTTCTCATATGCGATTTTTAATCGTTCAAGTTTGTTAAATGAATCAAGAGAGTAACATTTCCCCAAAAGGTTACTTTTGTTGTAGCGAATAGGATCGGGCATGGTCGTTAAAGACGATGCGCATGCGATAAGCTCTTCTCCTGCGTCATTTAGGTCATTCGTATCTAAATACCAAAGCTGTTTAGCTCTTGCGATCCTTGCTACAAAGGGATGTCCCTCAAATCCGAAAGAGCTAACATTAAAAAAATCGGCTGCAATGTTGGTTGTACCTGAACCAGCAAAAGGTTCAAGAATTATCGCTTTTTTACCCGTTTCGTCTTGAAATTTTAAAATCTCAGAATTCACCCACTCAGCCGAAAAACCAGCGGAATAGCGAAACCACCGGTGAACAGGGAGTTTCATGTTATCGGTAAAGGTTCCTGAGCGAGCTGTTTTTTTGAGCATAAATCTTTTTGTCATTTCGTGTTGGTGTAGAAAGGACTATTGTACTCGAAAACATCTTTTATTAAGACTGTTTTTTATTCGATTATTTTGTTTCCCCATATTCATCTAGAAATAAGGTAATAACAACGATTTGAACAACAATAGCGAGTAAAAGTTCTATTGTTAATAAAGTTGTAAAATTGTAACATAAATTAAATACAGTTTTCATATCAGATTGAATTTTAATAATAAATTTTTCGATAAGATAAATTTTTTAATGATTACAATGAATATTATCACTGGGTTTGTGGTAGGACATTTTCTGCCTATGAGGATTCGATATTTTATCGTTTACAATAACAATATTCCTGATGTTATCTTTACAATATCCAAGTAAATAAAGTCTTAAATATAAAAATAAAGATAAGGGGATTGTTTTAATTCGTTTTACCATAATGAAATTAATAATATTGTTTCAACGGTAGCCTTATTAATAGATCAAGGCTACCGTTATTTCTTCTGGTACGTCCAGATTGAATTTTATTGTCAGCAGCAGAGTGGTTTAATAATAAAATTGCTATGACAATAGGAATTTTTCTGGTACATAATGATGAAGATTATTCGCTAAACAGTATTCCTCCAGTTGTTGACTAGAATGAATACCTATCTTGCCATATATCCGAGCCATATAAGTTTCAACGGTATGGTGAGAAATATTTAATTTCTGCCCAATCTGTTTCCTGGTGTATTTCTGTAAAAAGAAGAAAATGATATCCCATTCACGCGGCGTAAAAATATCGCTTGGTGCTTGGAGTATAATCGATGCTGGTAGTTCTTTATAATATTGATGCAAACAGGACAGTGAATAGTCTTTGGCTTCCCAACAGTGGTACATGACGCCAATACAATTTCCATTTTCATGATAAAAAGGTGATTTTTCACAGAAATAAGATGACAAAATTTGGTTTTGTCCGAATATATGTGTCTCAATTGAACATATTCTTTGCTCTGTTGCCATGACTTTTTTATCTTGAATAATAAATTCCTTAGCAAATTCAGCGCCGTCCCAAGGGAGTTCATGATCATGAAGCCCTTCATAATCAAATGATGCTTTAAAATTATGAATATATTTCTTGGTTGCTGAGTTTCCATAAATAAAATTTGAAGAACTATCTTTTATTCCCCACGGTTCATTGCTGATTTCCATTGTATTGATGATTTGAGGTGATATCGTACAGTTCTTCATAAAAACTCCTTAATAGTTTTCAGCTTAAATAAACATTCTACTTTTGGATTTCCTGGTGCTTTCTGGGGTATAGCAATAAAATTAAATTTTTTCATAATAATTTTCTAGTTTTATATGTTATGGCAGGCTGGATTATCGTTTATTATATTTAAAACAACAGGTTATAGAGTAATATCCAGCAATCTGTTAGCTCAAAAGTACATTTGTTAGTTAATTGATTATCTTACAAATTCAGAATAATTCTAAGGAGGTTTATGATTATAAGGTGTTCTGCAATCAAATAATTCCTCAATATTATGAGTAAATTCTTTTATTGCTGAATTACCGTAAATAAAATAGGAAGAACTATTTTTTACGCCCCACGGTGTATGACTTATTGCCATTGTGTTAATAATTTGAGGTAATATTTCATAGTTCTTCTTCATAAAAACCCGGTTGTTATTTAGGGGTTAAGGAAATATTCTACTTTCTGGATGCACAAATCTTTCTGGTACGTAAAGATCATAATCATTTGTGCGGCAATAATCTTCCAATTGACGACTAGAGTGAACACCAATTCTTTTATATATTCGCGAGAGATGGGTTTCAACCGTACGATAGGAAATATCTAGCATCCTACCCATCTGCTTACTGGTATATTTTTGTAACAGAAGAAAAATAACATCCCATTCCCGTTGCGTAAATATGTCGGTTGGTGGAGAGAATAGGATAGATGCTGGTAGTTTTCCATGAAATAGACGGGTAAATGAGAAATCCTGAGCTTTCCAGCAATGGAAAATGGTACCGACACATTTGTTATCATCATTATAGAGTGGATATTTTTCACTAAAATAAGATGATAGAAATGTATCTTTTCCATATATATGTGTTTCAAGCGAGCATACTCTTGTTTGTTTCTCTATTACAGTTTTATCGTGAACAACAAATTCTTTTGCAAATTCAGCTCCGTCCCAAGGGAGTTCATAGTCATATCGCCCCTCGTAATCAAATGAGTTTTGAAAATTTTGAAGAGATTTACATGCTTGGTTACCAAAAATCCAGCACGAATCTTTATCTTTGATCCCCCAGGGATCATTACTTTGCTGCATAGTGTTAATGACTTGAGGTGAAAGATTTAATTTGTTGATTTGGTTCATAATGAAATCCTATCGTATAATTAATGGTTAGTAATCTAAGTTTATAACTCCCTGCTACCAATAGTTAGAAATCTTTCAGGAATATAGAGATGATAGTTATTTTCCTTACAGAAATCTGCTAATTCTACATGAGGTGATAAATCAAATTTATGATAAATTGACTGAATATGGTTAACGACATCTTCTGTGCTCATCATTAATTCTTTACTGATGCTCTCTTCATCTTGTGAACGTAAAGTTAGAAAAAGGACTTCCCACTCGGTTTGTGTCAGAATATTATTCGGCGGCGTAAACTCCAGGTTTGTTGGCGATATTCTTTCATAATAGTAAGAAACAGAAAAATCTTGAGCCTTATACATATGAAAGAAGATCCCAATGCAATCATTATTCTCATCAAAAAGGGGAAATTTATCACAAATATAGCTTTGTTTAATGTTATTTTCTCCAAATTGATGCGTTTCCAATGAGGTGACGCGCTGCATGGTTTGGATGGCTTTTTGATCCTGACGGTGGAATTCTTCCGCATATTCAGCAACAGGTGAAGGTAATTCACCCATAGAAAGCCCTATAATATCGAAATTTTCAGGAAGGTTGAGCAGTTGATAGAAAGCGGGGTTAGCGTAAATAAATCTTGATTGGTGATCTCTGGCGCCCCAAGGTTCATTGCTTTTATCCCACATCATGGTTAATTGTGGCGTAATAAGAGTGGATTTGTTTCTTATATTTGACATAGTAACTCCTAAATTTCGACTTAAATTGTTATCTGAGTAGTTGCGTTTTCGATTATGCCTTAAGCGGACTGCTATATAATAGGATATAATGCTTTTCTCGTCAAAAAGCGTATGTTTATTAATTGAATTTTTACTATTTTATAATGAAACTTTAAATAACAATGAATATAACCATATATACTATTTTAGATGTGGATTATTTTTGTGTTTATTGAAAGAGTGATTGGAGACTGTTGCTGTGCTCGCTGCGGTGCCTGATATCGGTCATTTTTAGCTGGAAAGTATCCATCATTAATAGTCAATAAGTGCAGATTATGCCCAGAATTATCAGCATCCTGGCTGTTGTCAATTGATAAATAATTATTTGTCCTAATGCTTAAGGGCTGTTTTTTTAAATTATTTTATTTACTCTTCTTTGTAATAAAGAAAAAATCTGAACAGTAACGTGGAAAAAACAATAGTTTTTGAACACATTTTTGATGTGACCTAAAGATTGAACTCAATAAATTACGTCTGTTGTGTTAAGTATATATTCTTAGTTTTTCATATTGTTTGTGCTAACTCCCCTTTTAAAGGGTAGCTGGCAGTAGTTACACTTATTGGGATTAAGTAGTAAATACTTAATGAATGATGCTAACATAAATTTGGTTTTTTCTATTTGAATTTAAAATTTTCTTAATGCGATCCGTTACTTCACATGTATAACACGCAAGTTTGATGGGAAGTGAAAAGATCATATCGTTACCTTAGACCGAAGGCACAGTTATGGATTTGATAACTATATCGTCCTTTTTAGATGATTAGCGGGGGGATAGGAGGAGGCTATATGTCAATAAAATTGGTAAATCCTGAAAAGGCTAATGAGGTTTTTGCTTATCTGAATGGAAGCTCAGATAATCATACCCTTTATACTGCGTTAATGAACGGGATTGATATTACTGACCAGATAAAAGGATTGTTACTTTCGCCAGGTTATCGCATGGTTCGTATTGATGGTCGATTTGGTAATCGTATCAGTCAATCCCACTTCGAATTGGCGTTGGTTAACGATGTGTCTAAAGAGGTCGCCTATTATAATCGAATGGTTATACAGCCAGATGTGGTAGTGACTTGTCGTCCAGTAACACAAATTCTTGTTTGGCGTATCAGAACGCCTCAACACCGTGCTGTTCTACATGATTTAGCTGGCAAGGTGTTCTTTGGTTACTTGCTTGAGCATTACAATGTGATTGTGTCAGATATGAACCAGACTCATGACGGTATTTCTTTTTGGCAGGCCCGTATGTATGACGCGCTGGCGTATAATATGCATGTTTATGCTTATGATATGATTACCTGTGAGTTGCGTAAGATTTTGACCCAGAATGATGTTAGTCGCCAAGAATCTTGGTTATGGGGAGATCCTGAACATCATCAGAATAGATTGGCAATTATTTCGAAAAGTGAATTACCCATCCAATAGACCCACTTTGTGGGTTTTTTTCATAATCGATCTGAATGATTCCATGATAATTAACTTGCGATATATCAATCCTCACCCAACGCGCTATCCCTCATTGTAAAGTCTATAAATTTCCAGAACAGTGTTTGAAGTCGAGTTTCGCTATTAATTTAACTCATTATAGTTAGTAATATTGTATTTATTGTTCGCATTTATTTATATCAGAATAATGGAAGTGAGCGGTTATTTTTTACTATAGATATTTTGTTGCAAAGAAATAAGTTAAATTTACCTACATTTCTGATGCAACAATGTTAATAATTTAACCTTAGTAATTTGATTTATGAAAATCTTTTAATGATTTTAATAAAAACAACAGGTTAATCTGTAATTTAATCTTATTTTTTACTGTCTTATTTGTATTGTTAACATCAGTGTGGGGATATAGGGCAATATGTGGGGGGTAAACAGACTTTTTTGTGTGTTAATATTGATTTTGAGTTTTGGCTCTATATTATTTTATTCTACTCATTCGTTTGACAGTATTTGTATATATAAGCTCATTATGTCTCTGAGCTTAGGTTTTTTATTTCACTATATATTTTACAATCTTTGTGAATAAATTTCTTGTTAAGGGCGAAATATGTTTAAAAAATTCGAACAATCATCTTTGATATCAGTTATAACAAAGGCGTTTTTTTCATTATTTCATTGTTCAGAAAATAAATAGCCGATGAAATAATAACTTAATAGAGTTAGGGTAATCTGCCTAATTAGGCCAAATAATGCCATCATTGATGGCTGTCATTATATTTCTTACCGTGGTAAGAGCAGTGGATTTGCACTGTCCACGGAAAACTCGATTCTCAAAACCGTTGCTGTATCTGTCAGATGCAGTGGTTTTCTATTTAACCTCAACTTAAATTAAGGGATTATTTATGGGAAAATCATCAAACCGTAGTACAGAATATTTCTTTACTGGAAAATACTACGATGATGATGATGGTAATAATATTGTTGCCATCGGCGTAGGAGGGGTTATTTATGCCAAAGGAGGCGATGATCGTATTACCCTCGGATCAATTGGGGCGACGGTCTATGCTGATTCTGGTAATAAGGTTGTTAATGGCGGCGCCGGATATTTAAAAATAGTGGATAAGGAAGGTAATCTGTCAGTACATGGCGCTGCCGGTTATTCAGGTATTGATAAAAGTGGCAATGGTGATATTTCATTTGCTGGCGTGGCGGGAGGGGTTGCTATCGATCACCGGGGAAGCCACGGTAATCTCAATTTCTCTGGGGCGGCTGCTTATAATGGCCTGAGTCGTAAAGGGCAATCCGGTGAGGTGATTTTTGAAGGTGTCGGTGGTTATAACGAATTATGGCATGAAACCAATCAGGGCAATTTAAGTTTCTTTGGCGCCGGCGCTGGTAATAAAATTGATCGTACTTGGTATGATCACTATGAGAAAAGTCACGGCGATGTGAAATTTGAAGGCGGGGGAGCCGCAAATAGTATTAGTTCACGGGTTGAAAACGGCAATATTAATTTCACAGGTGCCGGGGTGGATAATCACATTATACGTAAAGGTAGAGAAGGCAATATTATTTTGCATGGCGCCGGGGCGTCAAATCGTATTGAGCGTTTGCGCCAAAGCCAAGATCAATATGGTCGGACCCACGGTAATATCGAATTTGAAGGGGCAGGGGGTTATAACCGGATTTATTCTGATGTCGCACATGGTGATATTAGTTTCGATGGCGCCGGTGCTTACAATGAAATATCAAGAATCGGCGCAGATAACGGCTCTCGTGATGGCGCTTTGGAATATGCTAAAGCCGAAGAGATTGTGTTAACGACAGCGACAATAGGGGGAAAGTGGCTCCAACAATCCCAACACCAACAGGTGATTGGGATTAAATCAATTGCCGAGCCTAATACTTATCTCTTTGCGCTGGCCGATGAAATGTATACTAAGTTGGTTAAGGTTCAACTTCAAAATGATCCTGAAACCGGTAAGCTCGGTTATTACGCCACTTCTTGGTACAAAGAGGGCAATCATCTCAATAATCTTGCCGCGGAGAATATCTCTTCAAGTAATGGATTTTTCGATATATGTTCCAATGGTGGTTACCGTCTCTTTAATCTCATCTTTGAACATCATCAACCCGTTACTATTCAGCATACTGTTGAAGAAGATTTACAGGAAAACCAGTGGGTGACTTATGCCGGTGGAACCAATGCCAGAGCAGGAGATGTCACGTTGATTGATGCCAAGATGCATGGGCATGCAATCCATTCTGGTGGTTTGGTATTGGATGTTTCAGCGGTGAAATCGAACCGCCAACCGAACACTTATATTTATGCCAAGTATGTTGAGTCATATACCAAAGTGGTGATGGTTGAATTGGTGAATAATCCTGAAACCGGTGCGCTGCAATATTATGCCAGTGCTTGGTATAAAGAAGGTGATCATACCGGCAATCTGGCCGTTGAAGATTTTTCCCCTAAAAATGGTTATCGCTCAATGGATGTGGGCGGATATTCCCTAACCCATCTGCAATACAAAGTGAATTCAGTATGTCGTGTTTCTGAGCATTTAGCACATACCGAAGAGTATAGTCATCAGGAATTGGTGAAATCATCCACGGATATGGGTGATAGCTCCGGTGATATTAATTTCAAGGGTATGGGGGGCGGCAATGTCATTACTTCTAGTGTCACACGTGGCAATGTCAATTTTGAAGGTACTGGTGCCGCTAATGTCATCGTGAAAAGGGGTGAAGAGGGTAATCTGACGTTTCGTGGCGCAGGCTTGGCAAATGTGCTGGTGCATCAAAGCCAACATGGAGAAATGGACGTTTACGCTGGCGGTGCGGCAAACGTATTGGTCCGAATCGGTGATGGGCGGTATCTGGCTCATCTCCTGGCGATAGGTAATATTTCGATCCATCAGGGGAATGGCGATAGCCGGGTTATCATGTTTGGGGGGTACAACACTCATAGCCAAATAGGTAATGGCAGCGCAAATTGGTTAGGCGCCGGCGGTTTTAATGTGATGACTCAAACAGGTGAGGGGAAGGTTTCCTCGGTACTGGTGGGGGGCGCCAATGTGCTGACTAAGCTTGGTGCCGGTGATTTGGTCGCCGGTATGCTTGGTGGTGTGAATATTATCACCCATCTCCACGATGATGAAATATCAGCTACCACGGCGGTTGCGTTAGGCGGCGCCAATATTTTGACGAAAAAGGGCAGAGGTAGTGCTATTGCGCTGATGGGCGGCGGCGCCAATGTGTTTACGCACATTGGCAATGGGAGTACGACGGGTGTGATGTTAGGCGGCGCTAATATTTTGACCAAAGTCGGAAACGGTGATGCCACAGGTATCATGCTCGGCGTAGGTAATGTGCTGACTCATATCGGCGGTGGTCAGACTCTGGGAGTCATGGGAGCCGCAGGCAATATCTTTACCAAAGTAGGGGACGGAAATGCGATTGCAGCCATGATTGGCGCGGGCAATATCTTTACCCATGCTGGCAGCGGTGACGCATGGGGATTGATGGGAGGCTTGGGAAATGTTTTTACCAAAGTGGGGGATGGTAAGGCGCTGGCATTGATGATAGCGGCCGGTAATGTGTTTACTCACATTGGTGATGAAATGAGTGTTGCCTTGATGTTGGCTAAAGGCAATATCGCCACCAAAGTGGGTAACGGTATGACGCTGGCGGCAATGATCGGTGAGGCCAATGTGATGACCCATATTGGCAATGGCTCAACTTTTGCGGCGATGATCGGGCAGGGCAATATCCTGACAAAAGCGGGCAATGATTTGACGTTTGGTTTGATGGTTGGTGAAGCCAATATCTATTCGCATCTAGGTAGTGGCACCAGCATTGGCTTGTTTGCCGGTGAGCTGAATGTGATGACCAAAATAGGTGATGGTACAACATTGGCGGCGATGTTTGGTCAAGCCAATATCATGACTCATTCCGGTAATGGCTTAACCGGTGTTTTAGCGTTAGGAGAGGCGAATATTGTCACCAAAGTGGGCGATGATTTTATGGGAGTGGTTGCGGCTGCGGAGGCTAACGTCATCACTCATAAGGGATCATCAACCACTGCTGGCGTGCTATTCGGTAAGGGCAATATTCTAACGAAGGTGGGTGACGGGATAACCGTCGGTTTACTTATTTCCGATGTGGGTAACATTATGACCCATGTCGGTGATGGCACGACGGTGGGTTTCGCCAAAGGTAAAGCGAATATCATTACCAAAGTGGGGAACGGTACCGGCGTTAATGCTGTTTGGGGGGAGGCTAATATCCTGACTCAGGTTGGTGATGGCGACCGTTATAACTTTGCCAAAGGCAAAGCGAACATCATTACCAAAGTGGGTAATAAGCAGGAAGTCACGGTTGTTCAAGGGGATGCCAATATCATCGCCCATGTGGGGCAAGGTGATGATTATACCGGCGCTTGGGGCAAAGCTAATGTGATTACCAAGGTCGGTGATGGGCGCAATGTCGTACTCGCCAAAGCTGATGCTAATATTGTGACTCAGGTAGGTAACGGTGACAGTTTGAATGCCTTGTGGAGTAAAGGAAATATTGTCACCAAAGTGGGTGATGGTATGCAGGTGACCGCCGCAAAAGGCAGAGCGAATATTACGACCACGGTGGGGGATGGTTTAAGTGTTATCGCGACGTACGGCGATTTTAATATCAATACCAAAGTGGGGGATGGTGTTTCCGTTAACACAGCGTGGGGTGAATATAACGTTAACACTAAAGTTGGGCAGGGTCTCAATGTTGCGATCATGAAAGGTAAGGGCAATGCCAATATTCATGTTGGTGATGGTTTGGGAATTAACGCCTCTTACGCACGTAATAATGTGGCGATTAAGGTTGGTAACGGCGATTTTTACACTCTTTCTATTGCGGAAAGCAATACGCAAAGTCATAACCTTTCCTTTCTGTTTAAAACGATTAGACAAACTGTGTTAGGTGTGGAAGGTAGTCAGGCGATTAACTATCTGCTTCACGGTAATGAAGCGAATAGTTCTGGTACGAATAGAGGCCGAGGAGCAATTAATTTAACCGAAGTTTCTGCCATTGATGGTTTTCAGATGAATGCCATTGATGAAGTGGGTTCGGATCTGCGTGATAAATTAAGCGGCTCGGTAACTCAGGTGGAGACGCCTGATACTGAGGCCATCCAGAATGCCTTGTGTATTGGAGACGAGGTTGATTCGACTCAGAGTGAATCGTCATCGCAAGCTGACGCTGTTGTTAAATATGCAAAACAGGACAGCGCTGAGCAAAATGCGTTAAGTGATAAAGAAAAAGCGGAAGAGAATCATCGCATTCTGGAACAAGAACGGGATGACCAACTTAAAATAATTTCAAAATCACACTTCCAATTGGAATCAACAAATCAAAATGCGTTAAATACCAATGGGCAAGTACAGCGTGATGAAATGAGTGGAGAATCCAGAGCGGTAACGAAAGAGTTGCTTTCTATGACTCAACGTTTGAATGCGCTTAATGACTATGGGAATTACTCTGGTCAATCGGGTGATGAGTGGCGTAAGCGGTTTGCTACGGGATATTTGAACCGTACTCAGGAAAAATTAGATGACACCAAATTTATTTCACAGAAAAAATTAGCTGATTTACAGCCGTGCCTTATTGATAACCAACAACAAGTAAAAAAGGCAATTGGCAAATCAGAAGCAGGTTTAGAGCAAAGTTATCAGAATATAAAGAACACAGACGACAATATTGAGGATGCGCGTACAGAAGCGAGATCAAGACAGAAAGAAGCGGATTCACAACGTCTGCGAGCGGCAAAAGCGGAAAGCGATGCTTATGCCGTATATGAAGAAGCGAAACAACGCGGTGAATATGATAGCGCGGTAGCGAAAAATAAAGCCGCTCAGATACAGGCTGATGCGAAAGGGGCGAAACAGGCTGGTGGTGTAAAACCCGATCGTAACGGGGCGCCCGGCAGTGGCTTGTCTGGAACAGCTTATACAGCAATCGAGGTAGTGAAACCGAAAAGTCATATCAACCCTGAATCCAAAACGGAAGCTAATGGTTGGAACAGTGAAGATCTAACACTAACAGCCACAGATTTGGCGGCATTGAGTGGTGCGCGACAGGCGGTTAATCGACTACAGATTGACAAGGGTGTTCGTGTAGAAAATGTCGGTGCTTCGGTCATTTCGCTGCTTACCGGAACGTCATCCGATAGGGTTGTGGAACCTACCTCACATCAACCGAGAAAGTTAACCACAAAAACAGCTGTAATTTCGGGTATCAATTTGCAAGGGCTAGGGCAAACGGCTGGTGGCGATAGCCTTAAATCCCATGCTTCCATTCTGAGGGAGTTTTATCCTTTCTTGCTGAGTCAGGGTGACAAGCGGTTTATTGATTCGACGAAAAGATATCTTGGTCAGATAAATACCGATCGGCCCAGTAAGGCGCTGGCGGCAGTACGAGAGGCTTTCAACAATACGGTTGAACAACCTGATGAGCGGCATGTATTGCAGCTTGAGCAAGCGCTTGCTCATTGGCAACAGCATGATCCCAATGAATTTGCCAGGCGTGGCCGATTAGTTAAAAGCCTGCGTTTTGAGATGGGGGAGCGGGTTGCTTACCTTCAAGCAAAAAGAGCCGAACCCGTCGGGATTTTAGGGATTAGCCTGGCGCCTGCCCATATTGCACAGTTTGACCAACAGGTCTCGTTTGACGGGTTCGGGCGTGTAGTGGGTTTGAAAGGCGATATCACGCAAAGCGAAATTAATCGTCTTACTGATTTACAAATCAAGCCATTGACTCAGATTAACTCTGCGGCGGAGCGGGAAGCGCCTAAAACTGAAAGTGAGAGCCTCATCGTTTTCGTTAGCCGATTGCGACAAGAAGCTATTCCCGAAGGTATGCCGTTAGCTGAACGGGCCAAAAACCTTTGGCTGAGCGGACAAGTAACCCGACAGGAAACCATTAAGCTATTTGAGGATGCGGTTACCCAGTTGCAGGCACATCCTGAACTGCATTTTCTGGCTCAACAATTACTGACTGACGCCCGAAAAGAGAAGGCGACCGGGCAGTATATTGATAACCTGTTTGGCCGCCATTTTGATTCTGAATTGGCCTATGAACTGGTGAAAACCGCATCGCCGGAGGCCAGAGATGCCGCACAGCGAACAGGCAATTTCTTGGTGCGGGAATTTGAGCGGTGGATAAGCGGTTATTACCCGGATCAGGTTGTACGTGACAAGCATATTGCGGCTAAGATGCGCCTTTTTGCCAGAGCCATCAATCAGGATTTTCGCCCTTGGTTTAGCCGGGTCCCTGAGGTAACGACATTCCTAGACGAGCCAACTTTTGTCCATTTCAAGGCTATGATGACCACGGTGAATAATGGTTTTGATGTGATCAAAGTGCCGTTTCTGTCGGTAAAAATGGCGATTACTTCTGGGATGGGGATGGATCGGACGGCATGGAAGCTTGAAGGGGATCGTTTCTATGAAGATGTTATCACTAAAGCCCGTTCGACCAGTTATGAACTGACTGCCGGGGCGGATGTGAGATACAGAGTAGAAGTTACGGGCAAGCTGACCAACGATTATGGCACGGCGTTGCCTTATCAGCCTGCGAATGGCAAGCATGATGATTTCCTGTTTGGTCGGAAGGTAGCGGCGGATCGGATTCTAGTTCCTGGATGGGAGACGAAATTTGAGCGTAATGCGTTAGCCCAAGGCCATTCTGTGGTGACGGGAGCTTCTGGCTCGACCAATATCATGGTTCACCTTAATAACTACATTGCCAGAGAGCAATCTGACTTTTCCGCTGGGCAGGGTTATCTCAACACGCTGTCATTTCTGGTATTTGATGGAGGCCATTCTGTCAATGAAAGTCTGGCGGTTTATCAGGCGCTACAGGCGGTGGGTGACGAGCGTAAACAGATATTGAATAGCTACACCGCCAATTATCGGGATCTGGTGGATATTGCCGGTGAAGAAGGCAAAGTGTGGGTAAGTCAGGCGCTGGATAATGCTTTCCAGGAAACTGGGGAATTCTATCAGAAACATGTCAGAGTGAAGCCACAAAGTCGTCCAGCGGTGGAAGAGTTAGACGGGCTATCGGGTAAAAATAAGCGGCCAGAACCGACTATCATCGACGATCCTCATCAGGATAAGAAAATGAGCAGACCACTCGGTGACTGGCAAGTAGAGAAGGTGACGCCACAGGCTGATGGCCGTGAAACTCGCTTTGATGGTCAGATTATTATCCAAATGGAGGATGATCCGGTGGTCGCGAAAGCCGCGGCTAATCTGGCGGGTAAACACTCAGATTCTAGCGTAGTGATTCAACTTGACTCCAGGGGCAAATATCGTGTGGTTTATGGCGATCTTGTCCGATTATCGGGGAAGTTACGTTGGCAGATTGTCGGTCATGGTCGTGATGCGTCGGAGCAAAATAACATTCGCCTGAGTGGTTACGCGGCTGATGAACTGGCCACCAGATTAACGCGGTTTTATCAGGAGTTTAATCTGGGTAAAAGCCTAACTCGTAAACCTGATCACATCAGTATTGTGGGTTGCTCTCTGATAAGTGATGACCAGCGGGATGGTTTTGCTCGTCGTTTTATCACCGTGTTGGATAAACAAGGCATTCGCAGTGATGTTTCCGCTCGCAGTAGTGAAGTGGCTGTTGACGCTGGTGGACGCAAATTTACCCGTGATCAACATAACCAATGGGTTAATAATCTGTCTGATAACAAAGTCGTATTAAGTTGGAATGGCCAAAATGAGCTGAGCACACATACTGAACAGGTTCGTCGTGGTATTGCTGAAAGTGATATCAACCTCTCCAAGGTAGGACATACTGAAGCGGATACCGTTATTAAAGGTGCGATTACCGGTCACAATGAAGTGTTAGTTCAACCAAAGAGACGTGAAAATACGATTCAGGTTGCTCCTGACGATCAATCGAATAATCAGCTCAGTTACTCCGGTAATATCCAGGTGAATGTGGGAGATGGCGAGTTTACCTCCTTCAACTGGGGAACCTCGAACGTCGGTATTAAAGTGGGTAGCGGTGGTTTTAAATCACTGGCCTTCGGTGATAACAATGTGATGGCGCATATCGGTAATGGCGACAGTAAACACAGCTTCGATATTGCAGGCTATCAAGCGCTTGAAGGGGCGCAAATGTTTATCGGTAATCGTAATGTCAGCTTTAACCAAGGCCGCAGTAATGATCTGATTGTGATGATGGATAAATCCATTCCAACGCCGCCGTTGGTTAATCCGTTTGATGGTGCCGCGCGTATTGCTCATGTATTACAAGGGGTTGCCGGTTTCAGTGCGGATCAAGATTGGTTGGCGGCGCAAGATCAGCAGTGGACCATCGCCGGTGCGAAGAGGTTTGTGGAGGATATGTCCGGTTTAGACCAAACCAGCAGCGTGGACTACAACACATTGACTGATCTGGATTCGCAACATGAGCGTAGCAGCCGTGGTTTGAAGCATGACGCTGAATTGACATTGAACAAGAAGTTTAATCAGTGGCTAGGCGAACATGGCAATGGCACTGGTATGGGCAAAATAAGTCGTATAGCGCAATTCCGTCAGGTCAATCAGAAGCTGGCCTTCAACTTTGCTGTAGGCGGGCGTGGCGCCGATATTCAGGTGACAACCGGTAACTGGAATCTGATGTTTGGCGACCATATCCAGTCGATTCTGGATACTAACTTGGGTTCGTTGTTTGGCCTGATGACGCAGCAATATTCGGCAACGGGCATGGCGAAGACCACCTTTACCTATAATCCAAAGGACTTGCCGCGTCAGCTTAAGAATAAACTGATTGGTCGATTAGCGAGTGTAAATGCGGATACCACCTTAGCGGATATTTTGGGCGTGAACTACACCGCGGAGGGGAAAATTATTTCCCGCACCGGCGAATCGATTGATGGTGAGGCGATTCTGCAAGAGATGCTGGAAGTGATTGGGGAGTTTAGTGGTGATCAACTGCAAGCTTTCACCAATCCAGAAAAATTACTTGATAGCCTGGAGGCGGGCATTGATATGGGCGAGGATGGCGTCAGGTCATTTGCGGAGAGTCATGGTCTGAAAGAGAAAGCGCCCGATGAGCGTCAGGGATCAGGATCTGCGGTGAGTATCAATGGAGAAAATGCTCAGACCAATAATAAATCCAAGCCTGCATTTGGTTTTAATTCGCTTAACTTACCTAATCTGTTTGCCACGATGTTCAGCGAAGAGAAGCAGCGAGAGATGAAATCGTTAGTGGTTAACCTGAAAGAAAACCTGACGACCGATCTGCTTAATATGGAAGAAAAAACGTTTGATTTCCTGCGTGACAGCGGCCATTTGCACGGTGATGGCGATATCCATGTATCGTTGGGGAACTATAACTTCAACTGGGGAGGCGACGGTAAAGATCTCAGCGCTTATTTGGGAGATAACAACAACTTCTGGGGTGGTCGCGGTGATGATGTTTATTACTCGCTAGGGACCTCCAATATCTTTACCGGCGGTGAAGGCAATGATCTTGGCATCCTGATGGGACGTGAAAACTGGATGTTTGGCGGTAAGGGGGATGATACCGCGGTAGTGGCCGGGCGTATTAACCATCTATTTATGGGGGAAGGCAATGACCAGATATTTGTCTTTGGTGAAGGCGGTTTTATTGATGCCGGTAACGGACAGGATTACGTTGTCACCTCCGGCAACTATAACCGGGTGGATAGTGGGGAAGGTCAGGATTATGCGGTAATCATCGGCAATAATAATCAGGCCGAACTGGGTGGAGGCGACGATTTTGCCAGAGTATTTGGTAATCACAACCGGGTCGATGGTTATTCCGGCAATGATGCGATTAAGCTGATGGGCTACCATGCGGTGATCAACGGTGGCGAAGGTGATGATCACTTGATAGCCGCGGCGATTTCGAAGTTCAGCCAGTTTGATGGCGGTGAAGGTCAGGATCTGCTGGTGTTAGGCGGGTATCAGAACCATTTCCGGGGCGGTGCGGGTGTGGATAGCTTTGTGGTCGGCGCAGAGGTGATTGATAACCGAGTGAGCGATATTAACGCAGAAGATATGATCCTGTTTAACGGTGTTGACTGGCAAAATCTGTGGTTCCAGCGTAGCGGATATGATCTGGTGCTGTCAGTGAATCGCCATACTCAGGACAATACCGCTCAGGGGAGATTTGAATCGGTGGGTTCAGTCACCTTTAATGATTACTTTAATGGCAATCGCGCCAAATTGGTGACTCGGATGAGTGATAAGAACGCGTCAGGGGAGCGTGAATTTACCGCACTGTCAGATAATGCGGTGGATTCTTTGATTCAGGCCATGAGTAGTTTTGCCCCGACTGTGGGTGATAATGGTTTTATTGCGGGTCTGGGCAATCAGGAGAAAACGGCTATTGCAACGGCGTGGAGTGATGTGACGATTGGTAAAGGGAAATTTGCTTAATTAACTCTTTATTAGCTCTTTCTATAAGTCAGTAAAAAAGTTGTTATAAAAATGGCTCACAGAAAGGTGGGCCATTTTTTGTTTTATATTTTGATTAAGTTTTTCTATTTTATTTAAAAACAGGGTTATTATTATCGAATTGATTGTAATAATTTATTATTTTTTTCATAGTGATTCTGTAATAGATAAGTTAAATATCTGTGGTGTTTTTATGTTTTAAATATTAATAAATTACTCTATAAATATTTTATTTTTCAAATTTGAATAAAAATTGTCTATGATTAATTTAATGCTATTTTATTAACTGAGTTAGCACTAATAGTCATGATGGTGAGTATTAGGAAGTGTCAGGGGGGATAAAAAGACTTTTTGTGGGTGGATATTGCTTTTGCATTTCTACTCTATATTATCTCGCAAAATTTATTCAGCTCATTAATCACAAATTTACTCAAAGAACTCGTAGATACATAAACTCAGGATTCATCTGAGTTTAATTTTTTATTTATTTCGCATTATTTTATTAATAAGTTTTTATTAGGTAAAAAATGGCTGGAGAATTTATGTAAAATATCTTTTATATCAATAAACACCAGTGTGTTTTTTCTTTATTTCGCTGAACTGCAATGAAAATAATCTAAAGGATTTCTTATGGGTAAATCATCAAATCGTGGTACGCAATACTTTTTCACTGGGAAGTATCTTGCTGATGACGATAATAATAATATTAATGCTATTGGATTTGGTGGTCATATTTATGCGCATGGCGGGGATGATCATATCACCCTCGGTTCAATTGCGGCGAAGGTGCATACCGATGTAGGGCATGACACGGTGGTCGGTGGGGCGGCCTATCTAGAAATAGAGGATTCTAAGGGTGATTTGTCTGTCAAAGGGGGTACCGGTTACGCGCATATTGATAAGCATGGTGATGGTAGCATTATATTTTCTGGCGCTGCCGGGAGTATTGCTGTGGAGCACTCAGGTAACTATGGTAACTTGAATTTTTCTGGTGCGGCGGCTTATAACAGTTTGAATCGTAAAGGTTTGATGGGCGATGTCGATTTTACCGGGGTGGGGGGCTACAACAAATTATGGCATGAAACCAATCAGGGTAATTTGTATTTTGCCGGAGCTGGTGCGAATAATAAAATCGACCGTACCTGGTTGAAACGTTATCAGGGTTCTCAAGGTAATGTAACGTTTAATGGCGCAGGGGCGGCAAATCGTGTCAGTTCGTGGGTGGAGCGTGGTGATATTACGTTTACCGGTATAGGTGCTAATAATCACATCATACGTAAGGGTAAAGAAGGGAATATTATCTTACATGGCGCAGGTGCATCAAACCGAATTGAACGTTTGCGTCAACGTCAGGATCAATACCCGCAAACCCGTGGCGATATTATTTTCTCGGGCGTTGGTGGTTACAATAAGATTTATTCTGATGTTGCTCATGGCAATATCAATTTTTCTGGTGTGGGTGCTTACAATGAAATCACCAGATCAAGTACCCATGATATTTATCATGGTGAAGCAATTGGTGGGGTATTGGAATATGCCAGGGCCGAAGAGGTTGTATTAACAACCGCGATGATGGGAGGAAGTTTTCTGCGGGAACCTCAGCAAGTGATGGGTATTAAATCCACAACAGAGTTAAATACTTATCTCTTTGCATATACCGATAATCGGTATACTCATATTAGCAAAATTCAACTTCTAAATGATCCTGTCACCGGTAAACTCAATTATTACCCTACGTCTTGGTATAAAATAGGCAATCATCTTAAGGATCTCGCGTCGCAAAATATCTATTCATCTAATGGGTTTATCGATATAAATGTTAATAATGCTTATCGTCTTTTCAATTTAGTGGTTGAATATCAGAAACTCATCACTGTTCATAGCGTAGAAGAAAACTTACTGGAAAATGAGTGGGTAACTTATATCGTTGGGGCGGACGTCAAGGCAGAAGATATTACCCTCTCTGATGCGAAAATGGAGGGACATTTTGTTTTTTCCAATCGCCAGAAAGTGGATGCTTCCGCAGTGAAGTGGAACCGTCAACCGAATACTTATGTGTATGCCAAATATATAGAGTCGTATACCAAAGTGGTGCAAGTTGAATTAGCAAATGATCCTGAAACAGATTCACTGAAATATTTGACCAGAGCGTGGTACAAAGCGGGTGATCATACCGGAGATTTGTCTAATGAAGATTTTTCTTTGGCAAATGGTTATCACCCCATAGAAGCAGGTGGTTGTACTCTCAGCCAACTCCGATATCAGTTCGATACGGTATACAGTATCTCTGAACAGTTAGAACACACGGAAGAATTGGATAAACAGAATATCGGTGAGAGTTCGGGGAACGTTAATTTTAACGGTGCGGGTGGCGGCAACGTTATTCAATCCAGTGTTACGCGCGGCAATGTCAATTTTGTCGGCGGTGGGGCGGCTAACGTCATTGTAAGAGGTGGTGAAGAGGGAGATCTGTCATTTCATGGGGGCGGTTTAGCAAACGTCATTGTTCACCAAAGCCGGCGTGGAAGCATGAATGTTAACGCTAGCGGTGCGGCTAACCTACTCGTGCGGATCGGTAATGGTCGATATCTGGCCCATCTTCTGGCGGTTGGCAATATTTCGATCCACAAAGGTAATGGTGAAAGCCGGGTTACTATGTTGGGTGGTTACAACACCCATACCCAAATAGGTAATGGCAGCGCGAATTGGTCCGCGATGGGTGGCTTTAATATCATGACTCAGGCAGGTCACGGGGATGTGTATTCCGTACTTTTCGGCGGCGCTAATGTATTGACTAAGCTTGGTGCTGGTGAGCTGGTATCCGGTATGTTCGGTGGCGCGAATATTATCACCCACATTAGTGATGAGACTAGAACGTCAGATACTACGGTTATTGCGTTGGGCGGAGCCAATGTTCTGACCAAGAAAGGGGCGGGTAATGCGCTAACGCTGATGGGGGGAGGCGCCAACGTATTGACGCACATTGGTGACGGCGACACAACAGGGGTGATGCTAGGCGGCGCTAATATCCTGACCAAAGTTGGCAACGGTGATGTGGTTGGCATTATGTTCGGTATGGGTAACTTGCTTACTCATGTTGGTGACGGTCAAACATTGGGGGTGATGGGGGCTGCCGGCAATATTTTTACTAAAGTCGGCGGTGGGGAAACGCTTGCTGTCATGATGGGTAAAGGCAATCTTTTTACTCATGTTGGCAACGATGATGTTTGGGGACTGATGGGCGGGATAGCTAATGTCTTTACTAAAGTGGGAGATGGTAATGCATTAGCTTTGATGGTTGCCTCCGGTAATGTGTTTACCCACATTGGTGATGGGAGAAGTGTCGCCTTGATGCTGGCGAAAGGCAATATCGCGACTAAAGTGGGTAACGGCATAACCTTGGCCGCGATGATAGGTGATGCGAATGTGATGACCCACATCGGTGATGGCAATACCTTTGCCGCTTTGATCGGCAGTGCCAATGTGTTGACCAAGGTCGGTAATGATCTGACAACCGCCTTGATGATGGGTAAAGCTAATGTCTATTCCCATGTGGGTGATGGCCCCAGTGTTGGTTTGTTTGCCGGTGAGCTGAACGCGATGACTAAAGTCGGTGATGGTACAACGTTGGCAGTCATGTCAGGTAAAGCCAATATCATGACTCATTTCGGCAATGGCTTAACCGGTGCGTTAGCGTTGGGGGAAAAGAATATTGTCACCAAAATCGGCGATGATTTTATGGGGGTTATTGCCGCAAAGAAAGCTAACGTTATCACTCATGTGGGCAACGGGATAACCGCTGGCGTACTGCTTGGCGAAGGCAATATTCTGACTAAAGTGGGGGAAGGGACGACTGTTGGCTTACTGGTATCGGATGTGGGGAATGTGATGACCCATGTTGGTGATGGTACAACCGTGGGATTCGCTAAAGGTAAAGCTAATATCATTACCAAAATGGGGAACGGCGCTGGTATTAACGCGGTTTGGGGGGAGGCCAATGTTCTAACCCAGGTGGGTGATGGTGATCGTAATAACTTCGCGCGAGGTAAAGCGAACATCGTGACCAAAGTAGGGGATGGACAAGAAGCGACGATCGTTCAGGGTGACGTTAATATTATCACTCATGTTGGTGACGGTGATGATTACACCGGTGCCTGGGGCGCTGCGAATGTTATTACTAAAGTAGGTACCGGGCGCAATGTTCTCCTTGCCAAAGGTGAAGCTAACATTGTGACTCAGGTGGGTAACGGAGACAGTTTTAATGCCCTATGGAGTGACGGAAATATTGTCACCAAAGTGGGTGACGGCATTCAGGTTACCGTAGCAAAAGGCAAAGCAAATATCACGACCACGGTGGGCAAGGGGTTAAGTGTCACGGCGGCTCACGGCGACCTTAACATCAATACGAAAATGGGTAAGGGGATTTCGGTTAATCTGGCGTGGGGCAATGGTAATGTCGAGACTAAAGTTGGGGATGGTCTCAATGTTGCAGTCATGAAAGGCGAAAACAATGCCAATATTCATCTTGGTGATGGTTTGACCGTCAATGCTGCTTATGCCCGTAATAATGTGGCGATTAAAGTGGGTAATGGGGATTTTTACAGTCTGGCGGTCAGTAACCTTGAAACTGATAAACTCTCCCTCTTTTTTGACAGTATCAAACAGACTGCATTAGGTGTGGGAGGCAGTCAGGCAATTAGCTATTTGGTTCGCGGTGATGAAGCGAATGCCTCCGGCGTACTTAAAAATCGTGGTGCAATTAATGTGGCGGAAATTTCTGCTATTAATGGTTTTGACATGGAGCAGGTCGAACAAATAGGTTCAGACTTAAATTACCAGCTCAGTGGTTCTGTGTCAGATATCGCGATGCCTGATATTGACTCGGTTGAAGGCGCTTTGAATCGGAGAATCAAATCGGTATCAAGCCGGGATGGAAATCTGATCATCAACGGTGATTTTGAACAAGGTGATCAAGGCTGGCGGTCAACTAAGGGTATTGAGGCTTACAGTCCAGCGAGCGCTTATGGTTTTGATAATGCGGGATATGGCGATCGGATCACTGAACTTGACGCTGAAGTTAACACCATCCTCTATCAAGATCTACAAAATCTGTATCAGGGAGATGTGGTTGTGTTGAGCTTCGATTTTACCGCGCGTCCAAAAATTTCCGCTGATAATGGCATGGAGGTTTTTTGGAATGGTGAACGGGTATTCTCGGCGTCTGGTGAGCAATCGGCATGGCAAAACAAAACGTTGAGGCTAATGGCGAAAGAGGGGAGTAACCGAATCGAATTTAAAGGTACCGGCCAGAATGATGGGGTCGGTTACCTGCTGGATAACGTTATGGCGAAATCCGAAGAATCATTGATTATCAATGGTGATTTTGAACAAGATGACCAAGGTTGGCAATCAACTCATGATATTGAGGCATATCTATCGGCAAGCGCTTATGGTTTTGATGATGCGGAACATGGAACACGGGTCAGTGAACTTGATGTTGAAACTAACACCACGATTTACCAGGACCTGCAAAATTTATACGCAGGGGAAGTGATTTTACTGAGTTTTGATTTTGCCAATCGCCATAATATCCTTCTCGCCAACAATGGCATGGAGGTTTTCTGGAATAGTGAACGGGTATTCTCAACCTCTGGAGATGTCACGGAATGGCAAAACGAAACGCTGCAATTAACGGCGAAAGCGGGCAGTAATCGAATTGAGTTTAAAGGGACAGGCTTAAATGATGGTATAGGCTATCTGCTGGATAACGTTGTGGCGAAATCTGGGGGGGTATTACCAACTGGGGTCATTCCTGAATATGTGAAACAAGATAAAGCGGCGCAAAATGCGTTAAACGATAAAGCCAAAGCGGAAAAAAATCGTCTGCTGCTGGAACAGGAAAAAGATAAACAGCTGGCAGTCGTGACAAAATTACAATCCCAATTGGAATCAACAGATCAGAATGCGCTGAATACTCAGGGGCAGGAGCAGAGTCGTGCGGTAAAAGAGGAGGCGCAGTTGGTAACGGATGAACTGATTGCCATGACTCAAGGTTTGGATCAGCTTGATAGTGATGTAGACCGTCATCGGCCATCAGGCGAACAGTGGTGCAATCGTTTCGCCGGTGGGTTGCTAAACCGCGTTCAGGATAAATTAAACGCAGTAAATTCTGCTACTCAACGGCAGTTGGGTGATGCACAGAAGATCATCGTCGCTAACCAACAAGAAGTCGAAAAAGCGGTTGCCAAATCGGAAGCCGGAGCGGCAAAAAGTGAACAGCATCGTGTCGTTGCAAGTCAAGATGTGATGGATGCGCAAACAGATACAGCGTGGAGAAAAGAAGAGGCGCTTTCGCAGCGACAGCGGGCCGAAAAAGCGAAAAATGATGCTAATACTGCTTATCAGCATGCTGAGAGTCGTGGCAAACGTGACATTGTTGAAGCTGAAAATAAAGTCACTCAGGTACAAGCTGATGCCAAAGGCGCGAAGCAGAGTGATCATGCCAAGCCAGAACGTCAGGGGGCGGAGGGCAGTGGTTTGTCAGGAGAGGCTTATAAGCCAAAGCGTAATATAGAAATCGGCCGCCAGATTAATCCCGAAGCAGTTGTCTATGCGGATGGCCGGTTTAGTCAAGGGTTAGGGAAGGGAGAACAGCAAGGGCTGAATCGTATTGAACAAGAGGTTAACTATTTACAGGATAAAATCGGGCTACAGGGCAATATCGGGCGCCAATATTCGATGAAGACGCCCGATGTCACGCCGACGGGCCATTCTTCCGTGCAAAATCATGATGTTGTCAAAGGCGATATACTGCAAAAAATTGATAACAAAATCTTTGACTTAAAAGCACATGGAAAAGAGTTGGAAGCTTATTCATTTCATTTTAGCCAGGATAGCCATTTTCTGGAAAAACTGCGGGGAATTATTCCAGAAATTGGCAGTGTACTCCTGACTCATGGCGATAAGGTTGAGTCAAAAGAGTTCCTTAAGGGATTGTGTTTCGCTTTGTCGGCCCGCTATTTGATTGAAGAGCGGGTGCAGGGGTTAGGGGGCGGCAAAGCTTATATGATGTGGTTGAAAGATGCGGTTAAAGCTTACAACGATAAATCAGTTAATAAGAAAACCGATATCAATGCGATTGAAACGGCTTTGCTCAACCAATATCGTCGGCAAAATATTGGCCCGGCGATTGAAGATCTATTATCAATGCAGTACAGCCAGTCGATGGATAGCTCTACCGTTGCTGCGCGTCGAAAAGCCAATGCCGCTTATGGTGGCAAGTTAAAAGCCAATGGATTGACAGGACCGAACATCAATAATGCGTTGAATTATGAGGCCGAAGGCTATGAAGCGGTTATGGATAAACTGCGTAATGTAAGAAAGTCGGCTTATATGACATTCATGTCTGAAGAACATGCCATGTCTGTTGTGGTACACAAAGGGCGTGCTCAGACAGTTTGGTCATTCTATGATCCCAACTTTGGCGCTAAATCGTTCGCTAATTATGATGATTTCCGCCGTTTTATGGATGATTTCCATAAAGGATACCTGACGCATTATCACTTTCAGACGAGCGAGCGGCTGGATCAGAGCTTCTATGTTCAATTCAATCGGTTTGAAGAAGGTCCCATGACCAAATATGACGGTATCTGGCAAAAGGCGCGTGATGGTGAACAGAGCTATGTACTACGTGCATTAAAAGAGCAAGGTAAAGCTTTTACGTTGAGTTCAGGGGTTACTGGGCGTGTGATTGATTACTGTGAAGGTCATGTAACGTTAGAAGTGATAACTAAACAAGGTAAGAAAGTGTTGGTTGAAGTTGAAGGTAGCAACTTTCAGCAAGTAGCCAGCTTTGTACAGTTGAATATCAGTAAGGTATTGACTTATTCGGCGGTAAGTAAATTAACATTTAAAACGCCGGTGGATAGGAAAGTGTCGCATCCTACATTAGAAAGATTGTCATCAAATGACGTTATTAAAAACAAAAATATCGATTCTTGGGAACGCGTGACTGTCACACCTCAAACTGATAGCCGTGAAACGCGTTTTAATGGTCAGATTATTATTCAGATGGAAAATGATCCGGTCGTTGCCAAGGCTGCGGCTAATCTTGCGGGTAAACACCCAGATTCCAGTGTGATTGTTCAGCTTGATGCTGATGGCGAATATCGTGTTGTCTATGGAGAGCCTGCTCAATTATCGGGCAATTTACGTTGGCAGATTGTGGGCCACGGCCGTGATGAATCAGAACAGAATAACAGTCGTCTGAGTGGTTATCGTGCCGATGAGTTGGCGGTAAAACTAAAACAGTTTAGCCAGCATTTTGGTCAGACGAGTAAACCGAGTCACATCAGTATCGTCGGTTGTGCGTTGATAAGTGATGATAAGCGAGATGGCTTTGCCCGCCGTTTTATCATGGCATTAGATGAGCAGGGTATTCGTAGTGATGTTTCCGCTCGTCGTAGTGAAGTTGCCATTGATGCAACCGGCCATAAATTTACACGCGATAAAAATAACCAATGGGTGAATAACCTGCCTGATAACAAAATCATATTCAGGTGGGATGAACAGGGTGAATTGAACATCAGTACAGAAAGGGTCGTGCGCGGTATTGCTGAAAGTGAAATCAACCTCTCTCACGTGGGGGTAGCCAACTTAGATAAATCAATCAAAGGGGCGATTGCGAATAATTCATATATTTTTACTACACCGGAGAAGCGTCGGGCCAGAATTAATAGTCATTCAGGTAGTACATCGAATACTCATCACTGGGAATATTCCGGCAATATTCAAGTTAAAGTGGGAGAGGGGGAATTTACCGCGATCAACTGGGGAACTTCGAATGTGGGCGTCAAAGTGGGTACTGGTGGTTTTAAATCACTGGCCTTTGGTGACAATAACCTGATGGTCCATCTCGGTGATGGTGATAGTAAACACAGTTTTAATATCGGTGGCTATCGGGCGCTTGAAGGGGCGCAAATGTTTATCGGTAATCGTAATGTGAGTTTCAACATGGGTCGCAGTAACGATCTGATTGTGATGATGGATAAATCCATTCCGGTACCGCCATTGGTTAATCCGTTTGATGGTGCTGCCCGTATTGCGGGTGTACTGCAAGGTATTGCGCGTTTTGATGAAGGACAAATGTGGTTGGTCTCTAGAGATGAACAGTGGACATTATCGGGCGCGAAGAAGTTTATCCAGGATATGTCTGGTTTAGATCAAACTAGCAGCGTGGACTATCATACCTTGGTAGATCTAGATTCTCGCAATGAACGTAGCAGCCGAGCACTGAAAGACGATATCGAATTAACACTGAATAAGAGATATAACGAGTGGCTAAGTAGCAATGGCAACCATGCTGACATCGGCAATATGAGTCGAGCGGAGCGATTCCGTTTGGCTAATGAAAAATTGGCGTTCAACTTTGCGGTGGGTGGTCAGGGCTCGGATATTCAGGTGACAACCGGTAGTTGGAACTTGATGTTTGGCGACAATATCCAGTCGATTCTGGATACTAACCTGGGTTCATTGTTTGGTCTGATGACGCAGCAGGTTACGGCAACGGGTTTGACGAGGACGACTTTCACCTATAATCCGCATGACTTACCGCGTCAGCTTAAGAACAGATTGCTTGGTCGGTTGTCGGGGGTTGGCGCGGAGACAACCTTTGCCGATATCTTTGGCGTAGATTACACCGAGGAGGGGCGTATTGTCTCTCGCACGGGTGAGCCGGTTGATGGTGCCGCTATTGTGCAAGAGATGATTAATATCATTGGGGAATTTAGTGGTGAACAACTGAAAGCCTTTGCTGATCCGGATAAATGGCTTGATGATTTGCGAGCTGGCATCAGTATGGGTGCGGAGGGGGTGAAATCGTTTGTGGAAAGTCACGGCTTAAAAAAGAGAGACGTTGAGGAAAAAAGCCAGGTTTCGACGAGTAATCTCAATATTGAAAAGGCGCAAATCAACTTATCAACGACGGGCAATCGTACCCCGGAACGGGCATTTGGCTTTAATGCGTTGAACGTGCCTAACCTGTTTGCGACGATATTCAGTAAAGATAAGCAAACGGAAATGACATCATTAGTCACCCATCTGAAAGAGAATCTGACGTCAGATTTGCTTAATATGGAAGAGAAAACGTTGGATTTTCTGCGTCACAGTGGTCATTTGCAAGGAGATGGCGATATTCACGTGTCGTTGGGCAACAGTAACTTTAACTGGGGTGGCGACGGTAAAGATCTTGGTGCTTATCTGGGAGATAACAATAACTTCTGGGGCGGTCGTGGTGATGACGTTTTTTACGCAATGGGGATATCTAATATCTATACCGCAGGTGAAGGCAGCGATCTCGGTGTCCTGATGGGGCGTGAAAATATGATGTTTGGTGGTATGGGTAATGATACCGCGGTGATGGCCGGGCGCATTAACCATTTATTTATGGGGGAGGGCGATGACCAAGCGTTCGTCTTTGGTGAAGCCGGTTTTATTGACGCAGGCAGCGGACAGGATTACGTAATAACCTCCGGTAATGATAATCGGGTGGATGTTGGGGAAGATCAGGACTATGCGGTAATCATCGGCAATAACAACCAGGTTAACCTAGGTAAAGGCGATGATTCTGCCAGAGTGTTTGGCAACAACAACTGGATTGATGGCAACGTTGGTGACGATGTGATTAAGCTGATGGGCTATCACGCGGCGCTTGATGGTGGAGAAGGTGATGATCGCCTGATAGCCGCGGCTATTTCGAAATTTAGTCAGTTTAATGGCGGTGAAGGGCAGGATTTACTGATGTTAGGCGGGTATCGGAATCGTTTCCAAGGAGGTACTGGCGTGGATAGTTTTGTGGTCAGCGGGGAGGTGATTGATACATTAGTTAATGATATCAGCGCAGAAGATGTGATCCTGTTTAATGGTGATATTGACTGGCAAAACTTGTGGTTCCAGCGCAATGGGTATGATTTGGTGCTGTCAGTGGATCGTCAAACTCAGGACGCCTCTGCTCAGGGGATCTTTGAATCGGTAGGTTCGGTCACCTTTAATGATTACTTTAATGGCAATCGCGCTAAGTTGGTGATACAGATGGGCAATGAGGATGCGTCAGGTGAGCGTGAATTTACGGCGCTATCAGAGAATGCGGTGGATTCCTTGATTCAGGCCATGAGTAGTTTCTCCCCGACAGTGGGTGATAATGGTTTTATTGAAAACCTGGAGAGTCAAACGAAAGCGGCTATTGCAACGGCATGGACTGATGTGACGATTGGTAAAGGGAAATTTGCTTAATTAACTCTTTATTAACTCTTTCTATAAGTCAGTAAAAAAGTTGTTATAAAAATGGCTCGCAGAAATATGGGCCATTTTTTTGAATTTTTATTTGTAGATTATTTTTGAGTTTTATTTGTTAATAATGTTATTGATTATTCATCACTATTTTAATATTAAATTTAGGGTTTTGTTATTAAATGGAATAGCTCACAAATAAGGTTGGAAGATTTGCTGGTTTCTAAGGGGCCTGTCAGCCCCGATTTTAGGATTCAGGTTAATATTCACTTCATATTGCGATATTGTGTTCTACTTCTTGCATAGATTGCCTTACGAACTCCGCAAATGGCTTTACATTTTTTCCTACCGAGGCTGATTCTAGCGCTGATAAATACTGAGTTCTATTTTTGAGTTTAATCACCGTCCAAGGGTATCCTCCGATTACCAGCAAGAAATTCATTAAGAATCTGGCAGTGCGGCCATTACCGTCGGGGAACGGATGAATGTAACCCAGAAAAAGATGTCCCAAGATAGCCTTTACTACAAAGTACTTCTCATTAGCGATCAACTCTTTCAGTGCTTCCATACAGTCCATCAATTGCTCGCTGGAGGGCGGTACATGCATTGAAGTGCGGATATAGATTGGTCCTTTGCGAAATCCCGCCAAATCCAGTCTGTTGATAATTCCGGCATCTACACAAGGATTGAACAGCGCAGTGAACCAGTCAGTCAAGCCAACGTCGATCAGATAGTGGATATCCAAGCCTTCCTTATCTTCATGTGCCTCACGCAGTAGCTCTTTCACCTTGTTGAAAGCATCATAATAGCCTCTGGCAGCCATTGCATCCTTCTGCTCCTTGTCCCTTTGGATGGTATCCGGCGACCAGTCACCTTTAGACAGGCGCTCGATTAATTCTGGTGTAACCTTGTAACCCTCGATGGATAGTGAGTTGTAGGCATCGCTTATGTAGAGACTGCTCATCATGGCGTGTGTTTCTTCGATTGAGCGCTCAAAGAAGTCAAAAGGTGGTGGAAAGTCATCGAATACCTCAATGACTTCTTGTCTCATCTCTTGCCATAGGAGCTTCACACGAACTGCGCTTGGGGATTCTCCCCGACTACCACCTACAATCATTGGAATATGGTCAAACGGGTTAACCCGCTTAATACCTTCAAAACCAGCTCCCTCCATGATGGTTTGTAGTTTCCGACTTTCGGCTCTCATCTTTAGCTGCTCGTAGGCGCCAATTAATCTATTTCCTGAGGCAACATTCTTGGTTGTCAGTACTGCCTCTGAAAGCAAACTCAGATCAGCGTTTCGGAGCGCTAGCTGAATGTTTAGGGGATTAACCCTGAAAGTTTGTGGGCCAGTTTCAACGAGTGCGCTTTCCAACGAATGAACATTTATACCGTTTACTCTGACAGTCTTACAGGGAACCCTTCCCTTGATGATCACCATACTCATGTTGTTAGGTAGGTTAAGTGTGCGAGGCGCTGTGTCTGAGGTGTAGACGATTATTTGGCTTGGTAAAGCATTGTTTGCTGTATGTAAATCAAGAGAGGATTCGGGACTTAGCCAGTAATCATCCCCGAAGATGCTTTCGACGTACTGCCCAACGAAAGACCAGATGGACTCATACCAAAGTACTGAATCACCCGCTTTTTCAGTCGTGAGATCTGCATCCAGGAGATACCATCCCCTGATAATTTGTTTGAAATAGCCTTTATTGACCAGAAGTGTGCGTTGTTTATCAGTGATTGATTTGGAGTTGAGCACATTGCCCACGGCCGCATCACTTGCAGCTCTCAGCGCTTCTGCCAACCTTTCGTTTCCAGTTTTTGCCATGTCTTTCTTCCAGCAGATGTTCAAGTATTCGCTAATACGGGAATACAATATTAGCTATTACGATATTGAATTACTAGCTTTTACGAACTTGCATTATTAGCTGTTACGCGCTTGTATTATTAGCTGTTACACTCAAATACAGTGAATTTAAGTCTTCTATCAACTAATGGTTGATGGTCAATATGCTGTAAAGGCCAAACAAATAAGTTTGGGATCTTTTGATAACTCCTCAGATCACTCGAACCGGATTGAGTTCCTTCAAAGTGCTCGACTATTTTGCAAAGTGATTCAGGACAAATTAACCCTAATATTAATAACAGTACTCTTTACTACAAAGTTATTAATTTTTTTATTTAATGTTACAGATCGCATTTTTGTGAATAAAAGAGACGCTATTATGCATTAGCGAAATCGCTTAACGACGGGTAAAGATAACGTTCTATTTGTCTGTATAACGATGAAGCTTGTCATTCAATTTTAATAATTACTATTTATTCAGAGGTCTTTATGGGCAGTACCGGAAGTGTCAGTGCGTGGGATGAAGCGTTATTAATTGCCGCTATTCAATATCCTGTTCCTATTATTAAGGGGCCTGAGGATATTCAGGTTCAAGTGCGGCAGATTTGTAAAACAATCGATTCAACTAAAGCCGGTTATCCTGACTTGGATTTTATTGTATTTCCTGAATATTCCGCTCAGGGATTAAATACCAAGATCTGGACTTATGATGAAATGTTGTTATCGCTGGACGGTCCAGAAGTGGATTGTTTTCGTCAGGCTTGTATTCGCAACGATATCTGGGGCGTGTTTTCAGTCATGGAACGTAATGAAGATCCGTCTCAGCCACCTTATAACTCCGCGATTATTATTAACAACAACGGTGAGATTGCATTGCATTACCGAAAATTACAGCCTTGGGTACCGATTGAACCTTGGATGCCGGGTAATTTGGGTATGCCGGTTTGTGAGGGACCCAAAGGCTCAAAGCTGGCGGTGTGTATTTGTCATGATGGTATGTTTCCTGAGTTGGCGCGTGAAGCAGCTTATAAAGGCTGTAACGTCTTTATCCGTATTTCTGGTTATTCTACCCAAGTCAATGACCAATGGATCTGGACTAATCGCACTAATGCTTGGCAGAACTTAATGTATACCGTATCGGTTAATCTGGCAGGCTACGATGAAGTTTTTTATTATTTCGGTGAAGGTACGATTTGTAATTATGACGGTAACGTTATCCAGCAAGGTCAGCGTAATCCGTGGGAAATTGTTACCGCCGAATTGTTCCCGCGTCTGGCGGATAAGGCTCGTGAGAATTGGGCGCTCGAGAACAGTATTTTTAATCTTGGTTGCCGAGGTTATGTTGGTAAACCTGGCGGAGAGAGAGCTAATTATTTGACTTGGGTGCGCGATTTGGCAAACGGTGAATATAAATTGCCTTGGGATGAGAACATCCGTATTCGTGATGGCTGGAAATATTATCCAGAAGGTGTGAAATTGGGGCCATTACCGAAAATTGATAAGTAAACTGAGAGACTGATAATGTAAAACCATAGGAGTGCTGTGATGCCGCTATTCTTTCCGTCCTATGTAAATTTAAAGCGTAGTGGAAAAGTGGTGAGTCTGGCATTCTTCTGGTATGAAAGGTATTGAGTGAAATTTTAATTATTTTTTGAAATTGAAAATAATATAAATATTTTATTGGATAACTATTATAACCAGGTGATTTTTTATTGTCTTTTTATTAACACCATTGTGTTTATTAATTGGTTATATTACTAGTTTAACATTAATTTATTGAATGAATTAATCATTTATATGATGATTGATAATGGTTTTAATTTTTGTGTAAATTGGATATATAAAATCTTAATTTAATTGAATTGAGATATATGGCATATTGAAGTGAAATGATTTTTTAAAAACGATTAAAGCAGAAATATATTTTAGGCTGGATGATTCACCGTGATAGGCCATAGTGTAATCCTATTCATCAAACATCTAAGTATCATGATGTTTGATGAATATTCCTATTTTCTATTGAAAAGGTAATTACTTATGGCAAATAAAATAGAATCACGAATTAGCTATAAAACGCTATTTAACGATAACCAAGATCTCTATTGTTTTCCCGGTTTACCTGAAGCCAACGATGGCCCTTTGGCTTATTTGGTCGATTTATATCAACAATCCTGCTTGTTTGAAGAAGATGCCGATAAAAAGAGCGCTCGGCTTCTCAGCCAACGACGGCCAGATATTGAAAAATTACTGCTTGATGGCACAAATCTCAATCAAACCAGTCAATCATTACCCTTTGTGGTTGAAATTCTTGCCGAAAAAATCAAAACATATCTCAATAACGACCAACCTTTGACGGGTTCGCTGGCCGATATTTATTACCCACTTTCGTTGCCATTTCATTTTCCACTCCAGCAAACGACAACCGTACTGGCCGAAAAGCAGATCTCATTACTGGATCTTATTCAACAGGCCGACAGAAAATACCCCAATTTTATAGATGACAACCTGAGCGTGGATTCGCTGCAAACGGCCATGATGGTTAGTAGTACCTTGGCGCCCAAATTGCAAGCCTTGCTGTTGGAAACATCACAAAAAGACCAAAAAGATTTCTTCGATAACTACTACGGTCTCAAAGGCGATGCAGCGGAGGCGGAACGCTCTTTATCTCGCCTCACTGTATTTACCCAACAAACCGGGCTAAGTTCCCAAGAAGCTGAACGCCTGTTTGCCGTTAATGGCATATCAAAAGCGGAAGAAGACGAGATATACAGTACCGTCACTTATTCCGCCAATGTCATCAAACCCGACAATGTGGATAAACGGTTTCCTTCCGGTGCTAACTATGCCGCTTCCTATATCAATGCGGGTCAAGCTCCCGCTCTCTATCTGGAAAAATTCGAAGATAAAGACACCGCTAAAAGCGTTATCTTAATTTCAGACGCCAGTACTGATAACTTTGACCGTATCCAACGTTTCCTGCATCTGCAAAAAGCACTGAAACTCTCTTATGAGCAACTGGATCTGTTACTGGCAGCCGCACGACAGGCAGAAAAACAGACTGGGTTTGTTATCACAGAAGCAACCATCCGCACATTGGGCGTTTTCCTGCATTTCCGGCAAGAGTACAACACGACCGCGGAACAGTTTGCTGCCTTTATCGGCCAGATAACGCCTTATGCTCTCGGCGATCAACTCTCCTTCTTTGACAGGATTTTTAATGCCCAAGGGCTGTCAAAACAGGCGTCTTCTTCCTCTGTGCTTGTGCTGGATAATCGTGAATTTGACCCGATGGCGACCGAAGGCCCAGACGCTTTAATCGTTAATCAGTTATGCAAAGGTCTGAATATTGATGATGAAACATGCCAAATTCTGCTAACGCTCGTGATGTATGTTCAGGGGTTGAAGAAACCCCAATGTTCACTGAATGTTGTTTCCTCCCTGTATCGCTTGGTGGCATTGCCCCGTCAGTTACGCATGTCAGTTAAAGAGAGTTTAGGGCTACTCGTCATATTGAGCCGTGATAATAACCATTATCTGCAACAGTTGGCGGGTATTCCGACATTGGCGCAAGATGCCAAGGCCGTTGATATCCTTGATGTACTGATCGCGGTCATGAATGCGGCACAGTGGATTCAACGCCATAATTTATCTCCTCTGTCGCTGAACACGTTACTCACCCCTTATCGAACTAACGGCAATGAGACTGTTGATATTGAGAATATTGATTGGATTAACAAAGTCAGAACTGTCATCCCTGATGCTAGCGATGCGCTGCTGAGCGAAGCTAAAATTGGCGCTGTCATGCAAGACTTTCAGGCGAAGAAGACGCCGATCCAGTGGATGAATGAGCTTAATCAACTGATAGGGGAATTAGGTATTGTTTTAGTCCAGGTAGCTTCAAACGATGATCAAAAAGCCTTAAGCGACAAAATCAGCGAAATTCTCAAAAAATTAGCACAAGATGATAAATGGCAACAACAAGGGGATACCTGGACACAGAAGCTAACCACCTTGATAGGCAACGCCTTTATTGCCCAACAGGATCTGATAGTTAATGCTATCGCCCATGTTTTTGATATTGAGAACCCACTTGCGTTGCCACTATTGCGATGGACGGGAAACAGCAACGCTGACTTTCTGAGTAATACCATTGCATTGGCTCGCCGTTCCGGTTCTCAACAACAAACAGAGCAAGCGCTGATCACATGGTACGATCTCAACCGTTATGCTGAGACTTGCAAGCTATTCAAGCTGCAAGATACAAGTGTTACAGCATTAGTGAATTACCCTGCTTGGTTCAATCTCCAGAAAGATAACCAACTTCGCCCCCTTGATTTGACGTTTCTCCATCGTCTGAGCCGTTATAGTGATTGGCTGAATTTGTTACCCGCCAATAAAACAGAAGTGGATGTCATCTACTATCTGTATCAAGTCAGTCAAATTGGGCAGCAACCGCCTGACGCTAAAGTTTGGAGTGCTGAACAAGCAGCCACAAATCTGGCCGAATTAATTGGCTGGTCAAGTCAAGAAATTCTGCGGATAACCAGCGATTTTAACCTGAAAGTGGCACAGAATGTCGTTGATGTCACTATCGTCATGCGTTTAAAAGCACTGGCCGAAAAGAGTGAAATATCTGCCCAGCCATTACTGGATATCGCCAAATTGACCGCAACATCCAGCTATGATCATTGGTATCAAGTCAGCAGCGCTTTATTTGCCGCCACCTCTTCCGAAGTACAATCCAAGCTAGGCGGTTCACTCAATGAACGCTGGCGTGATGCGATGGTCGAATATCTGTTACGGCGCTGGGCGCCTTCCAGCGATGCTTCATCGGATATTACGACGGTTGAAGATCTTTCAAACTATTTCCTGACCGATATATTGGTGGCGAAAGAGGTCGATACCAGTAGAGTGGCTTTTTGCATTGCCAGCTTACAACGCTATCTGTTCCGTCTCTTTTCCCGGATGGAAACCGGCTATGAGGGACAAATCATCAGCGATGAACGAACCCAGTTCTGGGAGAACTTTTTGAACCAATATAACCGTTGGCAAGCTTGGCAAAAGCAAAGAAATTTCCCGGAAAACTTTATCTCTCCCGCCAGCAGGCTGCGTAAAACCAGCGCTTTTACCACGCTGGAAAACGATTTGGGTCAATCACGTTTGAATAACAATATTATTCAAACAGCTATTCTGCGTTATCTGGCCGAATTTGAACGGATCAGCAATCTGCAATTAATATGCGGCTATATCGACGGTACTGACCCTAAAAACGATCGCTATCACTTTATCGGTAAAAGTAATGCCGAACCTATAGAGTATTACTGGCGCACACTGGATATTAAGCTGCGTGATAACACCGATGTCATTAGCCCACTGGCGTGGAGCGAATGGGAAAAAATCACGTTGTCTTTATCCGGGACCATGCTGGCAATTCGGCCAATCGTGATTTCTGGCCGCCAATATGCAATCTGGGTTGAGCGTGAAGCAACGCCATTGATGGGTGTAGATCAGAAACCCACCGATTATCGCGCTATCAATGTGAAATTTACCTTCAAACAAAGCAGTGGTGAATGGAGCGCCCCCAATCTATTACTCCGTCTGGATGGTAAAGATGCCAAGGGTGAATATCCGACAAAAGATAATAAGCGCGTTCCCGATGGAGATAACCCTTACTTGAAGGATGAAAAATATAAACCTGGGTTGATAGCTATGGTGGATGTACAACTACAAGTGGACGGAGACCAATGGATGGGGGTTTTATTGTACGACTCCGAAAATAAAGACAGAGGCAAATGGGAGAAAAACAAAGATTATTACTTTGAATTGCGTGATTTATTATTGGTGGATAAGAAGTCCTTGACTCAGGAGAATGAAAAAACACTTGTTACGATGTGGTATAAGTTTTTCAGCAATCCAGACACATTACAACATCACTATGCAGGTACCGCGAAGTTTCTCACCATAAAAGAAGCCGAGGAGGAAACGAAGAATAGTTATGATGGTATTAAACCGCATAAATCTTCTTTTTTGCAATTAGAGGGCAAAGTAGGAAGCGGCGGGACCAATCTTCTGCTAACTGGCAGAAACACATTGGTTAAACGCTATCAGTTAGCATCATCAAGCCCTAACAAGTTCCCCTCCAAAGAACTTTTTTGGGGAATCAATACTAAGAACATTCAAATGCAAGTCCAAATTCCTGCCAGTGATACGGCAATAAAAACGTTTAATTTTGAGTGGGCCAGAGGAGATGCGCCAACGGATGTTTTTATTATCAGCTATGATGAAATACAACTTTTCAAGTTATTACCTTCTGAATGGAAAGATAATAAAATTACCAAAAGCCACGATTTTTCATGGATCGGTAGCGCTGTATTTCAGGCCAGTACACAATGGAATCTCAGTGATAAAAACCTGTCCCTCTCCATTGAGGGAGAGAATATTTCCTTACGTAAAGAGATATACAAGATCCAAGATGGTTGGGAATATTTATCATCCGAGTTGATCTTCAAAACATATCCACAAGGTGAACAATACGCCAACCCAAAATTACCACTAGATGGTCATGCGGTAATACAAGATATCATTTTTAATCTTAAGCCAAATATCAATACTTATTCTTTTAGTTTAACCGCAAAATTAATTGAGCCAGGAAATAAACCACAAATTGTTGAGAATATATATGAACTTACTATCGAAGAAAGTGATAAAATTCCTGCCATTACGTTGAAAAGAAATACAAAGCAAGTTCAATATCTGGATATAACCAACCTGAAATTCAAATCCACCGCCATTAGATTGAACACATTATTTGGTAAACAACTGGTCGCACGGGCGACGCAATCCATTGACAAGGTACTGGCTTGGGAAACTCAATCCTTGCTGGAGCCTGCGTTGGATAACGAAACTTCACCGACAAAAGTCGATTTTAATGGCGCCAACGGACAATATTTCTGGGAACTGTTTTTCCATCTTCCTTTCCTAATCTCTTCCCGACTTTATGAAGAGCAACGTTTCTATGATGCACGCCGATGGTTTATCAATCACCTGTTTAACCCTTATAACAACATTCGAATGTGGAATTCCCGCGCCATTGTCGAAAATGGCAATGATCTTCCTCTAACAGTGAGAACGGCCGATCCTGACACTGTTGCTTACAGCCAGCCCGTCTATTATCAGAAAGCCCTGTTCCATTTCTTAATCAATTTGTGGATACAAGAAGGCGATAATCTCTACAGACAACTGACCAGAGATAGTCTGAATGAGGCCGGTTTATGTTATCAACAGGCTTTGCAATTGCTCGGCGCATTACCGGAGGGTTTAGATGCCAGTCATTGGCGTCCAGATACCTTGGAAAAGGTCAAAGCAAAATTGAAACCCAAGGTACGTGCGGCTGAAAATTTATTTAAATCCCCTTTCAATGAAAAACTGATTGAATTTCAAAAAACGTTGAACAATCGGCTCTATAATCTGCGTCATGGCTTAACACTGGATGGCAAAGTACAACCGTTGCCACTTTATGCCAGTGCCGCGAGTGCAGAGAGCCTGACGCAAAGAAACGTCGGCAATCTCCTCAGCGGGTTGAACAATATGCAGCAGCAGATCCCCCCTTATCGCTTCCCATTGATGTTAAAAAGCGCCAATAGCGCGGTAAAACAATTAATTGAAATGGGACATCGGTTACTTCATATCATGGAAACTGAGGCTAATGGCGAAAAGGACGTGCTGGTACAATCGCAAGCGCTGCGGTTATCCGCTTTTACAGTGGAACTGCAACAACAAGCCTTGCAACTTGCTCAAATGGGGAAAGTCACGCTTGAAGTCAGTAAAAAAATGGCAGAAGAGCGCTACCAACATTATCACGCGCTATATGAACAAAACCTTTCTGCTTTAGAGATTTCAGCCCTCAGCATGAAAGTGGTATCAGGAGTATACAAAATGTCGGCCGCTCCTTTCCTTGTCGCCAGCACGATACTGGAAACCATACCCAATATTTATGGTATGGCGGTTGGGGGAGCAAAGCCCGAAGCGTCTGTCAAAAACGCAGCTATCGTTGCCGACCTTCTTTCTGATGCATTAGGCAATGTTGCCGACAGGTTGCAAGACGGAGCAGAATACCAACGCCGTCGTCAGGAATGGGAAATTGAGTACAAACAAGCCCAAAGCGAAATCAATATCATTGAGATGCAATTAAAAGAGCAGGAATTGCTTATCAAAAGCTCTCAAACCGCCCTGAAAGAAGCTCAGGCACAACAATTCGCTGCCCGTGAGCTGTATGAGTTTATAACATCCGGCTTTCTGGTTGTCCCAACCTATAAGTGGCTGATGGGGCGTCTCGCAGCACTGTATGCGCCAGCCTATGATGCGGTGCTTTCCATGTGTTTGATGGCGGAAAGAAGCTGGCGGTACGAAGTCGGGGATTATCAGCGGCAAGGTTTTATCAAAACCTCGGCGTGGAATGATTCTTACCAGGGTTTGCTGGCAGGGGAATCTTTGCAGCTTGATCTATTACAAATGGAAAGCGCTTGGTTACAACGTAATGAACGCCGTTTGAATATTAATAAAACCATCTCGCTCGGTAAATTGCTGTCAGAAAATGGATTGAAAACTCAAATCATTAATAAAAAGGCGGTGAGTTTTACGCTGGATTCTAAACTGTTCGATACGAATTATCCCGGACATTATCTACGACAGATTAAGCGCATTTCCGTTTCAATATTGGTAAATGCACTTAGCCCTTACCCTGCGTTACCGACGGAGATTAGCGCCACCCTGACACAAACTAGCAGTTTCACTTTAACCAATACCGATATTGATGGGGTAACCTGGCTTTATGACCCAACCAGAAATAGCGGAAGCGATAAAAATATTGTGAAGAATCTGCGCGCTCAACAGCAAATTGCCCTCTCTTCCTTAAATGAAAAAGATGATGGCGGTGTCGCTAAAGAGAACTGGCTATGCACCCTGATGTTTGATGATGATCGCTATCTGCCTTTCGAAGGAACAGGCGCCATTTCAACTTGGACATTGGAATTCCCCGATCAGTCTGTGATTGATGTCCTGTTTCCCAACATCTACACATCGCAGTTGAAAGATATTCAGATTCATCTCCACTACACTGCGTTAGATGGTGGTAAACCGTTTGCCACAGCAGTAAAAGGTAAAATGAAGAATGGATAAATCGGCACCTGAGAGAGTGAATTATCCAAAACCTCGTTAACGGTCAGAGCCGGGAGTTTTCCCGGCTCTGTATTGAATATCAATAAGTCGAGCTGGTTCATTAGTCTAAATCCAATTCCTTGACCTTCCCTTGCCCGGTGCTTAATTGAGAGATAGATTCCATAAGACGATTCGCGTTGGTTGGTGATTTCATCAAATAAGCCGTTTCTTGCAAAGATTCGAAATCAGTTAATGACATAAGTGCGCAATTTTCGCCATTTTCACGAGTGATAATCACTGGGCTACAATCGTTCACGGCATTTATCATCGTTTCAGAAAGATTTTTTTTTGCTTCTGAGTAAGTTAACACTTTCATTTATCCTACCTATACCAAGAAATAACCTGAAAAATATAACGAAACACCCATTGATCGTACAACATACTGTACGATTGTTTCTGTATCTTGCAAGCTTCCAAGTTCGTAATTTGTGGTAACTGAGCTATAGCGGTCATTATTATCAGATTAACTAAGGTGTCATATGTACCACTTTGACAAATACAAAGAGCGAAACGTTGCCTGCCGAGAAAATGCAGGTTTCGTTCTTTCTGCCGAAGAGAGTGAGCGTGTTACACGATTGATTCGTGTGTTTGATGCCGCAGTACAACTTTTTGGCGGAAATAAGAATGAAGCATGGACATGGTTAAAAAGTCCTGTTAAGGGGGTTGGTGGAGTTACTCCAATGTCTCTTATTGCAACTGAAAGTGGCGCACTTGAGGTGCTAGATCTCATCGGGCGTCTGGAGCATGGGGTATTCTCATGATTTTTCTATAGAATTAAGAAAAATCATTCTCCTTCTTTAACCTCTCTTTTCTAGATTAATGCCCAGTCAAATGTGAACTGGGCATTTTTTTAACGTCATGGTAGGTGGCAGGTTTACATTAAATAGAATCGATATTAATTATTTCAAATTGTTATTATATTAATAATATATTATATGTGCGGAATTAATGTTATTCGTAAAAATATATTTTTGGTATTTTAATAAAGAAAAAATAAATAATTGATCATAATTAGCGAAACGTTATATCTTATGCGAAAGAAAACGGTTTTCTGCGTTAAATATTGTTTTTGAATCTTGTTTTTATTTGAAAGTATTTGTCTATACATCAGTTTAGGTATTTTTTGATTTTAAAGTTTTGTTGTGCGCTTTTTATGAATAAATTGTCTTTTGAGTAAAATTATGTCTAAAAGATTCGTACAAATTCTCTCTAATCTGCATATTAGCAGGAGAGCTGCTTACCTTATATTCCGTGTGCTAAGAGCGAAATTGCCGGATGAATGAAATAATGGTGGAGTAGCATTTTCCTGCATTTAGTATTTTAAATAAAGCTTAATCGTTGAGCCGGAATATCTGTTTTTTCCGCAATGATCATATTCCATGATCACCGCTTTAACGTTGCTAACAATTTGTTATTTGGTCTCTTTTTATCATGAAGAGGCTAAAGGATTTGTATTGTTAAAAAAATGAGATGTTCAACTTAACTATTATATCCGTCGAGTACGGTTTTAACTTCTATACCCGTTATCTTTCAAGTTGCCTCTTTGTTGGCTGCACTCGTTCACCCCGGTCACATAGTTATCTATGCTCCCGGGGATTCACTCCCTTGCCGTCGCGATGCATCTTGAAATCCATAGGGTATATTAAACTAAGGGATTGTTTATGGGGAAATCATCAAGTAGGAGTGCGGAATATTTCTTTACCGGGAATTATTTCGCTGATGACAATGATAATGACATTGATGCCATTGGCTTTGGTGGCTATATTTATGCCCGCGGAGGAAATGACCATATTGCTCTGGGGTCGATTGCCGCCAAAGTTTATACCGGTACAGGTAATGACACGGTAGTCGGTGGTGCGGCGTATTTATCCATTGTGGATTCCACAGGTAATCTGACAGTAAAAGGTGGTGCGGGTTACACCGATATTGATAAAAATGGTGATGGTGATATTTCGTTTTTTGGCGCCGCGGGTGGCGTTGTGATGGATCACACCGGTCATCACGGTGATTTGGATTTTACCGGTGCGGCGATTTATAACGAAATGAACCGTGACGGTTTAACGGGTGATATGAGTTTCAGTGGCTCCGGCGGCTACAATAAATTATGGCATGGAGCCAATCAGGGCGATTTATTCTTTGATGGTGCTGGAGCGGGTAACAAAATTGACCGCACCTGGTATGACAATTACAACGGGAGCCGTGGCGATGTCACGTTTCATGGCTCAGGTGCCGCAAATAGTATTAGCTCGCGGACAGAGTTCGGTAATATTGTTTTTGAAGGTGCCGGGGTTGATAATCACATTGTACGTAAAGGTAAAGAAGGTGATATTACCTTGAGTGGTGCGGGAGCATCGAACCGAATTAAACGTATTCGACAAAGGGAAGATATTTACGTACAAACCCGTGGTGATGTTTCTTTCGAGGGGGCGGGTGGTTATAACAAGATTTATTCTAATATTGCGCATGGCAATATCAATTTCTCCGGTGCCGGAGCTTATAACCAAATATCAAGAATAGGTGTCAATAACAGTTTTCGTGATGAGACACTGGAATATGCTGAGGCTAAAGATGTTGTATTAACTACAGCGACGATGGGTGGAAGTTGGATTCAAGAAGCTCAGCCAGTGACAGGTATTAAATCAACGACTGAACCTGATACTTATCTCTTTGCCTTTGCTGACAAAATGTATACGAAAATCAGCAAAATTCAGCTCCAAAATGATCCCGAAACCGGCAAGCTCAATTATTACGCCACCTCTTGGTATAAGGAGGGTAATCACCTCAATGGTCTAGCTTCAACGGAGATTTCTTCCGGTAATGGATTTGTCGATATCAACATCAATGATGCTTACCGACTTTTCAATTTAATGGTTGAACATCATCAGCCGGTGACTATTCATGCCGTGGAAGAGGGGTTATCTGAAAACGAGTGGATTATTTATGCGAGTGGGACAACGGTTAAAGCGGAAGATATCACGCTCTCTGATGCAAAGATGGGAGGGCATGCGATCTTTGCCAATTGTCAGAAGTTTGATGTTTCCGCGGTGAGATCGAACCGTCAACCGAATACTTATGTGTACGCTAAACATTTGGAATCATACACGAGAGTGGTGGTGGTTGAACTGGGAAATGATCCTATCACGCAGGAACTCAAATACTTTGTTAATGCGTGGTGCAAAGCGGGTGATCATACCGGCAATCTGGCTGATGAAGATATTTCATCCGCAAACGGTTACCACTCGGTGAGTGCAGGTAGTTGTGTGTTAAGTCAGCTTCAATATAGCCTTAATGCAACGATGCGGTGTGGTTCTGATCGGTTGGCACATACCGAAGAATACCGTCAGCAAGCACTGGTGAACTCATCTACTAACAGTGGTGACAGCTCCGGTGATATTCAATTCAATGGCGCTGGCGGCGGAAATGTTATTACATCCAGTGTCACTTATGGCAATGTCAATTTTGAAGGTGTCGGCGCCGCGAACGTCATTGTGAAAAAGGGAGAAGAGGGTAAGTTGACATTCCGTGGCGCAGGTCTGGCAAATGTCGTTGTTCACCAAAGCCTGCGTGGAGATATGGATATTCATGCTGGTGGCGCGGCAAATGTTTTCATCCGTGTCGGAGATGGACGATATTTGGCACATCTTCTGGCGGTTGGCAATATTTCAATCCACAACGGTAATGGCAATAGCCAGATTTTCATGCTAGGTGGTTACAACACGCACACGCAGATAGGCAATGGTAGAGCGAGTTGGTTAGGTGCGGGCGGTTTTAATGTCATGACCCAAAAAGGAAATGGCAATGTCTCCTCGGTACTGGTGGGCGGTGCTAATGTGCTCACTAAGCTCGGAGCGGGTGATTTGGTGTCCGGTATGCTCGGCGGGGCTAACATTATCACGCATATTAGTGATGGTGCTGAAATGTCGAATACTAGGGCAATTGCCTTGGGTGGGGCCAATGTTCTTACCAAGAAAGGGCCGGGTAATGTGTTGGCAGTGATGGGCGGTGGTGCAAATGTTCTGACTCACATTGGTAACGGAAATACGACAGGTGTGATGCTCGGTGGCGCCAACATCCTGACAAAAATAGGCGACGGCGATACTACCGGCGCTCTGTTTGGGATAGGTAATGTACTTACCCATGTTGGTGGCGGTCAGACTTTGGGCGTGATGGGGGCGGCAGGCAATATTTTTACCCGAGTCGGGGATGGGACCGCGATTGCAGCCATGATTGGTGCAGGCAATCTCTTTACTCATGTCGGTAAAGGTGATGTATGGGCGCTGATGGGAGGCGCGGTAAACATCTTTACTAAAGTGGGTGATGGTGATGCGTTGGCGCTGATGATAGCCGCAGGCAACGTATTTACCCACATTGGTGATGGGAGTAGTGTTGCCCTGATGCTGGCGAAAGGCAATATCGCGACTAAAGTGGGTAACGGCACGACGTTGGCGGCAATGATTGGTGGCGCCAATATTTTTACCCATATCGGAGATGGCAATACTTTTGCCGCCATGATCGGTGGCGCCAATGTGTTGACTAAGATTGGTAATGATCTGACAACTGCCTTGATGATAGGTAAAGCTAATATCTATTCCCATGTGGGTAATGGCTCCAGTATTGGCTTGTTTGCCGGTGAACTGAACGTGATGACTAAAATCGGCGATGGTACAACGCTAGCGGCAATGTTTGGTCAGGCTAATATCATGACCCATGTCGGCAATGGCTTAACCGGTGTTTTGGCGTTAGGAGAAGCGAATATTGTCACCAAAACCGGTAATGATTTTATGGGGGTGGTTGCAGGGGCGAAAGCTAATGTTATTACTCATGTAGGCAATTCGATGACCGCTGGCGTACTGCTTGGCGACGGTAATATTCTGACCAAAGTGGGAGAGGGGACGACCGTTGGTTTGCTTGTGTCGAATGTGGGGAATGTCATGACCCATGTTGGTCATGGCACAACAGTGGGATTTGCTAAAGGTAAAGCCAATATCATTACCAAAGTGGGGAATGGCGCCGGTATCAATGCGGTTTGGGGTGAAGCTAATATCTTGACGCAAAAGGGGCATGGTGATCGTTATAACTTCGCGAAAGGTAAAGCGAACATCATAACCAAAGTGGGTGATGGACAAGAAGTGACGATCGTTCAGGGTGATGCCAATATTATCACTCATGTTGGTCACGGTGATGATTACACCGGCGCTTGGGGTAAAGCTAACGTCATTACCAAGGTCGGTAATGGGCGCAATGTGGTGCTTGCCAAAGGTGAGGCTAATATTGTGACTCAGGTGGGTAACGGTGACAGTTTTAATGCCTTGTGGAGTAAAGGAAATATTGTCACCAAAGCGGGTGATGGCATGCAAGTTACCGCGGCAAAAGGCAAAGCGAATATCACCACCACCGTGGGAAATGGCTTAAATGTAACGGCGACGCATGGCGACCTGAATGTGAATACCAAAGTGGGTGAGGGTGTTTCCGTTAACGTGGCATGGGGTAATTTCAATGTTAATACTAAAGTTGGAAATGGCCTGAATGTTGCGGTGATGAAAGGTAAAAATAACGCCAATATTCATATTGGTGATGGTCTGGGGGTGAATGCCTCTTATGCACGTAATAACGTTGCGATTAAGATCGGTAACGGTGATTTCTATAGTTTCTCTGTTGCAGAAAGCAATACGCAAAGCAACAAACTCTCTTCCTTCTTTGAACATATCAAACAGACAGCATTAGGTGTGGGGGGCAGTCAGGCGATCAATTATCTGGTTGAGGGCGGTGAGGCTAGTACATCTGGGACACATAAAGGCAGAGGGGCGATTAATTTAGCCGAAGTTTCTGCTATTGATGGTTTTAAGATGGATGAAATCGCAACGGTAAATTCAGATTTAAGCAGCCACCTACATGGTTCTATAACAGCGATCGAAACGCCTGAGCTCGAAAATATCCATCATTCATTGAACATTGATAAAAGCGATGCGCCGGAACAGAGAGCTAATCTGATCATCAATGGTAATTTTGAACAAGGTAATTACGGTTGGTTGGCAACCAATGGTATTGAAGCATATCACTCAGCTGGTGCTTACGGTCTTGATAACGAGGGGCATGGAGAGCGGGTTAGTGAGCTTGATGCGGATAGAAACACCGCGATTTATCAGGACTTACAAAACTTGTTCGAGGGAGAAGTTATTTCACTGAATTTTGATTTTGCCAATCGTCATAATACTTATCTTACCAACAATGGCATGGAAGTTTTTTGGAACGGGGAACAGGTATTCTCAACTTCTGGAGATGCCGCTGGATGGCAAAACAAAACGCTGGAGTTGACAGCGAAAGCCGGTAGTAACCAAATTGCATTTAAAGGTACAGGTTTAAATGATGGCGTAGGTTATGTTCTCGATAATATTGTTGCGAAATCTGAAAGCTCACGACCAGCTAAGGCGGTTATCGAACAGGTAAAACAGGATAAAGCGGCGCAAAATGCGTTAAACGATAAAGATAAAGCTGAAGAAAATCGCCGCATCTTGGAACAAGAGAAAGAGCAGCAACTGGCAGCAATTGCAGGCGCACGGTCTCAATTGGAATCAACGGATCAAGCAGCGCTAAACACCAATGGGCAAGCGCAGCGTGATGCGATAAAAGAAGAATCACAAGCAGTAACAGATGAACTACTCTCCATGACTCAAGGTCTGGATGCATTGAATGACTTTGATAGTTACCAAGGTAAATCAGGTGATCAATGGCGTAACCAATTTGCTGCCGGATTTTTGAACCATGTTCAGAGTAAATTGGATAACACTAAAACTGATGCACAGAGAGCGTTGGTTAATGTGCGGCAAAATATTAGCGATGACCAACAGAAGGCGAAAAAAGCGATTGCACAATCGGAGGCAGGTATAGCGAAAAGTGAGCAGCATCGTATTGGCGTGCAACAAGATATGATAGACGCTCATAAAAAAGTGGAATTGAGAGAAAAAGAGGCCCTGTTACAACAGCGGCAAGCAGAAAGAGCAAAAAGTAATGCCAGTGTTGCTTATCTAGAGGCGGAAAATCGAGGCAAACGTGATATTGCTGTGGCTGAGGAGAAAGTGGTTCAGGCACAAACCGATGCGAAGAGCGCGAAGCAGAGTGACAATGTTAAGCCACAGCGAATAGGCGCGCTTGGCAGTGGTTTGCCGGGAGAGGCTTATCAGTCCACGGCTATGCCTGAAACCAGCAGCCATGTTAACCCTGAGTTTGTCGCACAGGCAGATGGACGATTCAGTGCAGGATTGATAGAAGAAGATCTGACTATACTGAAAGATGCAGAAAACATGATTAATCGGTTGCAGGTTAATAATCAATCTCCGTTGGATAAAAATCTGCTAACAACATCTTCTCAACATCGTGGGGTAATAAAAGGAGACGTTTTTCAAAAAATTGATAACAAAATTTTTGACTTCATAGCACATGGAAAAGAGCTGGAAGCTTATTCATTCCATTTTAGCCAGGATGGCAATTTGTTAGAAAGACTGGGTAAAGTTATCCCGGAAATTGGCAGTGTGCTCTTGACTAAAGGAGATACCGCCGAGTCTAAAAAACTCATGAAAGGATTGTGTTTCGCTTTATCTGCCCGTTACTTAATGGAAGAGCGAGTACATGGCTCAGGGGGTGGTAAAGCTTATATGTTGTGGTTGAAGGACACTGTTAAAGCCTATAACGACAAATCAGTCAATAAGAAAACCGACATTAACGCCATTGAATCCGCTTTGCTGACTCAATATCGCCGTCAAAATATTGGGGTGGTTATTGAAGATTTATTATCGATGCAATACAGCCAATTTATGGATGACTCTACTCTTGAAGCCTATAAAAAAGCGAATGCTGCCTATGGCGGCAAATTGAAAGCTAACGGATTGGCCGGGCCGAACATTAATCATGCACTGAATTACTCTGCGGAAGGCTATGAATCCGTCATGGATAAGCTGCGTCATGTAAGAAGATCGACTTATATGACATTCATGTCGGAAGAACATGCCATGTCCGTTGTGGTGCATAGAAAAATCAATCAAACAGTTTGGTCATTTTATGATCCTAACTATGGTGGCAAATCGTTTGCTAACTATAACGATTTCCGCCGTTTTATGGATACGTTCCATAAAGGATTTATAACGAGTTATAAATTTCAGGCAAGTAAAGAATCCAACCAAAGCTTTTATGTTCAATTTAATAAATTTGAAGAGGGAACCATTGCGAGATATGACGGTGTTTGGAAAACGTCACGTGATGGTGAACAAAACTACGTATTGCGCGCATTGAAAGAGCAAGGCAAGGTATTTAACTTAGGTTCAAATATCACTGGGCGTGTAGTTGATTATCGAGAAGGTGATATCACCTTGGAAGTGGCAGTTCAGCAAGGTAAACAAACTAAGAAGGTTTTGGTTGACATTGAGAGCGACAACTTTAAACAAGCGGCCAGCTTTGTACAGTCGAATATCGATAAAGTCCTCTCTTATCCGGCAGCAAATCGATTGATACTTAAAGTGCCGGTTGATAGTGATGCGGCGAGTCCGTTACTGGAAAAATTGTCATCAAGTGACATCATCAAAAACAAAGATGCGGGAACGTGGGAGCCGGTGGCTGTCACACCACAAACCGATGATCGCGCAACGCGTTTTAATGGTCAGATCATTATTCAACTGGAAGATGATCCGGTCGTTGCCAAAGCAGCAGCCAATCTGGCCGGTAAACACCCAGATTCCAGCGTGGTGGCGCAGCTCGATGCTGATGGTAAATATCGTATCGTTTATGGAGATACTGCCAGATTATCCGGTAAGTTACGTTGGCAAATTGTCGGTCATGGCCGTGATACATCGGAGCAAAATAACATTCGCTTGAGTGGTTACACTGCCGATCAACTTGTTGTGAGACTAAAGCAGTTTAATCACGACCTTAAACCAGCGGGTAAACCTGGGCATATCAGCATCGTGGGTTGTTCTTTGATCAGTGATGACAAGCGGGACGGTTTTGCCCATCGTTTTATTACAGAGTTAGACAAACAAGGTATTCGCAGTAATGTTTCCGCCCGCCGTAGCGAAGTGGCGATTGATGCGACAGGCCGTAAATTTACCCGTGATACCAATAACCAATGGGTTAATAACTTACCTGATAACAAAGTTGTATTCGAATGGAATAAACAGGGTGAATTGACGACCAGTACAGAAAGGGTTATTCGCGGTATTGCTGAAAGTGACATCACCCTTTCCAAGGTGGGATACACTGGGGATGATGCGGTGACGAGAGGGGCGGTTGCAGATTATCGTCGTCCTTTTACCATGCCAAAGAAACGTGAAAATACTATTCAGATTGACTCCAACGATAAATCGAATAATCAGCTTAGTTACTCTGGCAACATTCAGGTTAATGTAGGTGAAGGGGAGTTTACCGCCCTCAATTGGGGAACATCAAATGTCGGTATTAAAGTGGGTAGTGGTGGCTTTAAATCACTGGCCTTCGGTGACAATAATGTGATGGTCCATATCGGTGACGGAGACAGCAAACACAGCTTCGATATCAATGGTTACCAAGCGTTTGAAGGGGCGCAGATGTTTATCGGTAATCGTAACGTTAGCTTCAATCAGGGCAGCAGTAATGACTTGATTGTGATGATGGATAAATCCATTCCAACGCCGCCGCTGGTTAACCCGTTTGATGGTGTGGCGCATGTTGCCGGCGTGCTACAAGGTATTGCTTACTCTGGCAAAGGACAAAATTGGTTAATCGCGCAAGATCAGCAGTGGACCATCGCCGGTGCGAACAAGTTTGTGCAAGATATGTCTCGTTTGGATCAAACCAGCAGTGTGAACTACAAGACGTTGGTTGAGCTGGATTCACAGCATGAACGCAGTAGTCGCGGCTTGAATCGAGATATTGAAGCGACGTTGAATAAAAAATATCATCAATGGCTAAGCAGTAATGTGACTGGCATGGGCGCAATGAGCCGCGCAAATAAATTCCGTCAGGCTAATGAGAAGCTGGCTTTTAACTTTGCCGTCGGTGGTCAAGGAGCAGATATCCAGGTGACAGCCGGTAACTGGAATTTTATGTTTGGCGACCATATCCAATCGATTATGGATACCAACCTAGGTTCGTTGTTTGGTCTGATGACTCAGCAATATTCGGCAACGGGTATGGCGAAGACCACTTTTACCTATCATCCGCAAGACTTACCGCGTCAGCTTAAGAATAAGCTGCTTGGCCGATTAGCAAGTGTAAACGCGGAGACTACCTTAGCGGATATCTTTGGTGTGAATTACACCGCGGAAGGTCAAATTGTTTCCCGTACAGGAGAACCGGTTGATAGCGAAGCGATTCTGCAAGAGATGCTGGCAGTGATTGGAGAATTTAGCGGGGATCAACTGAAAGCTTTTACTAATCCAGAGAAGTTGCTTGATGGTTTGAAAGCGGGCATTGATATGGGCGAGGATGGCGTCAGATCATTTGCGGAAAGTCATGGCCTGCAAGAGAAAGCGTCTGATGGAAATCGTGAACCGGAATCTCCAGTGAGCGTCGATAGAAAGCGTGCTCAGACCGATGATGATAAAGCCAAATCTGCATTTGGTTTTAATTCACTGAATTTGCCTAATCTGTTTGCGACGATGTTCAGTAAAGATAAGCAAACAGAAATGAAGTCCTTAATCACGCATTTGAAAGAAAACTTGACGGTTGATTTGCTTAATATGGAGGAAAAGACGTTTGATTTCCTGCGTAACAGCGGTCATTTGCATGACGATGGCGATATCCATATATCGTTGGGAAACTATAACTTCAATTGGGGTGGCGACGGTAAAGATCTTGGCGCTTATCTGGGAGATAACAACAACTTCTGGGGTGGCCGCGGTGATGATGTTTATTATTCAATGGGTACTTCCAACATCTTTACCGGCGGTGAAGGAGATGATCTGGGCGTCCTGATGGGACGTGAAAACTGGATGTTTGGCGGTAATGGAGATGATACCGCGGTGATGGCCGGGCGTATTAACTATGTGTTTATGGGGGAAGGCGATGATCAGGCGTTTGTCTTTGGTGAAGGCGGCTTTATTGATGCAGGTAACGGACAGGATTACGTCACCATCTCCGGCAATTATAACCGGGTAGATAGCGGTGAAGGTCAGGATTACGTTGTCGCCATCGGCAATAATAACCAGATTGAATTGGGTGAAGGTCATGATTTTGCCAGAGTATTTGGCAATAACAGCCGGATCGACGGCTATTCCGGCAATGATGCGATTAAACTGATGGGCTACCATGCGGTAATCAACGGTGGGGAAGGTGACGATCACTTAATAGCTGCGGCGATTTCGAAGTTCAGTGAGTTTGATGGCGGTGAAGGTCAGGATTTGCTGGTGCTTGGCGGGTACCAGAATCGCTTCCAGGGTGGTTTGGGGGTAGACAGTTTTGTGGTTGGCGGAGAGGTGATTGATACGTCAGTCAATGATATCAGCGCGGAAGACATGATATTGCTTAATGGTGTTGACTGGCGAAACCTGTGGTTGCAGCGCAGCGGATATGATCTGGTGCTGTCAGTGAAGCGCCAAACTCAGGACAGCAGTGCTCAAGGGTTATTTGAATCAGTGGGTTCGGTTACCTTTGATGATTACTTTAATGGCAATCGTGCCAAATTGGTGACTCAGATAGGTGATAAGAACGCATTGGGGGAGCGTGAATTTACCGTACTGTCAGATAATGTGGTGGATTCTTTGATTCAGGCAATGAGTAGTTTCGCTCCGACAGTCGGCGATAATGGTTTTATTGAAAATCTGGACAGCCAGGCGAAGATGACTATCGCGACGGCATGGACGGATGTCACGATTGGCAAGGGGAAATTTGCCTAATTAACTTCCTGATAATCAAGTGGCTCAAGATAAATGAGCCACTTTTATGACTAATTGACCGGTTTCCTACGTTAATTCCGTATCGGTATTAAGAAAGCGATGAATTGCTTTTAAAACCGCGTCTGGTTTTTCTGCGTGAACCCAGTGGCCGCAACCGGCGACTACCCAAGCTTTAGCCTGTGGAAATTGTCTGGCGATATCGTGCCGATATTCTTCCTGAATATAAGGGGAGAGGCCGCCGCGAATAAATAAAGCGGGATGAGGCCATGTAGGGATCTCTTGCCAGCCAATGATCTTTTCATACTGGTTAATTAATACCGGTAAATTGAATTTCCATTCCCCCTGATGGAATGATTTCAGTAAAAACTGAATGACACCTTCTTCCTGAATATTTTCTCGCATCATCTTAGCGGCGTCTTGGCGGGTTTTGACTCCGGCTTCTGTCACTTTATTCAGTGCGGTAAAAATCTGGTCGTGACGGCGAACCTGATAAGCAACGGGTGCTATATCAATAAGAACAATTTTTTCTATCCGTTCTGGCGCTAGTGCGGTCATTGCCATCGCGATCTTACCGCCCATTGAATGACCGATAATAATGGCGGATTGAATTTGCAGATGATCCAGTAGGGAAATAACATCTTGTGCCATATCGTGGTAATCCATGTTATTTGCCCGTGGAGATAAACCGTGATTGCGTACATCGATTTGAATGACGGGGTAGTATTGCTGCAAATCACGAGCCAAAACCCCAAGATTATTGAGATCGCCGAATAACCCGTGGATGAATACCACAGGGGTAGAAGAGAGCGGATTTTCCGGTATCTGCATATGGTAATTTAACGGGCTGTCTAATTTCATGATGAGAATTGTTTTCTTTAAGGTATTGATGTCATACCGTGTATATTGTTGCTTAAATTATAAAAAAGCAACCAGGCTGTACAATTATAGTTAATAATATCTTATGATTAAGTTGTTCTCAAAACATTCATGTATCAAAAACTTGTTAATTTTTTCAATGTAATACTTAATGGATTGAAAAATAAATGTTCTTCAAGTAAATAATATTTTTAAATGGAAAGTTTTAAATAACTTATGAGATGATTATCGGTTCAATCATCTTAGTGAGGTTATTGATTGTGTGTTTATGTGATCTATATCTTAAAAAATTGTGTGTTAATTTTAATTTTTTGTGAAAAAATGATGAAAATTTGCTTTATATGTTATATGAATGAAGATATAAGGTACATTTAACAATAACTACACCGTTCTAATAAGAATAAATAGAATCTGATTTTACACTATGGATTAGGGAATTAAGAAGTGAAGAAAAATTTACTAAAGAGTCTTTATTTTCAAGTTTTGGTCGCAATAACTATCGGCATACTTTTGGGGCATTTCTACCCACAACTTGGTGCGGAAATGAAGCCATTAGGTGATGGATTTGTCAAATTAATCAAAATGGTTATTGCTCCTGTTATTTTCTGTACCGTTGTGACCGGTATCGCAGGTATGGAAAGTATGAAAGCTGTTGGTAAAACAGGCGCTATTGCATTGGTATATTTTGAAATAGTTAGCACAATCGCTTTGATTATTGGGCTAATTGTTGTCAATGTTGTACAGCCTGGTGCAGGGATGAATATTGATCCCTCTACATTAGATGTTAAAGCGGTATCCCTATATGCGGAAAAGGCGGCTGAACAAGGAATAATCGCATTTTTGCTTGATGTTATTCCGGCTAGTGTCATCGGAGCGTTTGCCAGTGGCAATATTTTGCAGGTCCTATTATTTGCTGTGTTATTTGGTTTTGCACTTCATCGTTTAGGAGAGAAAGGGAAACCAATCTTTAATATTATTGATGGTTTTTCTCATGTTATTTTCGGTATTATCAATATGATAATGCGATTAGCTCCTTTGGGGGCTTTTGGCGCAATGGCATTTACCATCGGGAAATATGGTATTGGTACATTGGTACAATTAGGGCAATTAATAGTTTGCTTTTATATCACCTGTATTCTTTTTGTAGTGTTTGTTTTAGGAACAATTGCAAAAGCCACTGGGTTTAGTATATTCCGATTCATTAATTACATTAAAGAAGAATTATTAATCGTATTGGGAACATCGTCTTCTGAATCTGCATTGCCGCGTATGTTAGATAAAATGGAGAAAGCGGGATGCCAGAAATCTGTTGTTGGTTTGGTGATACCGACGGGATATTCATTTAATCTGGATGGAACCTCTATTTACCTGACAATGGCCGCGGTATTTATTGCTCAAGCGACGAATACTCATATGGATATAGTGCATCAAATAACGCTATTAGTTGTATTGCTTTTATCCTCCAAAGGTGCCGCTGGTGTAACAGGTAGTGGGTTTATTGTATTAGCTGCGACAATTTCCGCTGTTGGGCATTTACCACTAGCGGGGCTGGCATTAATATTGGGAATAGATCGTTTCATGTCAGAAGCAAGAGCTTTAACAAATCTGATTGGCAATGGTGTTGCAACGATTGTGGTAGCGAAGCGTTGTCGTCAGCTTGATGAAAGCAAATTAAACGAAGTGTTAAATGCTAAATAAATAGATCTTTAAGTTTTTATCTATTCGATGATTAATAAAATAATGCCGGCTTTTAACCGGCATTAATTCTAATCAATAATAGAGTACCGTGTAATTCGAAAAAGCTTACTATTTGAATGGATAGCATTTCTGTACTGTGCTGATTATTGATATATGCGATTTATTTCAGTTGAGATGTAGCGGAAGGTTTCAAAGAAACGGATAGGGTAACGGAACAGGCTGATGCCAATGTGGTCAATATTATCCCTGAGTTGGGTGTTTTAGTAGTCAGTGCTGGAGAGTGGCCCCTTGTTTACCTGAGTCAGATAAAGAAATCGGGTTTTATGGGGTAGCATGATTAAGTATATGACGCGTAATTTAGGGCTTACATTAAATAGCACAAAATGGTAAATTAAATAAACGTCAACAACTTAATAGTATGAAATGTTTAAAAAATTAACTTTACCATTGACTGTCATATTTCTTTCTGGATGTGTTCACACTACTCCTATGCCTGTTCAAATATCACAACCTGGTGACAATTTGATGTCATGCGAGTCTGTCATTTTTGAAATGGAGAAAATGCAGAATCTTGTTAAACAGAAAGATAGTGAATTGAATGGACAAATAGCGAAAAATTCAGCCTTGGGTGTCACTGGAGTGTTCTTGCTGATTCCGCTTTTCTTCATAGATACTAGCGATGCAAAAACGGTAGAAGGAAAGGCAGCAAAAGATAGGTACGAAAAACTACAGCAAATCTATCGTGATAAGAGCTGTGCAGAGAAAGAAAAAAAGTAAAAATTCTATTTTGAATGAAAGCGCCAAGTAAGGCGCTTATTTTTTTCATGGATAAGAGAATCAATAAGATTGTATTTAGATTCCACTAAACAAAAACGGGCTTGCTTAGACAAGCATTGAGTTTATTTACATGATTTAATTGGAAAAATTTAAATTTATTAACCTTGGTGGGATATGCTTCTGGCGTCCCCTGCTGGAATCGAACCAGCAATTAGCCCTTAGGAGGGGCTTGTTATATCCATTTAACTAAGGGGACATAGCTTTATTATAACGGCTTTTCATTCATAATATAAGGCGTTATAAACTGTTTGCCTATTTAGTGATCGCTTGAATTGAGTACCATTCAAGTTGGATTGTCAGTAATATTGACATTATTGATGATCATCGGCGAGTCGTGCAAAAACTGATTTGCCGGATCTAGAAGGTTATTACTTGGAGAGATGTATGAAGTATCGTTTGGGGGGAATCGCTCTTACCGCCGCATTACTAGTGGGGTGCGCTAATTCATCTGATACTGTTGAACAGGGGCGTTCAGACCCACTGGAAGGTTTTAACCGTACAATGTTCAACTTTAATTATGATGTTCTTGACCCTTATGTTTTACGTCCAGTCGCGGTAGCGTGGCGTGATTATGTGCCGATGCCTGCTCGAAATGGTTTGGGTAATTTTCTGAGTAATCTCGAAGAGCCGGCTAGTATGGTAAACAGTTTCTTGCGTGGTAATCCATATCAGGGAATGAAACATTTTAATCGTTTTTTCCTGAATACCATTTTGGGTATGGGGGGGCTGATTGATGTTGCAACGATGGCAAACCCCAAATTGGCAAAAGAAGAGCCAAAACGCTTTGGGAGTACTCTGGGCTATTATAAGGTGGGGTATGGCCCTTATGTTGTATTACCGGGCTATGGCAATTTCACCCTACGTGACGAAGGGGGTAACTGGGCGGATATGACTTATCCAATGCTGAGTTATCTGACTATTTGGATGTCAGCCGGCAAGTGGGCATTTGAAGGGATTGAAACCCGTGCTCGTTTACTGGATTCTGATGGCTTGTTGAAGAACTCGTCAGATCCTTATTTGATGATGCGTGAGGCTTACTTCCAGAGCCATGATTTTATGGCAAGCGGCGGTAAACTGGAAGCCACACAAAATCCAAATGCCGAAGCAATACAGGATGATTTAGATAGTATTGATGATTGATAACTCCTTATTGGGTTTTTAACCGCGTAGATAAAAAAGGATAGCAATATCGCTATCCTTTTTGAGAGTGGCATATTATTAGAATGCGTAGTTGAAGTTCACACCATATAGCCAGGCAGTGCCTTTAGCGTCGAATTCGTATGCGTTAGGCAATGCTTCGGACAATTTCTCTTTAACAGTGACTTTCTGACCATGCATATATGAAACACCTACATCGACAGAAGCATCTTTGTTAAATGCGTAGGTTGCACCAGCACTCAGCCAGAAACGATCTTGATCCGGAATGGAGATAGAACGGTTTTCAGCAGGAACCGGGCTGTCGTCAAAGGCGATACCTGTACGGAATGTCCAGTTGTCGTCGTGATAATAAGTTGTACCTAAAGCAATACGGTAGGCATCTTTAAAGCCTTCATGTTTACTAAACAGGACAGATCCATCTTTATTTCTGGTCCCTTTCAGTTCATTAAACTCACTCCAGCCTGCATATGCTAGGCTATAGTGGATAGCCCATTTAGGCGCTACGCGGTTGTAACCAGAAACTTCCCAGATATCAGGCAAATTGAGATCCAATCTACCGCCAATGGTTTGGCCGCCAGTAGCTGGTAAATGTACTCCCGCTTTTTCCAGCATTTGACCTAGCTGAACAGGTATGTCGTTTTTATAGTCACCGTCTTTAAACTTAATTTTAACTTTAGAACGGTAAGTCAGGCTGTAGCGGTTATTTTCATCCACTTCATACATGATGCCTGCGTTCCAGCCATAGCCCCAATCTTTACCTGACAGATTAGCAACTTCATCTGTTGGTTTCACGAGACCTTTTTTTGGTATCTTGGGGTGTTGATCCAGAATGTATGACAGAGCGCCCGCATGACGGACGATTTCTGCATCCGCATAAACAGCGTTCAGCCCTAAACCAAAGCTAAAGTGATCATTCAGCTTATAAGCACCGCTTAAGTTGAAGTTCAACGTTGTCAGGTCAGTTTTACCGCCGATAGGGCCTGCCTCATAGTTATTGCTAAAATCGGTTGCCAGGCCGAAGTTGGTAGTGACCGAAGTACCAACAAACCATTGATCATCGATTGGCATAATGAAATGTAGGTTAGGTATCCAAGCGGTAGGCGCGATATTTTTAGCGTTAGTACTTTTGCCCGTTATTGGGGATTTACCGGTAATATCAACATCTGGGTTGATATAGATAGCGCCAATGGAAAATGATGGGCGATCAAACAGCGTCATTGCTGCTGGGTTACGGCTTCCTACCGATGCGTTATCAGCGACAACGCCTTCCCCGGAAAAAGCGCGGCCCAAAGCCGAAGTAGAAAATTCATTTAACTGGAAACCAGCAGCGCCAGCATTCGATGAAATTATTGCCACTGCAACCGCTAATGCTGAACGGGTGAACAGGTTTTTCTGGTTCATAACCAAAACCCTCTTGTTTATTATTTAACTATGCCACTTATCTTAGCAAGGAGCGCAGGATTGTAGGGTCGGTTTGCCTCGCTGACAAATCAGACCAGTCGTGAAGTATAGGTCTGATAACAGTTGGTGTTGCAAGAATGTTTTCAAAATATTACCAAGTTGATATCAAAAACGCGACTCAGTTAACAAAAAAATGATTTTTGATATTAATAAAAACGTTTAAAAATGATTTTTTAAGATCAAATTTCGGCAGATAAATATTCTTTAGGGGGTAGGGTGAGTTTCCCGGTAGTTAAAGGGAGATAAAATATTAAAATTCATTATGAATATTTTAGTAATGAAATTGTGACTGGTGTAATAGGCTAATTTCGCATAAAAGCTTGCGAACATGTTCGAATAAGTATTGAAACCATTTAGCCATTAAAAAAATTAAAGTTGCGCTTCCTCTCATTTTTGATTTATTCAGGTTTGCTATTTATAAACATTACGCTAACAATGATCTATCAGGTCAGACCTGTCCAGATTGGTTGAAAAGTTTTTTTCAGTAATTTGATTCAGTTAACGATAATCTTTCAGGAGCCGTTATGAGTCGTCCTTTAACAAAAGTGACACAGCAAGGTGATCGTATCGCCATTGTCAGTGGGCTACGTATTCCATTTGCTAAACAGGCAACATCGTATCACGGCATACCGGCTGTGGATTTGGGTAAATCAGTCGTCAGCGAACTGGTGACTAGGAGTGGTTTACTTCCTGAAAAGATTGACCAACTGGTGTTTGGGCAAGTAGTGCAAATGCCTGAAGCGCCGAATATCGCCCGTGAAATCGTTCTTGGCGCTGGGTTAAGTGTGAGTACTGATGCTTATAGTGTATCCCGCGCGTGCGCCACTAGTTTCCAGGCGATTGCCAATGTGGCTGAAAGCATTATGGCTGGCACGGTGAATATCGGGATTGCCGGCGGAGCGGATTCCTCGTCTGTATTGCCGATTGGTGTGACTAAATCCCTGGCTCGTACTCTGGTGGATATGAATAAGGCTAAAACGCTATCGCAACGCCTTAAACTACTTAGTCGCCTTAAATTTCGTGATTTATTGCCTGTATCTCCGGCGGTAGCGGAATATTCGACAGGTCTGCGTATGGGAGATACCGCAGAACAGATGGCGAAGACTTACCGTATCAGTCGAGAAGATCAGGATGCGTTAGCACACCGCTCCCATATTCTGGCGGCGAAAGCTTGGGAACAGGGATTGTTAGCTGATGAAGTCATGACAGCTCATTTCCCACCGTACCGTGAAGCACTGCTTGAAGATAATAATATTCGTAGAAATTCTGTACTGACCTCTTATGCGAAGCTGCGTCCAGCATTTGACCGTAAGTACGGCACGGTCACTGCTGCAAACAGTACACCGCTGACAGATGGTGCGGCGGCGGTCATATTGATGCGTGAATCAGTGGCTAAGGCGTTGGGAACAAAACCGCTCGGTTATCTGCGTAGCTACGCATTCTCAGCCATTGATGTCTGGCAGGATATGTTATTAGGGCCGTCATACGCCACGCCAATAGCGCTTGATCGGGCCGGTATTACACTAAAAGATCTAACTTTAATCGATATGCATGAGGCTTTTGCGGCTCAGACGCTGGCAAACCTGAAAATGTTCGCCAGTGATGAATTTGCTCGTCATAAATTAGGGCGTGCTCAGGCAATTGGTGAAGTCGATATGGACAAATTTAATGTTTTGGGTGGTTCAATCGCTTATGGGCACCCATTCGCAGCGACAGGAGCTCGTATGGTGACGCAAGTATTGAATGAGTTGCGCCGTCGTGGCGGAGGGCTTGGGTTGACAACCGCTTGTGCTGCTGGCGGGTTGGGCACGGCTATGGTATTGGAGGTGGAATAATGACTCAGGCTCAGCATGATGCGGCACCCATCACTACGGGTACAAACCAAACTGCTTCCGTTTTCAGTTTTGATATCAGGCCGGATAAGATCGGCGTTATCACCATTAATGTGCCGGGAGAAAAGGTAAATACGCTGAAAGCAGAATTTGTTGATCAGTTTCTGAATGTTTTCAAACAAGCTCAGCAATCTTCGGGTCTTAAAGGATTAATATTGATTTCCGGTAAACCGGATACATTTATTGCCGGTGCCGATATTTCTATGATTGCCGGATGTAAGACCAAAGAAGACGCGCGAGATTTGGCTGAAAAGGGCCAGAAACTATTTTCCCAGATAGCTAATTATCCTTTGCCTGTCGTAGCGGCAATTCATGGCGCTTGTTTGGGGGGCGGTTTGGAATTGGCGCTTGCATGTCATTGGCGTGTATGTTCATTGGACGATAAAACTCGTCTTGGATTACCGGAAGTTCAACTTGGGTTATTACCCGGTTCCGGCGGTACTCAGCGGTTGCCAAGACTTATTGGCGTTAGTTCAGCGTTGGATATCATGCTGACAGGTAAACAGCTACGGGCGAAACAGGCATTACGGCTCGGGTTGGTGGATGATGCTGTGCCGTTGGATATTCTGCTGGACATTGCTATCGAAAAAGTCAAAAAGGGTATTCCTGTGCGTAAGCCTTTGCCGTGGCAACAGCGGTTATTAGTTGGCCCCTTGGGAAGATACTTTTTGTTTAATATCGTTCGTAAAAAGACACTGGCGAAAACTCGTGGGCATTATCCTGCACCTGAACGAATTATCGATGTTGTCAAAGAAGGTCTTGAAAAAGGCATGAGTCAGGGTTTACGGGCTGAGGCGGTAGCATTTGGCGAGCTGGCAATGACACGGGAATCTGCGGCTTTACGTAATCTGTTTTTTGCTGCGACTTCGTTGAAGAATGAAACGGGTTCATCAGAGAGACCGGCGGAAATCAAGCGCGTTGGTATATTAGGTGGTGGCTTGATGGGCGGAGGCGTTGCGAATGTAACAGCTACTCGCGGCAAACTACCGGTGCGGATTAAAGATATTAATGAAAAGGGCGTTAGCCAGGTATTGAAATATACTTGGGATTTGTTGTCCAAGCGGGTGAAGCAAAAACGACTACGCCCGGCGGAGCGCGCTCAGCAAATGATGCTGATTTCAGGAACGACGGATTATCGTGGTTTCGCACAAACCGATATTGTTGTTGAAGCAGTGTTTGAGGATTTGTCACTGAAACAGCAAATGGTGGCGGAAATTGAAACGAATGCTAAACCAGAGACCATATTTGCATCTAATACATCTTCACTGCCTATCCATCAGATTGCTGAAAAAGCTCAACGACCAGAACAGGTTATTGGTCTGCATTATTTTAGTCCAGTGGATAAGATGCCGCTGGTGGAAGTTATTCCACATCAAGGGACCAGTGAGAAAACGATTGCTACAGCCGTTGCTTTGGCGAAGAAACAGGGTAAAACCGCTATTGTGGTGGGTGATAAAGCTGGGTTTTATGTAAACCGGATTCTTGTCCCTTATATTAGTGAAGCCGCTCATTGTCTGGTAGCAGGAGAACCTATTGACCATATCGATGGAGCACTGGTTAATTTTGGTTTTCCGGTAGGGCCGATTAATTTATTGGATGAAGTAGGTATTGATGTTGGCACCAAAATCATGCCGATTCTGGTAGAGCAACTAGGTCCGCGTTTTGCTGCGCCTGAATCTCTCGATGCTGTACTGAAAGATGGTCGCAAGGGTAGGAAAAATGGCCGTGGTTTCTATTTGTATGCATCAGAGGCCAGAAAATTCTGGCAGTTTGGTAAGAAAGGCAAAAAAGTTGATAGCTCGATTTATACCTTGCTGAATATAACACCTGAGTCGCATATGCTCTCGTCAGAAATCGCTCAACGTTGTGTGATGCTAATGCTTAATGAAGCTGTTCGTTGTCTGGATGAAGGCATTATCAGAAGTCCGCGTGATGGTGATATTGGGGCGGTATTTGGCATAGGTTTTCCGCCATTCTTTGGTGGTCCATTCCGTTATATTGATAGCCTTGGTTGTGCCAGAGTGGTAGAGATCCTGCGTAGGCTGGAAAGCCAGTATGGAGACAGATTTGTACCTTGTGAATGTTTAGTGAAAATGGCTGAACAGAATAAAAGTTTTTATCCATAGCAGCCTATACTGTATTGATGAAAAAATTAATTCCGGTGTTGTTGAAGCACCGGAATTGTATTGAGCGTTTTTGAATGAAAAGGATCTCTTTATAAATTCAAGCAACATCCATTGAGTTGTCGTGCAACCATTTTATTTATTTTGAGTAGAATGCTTGTTCACCATCTTTGAAATGTTTTTGTAGTAACAATTTTTATTGTATAACTTAGGTCGAGATTGCTGATATTTGTTAGCGGTAGAATAACTGCACTTACTCATTCATACGGTGGACTATGCAAATTTTTATTATGCGTCATGGTGACGCGGCTTTAGATGCAATGAGCGATGCCGCCCGGCAACTGACTCCTCGCGGTTGTGATGAATCGCAAAAAATGGCTTGTTGGTTAGCACAGCAAAAGCATCAAATTGATCTTGTATTGGTGAGTCCTTATATTCGCGCTGAACAGACGTTACAGATTGTTCGTAAATTCTTGTCTTTACCCGATAGTGAAGAAGTGTTGTTGGGGTTAACGCCATCAGGTGATGCTGTTACAGTGAGTAGTTATCTCCAGTTTCTTGCTGAGCAAGGTCATAACGCTGTTTTAGTTGTCTCTCATTTACCATTAGTCAGCTACCTGGTTGCTGAGCTATGCCCGGCAGAAACACCACCGATGTTTGCAACTTCTGCAATGATATGTGTAGATTTAAACAGCCAGACTGGCAAAGGGGCTCTTGTCTGGCAGGTCAGTCCGTCACAATTAGCAGAAAAAGCCTAATAATCCAGCAATGTATAGACTCAAGGCTCATCAAGTTCGATCAGCATCAATAGTGCGGCGTTGCCGCCCCATTCCTTTGGCGCTTGATGGAAAGCTATGATATCTGGGTGTTGAGCTAACCACAGAGGTGTTTGCTGTTTGAGAATGTGTTTTCCGTGGCCGTGCATGATGCAGGCACAATAGACATGTTCACGACGGCAAGCAGCGATCAATGCCCCAATTTCCTGTTTGGCCTGCATTTGCGTTAGTCCGTGTAAATCAAGAAACAGCTCTGGCGAATAGTCACCTCGACGTAATTTCTTCAATTCGTAATGGTTTGTATCTCCCCTTACATAACGGGTAGGACCCTCGGTATCAAGGTTAGGCTGAAATTCATCAGAAAAATAGTAGCTGGCATCAATTTGTTCTTGCTGGACTCGTTCAGGGGCAATATAGCTGATTTTTTTTCTTCTGGGAGAATGTAAGACGGTATCCTGGTTAATGCGTTTGGTGCCTGCTACCGATTGTTGAAATAAGTGAATTTCTTCCTCATTCAGGGAGTATTTATTTTTCATCATTGCTCAGTTAATTAAACCATTTTGTGACAAGTGTACTGCATCTTTTTAACTATTAAACCTAATTATGCTTAATAAAACCTGATTTTACCGAGTTTGTGGTTTAAAAATGCTGATAAGAAGGCATATCTCGGTAGTTAACAAAATAATTTGACAATAACAGTTGGTTGGAAAATAAATGTATATACAACTAGAAATCTGATTTATCAGATATAGACCAATACAGGATGCTAATCATGGCGATAGAACTGCGTGATACTGATATCATCTGGCGCAATGCAAGACTGGCGACAATGGACCCCGCTGTCAATGCAGCTTACGGATTATTAAGAGAATATGATCTTCTGGTACGTGATGACAAAATTTTAGCTATTTTACCCACCGCAACATTACAGACGAATTGCTGTCAGGTTATTGATGTTCAACAACGCCTAATTACCCCTGGTTTAATCGATTGTCACACCCATTTAGTGTTTGGTGGTAATCGGGCTTATGAGTGGGAACAGCGTTTAAATGGTGTGTCTTATGCTGAGCTTAGTGCTCAAGGAGGAGGGATTAATGCGACAGTTTCTGCGACTCGGGCCAGTTCTCATGAACAACTTGAGTGTTCCGCGCAGCAGCGTCTTGCTGCATTTATGGCCGAAGGCGTAACCACTATTGAGATTAAATCGGGTTATGGATTAAATCTGGAAAATGAAGAAAAGTTGCTACAAGTTACGCAAAACTTGGCGCGACATAATCCGATAGAAATCAGTCCCACATTGCTTGCTGCTCATACTTGCCCACCTGAATATAAGCATAATCCTGACACTTATATGGATCTGATTTGCGAAGATATCCTCCCACAACTCTGGCAAAAAGGGTTGTTTGAGGCAGTAGATGTTTTTTGTGAAAGTGTGGGATTCAATCTGGTACAGACTGAGCGGCTTTTTCAGGCAGCACAACGTTGGAATATTCCAGTAAAAGGTCATGTGGAGCAATTATCTCGTTTAGGCGGAAGTGAACTGGTCGCTCGCTATCATGGTCTTTCTGTGGATCATATTGAATATTTGGATCAGGCGGGAGTTGAGGCGCTCAGTCACAGTGGTACGGTAGCCGTTTTGCTTCCTGGCGCGTTCTACTTTTTGCAGGAAACACAGCGCCCACCTATTGATTTATTGCGGCAATTTAATGTGCCGATAGCCGTATCTACCGATTTTAATCCTGGAACCAGCCCATTTGCCTCTTTGCGAATGGCTATGAATATGGCATGTGTCCAATTTGGATTGACTCCAGAAGAGGTATGGCTGGGTGTCACCCGACATGCGGCTCGTGCATTGGGCAGAGAACAGAGTCACGGACAGTTGCGTGCGGGAGCTTACGCCGATTTTGTTGTTTGGGATGCGGAAAATCCTGTTGATATTTTCTATGAATTGGGCCATACCCCTTTGAATACCAGAGTGTTTCGTGGCGTTATGACTCATTCCAACATATAAACAAATAAGGAGCGGTAAATGAATTTATGGCATGCTACTTCGCCGACTATTTGGCAAGGACGAAATGATTTGGCAGAAGCGGATAATGCACTACGGCTTTTTCAAACAGTTAAACTGTCTCCGTATTTTACGCCGGAAGAATTTTCTCACTATATTGCTCTATTAGGGTTTGAATGTGATGAAGGTGTAAAACGTAATCAAGGAAGGCCGGGCGCCAATCAAGGTCCTGATTATTTGCGGCAATCGCTGGCAAATATGGCTAGTCATAAAGGGCATGATCGATTGGTGGACTTGGGAAGTATTCGTGCTAATCCCAATCAATTATGTGAGGCACAACAAGCCTTATCTGACGCCGTTACTCAATGCCAGCGTCAGAATGTACGTACTTTGGTATTGGGTGGTGGACATGAAACGGCTTTTGCTCATGGTGTTGGAATTTATGATGCTTTTCCACATCAACGTGTTGGTATTATTAACTTTGATGCTCATCTTGATTTACGGCGATCGCCGCAACCTACTTCTGGCACACCATTTCGTCAACTTGCTGAATATTGTCAGCAACATCAACGCCAGTTTCACTATACTTGCATTGGTGCAAGTTTGGCGTCTAATACTCAGGCATTGGTGGATGAGGCAAACCATTTGAATGCCACGATTATTTGGGATGAGCAATGTCGTGAAACTATGCTGGGCAAGGTGCGACAGCAGATACAAGATATACTCCAGCAAGTTGATTTGATTTATATGACGATCGATTTGGATGTATTACCTGCTTATCAGATGCCAGCCGTCTCTGCGCCAGCCGCATTGGGGATGCCATTAGAGCGCCTTTTGCAATTAGTTCAGCCAATTTGTCAGAGTGGTAAACTACAGGCGGCTGATTTGGTTGAACTCAATCCAATATTTGACATACAGGGCATAGGTGGAAAAGCAGCGGCGCGTATTGCCTGGCAATTAGCACATTGGTGGTATTGATTATCTAGAATAACAGTACTATTGTGTTTTTTATTTTGGCAAAGATAGCCTGATAAAGTGAATGTAATTAATCACTTAACATTTTTACAGCATAAGGAATTTATTGTGACGACGCACTTATCAGGATCATTTGCCAAACCTGCGCCTCTGTATGCCAGAGTGAAACAATCCATCATTGAAAAAATTTATACTGGTGAATGGAAATCAAATGATCGTGTTCCCTCTGAAGCTGAATTGGTTAAACAATTTAACTGTAGCCGTATGACTGCCAACCGCGCGTTGCGTGAATTGACTGCTGAAGGACTATTAGTACGGCTGCAAGGCGTGGGATCGTTTGTCGCTGAACCAAAGGGGCAATCTGCGTTGTTCGAAATTCACAGCATTGCTGATGAGATTTCAGCTCGTTCTCATCAGCATAGCTGTAAAATCTTAAAATTATCCGAGCTGAATGCGGATGTGAAACAGGCCGCTGAATTGGATATTGTCGTCGGTACTCCGATTTACCATTCGGTTATTATCCACTATGAAAATGATATTCCTGTTCAGATAGAAGATCGTTATGTCAATGCTCAAGCGGCTCCTGGCTATTTGCAACAGGATTTTACTAAGCTTACTCCACACGATTATTTGTCAATGATTGCCCCATTAACGGAAGGTGAACACATTGTGGAAGCTATTGCTGGCGATCCTCGATCCTGTAAGTTGTTGCAAATTGAATCAGGAGTTCCCTGTTTATTAATTAGTCGTCGAACTTGGTCGACTCATTACACTGTCTCCAGTGCCAGGCTGTTATTTCCCGGTAATCGCTATAAATTAAAAGGGCGTTTCAGTTCATAGCGATATCTTTATTGCTCACAACTGATTTTTTTCCGTATGAGCTGATAGGGTTGCCATAGATCATTACCTTGGTAATGAATTAATGCGATTTCACGTATTATTATCCGTCCCATTTATGGCAACCGTATTGGTAAGGGCATTAAATAAGGGGAGGTCAGAGTCAGAATCACCAGAGGCAACGCACTTTTCCAAATTTAGCCCATATTCCTGTACATACTTTTTTAATATCTGTAATTTAGTATTAATCTGATGGGGCCAGCAATGCCAGCCCCGTTAATCGTAATCAAGTTATATTGATATTATCCTTAATTGACCGAGTGTTGATTATTTCTGAGCTGATAATGGAAATAGCTTCAATAATATTTTCGTGATAATAATCATTAATCAATGTAATCACTAATGGATTGACTGTCCATTGGGAGATATTATTATCCACTATTTTCATTACTAATTTACCTATAGCTAATTGAATTTCATCTATACAATCTGGAGTTGTTTGACCAGCTTTAAATAGGGTAATATTGGTATGAGATAATTTCCCGCTTAAATTGCAGTTAACTATTCTACATTCAAATGGTATTGCTGCCAGAACTTTATTAATATAGGTATCACTTGCCCCCATTTTTCGCAATTTCCCAACGATTGGCCCATGTTTACCTGATATATTTAAGTTATCTCTGAACTCTTTTATCTCGTTATTATTAATTATAGTATCTAACAAGAACAATTGAATTTCTCTTGCACCTAGCTGTTCTAATTGAAAAGCAATCTCCATCGCTAATTGTCCACCTAATGACCATCCTAATATACGAATAGGTTGATCAATAGAAGTTTCAGTCAGAATTAACTCCTTATAAATTTGAGCTATTTGGTGTAGTGAATCTATCTGATTATCTGTACAGAGATTATAATTATCGATGCCTATGCAGTTATACGTACTAGATAAATTGTTTGCCAGAAATTCATAGACTTCACTACCGGCATTAGCAGGGTGAACCATAAATAGTTTATTTGTTGCCGTTGATTTTGGTGTTAATGAATTAAGCAAGCTAAGTTTTGTATTGCCTGTTTCCACCCATTGGGATAACAGAGAAATGCATTTGCAACTAAATAAAATATTTAAAGGAATATCAACCCCCATTTCATGACGTATCGCTGTGGTCAGCTTAATTGCCGTCAGGGAGTTTCCCCCGATGCGGAAGAAATTGTCATCAATACCCACCCGCTCCAGCCCTAATACGGCCTGCCAAATGGTACAGAGCTGAGTTTCCAGTGTATTGCGAGGCGCTACATAGTGGTCTTTATTACCCCAGAGCGGCGCGGGTAATGCCCGCCGATCCACTTTGCCATTCAGGGTCAAGGGTACTGCTTCAATACGGGTAAAACTGGCAGGCACCATATGTTCTGGCAGGTGGGAAGATAAGTGCCTGACGAGCTCATCGTCTGAGAGTTTCCCTTCCGTCACTAGATACGCCGCCAGTACTTTATGGCCGTTATGCTTATAGTCGATCACCACCGCCTGTTTTACCTGTGGGAGCAACGTGAGTGCAGTTTCAATTTCACCCAATTCTATGCGGTAACCACGGATTTTGACTTGGAAGTCATTGCGTCCGAGATATTCCAGATTGCCATCCGGCCGCCAGCGGACTAAATCGCCGGTTTTATACAAACGGGTATAACCGTGAACCTTGTCTGCTGCGGTGGCAAAGGGGTTTTCTACAAAACGTTCGGCGGTCAGTTCCGGCCGGTTTAAATACCCCCGTGCCAGCCCGGCTCCGCCGATATACAGCTCTCCCGGAACGCCGACAGGAGACAGATTGCCATGACTATCAAGAACGTAAAGGCGGGTGTTATTAATCGCTTTACCAATGTTTGTTGCAATATCTCCACGTTGATACTGCTTTCCTGTCGCACAAACGGTCACTTCTGTTGGGCCGTAAGCATTCAGTATGCCGTTGTGTTGGCTGAAATATTCAAGAAAATCGGAAGAAGGTGATTCGCCGGCGGTCACTAATAATTGCAAGGAAGGTAAGTGTGAGCCAATTAACAGTTTGAGTATGGCTGGCGGTAAGGTCGCTATCTCAATGTGTTCTCGTTGAATGAGTTTTTCAATTGCCTGGGCATAACGTTCTGTTTCGCTGCAAAGGTAAAGCGTCAGGCCATTAAATAGACTGGGGAAGAGTTCGAAAACAGAGCCATCAAACACATAGGCGGCAAACATTAAGGATTTTTTTCTCTTGGCGGCATCAAAGATTTCTGCCTGTGCCGCTGCCATATGAGCCACATTTTTGTGCTCAATCATGACGCCTTTCGGCAGGCCGGTGGTGCCTGAGGTATAGATAATATAGGCCAAATCTGAGGGTTGGTTTACCGATGTAGGATTGTCCACGGGCTGGCCTGCGGTGATTGTCGGGTCATCCGCCGCTATCAGCATCCGTTGTTTTGCGCATGTTTGCGTGTCTGTCTCCAGCGTTGCCAGATAATTTTGCTGAGTGACGACACAGGGTGATTGGGTATCGTCTAAAATAAACCGAACCCTCTCTAATGGATATTCAGGGGAAATGGGCACATAAGCGCCACCGGCTTTCAGTACCGCTAAAATACTGATGACCATTTCCAGACTGCGGTCGAGGTAGAGGGCGATGGGGGTATCCGCTTGCACAGGGACATTATGGTGTTGCTGATAACGTTCACGGATAAGATAAGCTAGCTGGTTTGCCCGTTCATTAAGCTGGCGGTAGGTCAGGGATTCGCCTTCAAACACCAGCGCCACGTTATCCGGTGTCCTTTCCGCTTGGGCTTCAAACAGTTGTTGCAGGGTTTTATCCTGTGGGTAAGGCGCATCGGTTTGATTCCAGCGGTGCAGCAGGGTATGACGCTCTGTTTCGCTGAGGAAGGTGATTGATGTATGTGGCTGGTCTGGGTTGCATGCCACTGCGTGCAGGATACGTTCAAGCTGACCCAGTATGCGCAGTGTCTGTGCTTCTGTCAGCCAGTCTTTGCCATAACTGAATTTGATGATGAGACTGTTATTGTGCTCATAAGCTACCAGCGATACCGGATAATCCGCTTTTTCGACGGCCTGACGGAATGTCAGAGTATGTTCTATACCTGCTGGATTTTCGCTTACCGAGGGAGCAGGGTAGTTTTCAAATACCAGTAAGCTGTGGAACAGTCGTTCCCCGTCGGATTGTAAACTGGCCAGTGAGACGGCACTGTGGCTGTTGAGGGCAGCGATAGCCGTCTGAATATCCTGTAGAACCGCCGCTACACTGTCTGTTGGACGCCATTGCACTATCAGCGGCAAGGTATTGATATATAGGCCAACACTGGATTCAATCCCCACCACCGGAACATCGCGGCCGGAGACGGTGGTGCCGACAAGAGTCTGTGTATCGCCCGTGTAGCTGTGCAAGAGTTTATGCCAGGCAAATTGCAGGGCCACATTTAGCGTCACCCCTTGTGTTCGGCACATATCTTTAAGCTGCGTATAAGCGCCGCCTTGAACAATGAGTTCCTGTTCTGCCGGGTTTTCAACGCTTTTTATCTGGGCTAAATCGACGCGATGACTTAACAACGCAGAAAAATCATTGGCGTCCTGAAATTGGGCTTTGCGTGCCGCCCAATAGGTGTCTGACTCGGCTTGATGATCCAGATGATATTGTTGGGTTGCCAGATAAGTTTGTTCCACCACAATCTGGGGTTTTTGCCCCTTTATCAATTGGTTGTAATACTCATGCACAGCTTGTAATAAAATCGGGTTACTCCAGCCATCGGCAATGCAATGATGTTGCGTAAGCAGTAGGGTAACTAACTGTTCATCCTGCCTGATGAGAGTGAAGCGGATTAATCCGGGCTGACTTAAATCAAAAGGCAGAGTACGGTCATGTTGTTGAACTTCGTTAATCGCCTTATCTCGGTCTTCTTTTGGTAATTGACTGATATCTTTGAACTTGAAGTTCGATGGTCCAATACTGGCGCCGGTTGTTACGATTTGTAATATTTTTCCTTCCCAATCAAATGCGGTTCTGAGAATGGGGAAACGCAGTGAAGCCAGTGACCAGGCTTGTTGATAAACGGCAAAGTTGATATTGGTGTGATAATCCAATAGCAATTGTACTCGATAGGCATCATCCTGTGGTTGAGTCAGATGATGATAAACAAACCCTTGTTGCAAGCTGGTAGCAGGGAATATCTTTTCAATTTTATTTCTGGAGGAGACGATTGGAGTATTCGAACCAGAATGATTTTCATTAAAAGAAAAATTTTTAAAGTCATTTTCAGAGAAAATACTTCTTTCATTTAAAAAATCTAAAATGTTTTCTTTTCTCTGTTTAACCTTATCAATAAGTTGGGAGGGAGGAGTTTCCCCGGTAAACGCCAGTTTCAACTTATTCTCACTGGCCCATATTGATATATGATTTTTACTGAGTTCTTTAAATAGTATCAGCATCTTTTACACGTCCAAAATAGTTTTCTTTTCTGAGAGATAGTCTGCATTTTCATGATTCACATGATCAAAACGATGAATGAGCTGATTTAGCTGTTTCATTGAAACGTCTTTGAATCCGTAATCACTGGGGGTTTTTATTCCGCCTAATTGAGCCTGCTTTTGACCAGTCGCAATGATGTTATTCAGTGCTTGCTCAAATGCTATGATGAACATCTCCGTCCGGGTTTGTGGTAAGCGGGAATCCACGCTGAATTGCAGTTTTCCCGCCTGAACCGCGCCATTAATGCCCAATAGTAAGTGGTTAATATTTTTGCTGTCTGACACAGACCCACAATCATCGTTGGTTATGGACCAATCTTGATAGCTGGCTCCCCCTAACTGGCCAAGGTAGTTGAAACTGATGGCCGGTAGATTGCCAGTGAGGTATCCCGCTTGATGTAACGCACTGTAACCAATACCTTTATTCGGTACGCCACGAAGCATTTCTTTGGTGTGGATGATGGTTTCTGCAATATCAGTATGCATTTCCAGGCGGACAGGGTACGTAGTTGTAAACCAGCCAACGGTTTCGGAAAGATCTAATGTGTCGTCAATGGATTCCCGTCCATGTCCTTCCAGAGTGATGTAGTTTACCGCTTGGGAGAAAGTCTCCTGCAAAGCCAGTGTCAATGCGCTCAACAGTAAATCGTTAATTTCAGTGTGATAACCGGTATTGGCTTCATGTAGTAGCATGTCCGTCATTTCGGCAGAAATGCTTAACAGGTGCTGAGTGATGTTATCCTGCGTGGGTTTGGTATCGTTTCCTATTATTACCTGTTGCCAGTAGGGTATTTCATCCTGATGCTGCTGTGCATAATGATGGACTGTCGCTACCCATTGTCGATAACTGCTGGTCTTCGGTGGTAAGGTCATCTCTTGTAATAACAGACGCATATGTTCAGCAATAATCCGCCAGGAGACGGCATCAATAATCAGATGGTGGAATGCGAAGAATAGTCTGGCACTGCCATCCGTGTATCCGGTCAGATGACCTGCTTGCCATAATGGCCCGTTGTTGTAATCGAACCCACTTTGCCATTGGGTGAGTTGTTGATGTAATGCTTCCTTATTTAATCCCCTGATATCACAGTGATGTAAAATAGAATATGAAGATGGCATTTCTGCGGAATAGCACTGACGGTAGCCGTTTTGGGTATCTACAAAACGGGTACGTAGCATATCGTGATGTTCAGCCAGCATTATCAGAGCCTGTTCAATCTGTGAAGATTTGATATTCCCGGGGATCTGAATCATAAATGCCTGATTCCAATGATGTGGATTTGGCCAATTCCAATCGAAGAAGGTCTGCTGGATAGGCAACAGGCCAAATTCCCCGCTTAACAATCCCTGCTCTGCGAGCACGTTAACGGTAGATGATGAGAGGGCTAGCAATTGGGCTAACCGGGCCACTGTTGGTGCTTCAAAAATTGATTTAACTTGAAGGGAAAAGCCCGCCTGACGCAGTTTTGAGACCAATTGGATACTGACAATGGAATCACCGCCAATGCGGAAAAAGTTATCTTCAATACCAATGCGTTCCAGTCCCAACACGTCCTGCCAAATGGTACAGAACTGAGTTTCCAGCGTATTGCGGGGTGCGACATAGCTATCTCGATCTTCCCAGATTGGTTCAGGTAAGGCGTGGCGATCCAGTTTGCCGTTCAGAGTCAGAGGAACGGACTTAATACGGGTGAAGTTGGCCGGTAGCATGTATTCCGGCAAGCGGGAAGAGAGATGTTTTATCAGGCTGTCATCAGACAATTCCCCAGTCGTCACCAGATACGCGACCAGTATTTTATGGCCGTTATGCTCACGGTCAATCACCACCGCCTGTTTGACCTGAGGATGAGTCGCAAGGGCAGTCTCAATTTCGCCTAATTCAATGCGATAACCACGAATTTTGACCTGAAAATCATTGCGCCCCAGATATTCCAGAGTGCCATCCGGCCGCCAGCGGACTAGATCGCCGGTTTTATACAGACGGGTATACCCTTTGGTTTTATCCGCTGTGGTGGCAAAGGGATTCGCCACAAAACGTTCGGTCGTTAGTTCTGGTCGGTTTAAATACCCCCGCGCCAGCCCGGCTCCACCGATATACAGTTCTCCCGGAGCACCGACAGGAGACAGATTGCCGTGATTATCAAGAACATAAAGGCGGACATTATTAATCGCTTTACCAATGTTTGTTGCAATATCCCCCCGTTGATACAGCTTCCCTGTCGCACAAACGGTCGCTTCTGTCGGGCCGTAAGCATTCAGTATGCCGTTGTGTTGACTGAAATATTCAAGAAAATCGGAAGAAGGTGATTCGCCGGCGGTCACTAATAATTGTAGGGAAGGCAACTGAGCGCCCGTTAATAATTTCAGTATGGCAGGGGGTAAGGTGGCTATTTCAATGTTTTCCCGCTGAATCAGTTTTTCAATTGCGGCGGGGACATTACGTTCTGTTTCGCTACAAAGGTAAATTGTATGACCATGAAACAGGCTGAGGAATAACTCGAAAACCGAGGCGTCAAAAACATAAGCGGCAAACATTAAGGCTTTTTCTCTCTCTGTGGCATCAAAGATTTCTGCCTGTGCCGCCACCAGATGAGTCACATTTTTGTGCTCAATCATGACGCCTTTCGGCTGGCTAGTGGTGCCTGAGGTATAGATGATATAGGCCAAATCGGAGGATTGGTTTACCGATGCCGGATTGTCCAAGGGCTGGCCTGCGGTGATTGTCGGGTCATCCGCCGCTACCAGTACCGGTTGTTCTGCGTATGGTTGCGTGTCTGTCGCCAGCGTTGCCAGATACTTTTGCTGAGTGACGACACAGGGTGATTGGGTATCGCTTAAAATAAACTGAACCCGTTCTAATGGATATTCAGGAGAAATGGGTACATAAGCGCCACCGGCTTTCAGTACCGCCAGAATACTGATGACCATGTTCAGACTGCGGTCGAGGTAGAGGGCGATGGGGGTATCCGCTTGCACAGGGACATGATGGTGTTGCTGACAGTGTTCACGGATCACATAAGCCAGTTGGTTTGCCTGTTCGTTAAGCTGGCGATAAGTCAGAGATTCGCCTTCAAACACCAGCGCTGTGTTATCCGGCGTCCTTTCCGTTTGGGTTTCAAACAGTTGTTGCAGGGTTTTATCCTGCGGATAGGGTGCGTCGGTCTGATTCCAGCGGTATAGCAGGGTATGGCGCTCCTGGGCGGACAGGATGTCAATTTTGGACAGCGATTGTGTCTGGTCTGCCACGAAGGCTGCCAGCACCCGCTGGTAAATCCCCGCCAGTCTCACGATGGTGGTGTCAGCAAACAGGCTGACAGCGTAATTCAGACATCCGGTAATATCGGTTTGCCCGTCGGATAAAAACAGGCTCAGGTCAAACTTAGCGGGGCTGTATAACGGCTCATCCAGTGTCACCGGTCTGAACGGCAGACGGCTGTCTGGCGAATTTTCTTTAACGCTTTGCAACCCGAACATCACCTGAAAAATCGGATGGCGGGCGGTATCACGCGCAATATCCAGCGCCTCAACCAGTTGTTCAAACGGCATGTCCTGATGGACCTTAGCCTCTGTTACCCGCTGATGGGTCTGTTGAATCAGTGTTTCCACACTGGTGGCTTGTTGAAGTTGTATCCTTAAGGCCAGTGAATTGACAAACATCCCAATCAGGGGCTGAGTTTGGGCATGGTGTCGGTTATCCGTCGGCGTCCCCAGAACGATATCATTTTGCCCGGATAATTTTGCCAGCGTGAGATAAAAGGCACTGAGCAGCACGGTATACAGGGTGGTTTCCTGTGCTTTTGCCAGATGCCTTAACTGTTCAGACAGTCGGGTGTTCAGCACAAACTTGCAATCTCGGCCCTGATAATTCACCCGTGTGGGTCTGGGATAATCGGCGGGCAAGGCCAGTGATTCGTAGCCGGACAGGGCCTGCCGCCAGTAAGCGAGCTGGTGTTCACGGACATCGCCCTGTAGATAGTCTCGTTGCCAGGCGGCGTAATCGCCGTAGGTAATCTCCAGCGGGGGAAGCGGGCTGTCACGGCCTTCTCGTAAGGCGTGGTAAATTTCCGCCAGTTCAGCCATAAAGATATCGACCGACCAGCCGTCAATGGCGATATGGTGCCATAGCATTAATAAGTAGTGCTGACCGGCAAGCTGATAGTGGCGCAGGCGCAGGCTGGGTTCCGCGGTCAAGTTAAACGGAGTGGCTATTTCAGCACGCACCGTGCTCAACAGCGTGCCAGCATTTTCACAGGGCTGGGACTGGATAACCCAATTTCTGTCCAGTTTCTGCGGGTAAACCTGTCCGTCATCATCGCTGCGGTACACCATCTTCATTACAGTATGGCGTTCAGCCAGCCGGTTAATGGCGGTTTCCAACAGGGGCAGACAGGCATCATTATCCAGTTGAACCAGATAAGGGATATGGTAGGTATCGGAGCCTTGTTCAAATTGCTCAATAAATAGCATCCGTTCCTGAGCAAACGATAAGGGATAACGTTCTCGTGCCAGATGAGGGATAACCGTATAAATCTGCTGTTCCATCTGGGTTGTCAGGCCCGCGATGGTTTTCAGCGCAAACAACTGCGCCAGTGAGACCTCGGTTGCCAGTATGCGGCGGATGGCGGTGGTCAGCCGAATTGCCGTCAGGGAGTTGCCCC
>NZ_LOIC01000061.1:168057-170363 GCF_001684335.1 Photorhabdus namnaonensis
GCGGAAGAAATTATCCTCGATGCCTATCCGCTCCAGTCCCAATACGTCCTGCCAAATGGTACACAGTTGTGCTTCCAGCGCGTTGCGGGGCGCCACGTATCCCTCTTTATTTTCCCAAACAGGTTCCGGCAATGCCTGCCGATCCACCTTGCCGTTCAGAGTCAGAGGAATGGATTCAATACGGGTAAAGCTGGCTGGCAGCATGTATTCCGGCAGGCGGGAAGAGAGATGTCCAGTCAGGCTGTCATCAGACAATTCCCCCTCTGTCACCAGATATGCGACCAGTATTTTATTGCCGTTATGCTCACGGTCAATCACCACTGCCTGTTTGACTTGAGGATGAGCCGCAAGGGCCGTTTCAATTTCGCCCAATTCAATGCGATAACCACGAATTTTGACCTGAAAATCATTGCGCCCCAGATATTCCAGATTGCCATCCGGTCGCCAGCGGACTAAATCGCCGGTTTTATACAGACGGGTATAACCGCGAACCTTATCTTCTGTGGTAGCAAAGGGGTTTGCCACAAACCGTTCGGCGGTCAGTTCAGGTTGGTTCCAGTAACCTCGCGCGATTCCAGCCCCACCGATATAGAGTTCTCCCGGCGCACCGACAGGAGACGGATTGCCGTGATTATCAAGAACGTAAAGGCGGGCGTTATTAATCGCTTTGCCGATATTTGTTGCTATATCCCCATGTTGATATCGCTTCTCTGTCGCACAAACAGTAACCTCGGTTGGACCATAAGAATTGAGGACAGCGCTATGACGGTTGAAATGGTCAAGAAAATCCAGCGAGGGGGATTCTCCGGCGGTCACTAATAACTGCAAGGAGGGTAAGTGCGAGCCAATTAACAGTTTGAGTATGGCTGGCGGTAAGGCCGCTATTTCAATGCTTTCTCGTTGAATGAGTTTTTTAATTGCCTGGGCATGACGTTCTGTTTCGCTGCAAAGGTAAAGCGTCAGGCCATTAAATAAACTGGGGAAGAGTTCGAAAACAGAGCCATCAAACACATAGGCGGCAAACATTAAGGATTTTTTTCTCTTGGCGGCATCAAAAATGTCTGCCTGTGCCGCCGCCATATGAGCTACATTTTTGTGCTCAATCATGACGCCTTTCGGCTGGCCGGTGGTGCCTGAGGTATAGATGATATAGGCCAAATCTGAGGATTTGTTTGCCGATGCCGGATTGTCCGCGGGCTGGCCTGCGGTAATTATCGGATCATCCGTTGCTATCAGTATCGGCTGTTCCACGAGTGCCTGACTGTATGCCGTCAACGTTATCAAGTGTCGCTGTTGGGTCAATATGCAGGAAGCTGCCGTGTCAGCCAGGATAAACTGGACTCGTTCTGGTGGGTATTCCGGCGAAATGGGCACATAAGCGCCCCCGGCTTTCAGTACCGCCAAAATGCTGATAACCATTTCCAGACTGCGGTCGAGGTAGAGAGCGATGGGGGTATCCGCTTGCACAGGGACATGATGGTGTGGCTGACAGCGTTCACGGATCACATAAGCCAGTTGGTTTGACCGTTGGTTAAGCTGGCGGTAGGTCAGGGATTCGCCTTCAAACACCAGCGCCACGTTATCTGGTGTCCTTTCCACCTGGGCTTCAAACAGTTGTTGCAGGGTTTTATCCTGCGGGTAAGGCGCATCGGTCTGATTCCAGCGGTGCAGCAGGGTATGGCGCTCCTGGACAGATAGGATGTCAATTTCGGACAGCGATTGTGTCTGGTCTGCCACGAAGGCTGCCAGTACCCGCTGATAAATTTCCGCCAGTCTCATGATGGTGGCCTCGGCAAACAGGCTGACGGCGTAATTCAGACACCCGGTAATATCGGTTTGCCCGTCGGATAAAAACAGGCTCAGATCAAACTTAGCGGGGCTGTATAACGGCTCATCCCGTGTCACCGGTCTGAACGGCAGACGGCTGTCTGGCGGGTTTTCGCCAAAGCTCTGTAACCCGAACATCACCTGAAAAATCGGATGGCGGGTGGTGTCACGCGCAATATCCAGCGCCTCAACCAGTTGTTCGAATGGCATGTCCTGATGGACCTTAGCCTCTGTTACCCTCTGATGGGTCTGTTGAATCAGTGCTTTCACACTGGCGGTTTGTTGAAGTTGTATCCTTAAGGCCAGTGAGTTGACAAACATCCCAATCAGGGGCTGAGTTTGGGCATGGTGTCGGTTATCCGTCGGCGTCCCCAGAACGATATCATTTTGTCCGGATAATTTTGCCAGCGTGAGATAAAAGGCACTGAGCAGCACGGTATACAGGGTGGTTTCCTGTGCTTTTGCCAGATGCCTTAACT
>NZ_LOIC01000061.1:170373-171950 GCF_001684335.1 Photorhabdus namnaonensis
CCGGGTGTTCAGCCCAAATTTGAAATCCCGTCCCTGATAATTCACCCGTGTGGGTCTGGGATAATCGGTGGGCAAGATTAGTGATTCATAACCGGACAGGGCTTGTTGCCAGTAAGCGAGTTGGTGTTCACGGACATCGCCCTGTAAATAGTCCCGTTGCCAGGCAGCGTAATCGCCGTAGGTAATCTCCAGCGGAGGAAGCTGGCTGTCACGGCCTTCCCGTAAGGCGTGGTAAATCTCTGCCAGTTCAGCCATAAAGATATCGACCGACCAGCCGTCAATGGCGATATGGTGCCAGAGCATTAATAAGTAGGGTCGGCCAGACACCGAATAATGGCGCAGGCGCAGGCTAGGTTCTGCGGTCAAATCAAACGGGGTGGCTATTTCAGCCCGCACTGTGCTCAACAGCGTGCCAGCATTTTCACAGGGCTGGGACTGGATAACCAAATTTCTGTCCAGTTTCTGCGGGTAAACCTGTCCGTCATCATTGCTGCGGTACACCATCTTCATTACAGCATGGCGCTCAGCCAGCCGGTTAATGGCGGTTTCCAGCAGAGGCAGACAGGCATCATTATCCAGTTGAACCAGATAGGGGATATGGTAGGTATCGGAGCCTTGTTCAAATTGCTCGATAAAGAGCATCCGCTCCTGAGCAAACGATAAGGGATAACGCTCTCGTTCCAGATGAGGGATAACCGTATAAATCTGCTGTTCCATCTGGGTTGTCAGGCCCGCGATGGTTTTCAGCGCAAACAACTGAGCCAGTGAGACCTCGGTTGCCAGTATGCGGCGGATGGCGGTGGTCAGCCGAATTGCCGTCAGGGAGTTGCCCCCGATACGGAAGAAATTGTCCTCGATGCCCACCCGCTCCAGTCCCAATACGTCCTGCCAAATGGCACACAGTTGGGTTTCCAGCGCATTGCGGGGCGCGACGTAGCTATCACGATCCTCCCAGACTGGCTCAGGTAAGGCGTGGCGATCCAGTTTGCCGTTCAGAGTCAGAGGCACCGCATCAATAAAGGTAAAGCTGGCCGGCAGCATGTATTCCGGCAGGCGGGAAGAGAGATGCCCAGTCAGGCTGTCATCAGACAATTCCCCAGTCGTCACCAGATACGCGACCAGTATTTTATGGCCGTTATGCTCACGGTCAATCACCACCGCCTGTTTGACTTGAGGATGAGTCGCAAGGGCCGTCTCAATTTCGCCCAATTCAATGCGATAACCACGAATTTTAACCTGAAAATCATTGCGCCCCAGATATTCCAGAGTGCCATCTGGCCGCCAGCGGACTAGATCGCCGGTTTTATACAGACGGGTATACCCTTTGGTTTTATCCGCTGTGGTGGCAAAGGGATTCGCCACAAAACGTTCGGTCGTTAGTTCTGGTCGGTTTAAATACCCCCGCGCCAGCCCGGCTCCACCGATATACAGTTCTCCCGGAGCACCGATAGGAGACAGATTGCCGTGATTATCAAGAACATAAAGGCGAACATTATTAATCGCTTTACCAATGTTTGTTGCAATATCCCCCCGTTGATACAGCTTCCCTGTCGCACAAACGGTCGCTTCTGTCGGGC
>NZ_LOIC01000061.1:171960-252154 GCF_001684335.1 Photorhabdus namnaonensis
ATCCTCGATGCCCACCCGTTCCAGTCCCAATATGTCCTGCCAAATGGTACAGAGTTGGGTTTCCAGCGCATTGCGGGGCGCCACGTATCCCTCTTTATTTTCCCAAACAGGTTCCGGCAATGCTTGCCGATCCACTTTGCCGTTCAGAGTCAGAGGAATGGATTCAATACGGGTAAAGCTGGCCGGTAGCATATAGTCCGGCAGGCGGGAAGATAAGTGACTGATTAGCTTGTCGTTTGAGAGTGCGCCTTCCGCTACCAGATACGCCACCAGTGCTTTATTACCCTCATATTCGCGATCGATCACCACCGCCTGTTTTATCTGTGGGTGCAAAGCGAGTGCAGTCTCAATTTCGCCCAGTTCAATGCGGTAGCCGCGAATTGTGACTTGAAAATCATTGCGCCCGAGATATTCCAGATTGCCATCCGGTCGCCAGCGGACTAAATCGCCGGTTTTATACAGGCGGGTGTAACCGTGTTCCTTATCTTTATTGGTGGCAAATGGGTTCTCTACAAACCGTTCGGCGGTCAGTTCCGGCCGATTTAAATATCCCCGAGCCAGTCCAGCGCCTCCGATGTATAACTCTCCGGGTGCGCCAATGGGGACAAGATTCCCGGAATGATTTAAGACATAGGCATACATGTCATTTAATGGCCGTCCAATGCAAGATACTGCTGTGGCGTCGCCTTGGGTTAATTTCTTGTAGGTAACATGTACGGTTGTTTCGGTTATCCCATACATATTGATGAGAGCGGGAGATTGATCGCCGTAATGGTCCCACCAAGGTTTCAATTGAACCGGATTCAGTTTATCTCCACCAAAAATTACGTAGCGAAGATGGGGAAATTCAGCGCCAATATTCAATGACTCATCAATAAAGGCATAAAATGCCCCGGGTGTCTGGTTTAATACAGTAACTTTTTGATCTGAACAGAGATGACTGAATCTGCCGAAATCCTTCGTACATTCTACTGTCGGAATAATCAAACGCCCGCCATAGAGCAATGCGCCCCATAATTCCCAGACACTGAAATCAAATGTGTAAGCATGGTATAGCGCCCAGGTATCATTTTGATCAAATTGATAATCCCCCTGAGTGGTTGCGAATAAACGCGCAACATTATGGTGTGTCTGCAACACGCCTTTCGGTTGTCCGGTCGTGCCTGAAGTATAGATAACGTACGCCAGATCTGTGGCTTCGCTGACGGGTACCGGATTCTCTGTCGAGAGGTTTTCTGTCACTGTTCGATCATCCGCAGCTATCAATGCAGGCTGTTTAGTCTGTGTCTGCGTATATTTCCCTAGCGTTGTCAGATATCGTTGTTGAGTCACCACACTGGGGGATGCTGTATCTTCTAAAATAAACCGGACCCGCTCCGGCGGATATTCCGGGGAGATTGGTACATAGGCTCCCCCTGCTTTCAGCACCGCCAGAATACTGATGACCATTTCCAGACTACGATCCAGATACAAAGCTACTAACGTATCGGCTGGCATGGGTTTATTGCATTGCTGTTGATACTGTTCGCGGATCACAACGGCCAACTGGTTAGCCCGTTCGTTTAGCTGGCGATAAGTCAGTGTTTTCCCTTCGAACACCAGCGCCACATTATCCGGTCTGGCGGCTACCTGAGCCTCAAATTGCTGTTGGAGAGTACGTGTTTGCAGATAGGATATATTGGGCTGGTTCCAGGTATGCAGTAATGTATGGCGCTCCTGCTCTAATAAAATAGGTAATTCACTGACTAATGACGCAGGGTTGTTGAGTAAGGTAATAAATAGGTTTTGTAATCGTTCAAGTATTCTGTCGACATCCTGCTCACTAAAGTATTTCCGCAGATAATCTATCGTTATTTTTAGTTCCTGAGTATATCCATAGTCTTTTAATCTAAAGACAATGGGATAAATATTGAATTCCCTATCTATGTGATGGTGCTGATTTTCGGTGACTTCGAGGTCTGACTCAGAAAAACGTTCATAGAAAATAGATATATTGGGTAAAGAAAGCTTATGTTTATGAGCCATTCGAGCAAGGTGGGATTGAGGAAATTTACAGTGATAATAACTATTTTTTAGTGAGGATTCTGTTAATTTAATTTGTTCAATCACACTCGCCGCATGAGAAATATGACAATGCACCGGATACATATTTGCATGCATTCCAACAACATATTTTTCTGATTTTCCCTCTCTGCCATGTGTGATCGTGTTAAAAAACAGCTCTTGTCGCCCTGTAAGTTCGGTCATAATAATGCTGACCAGACTCGAAAAGATGAAAAGCAGATTGGTTTTGTATTCTCTACAAAAATTACGCAAATCTTCTTTAATTGGAAGAGGTAATATTAACGTACAATTATCACTACCTGTATTTTTATAGCAAGGGGTTAATTGATGTACTTCTTTTTGTTTCAGAAAATCAAACCAATAACGCTTATCTTTTTCATATTGAGTGCTATTTAAATATTTTCTCGACTTGATTATTGTAGTTAAATATTGTGGAATTTCTGACAACCATGCGGTAGATGTTCCATTTTCAAGACATTTGTATAATTTATGGACATATTCATGAAGTCGATATAACCCGACACCATCAATCATAATATGATGGAATTTAGTGAAAAAGTAATGTTTTTCATTATCTAAGCGAATTAATGTAACCTGATATGGTGTTTCCTTTAAATAATCGATAGGAATACCTACTTGTTGCTTCATCCAAAGATAGGCTTTCTTTTCAGGATCAAGTTGCATCGAAACATCGTAGCACTTGATTAATTCTGGCGTACTTTGATTTTGAATATATTGAATAGCTTCGTTATTGGAATTAATTGATATACGTAAACGTAACATATCAATGTGTTGATATAGTAAATTACACACTTTTTGCAAAATAACTATATCAATATGTTTTTCTATCAATGTATACCAGCCGAGGCTGTGTATTGGACTATTCTCATAAAGCGCTTGTTCGTAAAACACATCTTCCTGAGAAGGATGAAGACTATATAAGTTCGAATCCAACGAACCCTCAGATGTTCTCATAATCAGTTATACGAATGTATTCCGCTTGTAAGTTATTTGTAGTTTATACCCGTTATCTTTCAAGTTGCCTCTTTGTTGGCCGCACTCACTCACCCCGGTCACATAGTTATCTATGCTCCCGGGGATTCGCTCCCTTGCCGCCGCGATGTATCTTGAAATCCATAGGGTATATGGTGCGAATGAGTAGATTCCATTACTTTCCTGACTTTAAATTATTATGTTGAGCATTAATTTAATAGGCATTGGCATAATCTATCATGGCGTCATTACAGATAATCTCGCAATCTTTCAACACTCTTCCTCATGAAAAAATAGTTAATATAGTATTTATTGGTTAATGATTCACTTTCTATTAATTTCCTATACACTTAAGCACACATATTTGTCACCAACCTTATTTTTATTAAATTTACTTTCGGAATTATTATTATCTTTGTTTATCATATTATAATCATGATTTCTTGCGGCGTAATAATGATTGTCATTTAAATTGGCGTCTATATTGTATAACAAGCTTTTTAATCAGAGCAAGACCGCGAATATTTTTTAATTATGAATAAAGAATAAATCAGTTGATTCGGAGAAATAGCCGTGATCTTATACTCTCTTTTTGGGATCAGAGACTATGTACTTTGAGAGGGAATGAACCTCGTTATGGGTTACGATTGTCGTACCAGGAAAAATCTTTTCGTCCCTAAATTATATGTTTGTAATATTAATGTAAATAATTTGTGATTAAAAACACAAAAATAAGAAAAACATTATTCCTTGATAATTAGAAAGAAATAATATTAACAAATTGATTTATAAGAAAATAAAAATAATAACTCTGTAAATATGTTATTTTAGTTAACGATTTGGCCTATTGAACATACATGTATATACAACTATACATTTAACAAATATCTAAAGACCAGAAGGAGCCAGATCGTGACCGCCCAGAATAGTAAATTTCGTAATGTCGATATCCGGGCCTCCAGAGGAACACAATTAACAGCCAAAAGTTGGCTAACCGAAGCTCCTCTGCGCATGTTAATGAATAATCTTGATCCGGAAGTTGCTGAAAACCCTCATGAACTGGTGGTGTATGGCGGCATTGGCCGGGCTGCTAGAGATTGGGAATGTTATGACAAGATTATTGAAACACTGAAAAAGTTGGAAGACGATGAAACGTTGTTAATCCAATCGGGTAAGCCAGTTGGGGTATTTAAAACCCACCGTAATGCCCCACGGGTACTCATTGCAAATTCGAATTTGGTGCCGCACTGGGCGACTTGGGAACACTTCAATGAGCTGGATGCTAAAGGGCTGGCTATGTACGGCCAAATGACAGCGGGTAGCTGGATTTACATTGGCAGCCAGGGAATTGTTCAAGGCACCTATGAAACGTTTGTGGAAGCTGGCCGCCAACATTATAACGGTAATTTACAGGGTCGTTGGGTGTTAACGGCTGGTTTGGGTGGTATGGGGGGAGCGCAACCGCTGGCTGCGACATTGGCTGGAGCGTGTTCGTTAAATATTGAATGTCAGCAAAGCAGGATTGATTTCCGTCTGCGTACGGGTTATGTCGATGAACAAGCGAAAGATCTGGATGACGCCTTGGCTCGGATCGAAAAATACACTCAGGAAGGCAAAGCCATCTCTATCGCTCTGTGTGGCAATGCCGCTGAAATCTTGCCGGAATTAGTTCGTCGTGGCGTACGCCCGGATTTGGTCACTGACCAGACAAGCTCACACGATCCTCTCAACGGCTATTTGCCAAAAGAGTGGAGTTGGGAAGAATATCGCCAACGTGCTATTTCGGCGCCGGCAGAGGTCATCAAAGCAGCAAAAGCTTCAATGGTGGAGCATGTTGAGGCAATGTTGACTTTCCATAAGCAGGGCATTCCTGTTTTTGATTACGGCAACAATATTCGCCAAATGGCATATGAAGTCGGTGTAGAAAATGCTTTCGATTTCCCTGGTTTTGTTCCTGCTTATATTCGCCCGTTATTTTGCCGTGGTATCGGGCCTTTCCGTTGGGTAGCGCTTTCTGGTGATCCACAGGATATCTATAAAACCGACGCCAAAGTTAAAGAATTACTCCCCGATGATCAACATTTGCATCACTGGCTAGATATGGCGAGGGAACGCATTAGCTTTCAGGGATTACCTGCTCGTATCTGCTGGGTTGGTTTAGGGCAACGCGCCAAACTGGGGCTGGCTTTTAACGAAATGGTACGCAGTGGCGAACTTTCTGCACCGATTGTTATTGGTCGTGACCATCTGGATTCCGGCTCTGTCGCCAGTCCGAATCGCGAAACCGAATCTATGTGTGATGGCTCTGACGCCGTATCGGACTGGCCGTTGTTAAACGCTTTACTTAACACTGCCAGCGGCGCTACTTGGGTTTCTCTGCATCATGGCGGTGGTGTCGGCATGGGTTTCTCACAACATGCCGGTATGGTGATTGTTTGTGATGGAACCGATGAAGCCGCAGAACGTATAGCTCGGGTGCTGCATAACGATCCCGCCACTGGGGTTATGCGTCATGCTGATGCAGGTTATGAAATCGCTGTCCATTGCGCCAAAGAGCAAGGATTAGACTTGCCGATGCTTAATACAAAATAAGGAACATTATGAAGCAACTAACTATTTATCCAGGTAAATTGACCCTTGATGAACTGCGTCAGGTTTATCTACAACCAATGAAAATCACGCTGGATAGTCAGATTTTTCCTGCTATTGAACACAGTGTGGAGTGTGTTAATGCGATTCTTGCTGAAAATCGCACTGCCTATGGAATTAATACCGGGTTCGGGCTATTAGCCAGTACACGGATTGAAAAAGATGACTTAGAAAAACTACAGCGTTCGCTGGTTGTTTCTCATGCTGCCGGGGTCGGTGAAGCGTTGGACGATAATATGACCCGGTTGATCATGGTATTGAAAATTAACAGCCTCTCCCGTGGTTACTCCGGTATTCGTCTTGCCGTTATTCAGGCATTAATCGCGTTAGTCAATGCGGAAATTTATCCTCATATTCCCAGTAAAGGATCGGTGGGGGCTTCTGGTGATTTAGCGCCGTTGGCGCATATGAGTCTGTTATTACTTGGGGAAGGGCAAGCGCGTTATCAGGGCGAATGGTTGCCAGCCAAAGAAGCGCTGGCAAAAGCAAATTTACAACCTATTACATTAGCGGCTAAAGAAGGTTTAGCATTACTCAATGGAACCCAAGTCTCTACCGCTTTTGCGTTACGTGGATTATTTGAAGCGGAAGATCTGCTGGCGGCAGCGATAGTTTGTGGTTCTTTATCCGTAGAGGCGGCATTGGGTTCCCGCAAACCGTTTGATGCCCGTGTACATGAAGTGCGGGGGCAACAGGGGCAGATCGATGTTGCCGCATTGTATCGTTATGTATTGGAAGAGAGCAGTGAACTATCAGATTCTCATATCAATTGCCCCAAGGTACAGGACCCTTATTCATTACGTTGTCAGCCGCAAGTTATGGGAGCCTGCTTGACTCAGTTGCGCCATGCTGCTGATGTTATTCTGACCGAAGCTAATGCTGTATCTGATAACCCATTGGTGTTTGCTGAGCAGGGAGAAGTGATTTCCGGTGGTAACTTCCATGCTGAACCTGTTGCAATGGCGTCTGATAATTTGGCGCTGGTATTAGCAGAAATAGGTGCATTGTCAGAACGACGTATTGCGTTGTTGATGGATTCACATATGTCACAACTTCCGCCTTTTCTGGTTGAGAATGGTGGTGTGAATTCAGGTTTTATGATTGCACAGGTAACGGCAGCGGCGCTTGCCAGTGAAAATAAAGCGTTGGCACACCCGGCGAGTGTTGACAGTTTACCGACTTCAGCCAATCAGGAAGATCATGTATCAATGGCGCCGGCTGCGGGACGTCGTTTATGGCAGATGGCAGAAAATACCCGAGGTATTCTGGCAATTGAATGGTTATCTGCCTGCCAGGGAATTGATTTCCGTAATGGCTTGAGAAGCAGCCCGATTTTGGAAGAAGCGCGTGGTATCCTGCGAGCGAAAGTAGATTATTATGATCAGGATCGTTTTTTTGCGCCTGATATTGATGCTGCTGTGAAATTATTAGCCGAGCAACATCTCTCCTCATTACTTCCTTCTGGACAGATATTACAGAGTAAAAATAGCCGTTAAACAAACCAATGGCCGGCGTCTGACCGGCCTGATTATCACATTTATCTTTCTCATAAAACCCAATAATAAAAGATAAGAGGGTAAATCATGCAAGCCTCATTACAACTAGAGCGAGGACTCAACGCACGCCATATCCGGTTTATGGCGTTGGGTTCCGCGATTGGTACAGGTCTTTTTTATGGTTCTGCTGAAGCAATAAACATGGCTGGTCCGGCGGTATTATTAGCTTATTTAGTGGGCGGTGCCGCTGTTTTTATGGTGATGCGTGCTTTAGGGGAGATGGCGGTCCACAGACCGGATGCCGGCTCTTTTGCCAGTTATGCTCATCAATATTTAGGCCCGTTACCCGGATTTATTACCGGCTGGACTTATACTTTCGAAATGATCGTCGTTTGTCTGGCGGATGTGACTGCTTTTGGCATTTATATGGGGCTATGGTACCCGGAAGTACCGCGTTGGATATGGGTACTTAGCATTATTTTCATTATTGGCGCCCTCAATCTTTGCAAAGTTAAAGTGTTTGGCGAAATGGAGTTCTGGTTATCGATTCTGAAAGTTGCTGCAATCAGCGCCATGATTATTGCCGGAACAGGTATCATTCTGTTTGGTTTTAGCGGTCATTTTCAGGCAACGGGAGTTCAAAATCTGTGGCGACACGGTGGGTTTATGCCTAATGGGTTGGGTGGCATTATTGAGTCTCTGGCTGTTGTGATGTTTGCTTTCGGTGGCATTGAAATCATTGGTATTACATCCAGCGAAGCTAAAAATCCGGCGAAAGTGATCCCGCAAGCGATTAACTCTATCCCGTTTCGCATTCTTCTGTTTTATGTACTCACTATTTTTGTATTAATGGCGATTTACCCTTGGAATAGCATCGGCCAAGAAGGTAGCCCATTTGTCGCGATATTTCAGGGGTTAGGCATTGGTTCGGCGGCGAATATTCTGAATATTGTCGTCATTACGGCGGCAATTTCGGCCATTAACAGCGATATCTTTGGCGCTGGTCGTATGATGTACGGTATGGCCGAGAAAGGATTAGCCCATAAAAAATTTATGCATTTAAGCCGTAATGGCGTGCCTTGGGTGACGATTATGGTTATGACCTTGGCGTTATTGTGTGCTGTGGTTCTCAATTATTTGCTCCCTAAACAGGTATTTGTCATTGTTGCTTCAATTGCGACTTTTGCCACCGTGTGGGTCTGGTTAATGATTTTGCTATCTCAATTTGCTATGCGCAGAAAAATGTCACCGGGAGAAGCACAAAAATTACAATTCCCGGTACCGATGTGGCCTGTTGCCCCGATTCTGACCATCGTGTTTATGATATTTATTATCGCTGTTCTCAGCTACTTTCCGGCGACACGTATTGCGTTCTATGTGGGAGGAGTATGGATCGTGCTGTTGACATCCGCCTATTATTTATGGATACGAAAAAATGTCATTATTGTGAACCCTCAATCAGCCAAAGAAACACAGTGTTAAATATGTAAAACCAAACCGTCTTGTTGTTGAATAAGACGGTTTGCGCCAAAAGTTAATTAAAAATCTGCAATAAAACATCCGGGTTGCCTTTTTAATTGCCATTCCTTAATTCACTGCTCGCTGAACATTAGCACTGAAAATTCTATATCATTACCTGATATAAAGCTGATTTGTTGCAATGATCGTGGCAAACTAGCAGGCTAATGAATTTGCAGGGCTGGAGGCGCTTTTGGACAAGATTTTTATCGATGAGGCAGTAGCTGAGTTATATACCATTCAGGATATGTTGCGCTGGTCTGTTAGCCGGTTTAATGCGGCGAATATTTATTACGGGCACGGTACAGACAATCCTTGGGATGAGGCGCTGCAACTTGTTCTTCCATCACTGTTTTTGCCGTTGGATATCCCACAAGAGATGCTAACCACGCGACTGACGTCGACTGAGCGTCATCGTATTGTCGAACGGGTACTGCGCCGTATTAATGATCGTATTCCGGTTGCTTATTTGACTAACAGAGCCTGGTTTTGTGGTCATGAATTTTATGTTGATGAACGGGTTTTGATTCCACGTTCACCGATTGGTGAATTAATTAATAATGAATTTACAGGATTGATCCCTGACCAACCCGCTAATATCCTTGACCTCTGCACGGGTAGCGGTTGTATTGCCATTGCCTGTGCATATGCTTTCCCGGAAGCGGAAATAGATGCTGTGGATATTTCAGCGGATGTGCTGGCTGTGACTGAACAAAATATTCAGAATCATAGCCTTGACCACCGGGTCATTCCGATTCGTTCTGATCTGTTCCGCGATATGCCGCCGGTTAAATACGATCTTATTGTCACAAATCCGCCTTATGTCGATGCCGAGGATATGAGCGACTTGCCGGAAGAGTTTCGCCGTGAGCCTGAGTTAGGTTTGGCAGCGGGTTCAGATGGTTTGAAACTGGCTCGCCGTATTCTGGCAACTGCTCCAGATTTTCTCACCGAACGAGGTGTGTTGATTTGTGAGGTTGGCAACAGTATGGTGCATTTGATTGAACAATATCCTGATGTGCCATTTACCTGGTTGGAATTTGAATATGGTGGTGATGGCGTATTTATGTTGACTCGTCAACAGTTGGTTGAACATCACGAACATTTTCGTTTATTCAAAGATTGAATAATTGAATAGGTTGTAGCTGCGGTAATAATGCAAAACGCAAAACGGGCAGCGTCAAATAAAAGAACGATTAACAGGAAGGAATTGGGATGGCGGGAAATAGTATCGGGCAATTTTTCCGGGTCACCACTTTTGGCGAATCTCACGGTTTGGCGTTGGGATGTATTGTCGATGGGGTGCCGCCGGGCATTGCAATCACAGAAGCCGATTTGCAAGTTGATTTAGACAGGCGTCGTCCGGGAACGTCCCGTTATACAACACAGCGCCGTGAGCCGGATCAGGTTCGTATTCTTTCGGGGGTATTTGAAGGGGTAACAACCGGTACCAGTATCGGTTTACTCATTGAAAATACTGACCAGCGTTCTCAGGATTACAGCGCTATTAAAGATGTGTTTCGTCCAGGCCATGCCGATTACACTTATGAACAGAAATACGGTATCCGCGATTATCGTGGCGGGGGCCGCTCTTCTGCGCGTGAAACGGCGATGCGTGTTGCCGCAGGTGCAATAGCGAAAAAATATTTGTTGGATAAATATGGTATTCGTGTCCGTGCCTGTTTGACCCAAATGGGCGATATCCATTGCCAATTGAAAGATTGGGAACAGGTGGAACAAAACCCCTTTTTCAGTCCTGATGAGACTAAACTTGAACAACTTGATGCCTTGATGCGTGAACTGAAAAAAGCGGGGGACTCTGTTGGCGCGAAAGTGACGGTTGTCGCGGAAAATGTTCCGGCTGGTTTGGGAGAGCCGGTTTTTGACCGTCTTGATGCCGATATTGCTCATGCGCTGATGAGTATTAACGCAGTAAAAGGCGTCGAAATTGGCGATGGTTTCGGTGTTATCAATTTACGTGGCAGCAAAAACAGAGATGAAATAACTGCTCTGGGATTCACCAGTAATCATGCGGGAGGAATTCTGGGTGGTATTAGCAGCAGCCAGCCAATTATTGCTCATATTGCGTTGAAACCGACATCCAGCATTATGGTGCCGGGTAAAACGATTAATCGTCAGGGTGAAGAGGTGGAAATGGTCACTCGTGGCCGCCATGATCCCTGTGTTGGTATCCGTGCCGTGCCGATTGCGGAAGCAATGATGGCTATTGTGTTGATGGATCACCTATTACGCCAGAGAGCACAGTGCGCTGATATCGAATCCAGCCTTCCTCGCTGGTGAATTTGAGAATGAAGCTAGCCTTGAAAATCCCAGAGACTGAAATGGGTAGCTTGAATATTGATAAGCGGTTGCTGTTGATGGGATGAAATATGGATTGGTTATTGTCGTCAGGTGCGGAAGTTTACATTCTGCTCTTTCTGGTTGCAATGATGGCTGGATTTATTGACTCGATTTCTGGCGGTGGCGGTTTACTAACCATCCCGGCGTTGTTATCCGTTGGTGTCTCTCCGGTACAGGCATTGGCGACAAACAAGTTGCAGGCGGTGGGCGGTTCCTTTTCTGCCAGCTTCTATTTTGTCCGTTATGGTGCGGTTGATCTCAAATCTCAACGCTTTGCCATATTGATGACATTACTTGGCTCAATGGCTGGTGCGATTATTGTCCAGTTTATAAAGCCAGATTTTCTCTGTCAGCTATTACCGGTTCTGGTCATTATCATTGGTCTTTATTTCCTTTTGACGCCAGCCATTGGCATAGAAGAGCGCCATCGTCGCTTGACGCCTGTGGCATTCGCCTTGCTTGTCGGGAGTGGACTGGGTTTGTATGACGGCATATTTGGTCCCGGTGTTGGCTCATTTTATGCGTTAGCTTATGTCGTGTTGTGTGGCTATAACCTGGCGAAATCCACCGCTCATGCTAAAGTACTGAACTTTGCTTCTAATGTAGGTTCACTGGCGCTTTTTATCCTTGGCGGTCAAGTTTTGTGGGTATTGGGCCTTGTGATGTTGGCAGGACAGGTGATTGGCGCACGGTTGGGTGCAAGTTTAGTTTTGACTCATGGACAGAAACTGATTCGCCCGATGATTGTCATCATCTCCTTTTTGATGAGTATTAAATTACTAAATGATAATCACGGCGATACGATCCGTAGCTGGTTGGCATTTTATTTCTGATTCAGGGTTTTGTTTTTAATTCATGATAATACATAACTATCAACAACTTATTGATATTTTTAATCGCTGTTTTGGTGATGAATACAACACACATTTGGTCAAAGGTGATAATGAACCTATTTACCTGCCGGCAGATGAAGAGGTTTCCTATAACCGGATTGTATTTGCTCATGGCTTCTATGCCAGTGCACTACATGAAATTGCGCATTGGTGCATTGCGGGTCAAGAGCGCCGTAAGCTAGTGGATTTTGGTTACTGGTATTGCCCGGATGGGCGTGACGCACAAACGCAAAGTGAATTTGAAAAAGTAGAAATTAAACCACAGGCGCTTGATTGGTTGTTTTGCACCGCGGCAGGTTTTCCGTTTAATGTCAGTTGTGACAATCTTGAAGGGGATTTTGAGCCTGATAGGTTAGCTTTTCAGCGTAAAGTTCATGAGCAGATCATGGACTATTTAGCGCAGGGAATACCTGCGAGAGCGGAGTGCTTTATTCAGGGGTTGCACTCGTTCTACAATACGCCCCCATTGAAAGCGGAACATTTTCCTTACCCGGAAGATATATTCGCAGAATGAAACTGAATTTGAGGAAAAGTAATGCTCGCTGAGTTTGAAACGCGTATTTTGGCGCAAATTGATGACATGGTAGATCATGCCAGTGATGATGAATTGTTTGCTGGTGGTTATCTCCGCGGGCATCTCACTTTAGCGGTAGCGGAATTGGAACAGGAAGGCGCGCATACGGCTGAACAGCTTCATGACCGTGTTGAAGAAAGTATCCAAAATGCGATTAAAGCGGGAGAATTGGCGCCGCCGGATCAGATTCTGGTTCTTAATACCTGGCAGCGCCTGTTGGATAATGCTAAAACTCAATAAGTTAATTAAAGCCGTAGAATAGAAAAAACGAACTGCCCCCAAGAAACCACATGAATTTCTTGGGGGGCAGTGCATCAACAGCGGAGACTTAGTGGCAATTTTTGTTCTTTTTTTCACCATTTAAGAACAAGCACAAAATTTCCTTTCAATTAATTCTTGAGCTTCATCCATTACTTGCTGATGTGGGACAGGTTGGCGCGTATCGTCGAACGCTTCTTGTATTTTTGCGTGAAACCAGGTGCCGTAAGTTTCCGGGTCAGCAGGTAACACGTCATCCTTGACGATATAGGTGAGTGGAATGTGTACTGCATCCGATATGGTTAAGCCTAAATTTGCGAGCTTTTCCGTAGCATCGGCCTTGAGTTTATCGTCTACACGAACGTACAGTATTGATGTTTGAGCAACCATATTTGTCTCCTCCATTTGTCAGACTTTATTATGTGATGTGATATCTGCAATAGTATTAGTATTAAGCTGTCTTCCAAAATTTACACAAGCATTTCACTGCTTGGGCAGTACAGTTTCCTTATGGCCTTTCGGTTTTCACTTTACGGCCTTTCAGTAGTTTTCTGATCCAAAAACGGTTTGGATGAAGAGCTGCCAATGTTTCATTATCCAGTGGTAATGGCTCATCAAAGATCTGCCCGGCAAGAATTTCTGCACTGAGTGGCGCAGAGCATAATCCACGAGAACCTAATGCCCCGATAACAAACAGATTGGAATAGCAGGGTGCATCTGTAATGAGGCTCCCTGTGCGGATTTTTTCTGGCAAATCTTGATAATCTGTCATTATTTTATTGAGATCCGGCACATTTCCCACCATTGGCATATGGTCGCGGATAACGCAGCGAATACTTTGACGGGATTGTTTAGCAGAAACATCAACCTGATTTGTCCATTCGGCATCAGGTAAACATTTCAGCAATCGATCACGGTTCTCCTGTTGTTCCGTTTCAGAATATTCACTATCAAGCCGATGACGCTGATAACTGGCGCCGATACAGTGGTGTTGATTGGCTGGATTAGCCGGTGTCATATAACCATCGTAGCAAAGCACATTTTGCAATTGGCTCAGATCAGTTGTGGTTGGGATGTGACTGACCTGACCACGCACAGCAGTTACCGGCAGTTTCTCGGTTTGTTCAAATTGGGGGAGATGATAACCGTTGGCAATCACGACTGTTTTATGCTGTGCGTTTAATGGTTGTCCTTGATGCATGAGATATAGTTGCCAGCCATGTTCATTGTGATTAAGCGTGGTAACTTGATGATTGAAGCAACAACGCATGCCTTGCTGTTGTGCCAATTCTGTTGCTGCTTTAATGAGTTGAGCCGGGCATAGCCATCCTCCCTGTGGATAGTGAATGCCGTGGTGATGAATATCCAGTCCACATTTTTCACTCAACTGGTGGCAATTCATGCCGATGGCAAGTTCATTCGGCCATTCTGTCGCCAGCATTTTCTCAATTTTCTTGCTACTTTTTTCATCATAAGCAAGCTGGCTGACACCACACCATTGATGGTCGAAATCAATTCCTTGCGCTGATAACTGCTCATATTGGCGGCGAGCAAAGGTAAATGCAGAGGTAAAAAATTTTTCGAGTCCGTTATTACTACCGTTCAGTAGTGGGTAAAGTGCTCCCTGGCGATTACCAGACGCACCTTGTGCTGGGGCTGCATCCTGACAATAAAGTGTCACCTGTGCTCCACGACGCAATAGCGCAAGTGCGGTAAGAATACTGGCAATTCCTCCGCCGATAATCGCGATATCATCGGTGTGGCTTGCTGTCGCTCGGGCAAACCAAGGTGCTGGTAATGGCTGATACTTCTGAGTTGCCAGAACTCCAGTCAGCATTTCTCTTTTTCGACCAAACCCTTTGATTTTACTGACATTAAAACCAGCTTGTTGTAAACCGCGCCGGACGATGCCGGCAGAAGTAAAGGTTGCAAAGGTTCCTTCTGGATGGACAAATTGTGCCATTGTAGCAAACAACTGTTCACTCCACATTTGCGGGTTTTTGGCAGGAGCAAAGCCATCTAAAAACCAGGCATCTATTTTGCCGTGAAGAGTGGGATTCATTGTGGGCAACAGATCATTGACGTCACCGAACCATAAATCCAATGTGACAGCGCCATTTGCCATAATCAGTCGGTGGCAGCCTGCCAGAGGTTGAGGCCATTGCTGGCAAAGTTGCTGTGAAAAAATTCCAAGTTCAGGCCAGCGTTGATGAGCGGCTTTTAAGTCATTGGTTTTCAGCGGATACTTCTCAAAACTGATGAAGTGTAGACGTATCAATGGCGCATCAGGATTTTGCTGTCGAAATGTATCAAATGATTGCCAGAGCGTCAGAAAATTTAATCCTGTCCCGAAGCCGGTTTCCGCGATTACACAATTAGAACGGGAATGAGTGCTGAATCGTTGGGGGAAGCAGTTACCATTAAGAAATACATAACGGGTTTCTTCCAGCCCATCCTGATTTGAGAAGTAAACGTCATCAAACTGTGTTGAAACCGGAGTACCTTGATCATTCCAACTGAGGGTTGCGGTACAGATAGCAGAATTTTTCACGGTAATGCCTGCAATATTACTGATAATAATGCGATTTTAGCGAGGTTCAGGTTGATGTACCACCTGACAGAAGAAAAGAGTGGAAAAGTGCTGATTTGAACAGCAGCCAGCACCTGTATTTGGACAAGTGTTGGACATTATTGGGCATTATATCAACAATCATTCTGTTTAGTTCTTCGCCAGGTACCCGGCGGCCAAACACAAAAGCCCGGCGGCAATGCCTTCAACCCAGCGACGGCGACGATCGCTGAATGAGTCTTTTTGCCCCATATGTTGCCAATATGAGTTACTAATCTGTACTAGAACGAAATATTGACTTTGGCAAAGAGAATTTCGGAGGAGACATTTGCTTTGATATGGAATGTTTCTCTCTGGGGAAAACATTTCATATGTTCATTATTAAAGAGTAAATAATTTTACACACGATACCTTCTTATGAGTAAGTTCTCCTTATAATAAAACTGGAATGCTCAAGGAAATAATGCCCCGCCAGCGAAGCGGGGTTTGTATTTATAAATGAATGTGAAATTCACATAATTCTTTAAATTCTTTTGATTGCCTCTCTTTTAAATGTGATGAAATCGTGTCAATCATTGATATCATTTTACGCTTGGCCGCTTCTTATTAGCTCGTTTTAAGTAATCTGAATTTTGCATAGGTGTAGGTATGAATACATCTTTTGAATTGAATTCGGCAATCTCCTTAATATTACTTCTGTATATAGACTCTAATAATCTCTGATTCCTACTGGATATAATCATAATTAGCCCATAGAGTGTAATGAATGCGCCAATTAGGATATGATTTTGTTGTAAAGCAATTGGCTCCATATTGTTAAATTTGTTGCCATATTGTAATGAAGTGTTTATGTCCATATTAAAAGCCACTAAAATCCATATGATACCAACGCTCAGTAGAAGGTAACCAAGTCCTCTCATTATTAACCCCCATTAGGATTATTGGGTAAAGTTACTTAGGTCTTACAATGAACCGACCATTTGCATATGACGTAGCATAATTGCCATCATTTTTTGTATGAATAATGGCTTTATCGGTTGATAAAGTTGAAAACTTTCTGTTCTAAAACGTTTGTTGCTGTAAATTTGGTTATTTTACGTAATTCAGTCACTAATATAACATAGGGATTGATCCATTTCATGAAAATTTTATTCACCTTTATTATTCTCAGTTATTAAATTTATTTCTAATTAGCAATAAACTTAATAAAAATAACAAGTATATCAACTTATATATAAATATAAGCCTGCTAATCATTATTCGGATGTTTGATAAATTCATATATTGTATTGATATTATTATCCTTAGTCTAAATTTTTGATGGAAATTAAAAGTATTTTATGATTTTATTGTTTACCAAAATAATTCCTATCTGAAATTTATTTTTGTCTATTAAAACCTAAATACTTTTTACTGTATTCTATGAAAGTTAACGATTATTTTGACGTGAAAACGTATTGGAGTTTTTAGAAAGATGAATTTTTCTTCGTAATTTTATCCTGATCGGACTTGTTCAGCGTACAAGTGTACGCTAAAGTGCTACATAGCATAGATAGAAATCCCGCGGATAAACATATTTAATGAGGTATTTGATGAAGCGTGTAGTGATCACTGGCTTGGGCATTGTTTCCAGCATTGGTAATAATCAGAAAGAGGTACTGGCATCTCTGAAAGAAGGCCGCTCCGGGATAACTTTTTCTGAGAAATTCAAAGAGATAGGAATGAGAAGCCATGTCTGGGGGAATGTAAAACTGGATACCGCCGGGTTAATAGACCGAAAAATTCAACGTTTCATGAGCGATGCCTCTGTTTATGCTTATCTGGCGATGGATGAGGCAATTAAAGATTCTGGCCTGGCTGATGATCAGGTTTCCAATATTCGTAGCGGATTGGTAGTGGGTTCTGGAGGTGGCTCTCCATATAACCAGGTTGCGAGTGCTGATGGTATGCGCGCTCGTGGTTTACGCGGTGTGGGGCCTTATATGGTAACCCGTGCAATGGCTTCCGGTGTGTCAGCTTGCCTTGCAACTCCTTTTAAAATCAAAGGGGTAAATTATTCTATCAGTTCTGCCTGTTCTACTTCTGCTCATTGCATTGGTCATGCGGCTGAACTTATTCAGTTAGGCAAACAGGATATTGTTTTTGCCGGTGGTGGTGAAGAGCTGTGCTGGGAAATGAGCTGTGAATTTGATGCAATGGGCGCACTTTCAACGAAATACAACGAAGCGCCAGAAAAAGCATCCCGTACTTATGATAAAAACCGTGATGGTTTTGTTATTGCTGGCGGCGGCGGTATTGTTGTTGTGGAAGAATTAGAGCATGCACTGGCGCGTGGCGCACACATATACGCTGAAATTGTTGGTTATGGTGCAACATCGGATGGCGCAGATATGGTTGTTCCATCTGGCGAAGGTGCGGTTCGTTGTATGAATATGGCATTGCAAGGTGTGAAAGGTTCCATCGATTATGTGAATACGCACGGTACTTCTACTCCTGCGGGTGATTTGAAAGAGTTGGAAGCGATCAGGGAAGTCTTTGGTGATACAACACCGGCAATTTCTGCAACAAAAGCGATGACTGGTCATTCATTGGGTGCCGCTGGTGTACACGAAGCGATTTATAGCCTACTGATGTTAGAGCATGATTTTATTGCACCGAGTATTAACATTGAAGATCTTGATGATAAAGCGGCGGGCATGAATATCATCACTAAACCTACTGAGCAAAAGTTGAATACGGTGATGTCCAATAGTTTTGGTTTTGGTGGCACTAATGCTTCTTTGGTGATGAGCAAGTATTTAGGTTGATTCCGCCCATTACAGATTATTTCGGACCAAAAATGGTCATTATTTGATACATCTTAGGTGTCCGCGTATAGCGGGTCACCTTTGTGTATAGTCCCGTTTCTGCGTGTTGTTTGTATCTTGTTTATTTCAACAGAAAAGGCTATTGCTAATAAGATTGGACATTCAATATCATTTATACCCGTCATCTTTCAAGTTGCCTCTTTGTTGGCTGCACTCACTCACCCCGGTTACATAGTTCTCTATGCTCCCGGGGATTCGCTCCCTTGCCGTCGCGATGCATCTTGAAATCCATAAGGTATATTCGTTTATATAAAGTGAATTCAAACCCATTTTGCTGAACTTTGATTTTGTCTGAAATATAATGTGAATACGAAAATATATTCTTGTTGTGATAGAAAAGCCCATAATATCTTTATGATAATTATGATTTTTTAATATTATGGGCTTTTTCTTATTATATTTTATTTTCAGTAGCTACTTGCTGAATACGGCGTTTACGGACAATTCGTAATATTGGTGGAATAATCAAAACCAGCGCCGCCAGTATCAATAAACTCTGAGCAATTGTACTACTCCACAGAATGCCAAATTCTCCGTTGCTAATAGAAAGTGCGCGACGTAAGTTTTGTTCCAGCATTTCTCCTAATACAAAGCCGAGGATTAATGGCGACATCGGGAAATTCATTTTCCTCAGAATATAACCGAAAACGCCCAACCCTACCATCAATAGAAGATCAAACGTCGTGCTATGTATGGCATATACACCAACCGCTGAAACAGTCGCAATAGCTGGAACAAGCAACCAAAGTGGAATAGTGAGCATCCGTGTGAACAGACCTATCATTGGGATATTCATAATCAGCAGAATAATATTGGCAATTAATAAAGCCGCAATTAACCCCCAGACAATATCCGGCTGCTCAGTGAACATTCCCGGCCCAGGCGTAATATTGTAGAGCGTTAATGCCCCCATCATAACGGCCGTGGTACCTGAACCTGGCACTCCTAATGTTAGCATTGGAATAAAGGAGCCGCAGGCCGAGGCATTATTAGCTGCTTCTGGCGCTGCTACGCCGCGAATATCACCTTTACCAAATGAGTCGCTATTCCCACTGAGCTTCTTTTCAGTCATATAGGTAATTGCGCTGGCAATTGTCGCTCCTGCGCCGGGCAAAATACCGACAAAGAAACCGATAAAGGATGATCTAAGCGTTGGCATGGCGCATTCAGCCGCTTCCTTGCGATTGAACAGCAGGCGGCCTGTTTTGCGAATAATGGTTTTGCCGGTTGAGGTGTTCTCTAACATCAGCAGAATTTCGCTGACAGAAAACAGACCTATTACCACAACAATAAACTGTATACCATCTGATAGATGAACACTGTCGAAAGTGAAACGATAAACCCCGGTGTTGGCGTCTACTCCGACAGTTGCCAGACCCAATCCTATTAATGCTGCTAATAGTGATTTCAGCGGATTCTGGCTCATCATGCTACCCAGACAAGCAATAGCAAAAACCATAAGTGCAAAATATTCAGCAGGGCCGAAAGCTAGTGACCATTGAGCCAGTAATGGAGCAAATAAAATAATGCCGAAAATCGCCAGCAAAGAACCACAGAAAGAACTCACTGCGGAAATAGACAGCGCCACACCCGCACGGCCCTGTTTGGCCATCGGATAACCATCTAGCGCGGTCATAATGGCAGCGGCATCGCCAGGAACATTCAGCAGAATCGATGATATACGCCCACCATACTCACAACCGATATAAACGGTTGCTAATAAAATCAGGGCAGATTCAGCAGGCAGCTTTAAAGCGAAAGCCAGCGGCAGCAGAATCGCGACACCATTAATCGGCCCAAGCCCCGGCAACAACCCGACAATCGTACCGACAAAACAGCCAATTAAAGCAATAATCAGGTTTTGCGGCACCATTGCAACTTCAAAACCTTGGCTAAGATACATCCACGTTTCCATAAGTTCTCCGTCAGTTGAGCCAGCTACCGAGAGGCAGGGTTACGTCAAGTAAGCGGTCAAAGGCGAAATAGAGCGTGACGCCAAGGAACACCCCGGAAATGATCGCGGCAGGCAGTGTTGCGTTAAACAACAGTGCGACACTGAGTGTCAGCAGCGCTGTAGCGAGAGGGAACCCCAGCCACTCAAATGCCCAGCCATAGATAACCAAAGAGATAATCAACAGCATTAGGCGACGGATAACGGGGGCGCTAGGCCAATTGCTCTGTTCTGGTTTTTTGAAAAGCAGTAGTAAGGCACAGAGCGCCATCAGAGACAGAATGATCATTGGGAAAGGTCTGGGTCCCAAAGGTTCATAAGTGTATTCGCTCTGAATGCCCCAACCAATAACCATCCCAATGGCACAGAGCACTAGCCAGATAGCAGCAAAGATACGATCGCTCATAATGATGACTCTGTTATTTGGCTAAACCAAAAGCTCTGGCTTGTTCACGATATTGTTCAACCTGTTTTTTCACATAGTTGTCCAACTCTTTGCCGGTCATGTTGAATTCGAACAACCCACGGATATCACGTTGTTTTTTAAAAACATCTGTTTGTTGTAGCTTATTAAAAGTATCAACCCACCATTGGTACTCTTCGTCAGAAACTTTTGGACCCATGTAAAATCCACGGATAATCGGCCACACCAAGTTATAGCCTTGCTCTTTGGCAGTCGGAATATTGGCTAAATCACCCTCTAGCCGCTTATCTGCATAAACAGCTAAGACCCGGATTTTGTCTCCATTCAGGTAAGGGACCATCTCGCTCAGATCACCAGAAACCGCTTGAATATGATTACCTAGCAGAGCAGTAACAGGTTCACCACCTCCTTCAAAGGCGACATAACGCATTTTGTGAGGATCAATGCCAACTTCTTTTGCCAGCAGGGCGGTTTTCATCCAGTCCTGACTGCCAATGGAAGCTCCGGCGCCAAATACAATGTTATTAGGATTATCCTTGAAAGCGTTCATCAAATCGTTCAGGGTGCGGTAAGGTGAATCGGCACGAACGGCGATCATTCCATAATCTGTACCAACACTGGCTAGCCAGCGCACATCATTAACATTATAGCGGCCAAATTTTCCCTGAGATAAATTGAGCAGAGAGCCGCCGGAGAAGGCGACGAGGGTTCCCGCTTCAGCGGGTCGTTGTGCGACGATAGCATTGTAAGCGACGGCTCCAACACCACCGGGCATAAAGGTGACGCGCATAGGCTTGCTGATCTCTTTCGTATCCAGTAATGAAACTTGGATCAGCTTGCAGGTCAGGTCGAACCCGCCACCCGGTTTTGCAGGGGCGATACATTCGGTCCTGCCAGGCGCATTGACAGCAAAAACACTACTTGTGCCAAATAGCAAAGCGGTTGCCGCTAATATCTTGATCGTTATAGCTTTCATTTGTTTACTCTCATCAATACCTGTGTAAGATATACCACTACAACCAAACTTGGTTGACCCAATTAGTAATAACAAAACCTTTCATTTACCTTTCATTAACAAGAAAAGTTGCTGATATGTGATTTTAATCGCTTAAATTTGCGTAGTGTTTCGCATTAATGAGCTAACAAATAGCTACAGGCTTTCTTTTTTGTTTTGGTTTGTTGTAAGTTTCTCGTAGTTTTGAGGTTGTACTGTTTTGTTTGCGAGAATTTTACATTCAGCTAAGAGGGATCATGAAAACGGTAATTCTTTATTTGTGCAATCTGTTAAATTAAACGGAAAATGTATTGAATATAATAAGACTTTATCTTACGGAAATCTGAATTGAGGAAATGATGAAAAAATTGATTCTTTGTAGTGCTGTGGGGAGCGCTATGGCTTTTGCTTTGGCGGGATGTAAAACGGAACTTAGTACTTCGGTATCTATTAACCAGTTGTTATCTGAGCAAGTTAAAACAGTGACATCTGATTTGTTGGTTGAAGTCAGTGCTTGTGGTGATTATAAAGATTCCAGACAACCATCAAAATCTTTGTTAGACGCTCAGGAAAAAGTACCCGCTATTTTCGCCAATGTGGAATACGTGGAATGTTTTAGAAAAAATATGGATTCGTTTGCTCACTTTAAAGTTCCTGTGAGTGTAGGAAATTCAAGTATAACGGGTTCTACTCAGGGTATTCATCTTTACGGTGATGGTGCAGATATCTTGGTGATAAGCGTACCAAAAGAGGTGAAGAAGAAAATTAGCCAGATAGATAGTTCAATGGCATCAAAGACCAAAATCTCAATTAATATTAAGAATGATACAGATAAGGTTTTAAAAATGACGGGCTTATCCGCATTTCTTAATGATAAAGAGCCGATGGTGATATCGAATTTTAGTTTGAAAGTAGGCAGTGAAATAAAACTTACTTTGTCTAATGTCTCTGTGGCGTCTGCATTGGATGAACGTTTTGATTTTACCCCTGTGCTTATGGCAATATCTGAGTAAATGGAAAAGGTAATAGAAATCTATTACTTGATTTGGTATGACAAAATATCCTGTTATTGATAGCGCGGTATTTTGTCATGAAAATGGAATTGAGTCAGTGTCTGACTATTTTTCAGGAAAATAGGTATGGTGATATAAACTGAAAATATAGTTATGTTTGTAATTATATTTATATGAATCGGTTAGATATTTAAAATATGCGCTTACTGTTAGTGGAAGACCACCCGGAATTATTGCACTGGTTGCAAAAAGCATTGAGTAGTGCGGGGTTTGCTGTAGATGTCGCGAATGATGGCATCATCGCTGATCAATTATTGCAGACAGAAAGCTATGCATTGTTGATTTTAGATGTTTCTTTGCCGAGGCTGGATGGCCTTTCATTGTTGATTCGTTTGCGTAAACGTGGGCAAAATTTGCCGGTATTATTATTAACGGCGAAGACTGATGTTTCTGAGCGAGTGAAAGGGCTTAATTCTGGTGCTGATGATTATCTGACGAAACCTTTTGATTTACAGGAATTGGAGGCACGTATCCGGGCATTACTTCGGCGTAGTGCAAATGTGTTACAGGAAACGCTGACATTCGGCTCCCTTGTTTATCAGGATGATGGTTACTTTGTCCTGAACGATGAGCCATTGGCTTTGACGCCACGGGAACTTTCGGTTTTGACAACATTGTTCCATCGTCGAGGGAGGCCAGTTTCTAAACAACAGCTATTTGAACAGGTATTTGCATTGTTAGATGAAGCAAACCCACAAAGTATTGAACTTTATGTACACCGGATTCGGAAAAAATTGTCAGGCAGTAATGTGGGGATCAGTACATTACGGGGGTTAGGTTATCGTCTGGAGCGCCAGAAAGATGAGATGGTTTAAAGTACCGAACTCTTTGTTTCACCAGTTACTCTTGTTTTTTGGCGTTCCGCTATTTTTGTTGGGTTGTTTATCGGTTTGCACTCTTTATTTCAGTGCTGAGAATGCGGCGACATTGGCTTATGACCGTACTTTATTGGCATCGGCTCGAACTGTGGCAGAACGGCTGGCTGTCCAGAATAATCAATTGATTGTCGATGTACCTTATGTTGTTCTGGATAGTTTTGAGCGAAATATGAATGATAGGTTGTTTTATCAGGTGTTATCTCCTGAAGGGAAAACCATTTCTGGTTATGATGATTTGCCTTTAATACCTAAAGATACGCTTCGCTCCAATTTATACACTGCTCTGGTTTATTTCTATGATGCTGAATATCACGGCCATCCTATTAGAGTTGCCGCTCTTTATCAGCCAATTAATGAAGGAGGGATGATGGGAATGGCGTTGATACTGGTCGCCGAAACAGTGGCTTCCCGACATTATCTTGCACAACAATTATTAATATCATCTTTGATGAGTCAAGGAACAGTGGTTGGTTTGACTCTGATTCTGGCTTACTTTCTGTTGAAACAGTTACTTAAACCATTGCATAAACTTTCTGGCGTCATGGTCCGTCGTCCCGCTAATGATCTCACCCCATTACCGGATATGTTGCCTTGGTCAGAGCTTTCCCCATTATTATATGCATTTAATCGTTATATAGAGCGACTGAAACTGATGGTGAGCCGACAGGAGAGGTTCAGCGCGGATGCTTCCCATCAACTCAGAACGCCATTAACGGTATTAAAAACTCAAGTAGCGGTAGCGCTTGCCAGCGAAGATCCCATGCAATGGAAAGAAAGTTTACAGGCCATTAATAGTACATTGGATAATACTATCTCTCTGACGGATCGTTTATTACAACTCTCTCGTTTGAAAGCGCATGAAAAGGAGGCCGTGAGGGATTATAAGCCAGTCAATTTGGTTGAATTGTTGCAACAGGCGTGTTTTTCTCGTTTGCAACAGGCTGAAAGTAAACATATTGATTTGGGTTATGAAGGAGAAAACGCGCAATGGATCAAGGGGGAACCTGTATTACTGACAGAGATGTGCGCTAACTTATTGGACAATGCGATTAAATATACGCCGGAAGGTGGCATTGTCACGGCTAGAGTGATTCTCAGCCCTTGTAAAGCATACTGTTATTTGGAAGTGGATGACAGTGGGCCGGGGATTGCTAAAGAGGAAGTCAATTTGTCTCTGATGGCTTTTAATCGTCTTGATAATGCCGCTGGTCATGATGGAGCAGGGCTGGGATTAGCTTTGGTCAAAGATATTAGTATTTATCATGGCGCTCATCTCCAATTATTGCCCAGTGAAATACTGGGCGGTTTATTGGTTAGAATTCCTTTTAGGCTTTCTGACGATTAATTTCCTGAGATTTTTCTGTCTTACGTCCAATAAGAGGAGTACGTAGTTGCTGTGCCAGCATAACGCCCAATAACGTTATACCTCCGCCAATTAGGTGGTAACTGTGCATCTCTTCATGCAGAACCAGAATAGCGATAGTTGCGGTAAATACCGGAGCCAGATTCATAAATATGGAAGCAGTATTAGCGCCAAGCTTTATAACACCTTGTATCCATAAGTAGGGAGCGAGAATTGAGGCCGGAATACCAGCGAATAGGACTAACGAAATATTGTTGGTGTTTAGTTGAACATCTTTTGCTAACAAAAAATTGGGCAGTAATAACAGGACGCCAAAAGCGATTTGCACATACAGAGATTGCCAGTTAGGTAATGGAATAGACCAACGTTTGGTTAATACGCCATAGAGTGCGTAGGAGATGGAAGCAATCAACATCATCAACTCTCCGCGACCTAAACCATGTTGTAGCAATAATATAGGATCACCGGCGCTAACCAACCAGACTAAACCAAACAGGGATAAAACAGTACCGAGAGCAATACCGACAGTGGGGATAACACGTAAAACAAATATACTGATGACGACAGTTAAAAGAGGAATAAGTGAATTAAGAATTCCCATAAATGTTGCGCTGACGCTGTGTGCCGCGTAATAAGCCAGGCTTTGATAAAGCGCCATACCAAGTGAGCTAAGTATTAAAAGTTTCCACCAGTGTTGGCAGATTGTTTTCCATTGGCGAATGACAGGTAATACAACAAAGGGGGTTAATGTGAGGAAAGCAAGGAACCAGCGGTAAAAAGAGATTGCAGCCGGATCAATAACGGTGGCAGAGGCTTTACTCACCACAGCATTAATTGACCAAATCAAGACTGCCAGAAGTGGAAAAATCATATTCATATAAGTGAATCGCATTGAGATAAAAATGAAGGTTCAGTCTAAAGATGTCTGGTTTATTATATATAACGATAATCAGACAATAGATAAGGCAATTAAGACAATATGACAGAAAAGCTGAATGAACCTGTAGATGTCATGGCTATTCCTGCGAGTATCTCTTTTCGTAACGAATTATTCAGTGCGAATACAGAATGTTTACGTCATGTCCATTCATTTGGGCAACTTATTTATGTCGTTTGTGGCGTAATGGCAATGAGTGTTGGGGAACAACATTTTTTGGCTCCACCACAATTTTGTGTCTGGATACCGGAAGGAATAGAACATTCGGGTTATAGCAAAAAGGCCATGCGATTTAGGGCAATAGATATCTCTCCTCGGTGGGGAAAATTATTACCAGAGCAACCTTGTATTATCCGGCTAAGTCCAATATTCAATATCATTATGGCTGATTGTTTTGAACGTGGCTTGAAGGTGCCGGAAACAGAGCAGGATTTGCGGTTAGCTCAGGTGCTGATTGATCAATTGGTCCAGTCTCCTGTGCAATATACCTATCTGCCTTCATCTAAAGATAAACTTTTGGCGCCGATATTACAGGAACTTGAACATAATCCTGCTGATAATAGATCATTAGCACAATGGGCAAAACGGTGTTATACCTCGGAACGTACGTTGTCACGGCGTTGCCGACAAGAATTGGGAATGTCATTTCGTGAGTGGCGGCAACGGTTACGGTTTTTGCATGCTATTTCCTTATTGGAACAAGGGAAAACAGTGAATGAAGTCGCTTTTGATGTGGGTTATAGCTCATCTTCTGCTTTTATTGCAGTGTTTCAGCAATTGGCGGGTACGACACCGGACCGTTTCAGGAAAAGTTAATAATAAAAGAAACCGTTATTATGGGTTTTGTTATGATTAAATGGCAGAATAGTTAGCTACGTCCGTTTTACGCCACAGGATGGAATTAAGTGAAGATTCTGGTTGATGAAAATATGCCTTATGCTGAACAACTATTTCAGCCATTGGGGGATGTGCAAGCTATTCCGGGGCGTCCGGTGCCGAAAGGTGTACTAGATAATGCGGACGCATTTATGGTTCGCTCGGTGACTAAGGTCAATGAGGAATTATTGAAAAGTAGCACAATAAAATTTATCGGCACGGCTACCGCAGGGACTGACCATGTGGATCAGTCGTGGTTATCGCAGGCAGGAATTGGGTTTTCAGCGGCGCCGGGATGTAATGCCATTGCTGTGGTTGAATACGTTTTCTCTGCATTAATGTTGCTGGCTGAACGTGATAGTTTTGAGCTTAAAGATAAAGTTGTCGGAATTATTGGTGTCGGTAATGTCGGCAGTAGACTGGCGGAACGGTTAGCTGTTCTTGGTGTGCGGACACTTTTATGTGATCCGCCAAGAGCTGCCAGAGGGGATGTTGGTGACTTTTGGCCGTTGGAGAAACTGGTTAAAGAGGCGGATATTCTGACATTCCACACGCCATTGAATACATCGGGTCCATATAAAACCCACCATTTAGTGGATGCTGAATTATTGTCAGCTTTGCCGGATAATTGCATATTGATTAACGCCAGCCGCGGCGAGGTTGTCAATAATCAAGCATTGCTTACCGAGTTAAAACGCGGCAAGAAACTCAGTGTTGTTCTGGATGTTTGGGAGCCGGAGCCTGATTTATCCCTGCCATTACTGAAATTAGTTGATATTGGTACACCGCATATCGCAGGTTATACCCTCGAAGGTAAAGCGCGTGGTACTACACAGGTATTTGAAGCTTACTGCGGATTCCTCGGTCACCCTCGCAAAGTGGCTTTATCTGATCTATTGCCGGAACCGGATTTCAGCCGGGTTACCCTGCATGGAAATGTGACTCAAAGCACACTGAAGCGGTTGATGCATTTAGTGTATGATGTGCGCCGCGATGATATGCCATTACGGCAAGCGGCCGGTCAAAAAGGGCAATTTGATTATCTGCGCAAGAACTATTTAGAACGCCGGGAATGGTCATCCCTGACTGTGTGTTGTGATAACAGAGAGAGTGCTGAATTGTTAGCCGCTCTTGGTTTCAGCACAGAACTGATTTAATTCGTGTAGAAATATATCTGCATGTCAGAAATATAGATGGAGAAAACCAACATGTCAGAAGGTTGGAATATTGCCCTGTTGGGTGCGACAGGGGCAGTAGGTGAAGCGATATTGGCGTTATTACAAGAGCGTCAGTTTCCCGTTGGTGAATTGTATCCTCTCGCCAGTGAGCGCAGTGCCGGTGAAAGCCTGCGTTTTAATGGTAAAAATTTTTTTGTTGGCGATGCCGCTGATTTTGACTGGTCACAGGTACAACTCGCTTTTTTCGTGGCTGGATTAGAAGCCACGGCACGATATGTTGAAAAAGCGACAGAAGAAGGTTGTCTGGTGATTGATAGCAGTGGGTTGTTTGCTATGGAACCGGATGTACCTTTAGTTGTTCCGGGTGTTAACCCTCATGCATTGGCGGATTATCGCAATCGTAATATTATCGCTTTGGCGGATAATATGACCAGTCAGGTACTGACAGCCATTAAACCGCTGGTGGATACTGCTGGAATTGCACGTTTGCATTTGACTAATCTGTTCTCTGTTTCCGTTCATGGCAAGGCGGCGGTTGATGAATTAGCCGGGCAGAGCGCTCGTTTACTTAACGGCATCCCACCGGAGCCAGGCCGTTTCAGTAAACAACTGGCATTTAATCTCTTGCCGTTGCCAACAGATGTTGAAGGTTCTGTGAGTGAAGAGCGTCGCCTTGTGGATCAAATACGCAAAGTTTTACAGGATGAGGGACTACCCATTTCAGTGAGTTGCGTTCAGTCTTCTGTTTTTTATGGTAATGCTCAGGTCGTTCATTTGGAAACCTTGCGTCCGGTCGGAGTGGAAGAAGCTCGAGAAGAATTAGAGCGGATGGTTGATATTAACGTTGCAGATGAAGGCGATTATCCGACGCCGGTGACAGAAGCATCAGGTAATGATGCGCTGAGTATTGGTTGTCTGCGCCATGATTATGGTATGCCGGAAGTATTACAATTCTGGTCTGTGGCCGACAACATCCGATTTGGTGGTGCATTAATGGCTGTTGAGATAGCGGAAAAACTGATTCAGGAGCAATTTTACTGATGTTCGGTACAGAACAAACGGAATCTGTGCCAGGTTCAAAAATGAAAATTGCATTGGGCATTGAGTACGATGGCAGCCGATATTATGGCTGGCAACGTCAGCAAGAAGTGAAAAGTGTTCAAGGATGCCTTGAGGAAGCATTATCAAAAGTCGCCGATGAATCTGTATCAGTATTTTGTGCTGGTCGGACCGATGCTGGAGTACATGCGACAGGGCAAGTTGTGCATTTTGAAACGGCTGTTCAGCGCAAGGATGCCGCATGGACAATGGGTGTGAACGTACACTTACCGCCGGATATTGCTGTTCGTTGGGTAAAAACCGTGGATGAGAGTTTCCATGCCCGTTTTAGTGCGACTGCCCGACGATACCGTTACATTATTTTTAATCATCGTTACCGTCCGGCAGTGCTGGCCAATGGCGTGACCCATTTTCACTATCCACTGGATGAAAAGCGGATGCATCAGGCAGCGCAATGTTTGTTAGGGGAAAATGATTTTACCTCTTTCCGTGCAGTGCAATGCCAATCTAAAACACCTTGGCGTAATGTAATGCACATTAATGTCAACCGTTATGGGCATTATGTTGTCATAGATATTAAAGCCAATGCTTTTGTACATCATATGGTGCGTAATATAGCCGGTAGCCTGATGGAAATTGGTTGTGGGAATCAGGATATTAACTGGATGGCCCAGTTGCTTGCTTTAAAAGACCGGACGAAAGCCGCTGCGACGGCAAAAGCGGCAGGGTTGTATTTGGTTGCGGTTGATTATCCGGCGCAATTTGATTTGCCTGGCGCTGCTATGGGACCTCTGTTTTTGGCAGATGATCTGATTTAACATTTGTTAGTTGCCGACACGGATGTTTTGGCATCGCGGGGAATATGATGGAATTTCTGACTCATTTTGTTGATTTTGCTAAATTTATTATTGATTTCATTCTCCATATTGACATTCATTTAGCCGAACTGGTCGCACGATATGGTCATTGGGTGTATGGCATTCTGTTTCTGATTTTATTTTGTGAAACAGGATTAGTGATTACGCCGTTTCTGCCGGGAGATTCGCTGTTATTTGTCGCCGGTGCTTTAGCGGCTTTGGACTCAAATGATCTGAATGTACATCTCATGGTGGTGTTGATGATTATTGCGGCTGTTATTGGCGATGCTGTGAACTATGCTATTGGTCGCATTTTTGGCGAAAGATTATTTATTAATCCAAATTCAAAAATTTTCCGTCGCAGTTATTTAGATAAAACACATGAGTTTTATGAAAAACATGGTGGGAAGGCAATTATTTTGGCGAGATTTGTACCGATTATCAGAACATTCGCACCATTTGTTGCAGGTATGGGGAAAATGTCTTATCGTCGTTTTGCTGCTTATAACGTGATTGGCGCACTAGTTTGGGTACTGTTATTCACCTATTCTGGTTATATATTCGGTGATATGCCAATGGTACAACAGAATTTGAAACTGTTGATTGTCGCTATCATCTTTATCTCAATCCTGCCCGGAGTGATTGAAATTTGGCGTCATCGTCGTGCGGTGATGAAGCAGAATAGTGATAACCGGTAACAGGTTTGAGCAGTTTTTTATCCACACTGTAATAGCATTGTGGTTTAATGGCACACAAATAACAAAACTGGCATAAGCCAGATTCAGACGGAAAGATCATTCAATGAGCTGGATTGAAAAAATTCTTAATAAAAGCAACATTACCCAAACTCGTAAAGCGAATATTCCAGAAGGGGTTTGGACTAAATGTGATAGTTGCAGTCAGGTGCTCTACCGTGCTGAGCTAGAGCGCAATCTTGAGGTTTGCCCTAAATGTGATCATCACATGCGTATTTCGGCGCGTACCCGATTGGCGACATTTCTTGATGAAGGAGCAACGACGGAATTAGGAGGGGAATTAGAGCCAAAAGATATTCTTAAATTCCGCGATTCCAAAAAGTATAAAGATCGTATATCAGCGGCGCAGAAACAAACCCAAGAGAAAGATGCCCTGATCGTGATGAAAGGCACTCTGAGTGGTATGCCAGTTGTTGTTGCTGCTTTTGAATTTGCATTTATGGGCGGTTCTATGGCTTCGGTTGTTGGAGCCCGTTTTGTCCGTGCCATAGAACAAGCGTTGGCAGACAATTGTCCTCTGATTTGTTTTTCTGCCAGTGGCGGCGCTCGTATGCAAGAGGCATTGATGTCATTGATGCAGATGGCGAAAACCAGTGCCGCTTTAGCAAAAATGCAAGAACGTGGTTTGCCTTATATCTCTGTCATGACCGATCCGACAATGGGCGGTGTTTCGGCAAGTCTGGCGATGTTAGGTGATATCAATATTGCTGAACCAAAGGCATTGATTGGTTTTGCCGGGCCAAGAGTTATTGAGCAGACTGTCCGTGAAAAATTACCGTCCGGTTTCCAGCGTAGTGAGTTTTTGCTGGAAAAGGGAGCGATTGACATGATTGTTCGTCGTCCTGAAATGCGTGACACACTTGCCAGTTTACTTTCTAAACTCACTCATCAGTCGCAGCCAGGTACTAAGCCAATTGTTGCTGAATTTGTGGCAGAACCCGCTGATGTCGAGGCGGATATTCAAATAAACACCAATAAAGAAGATGTCTGACACTTTACAAATTCCTCGAGCCACGTCGCCATTGATGACGTGGCTTTCCTATCTTGGGAACCTGCACACTAAGGCCATTGATATGGGGCTTGAGCGTGTGGGGAAGCTTGCCCAAACGTTAGAATTGGTTAATCCTGCGCCTAAGGTGATCACTGTATCCGGGACTAATGGCAAAGGAACCACCTGTTGCACGATAGAATCTATTTTGTTGGCGTCCGGGCTGAGAGTGGGTGTTTACAGCTCTCCGCATCTTGTACGTTATACCGAAAGAGTGCGTATTCAGGGGAAAGAGTTACCTGAACAGGAATTCTGTCGTGTATTTGCGGATATTGAATCTCGTCGCGGCGATATTTCACTCACTTATTTTGAATATGGCACATTGGCGGCTTTGCAACTGTTTAAACAAGCTTGTCTGGATGTGGTCATCTTAGAAGTAGGCTTAGGTGGGCGGTTGGATGCGACAAATATTGTAGATGCCGATATTGCCGCTATTACCAGCATTGCACTTGATCATATTGATTGGTTGGGGTCGGACCGCGAGCATATTGGTCGTGAGAAGGCGGGGATTTTCCGTAAAGATCATTTTGCCGTAGTGGGTGAGCCGGATATGCCATCTTCTGTGGCGGAAGTTGCGGACGAATTAGGCGCCAAGTTGTTCCGTTGCGGCGTTGATTGGCGTTTCTCTCAACAGGATAAAAACTGGCTCTGGCAGTCTGATGATAGGCTATTTAGCAATCTACCTTTGCCAAATGTTCCTCTGATGAATGCCGCGACGGCAATGGGAGTTATTTGTTGCCTGTTACGACAAGATGATAAAGTCAGCCGGGCTATTAATGAGAGCGCCATCCATCAAGGGCTGCAAAATGCACAGTTGCCGGGACGTTTCCAGATAGTTCGTGAAAATCCATTGTTGATCTTGGACGTGGCGCATAATCCCCATGCGGCGGCTTATCTGGTACAGAAACTGGCCCAATTACCTCGCCAACCGGGTAGCAGAATCCTGGGTGTCGTGGGTATGTTAGGTGATAAAGATATTGCCGGTACACTGACTTGCCTGTCACAGCAAATAAATGAGTGGTATTGCGCTCCGTTGACTGAATTGCGTGGTGCGGACGCACAGACATTGGCGCAGTATCTTGAACAGCCACGGCTATTTACTGATGTGGAAAGTGCCTGGCATCAGGCGATGGTTGATGCTGATGAGCAAGATATTGTTGTCGTTTGTGGTTCATTCCACACGGTAGCGCATGTCATGGAGGCTCTGGACAGGGAGAAGGGAAGTGGCAAGTAGATTTCAGAATCGTTTGGTTGGAACAATTGTCTTGGTAGCATTGGGTGTTATTGTGCTGCCTGCGTTATTAGACGGCAACAAGAAATATAACGAAGATAAATTTGCATCAATTCCCTTGGTTCCAAAGCCTGGGGATGAGCAAGAAATTGAATCTATACCTCCTCTTAATCCACCAATATTATCAGTGCCTCTGGAAGATGAGACAGAGGCATTGCAACCAGAAACATTGGAGCAGCCGGAAATACCATTGGTTACTACTCCTAATCCCACGCTGATAGTCCCTCCTGTTGCTCAGCCAGAAGTGAAGCTTCAACCACAGATTAAGCTTGAACCAAAACCAGAGACTAAGCCGCTCGCTCCGGCGCTTAAACCTAAACCAGACATCAAGCCAGAGCAGAAACCTGAAGTTAAACCGGTTGAAACCGCCCCGCAAGGGCAGGCTTATATCGTACAACTGGGTGCTTTAAAAAATGCCGGAAAGGTAGATGAAATCGTTGCCAGATTACGTTTGTCCGGTTATCAGGTTTATACGGTTCCTTCATCTCCGGTTCAGGGGCAATTAACCAGAATATATGTTGGTCCGAATGCCTCTAAGCAACAACTTGACTCGGCATTATCAGAATTGAAAAGTTTGACTGGATTACAAGGGCAAGTAAGGAGTTATCGGCCATAATAGTTACCGATTGTAATAAAAAGTGGGCGATGCCTATGTGACGAATAGGACAACGATCATGAAGAAGTAAATCTTAAGTGATTGCGGTGATGGTGATTACTCAAATTCGCCGTCCAATTATTTTCAGCGGGATAGGAAATCTTGCTACGCAAACGTTTTCGTTTTCTGTTAGAATGCACTTGAAACGGATGCCGAGGTGTCTATTTTGGAATTAAAACATGGTTTGGATTGATTACGTTATTATCGCCATTATTGGCTTCTCGGCATTAGTTAGCCTGATTCGTGGGTTTATTCGTGAGGCGTTATCGCTGGTTACTTGGGGATGTGCTTTCTTTGTGGCAAGCCATTTTTATACTTACTTAGCGGTCTATTTCACCCGTTTTGAAGATGAATTGGTGCGTAATGGGATCGCTATTGCGTTGCTGTTTATTGCTACTTTGATTGTCGGTTCCGTGGTGAACTATGTGATAGGTTCTCTTGTGCAACGGACTGGATTGTCAGGTACTGATCGAGTATTGGGGGTCTGCTTTGGGGCATTGCGTGGTGTACTGATTGTCGCGGCTATTCTGTTTTTTCTGGATACATTTACACCACTGGCTCGAAGTGAAGATTGGAAACAGTCACAATTGATCCCACAGTTCAGTCATATCATTAGGTGGTTCTTTGACTACCTGCAAAATGCGTCAAGTTTCTTGCCGGAGAAATATACCTCTCCGTTTGGCTGATGAGGAAAAACTACATGTGCGGTATTGTTGGTATCGTCGGTTTTACACCGGTTAACCAGTCGATTTATGATGCGTTGACGGTGCTTCAGCACCGTGGGCAAGATGCTGCGGGCATTGCCACTATTGATGGTAACAATGGGTTTCGTTTACGCAAGGCCAATGGCTTAGTGAGAGACGTGTTTGAAGCCCGGCATATGCTGCGTTTACAGGGAACGATCGGGATTGGTCATGTTCGCTATCCGACAGCGGGCAGTTCCAGTGCATCGGAGGCTCAACCGTTTTATGTGAACTCTCCATTTGGTATTACATTGACACACAATGGTAATTTGACGAATGCTCATGAGTTGAAGAAAAAACTGTTTGAGGATGCCCGTCGCCATGTGAATACCACGTCAGATTCTGAGATTTTGCTCAATGTTTTTGCTAGTGAACTAGATTGCTTCCAGCATTATCCATTGGAGCCTGACAATATTTTTGCGGCAGTAGCGGCAATGCATAAACAGGTGAGTGGTGCTTATGCCTGCATTGCGATGATTATTGGTCATGGATTAGTGGCTTTCCGTGATCCGCATGGTATTCGTCCGTTGGTTTTAGGTAAGCGTACCTTGGATGATGGCCGTAATGAATATATGGTCGCTTCTGAAAGCGTTGCATTGGATACGCTAGGCTTTGAATTCCTACGGGATGTCGCATCAGGTGAAGCAATTTATATTACTGAACAAGGTCAGCTATTTAGTCGTCAATGTGCTGAAAATCCTTCTCTGACCCCCTGCTTATTTGAATTTGTCTATTTAGCTCGCCCAGATTCTTTTATTGATAAAATTTCGGTTTATAACGCTCGCATACGGATGGGGCATAAACTGGGGGCCAAAATCGCCCGTGAATGGGAAGATTTGCATATTGATGTGGTGATTCCAATCCCCGAAACATCTTGCGATGTCGCGCTAGAAATTGCCCGCATACTCGGAAAACCTTATCGTCAGGGATTTGTGAAAAATCGCTATGTTGGCCGGACATTTATCATGCCTGGGCAACAGGAACGCCGGAAATCAGTCCGCCGTAAACTGAATGCTAATCGCGCGGAATTCCGTGATAAAAATGTGCTATTGGTGGACGACTCTATCGTACGTGGTACAACGTCAGAACAGATTGTTGATATGGCGCGTGAAGCGGGCGCGAAGAGAGTTTATCTTGCTTCGGCAGCACCAGAAGTGCGTTTCCCGAATGTTTATGGCATTGATATGCCCAATGCAAATGAACTGATTGCTCACGGGCGTGAAGTGGATGAAATTCGTCAACTTATTGGTGCAGATGCATTGATATTTCAGGATTTAACCGATCTGATCGACGCTGTTCGTGAAGAAAACCCGGATATTGATGGGTTTGAGTGTTCAGTATTCAATGGTGTTTATGTTACCAAAGACGTCGACCAGACTTATCTCTATTATCTGGAGAATCTGCGTAAAGATGATGAAGTAAAGCTGAATAATCAGAATGAAATCGAAAACTTGGATATCTATAATGAAGGTTGATGGCCCTCGGGTTTAAATAGCTGTTCAGTGTTTGATGAGGAAAAAATGAAAAGATTGATAGTAGGGCTTACAGGAGCAAGCGGGGCTATTTATGGCGTAAGGCTACTGCAAGTTTTACAACCAGTTGAAGGAATAGAGACACATCTGGTTATCAGTCGTTCCGCCCGCCAGACACTGGCGCTTGAAACAAATTATAGTTTACGAGATGTGCAGGCGCTGGCTGATGTTGTGTATGACAGCAGAGATATTGCCGCTGCCATCTCTTCAGGTTCATTCAAAACTTCGGGCATGGTCATTCTGCCATGCTCAATAAAAACCCTTTCAGGTATTGTTCACAGCTATACTGATGGATTAGTGACCAGAGCGGCAGATGTTGTATTAAAAGAAAGTCGTAAGTTAGTGCTTGGGGTGAGAGAAACGCCGTTGCATTTGGGGCATCTCAGGCTGATGACTCAAGCGGCGGAAATTGGCGCGGTGATTATGCCGCCTGTGCCTGCATTTTATCATCAGCCTCAACAGATTCAGGATATTATTGACCAGACAGTTAACCGAGTGCTTGATCAGTTTGATATTGAGCTGCCTCATGATCTATTTACCCGCTGGCAAGGGGCTAAAAGCGTTGAGATTTAGCATTTAGCAGGTCTTCAAATGCCTCTTTTAGCTGAAAATAGCGGAAGCCAAAACCCGCTTGTTCCAAGTTATGCGGTATGGCCTGTTGCCCGCCTAGTACCAGCGCTGAAGCTTCTCCCATCAGTAATTTCAGCACAAAAGCAGGTGTTCGAATAATGGCAGGGCGGTGCAATACTTCTCCCAGTGTTGCGGCAAATTGATCATTATGTACTGGATAAGGGGCGGTCATATTAAAAGGACCGCTCAAATCAGGCGTCATTAACAGGTAATAGATGCCATTCACCATATCGTCAATATGAATCCAGGGCAGATACTGTTTCCCGCTCCCCATAGGGCCGCCAAGCCCAAGACGGAACAGGGGAAGCATTTTTTTCAGTGCTCCGCCGTTTTTTGCCAGTACAACACCAGTACGTAAAAGACACACCCGGGTTTTATCACTGGCTGCCTGTAATGCAAGTTGTTCCCACTGCTTACATAGCTGATGAGTAAATTCATCATGAGGCGGCTCATGCTCTGTGACGACTGTTTGATTCTGATCCCCGTAATAGCCTACCGCAGAGCCGGAAATAAAGACTTCTGGTGGTGTCTGGCTGGCATTAATGAGCTTGCTGAGTTGCTCTGTCAATGTCCAGCGACTCTGGCACAGCTTCTCTTTTTGCGTTGAAGTCCATAGCTTGTTTGCTATGGGTTCGCCAGCAAGATTGATTACGGCATTAAAATCGTTGAGATCGGTTTTATCTTTCAGGCTGGTCCAGCATTCAGCTTGGTTGCTGAATAGAGAATAAACTTTTTGAGGTGAGCGGCTTAGAATAGTAATGGAATGGGATAAAGAAAGAAGTTGGCAAACCAGACGGCTACCAATCAAACCTGTTCCGCCAGTGATTAAAATACGCATAACCACTCCTATAATCTAAATTGTTGATATAAGAACTGTTGTTGATATAAAAACTATAGCATATAGCAGAGATATAAGGGCTGGTGGTTAAAGATATCGCTATCTGTCAGTCGGATCAAGTTTTGCGGGGAAATAGTTACCCCGCAGACAAGTATTAGGCTTTGCTATAGGCAATTTGAGTGGCGGGGCGTTGGCTGATAGCATCAAACCATTTTTTCACTGCCGGATAATCGTTCAGATCAATATTCTGACGTTCATAGGCACGAACCCACGGATAAGTTGAGATATCAGCAATACTGTATTCCTGACCGCCCAGATAGGGTGTTTTTTCCAATTGAGTATTTAGGACTTGATACAAGCGCTTTGTCTCTTCCTGATAACGATTAATCGCGTAAGGGACTTTCTCCGGCGCGAAGTGACTAAAATGGTGATTTTGTCCTAGCATTGGGCCAAAGCCCCCGACCTGCCAAAACAGCCATTGTAGGCTTTGAATACGCTCACGCATATCTTTGCTGAGTAACTTACCCGTTTTCTCTGCCAGATAAGTAAGAATGGCGCCAGATTCGAAAATGGCGATAGGTTTACCCCCATCGACTGGTTGCTGATCAACGATGGCGGGAATCTTATTATTAGGCGAAATGGCAAGAAATTCAGGTTTGAATTGATCTCCGGCGCCAATATCAATTCGGTGAATATGATAGGGAAGACCCGCTTCTTCCAGGAAGAGGGTGATTTTATGGCCGTTTGGCGTTGGAGCATAATACAGATCGATCATGGAACCTCCAGTGGAACACGTAATTGGGTCACACATTACCATTAATTTGTGCAGTGTGTAAGGTATGTTGATATCCTTCCTAGCCTAAGACCAACGTGATCTTCCTGAGCAGTACGACAGGAAGATCATGAATAAAGAAATGATCAGTTTTTCTTCTGGAGAAAAGCGTACTTATTTGGAGCTTGTTTTTATGCTGCCATCCGCGTTAACTGTTGCCCGACTTCCGCCGTACAGATCTTTCCTGAAAGTAGAGTAATCTGTGTGGACATCATCACGGCCTTCTAATTCCGCCAATATTTCCTGGCTGGATACGCTAAACCCTTTGGCATGGATAGGAGAAGAAAAGGGTTCGGTATAGAGATTCAATCCCCACTGAGGCGCTAAACCGTGGTTAGCCGCGCCTAAATTAACTTCAATCATAGAATGATGATTATCATCAACCAGATAACCGGTTGCCAGCCATCGAGTGAGCTCTTTCATTTCCCGATCCCCACGTTGAATGGATTGCTCTGGTGATTCGCCGTTAGTAGGCGTACCTAAAGCAAGATCATTTTTCAGACCGGCGCCCAACAACCTGGCCGCAGTAATAAAACGATCCGTAGTACCCGAAGGCGCAGCGACAGTTGGCAAATTGTGTAAAGCGGCATCCTGAGAAAAGCCTGTATTTTCTTTCACATTCCAGACAGAAAAGCCGTTACCACGTTGTACGATAATGTTGTCCTTAGCTAACTCTTGATGTGCTTTGATAGGTTCTGACCGACCAAATTGATAGTCAGTTCTGTCCAACCGGTTGCGAGGATTTAAACTGGCAAATGCCGATTCCCGGCTGGTCAGACGATTATTGGCTTCAAGTGAAGCGGCGGTTGACCAGACACTATCCTTATCAGGCGCTGCTGTTCTGAAATCATTTTGGACTTTTGTAAGACTATTGCCGGCCAGAGCCGGGTTACTAATAACTTCTTGCCCATTTACCTGTTTAGTCACCTGATATAATTCAGGATTTTCAGAGGCATTAAGTTTATTTTCATTTTTAAAAGTGTAGAGATTCAATTGATCTGGTAAAGGCTTTTCCTTAGTGGAACCGCGAGCAGGTGCAAAATTTTTACTTTCCAAGTAACCAATATCAATTATATCCTTGAATTCTGATTTCAAGTCAGGTGATGAATAAATTTTCTCCAGAGTATCGCGGAAATAAGCTGAGTTGGTGAGATCATAATAAGCTGTGGCTTTCTCTCTCAATGTTAGCGGTTCTGTATTTGCCCTATCAGGTCTTACACCATTCTGCCGTGCTTCACTAATGATTCGAGTAAATCCACCTGCGCCAAGTTGACCGACAATACTAAAACCGGGCTTATCTCCGGTATAGGCATTAAGCATTTTAGTGATTGCGGTTAACTCATTTCCCTCCGCGCGAACAAAAAGTTTTACCAAGTTGGACAAGAGAGAATCAACTGTTTTATGGGCGGCAGTGCTTTCGCTGGCTAAACGAGAAATATTAGCTTCAATTTGTTTATTGGTTACGACGGATTTTTCATTCCAACGTGTGATAACCGAGGTTGGTGCTGTCAGTGGACTATCAATGGTATTATTTAATAATGGCTCGCAACAATGGCTAGTTTTATCCGTTGCAGTTGGTTGATGCAATTCAGTTTGATGAATATAGATTCTGGTGTTAGCTCTCTGTATTGAAAAATCCGGCATATTTTTTCTCCATTATTTTATTTTCTGCTGTGAACCATTTAGCCTGAGAAAACAGGTCAAACAAAAATATCGTTGGCCGAAGCGGAAGTGGTGGGTTTAGTTTCTGGAAAAGGAAGTTCAGCTCTTATTTTTTGCAGGTTCCCCAGAATATTAGCCAAGTCAGTAGCATCGATTCGTTCTATATCTTGTAATAAACAGAGACGAATAGTTTGCGTTGGCTGATGTAATGCAAGCCATGCTCCTCCAAGCATGTTTATATTACTGTTTAATGAGAGCCAAAATTCCGCATCACTATTCACAAACGAAGCCACCGTATGATGAAAAGTCAGTGTTGTTCTTGTTGAATCCACTTCTAACCACCAAGGGCCATAATCACCGATGTTCAATTGCACTGCGCCGGTAGAAAGATTCAACATAATGTTGGTCTGAGCGGCAAAATCTGCGCATAACTTTTCTAATTTGGACATAAATAAATCTCATCAAAAAAATTAATAGTAAAATATTGCCTAAATTATGTGGTCGAGGAACAGGATCGTCTATCAAAAATAGACAAAAATATTGTAAGAATTAATCAAATGGATGGGTTCTTGGTGGTAACTAAATAATATCGTCAACATATAGTGACGGTTGGTTTCTATGAAGAATTTGGCGCTAAATCTAGCGGGATAAGGTGAATAGTCAATTTCAATCTTACTCTCAGTGATGGTTTTGGGGGCCTTATGGACTGAGGGAATAGAACGAATATATCGCGTGGTGACTAATGAAAATATGCTATCAATGATAAATTATTAACTAATTTCTTATTTCTGTTTTGATTGAGTATGGATGGAATTTTTTCATTATTTAATTCATTGAAAATAAAATTTAATGATTAATCATGACGGTTAGTATGGATATTTTTTTCTTATGTAAATCAAACTATTATTTTTTAATTTTTTGGTGATGATAACTCTATATCGGAATAATGAATTTTTGGTTTTTATTTTTTGTGGATTTAGTATTTGTGAAATTAAATAAATCAATGATCTGCATTGTTATTTGGTTGCCATTTTTTACCTTATGTTTTTCATAATGATATTCGTTTTGCATTTATTGAATTTTATTACAATTACATACTTGAGTGAATGAATTTTCTCTCCCACTATTATTGATGTATCGACCTAATAATAAGTGTCGAATTAATACTCCAGAATAAAAAGAGGGAGATAATAATTATGAGCGAATTATGCCCACGTGATATTATTGATAGCCAAAGAACTACAGAACATTGGGTGGAGTTCCAATTAGTTGATGAACAAGGTAATCCATTAGTGAATATGCCTTATCGTCTGATAAGTAGCGGGAGGTTCCGAGATGAACGCAAAGGTGTGACTAATAATCAAGGATTGCTTAGGGAAGAAAACTTATCACCTGATGCGGTGACGTTATATATCAGCGCTCAACCATTAGCTGATGAAATGGAACAACGTCCATTACGGGAAAAACGCAGTATTAGGGCGTCAGTTGTCAAACCAAAAGCGGAAACGGAAGGTCATCAACACCATTATGTGACGATTGGACAGATAAGTGATGGCTTGCCTGTAATTGATAAATGGATAGAAGAGAAACCGCCACGCTATCATTTCCCGGATTCGGTACCGAAAGGTTTTCGTGTTCTCTCAACAAATTGCCGGTATGTTTTGGAAGTATGTCCATTTCGTGCATGGGTACTATTGTTACATCATCAGAAAGATTATTCCCTGGTGAATGCTTATAATTTGGCATTAATGGGATTACTGTCATATTTTGATGATAATGTCGATATAGCAGGTTCTATTACTCATTTTTTTAACCGACAGATGCTGGATATATCTCAATTGCCCGGTAAAGTGGAAAAAATAGCGCGCACGCCGATTGTTTATGATGTGCCATTTAGTGAACGTTACACTGATGTTGTATTTATTGATTCAAAAGCGGGTGAAAGCGGGATAGGAGATACGGAATTATTTTATGCAGCTAATCAACAGGATATTATTATCAGTTGGCGAGGGACAGCGAGTGTTGATGACGCCATTACTGATATTATGTATCAACCATTGAAATTGGGTTGTGAACCAGATGGGGTATGCAGTGGTTTTATTAATAATGGTAAAGTTCATAGGGGATTTTGGGAGGCGTTTAATCTTATTGGTCAGTTAAAAGTTCCCGGTTCTGATGAAAATATGTTTCATAAAATTATTAATTTAGCTAAAAACCGAAACGTATTTGTTTGTGGACATAGTTTAGGTGGCGCTTTAGGATTATTGCATAGTGCCCAACTGAAAGAGTATCATCCTTGCTTGTATAGCTATGGGATGCCTCGGACATTAACTCGCAGCGCGGTACAAGAATTGGAAAATATGACACATTACCGTCATGTGAATGAAAATGATTTGGTTCCCTCTATGCCCCCGGAAAAAGATTTGGATAACTGGCTTTATAATTATTGGGGACCATTGGGTTATCTATTTAGTGCTATTGAATTGTTGGGTTTGACGAAAGGTCAGGAGGTTTTTTTACATCATGGAGAAATAGTTCATTTTTATAAGGCTGATCTTATTATTGAGACTTTAAAAAAGGATGATTCAAACAACTTTATACGGCTTACAGAGGTATTGCCTGTCATGGCAAAATTGTATTTGATTCCGTCACTGAATCATGAAACTGAAGATAATATGAAGATGGCATCGGAGATTCAAAAGGAATTTTTTAAACAGATAAGTAGTGCTGATAGGGATAAATGGTTCCCACGTAATGCAAACCCGACCTTAAAATATGCTTTAGGTGTCCCTGATCACCGTATGCTTAACTATATTCATTACATTGGTGATAGAATTGCAGAATTGTTTGCTCCCGATAAATATTCTTTTTATCAAGAACAGAAAAAATTATTTGAAAAAACAATGAATGAAAGGAATGATATTATTCCTGATATTCGGCAACGTAATGCATTGTTTTTGAATATGGATGCTCAATTAGAGCTAGCACTTATTGATACTCGGCAAGATAAACGTGGTATTTTGGCCTTAGCACGTTATACCAATATTGCTACGCGGATTGAGAAAGAGTTATGATAAAATAGAGATGAATAAGTTAAATATTAAGATTAACGAATTGACATTTATAACCGGATAAATAGAACGCTAGAAAATAATGTCGCCATAATGAGAAATATGGTCGGACGACGGTTTAGATTTCTCTTTTCTAATTTTAAGGGTTGATAAGATGAAGTTATCAACCCTGTTATCATTACCAGTAAAAATCTTATCAGACTACAGTTTCTTTACAGTTCTATTCCAAGTTTAGTGAAAAGGTTGCATGAGCCGTCTGAAACGAATAACTTCGTAGGGCCCTTATCGATTTGGTTGTTTTGAGTAGAATAAACATTTTGTAGATTTGCAAGTTTTTGCTAATAAAAAAGGTTTTTGAAGATGGAACAAGAGAATGTAGTGAGTGTTGAGTGGATCGATATCGTTAATGAAAATAATGAAGTCATTGCTCAGGCTACGCGTCGGCAAATGCGCGCCCAACGTTTACGACACCGTGCGACTTATATCGTCGTTCACAACGGCATGGGAAAGATTTTGGTTCAACATCGTACAGTGACTAAAGATTTTTATCCGGGAAAGCTGGACGCGACCGCAGGCGGTGTTGTGATGGCGGGTGAAAATATGTTGGATTCTGCCCGACGCGAAGCAGAAGAAGAATTAGGTATTGCCGGTGTGCCTTTCGCGGAACATGGTAGTTTTTATTATGAAGCAGAAGATTGCCGTATTTGTGGCGCATTATTCAGTTGCATCAGTCATGGTCCGTTTGCTTTACAGGAAGCGGAAATTGATGATGTGTGCTGGTTGACGCCGGAGGAGATAACCGCTCGCTGTGATGAATTCACCCCTGATTCGCTGAAAGCGCTTTCTCTATGGCTGACGCGTAATAATGATTTTGATGAAATTATTATTAATAGAAAAAAATGAGAATAACCCAAAAAGAGTTATCCAATTAATCTGAGTAAAAATTAATGAGGTTGTACATTCTTATTGATGAAATGCTGGAGGCTGGCTGGCAGCCATCCTCCAATACGACCGTACCGTTCTTTCGAGGTTTTGAGCGAACTGTTAATAACGTGTTGTAAGATATATGCTTGGTGATACAAGCCTCTATTTAAGCGGTAAGTAAATATCCGTCAGTAATTCATGTGTAGCGACTTCATGTACAAAGTTAAAGTAGTGAAAGTACAGTGGGAAATCGCGTAGCTCTTCTCCGCCTGAACATAAGAGACATTGCCTGACTGATATTGCTGACTTTTGCGTTAAGCCGGTATGGAAAACGTTATTTCAAATGAAATTCTAATCGTATAAGTAAGGAAATAACAGCACATAGCAGGGCAATGAATTTAAAGCGTATTAGGTAGTAAAATAGTATAAAGATTTTAATCCTCTTGATCTTATTAATGAAAATAACCGGGTTATTTAGGGATGAGAAACTCTATGGGGATATAATTGTTATTGTTAAAGAATAGGTAGCGTTTAAAAAATTAGGTTTGAATAATGGTTAGTATTTAGAAGATAGAATATTTGGGGAAGAAAAGACTATTTATTGTTCTATTATTGTGATTTAATGGATTTGGTTTGATTTGATAGAGGTCGTAAAGATATTGTATGGCCCAGATAATCTGGGTATCCGCTATGGAAAAGCATTTCTCGATATTGGAGTGCCTTAATAGGTATTGTCAGGAATTAGGATCATGTGGGACCAAATCATAGCTATCTGATTCAGCCGTGGATGAGGACCTTTTTATATAACGGTTATCCATTGGAGTTTAGAATCAGCATCCTAAGGTTAAGGGCTTACAATGTTCTTTTGGACAGGATCATGGAATGGTTATCACATTGTTTGGGGATCGGTATGAGTCAAAATTAACGAGTTATAGAGGTTTAACATGGCATTTTCATCAAGACAGAGTTTGCATTATTTAGAACTCAAAATTAAAGAATTACATGAGATATCATCCAAGCTTAATTTTAGATATCTTTCTGATGCTAGAAGCGGGTGTCGTTTCCTTTTTGAAATAAATGAACTAATCACAAGGGTTAATCATGAGATAGGTACAAATTGTTTGTCTGTTGATGGTGGTATTGCAATCCTGCAAGATGAAATAGATAACCTAAAGAGACAGGAATTTGACCTGTTAATGAATGATAGCCAGATATATATGATTGTTCAAAAAGAAAAAAAAGAAGAAGGGGATGAAACAATCAATTTAACTTTGAAAGGAATTGGTTTTGTTAGCGGTGGTTCTCAAATCTTTGCTGGTCTTGGCGTATGCGTGGCCTCTCTTGGCACCGCTTGTGCGGGTTTTGGTGTACCTCTACTGATACAGGGAGGAAATAATGTTTATGAGAATGGGTATTACCTGTTATTAAGAAAAGAGGTTTCAGGTCCGGTAAGAGATGTTTATACCCTATGGATTTCAAGATGCATCGCGACGGCAAGGGAGTGAATCCCCGGGAGCATAGATAACTATGTGACCGGGGTGAGCGAGTGCAGCCAACAAAGAGGCAACTTGAAAGATAACGGGTATATCGTGATGCAGCTAAAACGCTTGGTTATAGTGAAACTGATGGTGATAGAATTTACGGTTATGTAGATCTGGCGTTGTCTGGGTACGGAATAGCAAGATCTGTTGTGAGGCCCGGAACGTTTCGTTTATTTCGGTATATAAAAACTGATTACATCAGAGGGTGGCAGGTGATGGGGAGGATACCTTTGCTTGCTGAGATTACTGGTGATCTTGTGACTAGTTTCGGTATTTATTCGATTTCTAAAGGTGAGAAAAATGAATGATGATGTGACATTATCCTATTACAATGTCTTTTTTGTAATTATTTATTACACAATGTCTATTTTCGTGCTTATTGTACTGTTTAAGTTGAGGGGGTACGTAAAAATTTATATTCAAGCGGTTGTTTTTACTGTTATTCTTTTGGTTTTTACTGTTATTCAATATAATATTTTATTAAATGGCGGCGTTCTGATATATATATATCCACATTATTTTAGTATTTACGATTATAGCTCAATTCGGTTTGGTGCTTTGTTTTTCTTTATTGTATATTGCTGTCTGATGCCTGTGAGCAAATTTGATCGTGAGGAAAGAGAAAAGCAAAGTGGAAATGATGGTGAAAAAAATGAATGATGATGTGACATTATCCTATTACAATGTCTTTTTTGTAATTATTTATTACGTAATGTCTATTTTGGTGCTTATTGTACTGTTTAAGCTGAGTGAATATGTCAGGGGCTATATTAGAGAGGTGATTTTTACTGTTATTATTGTGGTTGTTGGTGCTATTCAATATGGTATTTTTGTAAATGGTGGTGTGCTGGTATATATATTCCCACATTATTTTAGTATTTATGATTATGATTCAATTAGATATGGTGCTAATTTTCTTTTATTTTTATATCCTTGTCTTCTTATTATGGATAGACCCTATAGTAAAGAAAAGGAAAACAGAGATAATGGTGAAAAAGATGAGTGATGGTATAACGTTATCCAATTATAATATCTTTTTTGTAATTATTTATTACGCAATGTCTACTTTCGTGCTTATTGTACTTTTTAAGCTGAGGGGATATGTAAAGGGTTATATTCGAGCGGTGCTTTTTACTGTTATTTTTGTGGTTGTTAATACTATTCAACATAATATTGCTGTAAATGGCGGTGTACTGGTATATATATTTCCACATTATTTTAATATTTATGATTATAGATCAATCCGGTTTGGTGCTTTGTTTTTTGCAATTGCATATTCTTGTCTTCTTACTATGAATAAACCTGATAGTGAAGAAAAAGAAAAAGAAAAAGAAAAAGAAAAAGAAAAAGAAAAAGAAAAAGAAAATGATTGATATTTATTCAATGGATTACAGAGTGAAGTTTATTTTGAAGTTTATCTAAATACCTCCCGTTTGGGAGGTGGTATCTTATTGGCATTAATATACCGTATCTTCCCATATACTATAACCGCCGGTCCCTGCGATAATATGGTTCCACGTTATACTTTTATATATTAACGATAGTGTTGGTTGCTGGTCATTATTTTCTAAAGAGTTGGGATGGAGTACACTGTATTCCAATATTTGAGCTCCGATTAGCTTTAAATTAAAATATAATTCTAATCCTCCATTTAAACTTGTCCGATAATGGTTAATAAAACAATCCATTACTTCATTATTGGAAATTGCAACACCTAACAGAGGCGTTGATTTATCAATGGGTTTTCTAATTATCACCGGTTGATGTTTAATGTTTTTCTTACGTAACATTGAGTGGCTCAAACCGTAAACCAGAATTTCATCTTGATGGTTAACTTGGTATTTATTACCAATCGAGTCAATTGATGAACAACCCGCGGAGATGAGTCCCTGATTTCGCCCTTTTATCGTCAAATAAATTAACGGCCTATCCCAATAGGGCTATTTTATTTGCCATTTTGAACCTGGGCAGTGCTCAAAATCCTCACGTACTACGTGTACGCTCCGGTTTTTCCGCGCTGTCCGTGTTCAAACTGCCTGCAACAATTACGCCTATTGGGATTGGCACTAAATCAGCCAAAATATATTTACTCCTATGTCATTGGTATGAATGATGTAGATAAGAAAGTAGTTTGGTTGTCAGACTCGTCTCTTTTTCTTCTAACTTTCGTCATGCTGCCAAGAAGGTAAAACATAAGTATGCTTGCCTGTTTGGAAAGCATATTTAAAAATATTCCAAGTTAGTATCAAAGAGGAGAATGCTAATCAAGGTTCTTTCCATTCCTCAAAAATAGCGAAATTTGATCAAAAGTCAACCTTTTTGGTTGGTTTTAAAGCAATTGTTTATTGGGCGATATCGGTATTATTAATACGACATTCAGTAATGCAGATTGTGACTTTGAGAGATTCTGTTGGGAATTATTACTTGTTGATTTTAGTGATAAGCAAGGAAAACGTAGCGTTATTCTTGGAGAATAAATATGAATAGAGGTTTATAAAGAAAGAACATGGAGGAGAATGAGGAATATTGATGCCGTGTTAGCCCCGCGAGTTGCAAATATATACTGCTTCACAGTATAGTCCTGAGAAGTAAAAACATGATCAGAGTGTACTGGTTTATTATGAGAACCCTGTAAATTAATAACTTATTAATCTACGAGATGTTAGTGGTCTCCAAATATAGCTCTATATTTAGAGCTATATACGGCAGTGTTAAGTGGAGGTATTTTATATGTTACAGAAGGTTATGTGTGGTTACACCATACCGATAAGCAAGTTCAAAGCCAATCCTAGCGCAGCTTTGGCGGAAGCCCAAGGAGATGCTATTGCTGTCTCATCAAACAATCAGATCCAGTTCTATGCTGTGCCTGCACATATGTATGAAGAGATTATTAATTTTGTTGAGTTTGCTCAACGAGGGACAACTGAGTTAAAAAATATTCCAGCTAATTTTACTGGTGAAGGTTTGGATATGGATCAGGTTGCTACTGAGATGGCAACGAAACTTAAACATGGTTCCCTGTACTTAAGGCCGATAAAAAAGTGAATCAGAAAGCAGAACCTAGGATTCAACCCAAAAAGAAAGAGTTCAATAAGATAAAGGCAGATAATTCTGTCAGGAAACTATCATCTGCACAGAAGCAAGATCGTGACGCTCGTTTCTCAGCACGTCGAAAAGCTTTAAAGGAGTCAATCCTATCAGATTCAATCTGGTTGACCTCAGAGGCTGTTTCAAATGGATATGGGTTTAAATCCAGCAATAAGAGTGTAGGGCCAAACAGATGGAAAAACAGTAATAAGATTTTTGCGATTACGATTGATGGTAAAGGTTATTTTCCTCAATATGCTTTAGATGAAGATTTTAAACCGCTTGATATTATTAAGAAAATCATCACATTATTTGGTGATAAAAAAACCTCTTGGGGATTGGCTGTTTGGTTTGGTTCGAATAATAGTTGGTTAGGTAATAAGAAACCTAAAGAAGTTCTGAGAACAATGCCAGAGCAAGTACTTATTGCCGCTAGGGAAGAACTGGAAGGGGGAGGGCATGGTTAAGAGAAAAGACCAAAAATTACAGGGAGCGTCAAAATCCCCGGGAGCATAGAAAACTATGTGACCGGGGTGAGTGAGTGCAGCCAACAAAGAGGCAGCTTGAAAGATGACGGGGATATTTATTTTATTTCCGGCATCACACCTATAAACGATCTCTTCTTCCTTGGTTCAGACATTAGGGATTCAAGATGCTCAACACATTGTAGATAATGAGGAGTTTGTTTGTGTATGTTAGCCGCGTTTTCATCAACATAGGCTTCATAAATATAAAAGCGGGTAGGGATATTTTCATCACGTAATACATCAAAACGTAAATTGCCTGCTTCTTTAATTGACCCCAGATGATTAAGGCGAAAAACTTCAATAAATTCGTCTAATTTGTCCTGCTTAACATTAATTTCAACCAAAGTTACGTGCATCTTATATTCTCCTTATTGTTTTTCACTTAAAAATAACTCGTAAGCTTTGCTGGCATTCTCATTCTGGTGTACGACGGCTTGAACCGCTTTTAACATGGCGACCGGCGCTTCGGATTGGAATATATTACGGCCCATATCAACACCGGCAGCTCCTTGATCAATGGCCTGGTAACACATCTCCAGAGCTTCTTTTTCTGGTAACTTTTTACCACCCGCAATGACAATAGGAACCGGGCATCCGCTGGCAATACGTTCAAAGCCTGTATCGACATAGTAAGTTTTAATGATTTGGGCGCCCATTTCGGCCGCAATACGCGTCGCCAGAGAAAAATAACGCTGATCCCGAACCATATCTTTACCAACGCCGGTGACTGCCATTGTTGGCATACCGTAACGCATTCCCTGATCGACTAATTTGATAATGTTCTTAATTGACTGATGCTCATATTCAGAGCCGATATAGACCTGAGCGGCTACTGCACAGACATTCAGGCGTAAAGCGTCTTCCATCGCGACCGCGACCGCTTCATTGGAAAGCTCTGTCAGAATCGAGTTGGCGCCGGAAGCACGCAGGACCACCGGTTTATTAGTCGCGGGTGGAACCTGACTACGCAGAATGCCACGGGTACACATCAAGACATCGGTATGGGGGAATAGTGGAGCGATATTGATATCGATACGTTCAAGCCCGGTTGTTGGCCCCTGAAAATAACCGTGGTCGAAAGCCAGCATAACCGTTCGATTGGTTTTAGGATTAAAAATGCGTGAAAGTCGTGATTGCATTCCCCAATCCAGTGCGCCACAGCCTTTCAGTTCAAACAGGCTGTTCTTCTGCGGGATATCAATACCAAAATCTTTACCATCTTTAATATCATCTAAATCTGCCATTTTTCTTCTCCTAACTCACTGACATTGGGCCAGCAACCATGCATGGTAGAGATTGCTGGGCCGTAGTATTAGAAATCGTATTGATTGATATTGTCTTTGGTGAAAATGACCCGTTCAGGCAGAACAACAATACCGTTTCCTTTAGCTTCATAGCGGTAGCCTTGAACGCGGTTTGGTACCACTTCAACAATGCCAATATCAGGAATATCTAGTTTATCGCCGACATTTAAATCACCTTTCTTGAGTAATTCATTGGCGACATGAATTGATATTTTGCCTTGGTTGACCACATCCCAGAGTCCGAATTGCTTGACGGTTCCGCGTTCAACATAAGGACGCATGACATTGGGGGTGCTGAAACCGACGATCGCAACATCTTGTCGTTTCAGATTTTCTGCTGCTTGCGCCGCGGCAGGCAGAGCGTTGGCATCCGGAGCAATAATGGCGTCCAGATCACTCCAGGCTTTTAAAATCCCCTCTGCGGTTTGTAAGGATTTAGTTGCATCGTTATAACCAAACTGGGTGGTGACAATTTCCCAACCTGGGTGTTCCGCGGCAATTTTATCTTTGGCTTCTTTTACCCATTGGTTTTGGTCAGTGACTGTTGGGCTGGAGTAGAAAAACGCGACTTTGGCTTGCTTTTTTTGCACCTGATTGGCCGCCATATCCACCAGCATTCCGCCCAGTTGGTTTGGCGTTCCCTGATTGATATAGATAGAACGGCATTCCGGCGAGGTGTCTGAATCCCAGGTTAGAATTTTCACCCCCCGTTGCATGGCCCGTTTCAACGCGGGGCATAGGCCATCCGGTGAAACCGCCGAGACCACGATAGCGTCATAGCCTTGGTTCACGAAGTTGTTGATAAGCTGAACTTGCCCGGCGACACTGGGTTCTGTCGGTCCATCATAGGTAACATTGACGCCCAGGGCTTTCCCGGCGGCTACCGCGCCTTGGCCGCCACTGGTAAAAAAGCCGACACCGACCAGTTTAGGGATGAAAGCAATTCTTTCGGCGGCATGTACCCAAGAGGCGCAAGCCAGACTTAATAGGCTAATTAGAGCCAGTTTTTTCAGGATTAATGTTTTCATTACTCTCTCCATATTGTTGGGTTTCAGAGGGGCTGTAATGTCATAAAATTCAATCTGTCGATTTAGGAAGACAACCTCTGATTTCGCCATCGCTGTATCCAGTCACGAATTTGGTGGTGATGCAGGCTGATGGAACGTCCTACCACTGCAATAATCAACAGGGCGCCGGAGAGGGCGCTGGATACCTGATTGGGAACGCCGGCCATCTGTAATCCCTGTTGTAAATAACCAATTAATAATATAGCCAGCGCGGTGCCGATGATTGAACCTGAACCACCGTAAATATTGGCTCCTCCCAATACTACCGCGGTGATTGCCGGCATCAAAAATGACGCGCCAAGGTCAGAGCGCGCTGATCCAAAATAAGAAACTAATACAATAGCGGCAATAGCAGAAGCTACGCCGGTCAGGGTATAGAGAAGATACAGTGTTCGGGCAATGGGAATTGCCGCGTAACGGGCAACTTTACTGCTTTGTCCAATCAGAAAAATATTGCGACCACTGTGGGTACGATGCATGAACAGCCAGAAAATAAGGAGGCAGAGTAGAAACAGCACTAATGGCATAGGCAGGCCAAACACAGTCAAATTAGCAAAATCAGTCAACGCTTGTGGAAAGCCGCCAATGCCTTCATAACCGGTTGCGCCGGAGATGCCGGAAAGCAGAAGGGCGCTGCCGCCGAACAGATATAGGGTACCGAGTGTGATCACCAGTGGGTTAATGCCGGTATATAAAATTAGCGCGGCATTGATTATTCCACATATTGCACCGACCAGTAGCGTCAGTGGAATAGCGGCGGCCATTGGAATACCGGCCTGATTCATCACTCCGAGCGATATCGCACACAAACCAATAGTTGAGCCGAATGAAATATCGATACCGCCACTCACAATAACCATAGTCAGCGGCAAGGCCACAATCCCGATGCAAATAAAATCACTGGTACTCAGCAACAATATATTAATATCCAGCATGCGCGAGTTTGCTATGCCAAATAGCAGAATTTCAATAATCAGTAATGCGGCTAGGGCGAACTCCCAACCATAACGTTGACCGATACTCATTATGTCACCTGATTACGTTTATCGTTTTTGAGGAAACGGGCATATTTTTGTTGGCGGATATTTTTTTCGATGGCACAACGAAGACGTCCATCAAAAATCAATACCGCGAGCAGAACAAATCCGGCAATAAAATCATTCCACCAAGCAGGAAGTTTTAGCAGTACTAATCCGCTGCTTATTTGCGTCAGGAAAAATGCGCCTAAAATAGCGCCGATCACGGTACCGGTGCCGCCAAGCAGACTGACGCCGCCTAGCACACAAGCTGCGATAGCTCTCATTTCCAGTCCATTACCGGTCTGATTTGGGATAAAGCCAATCTGGGAGGCAAAAACAATCCCGGCCAGCGCGGCCATCACGCCATTTACGGAAAAGGCGATAATTTGAATGCTATCTGTACGAACGCCCAGTTGACGAGCGCCTTGCAGGTTGTCCCCAGTGGCGTAAAAGCTCCGGCCAAATGGGGTTTTTGCTAGTGTCCACGCCATTGCTAATATCAGCACCATTAACAGCCAGCCGATAGGTGAGATATTGAGCCATAAAGGTGCGGAAAGGCGCTTTAATTCGTCCGGTAAACCTTCAATCCATTTACCGTCAGTCAGCAATAACATCAGGCCGCGGTAAAGCCCCAATGTGCCGAGAGTAGTAACAATCGCGGGAATTTTCAGCCATGCGACCAGTACGCCATTGATGAACCCGGCACCCATACCGAGTAGAAGAGTCAATAGGCAGGAAACGGGCAGGCTAAAGCCGGCATTCAATGACATTCCCATTATGACCGCGCATAAGCCAGCAATGGAGCCGACAGAAACATCAATATTGCGAGTCAGCATGACTAGTGTCGCCCCCATTGCAAGCAAAATAAGGATCTGCGCGCTACTGAAAACGAGGGTGACAGTTTGTAAGTTAAAGTACTGGTGGTCGATGAGACTAAGTAAGCCAAATAGACAGAGAATAGCAATCAATGCGGTAATTTCGCGGTTATTCTGGATAAGTTTCAACATGATGCCGCCTGTTGTGGTTTATGTTCGCCGAACGCGATATGCATAATGGTGTCAACATCCATCTGTTGCTTAGTTAATTCGCCGTTGATTTCTCCCTGATGCATGACTAACACCCGATCAGCCATCTGAATCACCTCATCCAGATCCGATGAAATAAAAATAATCGCCACTTGTTGTTGGGCGATATGGCGAATCAGTTGGTAAATATCATTGCGTGCCGCGACATCCACACCACGTGTAGGTTCATCAATAATAAGGACGGCGGGGTGAGCTTCCAGACATTTAGCAATCAGCACTTTCTGTTGATTACCGCCGGACAGCGTTTTGATCGGCTGGTTGATATGGCTGAATTTGATATTCAGGATTTGGCAATAGCGTTCAAGGACCGCGGTGTCATAGGCGGGGCGTATCCAGAATGTATCGCGGTTGTGGGTTAGTGAGCAGATATTCCAGCCGAGTGATGAATCCAGAAATAGTCCTGATGACTGCCGATCTTCCGGCAAATAAACCAAACCCTGAGCCAGACGTTGAGCGGTTGTTAGCTCATTAATAGCGTGTTGTTTTAACTTGACTTCACCGGATATCGCAGGGCGCAGGCCATAAAGGGTTTCAGCCAGTTCGGTACGACCTGCGCCGACAACGCCGGCCAAGCCAAGAATCTCACCGGGTTTCACTGAGAATGTGATATTGCTGAAACCCTCGCCACTCAGTTTTGTGACTGTCAGTATTGGTCGATCTGGCGCTGTCCGGTGCCGGTTATTGTTGAGATCCAGGCTCAATGTTGGGGCGCCGTTTAACGGCTGATTTTGCGCGGCCGGTGTAATAGCCTGAATAATATCATCTGTTGTGTAATCACGGATTTCGCCGCTTAAAGCAATACTACCGTCACGCATGACACTGACCTGATCCGCTAATTGATAGATTTCAGGGATTTTGTGAGAAATAAAAATAATGCCGACGCCTTGCTGTTGTAATTCACGGAGCTGGGCAAATAGGCGTTCGGTTTCTGCTGGTGTCAGGGAAGCGGTAGGTTCATCAAGGATTAAGATTTTCGAATTACGCATCAGGCCGCGCATAATTTCTACCAATTGCTGATCGGCGACATTAAGGTTGCTAGCACTGACATGCAGATCTAACTGGCAGCCAAGTAATGCTAGTAGCTGTTTCATCTTAAACTTATCTACCTGATGCTTTGGCAAACGAAACAGAATGTTTTCTTGTACAGACAAATTCGGAAATAGCAATGGTTCTTGTGGTATCAGATAAATACCGAATTGATGGGCTTTAGTGGGATTAAGATGGCTAACATGATTACCGCTAATCTTGAGAGTGCCTTTATCTGGCTGCTCGATACCGGCAATAATCTTCATCAGTGTTGATTTGCCCGCGCCATTACCCCCTAACAGAGCATGTATCTGCCCGGGAAGCAGAGTAAAATCAATATGTTTCAGTACCATTACGCCGGAAAATTGCTTACTGACGCCACTGACTTCTAATAGTGGTGGTACTGCGGTGTTGTTATGTAACATCGCGGCATCCTCTTAACATACAGGTGCGGAGGCAGACAAAATGAACATTTATATATTTAAAAAACAATTGTTCAACATGGTAGCTGTTAAATTGTGATATTGGCAATATTTAGATCACATTTTGTGAAAAATTTGCATATTCATTGAATTATGTTCAAATTTTTGCAGTAAGACTCTGGCGTGTTATACGTTTTAATGGTTATCTGTTGAGTGCGGATAAAAAGAAAGTGGTTATGTCGATAAAATCAGTGAAAGAAAAGTCAGCTAAAGAGAAAAATGAGGACACCTATCCGGGTAATAGCATGAGTGAAGAAGAGCTGCTTGCGCGTATTGCATGGTTTTACTATCACGATGGCCTGACACAAGGCGACATCGGCGATTTGCTTGGTTTGAGCCGGTTAAAAGTCTCCAGATTACTGGAGAAAGGGCGGCAATCAGGTGTCATTCGGGTACAAATTAACTCTCGTTATGAGGGGTGTTTGGCGCTGGAAGATACCCTGCAAAAACATTTCTCTTTGAAACAGGTGCGCGTTTTACCTGCGCTGGCAAATATGAATCTCAATGTCAGATTGGGGATTGGTGCGGCACATTTGCTGATGGCGTTGATTGAACCGCAGCAATTATTGGCAGTGGGATTTGGTGAAACCACCATGTGCACATTGCAACATCTAAGCGGCTTTATCTCATCGCAACAAATTAGGTTAGTCACACTATCCGGTGGCGTCGGTCCTTATATGACCGGTATTGGTCAACTGGACGCGGCTTGTTCAATTAGTATTATCCCCGCCCCATTACGTGCTTCCACCGCTCAGGTTGCTGAAACATTCCGTCAGGAGAGCAGTGTCCGTGATGTTTTGCTGGCGGCTTGCGCGGCGGATATTGCTGTTGTTGGAATTGGTGCGGTTAATCAGAAACAGCAGGCGACAATTATGCGTTCTGGTTATATCAGTGGTGGTGAACAGCTCATGTTTGGCCGCAAAGGCGCAGTGGGCGATATCCTTGGCTATTTTATGCGTGCTGATGGTGAACTGGTGGAGGATATGCAGATTCATCAGGAGCTAATTGGTATCTCCATGCCAGAACTAAAAACTATCCCGACAGTGATTGGCGTCGCGGGAGGGGAAGAGAAAGCGGAAGCCATTATTGCCGCGTTGCATGGTCAATATATCAATGGACTGGTGACGGAAGAACAGACTGCCAAAGCAATGCTGAATTTGCTGCGCTGAACCCTGTATTGACTCTATCCGTGAAATAAGCAGAAAAAATTTGAGGTAAAGCTATAAGTTTAAAAAGTAATAGTTCAAAAAGTGATTAAATTGAGGATAGCATCATGAATCAACGCCGTAGTGCTAATCCATCGGGAAAATATCTGATGGCGCTTGATGCAGGAACAGGGAGTGTTCGTGCAGTGATATTTGATCTTGAAGGAAATCAAATCGCCGCAGGGCAGGCTGAATGGATACATCAGCCTGTACCTGATGTACCGGGCTCAATGGAGTTTGATTTAGCGACGAACTGGCAACTTGCATGCCAGTGTATTCGTCAGGTGCTGAAAACCGCACAATTGCCTGCCAGCGCTATTCAGGGGGTGGCATCCTGTTCCATGCGGGAAGGCATTGTGCTTTATAACCGCAATGGTGAGCCGATCTGGGCTTGCGCTAATGTGGACGCGCGCTCCAGCCATGAAGTGAGTGAATTGAAGGCGCTGTATAACAACACCTTTGAATATGATGTGTATCAGTGTTCAGGGCAAACATTAGCCTTGGGAGCGATGCCTCGTCTGTTATGGTTGGCTCATCACCGCCCGGATATCTATCGTCAGGCAGCGGCTTTAACCATGATCAGCGACTGGCTGGCAAATATGCTCAGTGGCGAGTTGGCTGTCGATCCCTCCAATGCCGGTACGACAGGCATGCTGGATCTGGCAAGCCGTGACTGGCGCCCCGATCTACTTGAAATGGCAGGATTGCGCTCTGATATTCTTTCGCCGGTAAAAGAGACCGGAACCTTGTTAGGTTACGTCACTGAGAAAGCCGCGGCCCAATGTGGATTGAATGTTGGCACACCGGTCATTATGGGCGGCGGTGATGTACAGCTCGGTTGTCTTGGCTTAGGTGTTGTCAAACCTGCCCAGACCGCCGTTATCGGTGGCACATTTTGGCAGCAGGTGGTTAATTTACCGGCGCCGGTCACTGACCCGAATATGAATACACGGATAAATCCTCATGTTATACCTGGCATGGTTCAGGCGGAGTCCATCAGTTTCTTTACTGGCTTAACCATGCGTTGGTTTAGGGACGCGTTTTGCGCGGAAGAAAAGTTGTTGGCGGAGCGTCTTGGTGTTGATACTTATAACTTACTGGAAGATATGGCGGCCAGAGTCCCGGCAGGCGCTTACGGTATCATGCCAATTTTCTCTGATGTGATGCGATTTAAAGCCTGGTATCACGCCGCGCCTTCCTTTATTAACCTTTCCATTGATCCTGAGAAATGCAATAAAGCGACCCTATTTCGTGCGTTGGAAGAGAACGCGGCGATTGTTTCGGCCTGTAATTTGGATCTGATTTCTGCTTTTTCCGCAGTGAAACCGGATTCACTGGTATTCGCTGGTGGGGGTTCAAAAGGAAAATTATGGAGCCAGATTTTATCTGATGTGACAGGGCTGCCGGTTCGGGTGCCGATGGTTAAAGAATCAACTGCTTTGGGATGTGCCATTGCCGCCGGAGTGGGGGTTGGGCTTTATGACGCAATGGGGGTTACGGGGGAAAAACTGGTGCGTTGGCAACATGAATATCAGCCAAATCCTGAACATTATGAAGTGTATCAAAAGGCTAAACAGGATTGGCAGGCGATATATGCTGATCAATTAACGTTAGTCGATCATGGTTTGACAACTTCATTATGGAAAGCGCCGGGATTATAGCTTGCAATGGATTGATCCACCGTATTGCTAGGTGCGCTTGTGCTAATAGGCGACTTGTGCACCGAGTATTTTCTTAATGCCTGAAAATATATAATGTCGTGGTAATGGTTTGAGATAACGGTGAATTTACTGATATTCATAGTCTGTCCCGCTTCAATAATACTGTAATGTTGGTCTGGAATTGAAAGGCACCGGCTGTATTTTTTAATATGGGAATAAATTTAAAAAGAAGAACTTCCGAAAATCTTGGAATAAGCATATCATTCTTAATGAACCATTTTTAATTGAGATCCCTGTTGCTTACGACTATAACCTATTAAAACATGTAGCTTGATTCGATGCATGATTTATGGACTTAATATACTTATAGAGTAAATTTATATGGACGCAAGAACTGACTATTTTATTCAGTCCGCATTAGAAGTTTTTGGAGAGAATCTCCTTGGTATTGCGGAAACTGATTCATATCTCCGCCAGCCCGATTATTCTTCTCGGTGTGTGAGGCATTTCTACGTGATTTTACCTGATAATTTCGTCACAGGTTGCATTACATCACTAAGATACCTTCAGGCGGAGTTTTTTGAGTTTACCCTAAATTATCTTACGATTAGTGAGTTGTCATATTATCCGCCTCATTGTATGTGGCAATTTACTAAGAATCCTTGGCTCTTACGGTCGGAAAAAATAAGTGATGTGGTACTCCCTAGTATCAAAGGAAATCTTGATATATATAGACAAGCAGTTTTTAGCGTTGCTCATATTGCACGTCTTTACTACCTCAGAAACTTGACGCCAAAGACTCACGTTTGGGGAGTACGCCAGCTTGGTTGGGCAATGCGTTACGCCGAATTGGGGCTATATCGTTTGCTCGAATCGGAGGAACTATCCTGTATTCACAAAGATAGTGCGTATGTTTTGAAAGTACCAACAGAAGAGCTTAATTGGCTGATCACTTGCAATATATCCTGGCAAAAATTCGAAGAAGAGCTTTTGTCCGATATTAATGTTTTCCGTGATGCAGCGGCACGGTTAAGTAAAATTGCGGAGTACTATTCGACATTATTACAGCACTTGTACCCGGAGACACGAATTGTTCCAGCACAGGGTAAAGTAGATGATCTTCTTTCATTACAACCGCTTATTGATCAAGTGATTATTCTTTTAAAGCAATTTATTGGAGATAGATTATTAGCCTTTTATCTCCACGGTAGTGCTGCCCGGGGTGATATGCGAAGTGGTTCAGATATAGACTCTATTGTTATCGTGGATAAAGTCGATACAGTTATCCTTGAAGCAATTCGCTCAACACAATCTAGGTTCAAAGATTTATCCATCTCCGTATATAGCGAATCGAATGTTCACCAATATCCTAGTTTCAGAGCATATGCGCTTATTAATGGAACTAAGCGTGTCTATGGTAATATTGCTTTAGAAATGGGACCGTCATTGAAAAGCGATATATATGGCATTATTAATAACTTATTTACTATAAGGCAAATAGCTCGTTCTTATCTGATTTCTGGTACATATGGACATCGGGCACATTATATGCTTGGACTGATGATGAAACTCACCGATCATGGTTGCTTACGCCCTTTGCAAATCCTAAAAAGTGGTTTCTATCCAACAAAGAAAACGCAGGTTTTGGAATACTACAGAGACAACGAAATTCTCACCAACATTATTAAATATACGCAAAACCTAAAAGAATGTGAGAACACGCTAAAGCAAAAATTGCTTATTGGGAGTCGAGTTGAATTAGAAAACTTATTCTATTCATTACTTGACGCATGTGAAATAGTGGCAGAGAGATTAAATATGGTACAGATTGAGAGATCAATTTTATAGACGGAATGACGCTAGTTCTTTTAGCTAAACATATTACGATGAGTAAGGTATTGATTCGTATCTAAATATCGTCATTAGCTAGTGCAATAATTTAATTATTGTAATCCTATTTATACCAATGTGTCAGTTTAATGCACATAATATTATTAAGAGGAATAAAGTATGACGTCCAAAATCTTACAAAAATCAATTAATGAATTTTTTGAAGTAAAACAATTATCAGACCAAACTATTCTCAAGCCAAATCGAAAAGTAAAGATGAAGATCCTCGATGAGGGTTTAATGCAAACAGCCATCTGTAGAAGTAATGTAGGACGAATCGATGAAAAAGAGTTGAAGCTTGAGTACCGGGGCCATAATGTCAGAGAACTGGCAAATAACTATTCTTTTAGTGATGTTGTGTATCTTCTGATTACAGGAAAACTAAATTCAGAAGGAAGTGAAGAGTTTTTGGATATGCTCCATAACAATTACCTGTCAGCACTCAAGCATATTGAAAAATTGTCACCAGTAATATTCGATACTACTCCCACTGATTTCCTTGCAATTGCAGTTCTATCTTCGCAGAATAAATGGCTTTCTGACCATTCTATAAAAACAAAGGACGAACGTTTGATAATTACTGCATCTATTTTGGCAACAATAGCTGCCGCAATTGCTATATATGTTCAGAAATATGCTACATCCGAACCTGTATTTAGAACTTTTTTCGATACTAAACATCGATTCTTTGCAAGCTTTTTAGCAACATGTTTTGGCCAACAGTGTGACGATGTAGCAGAAGAAATGTTAAACAAGTTTTTAATTCTTCATGCAGAACATGGACTGAATTGCTCAACTGCAACCGTTAGAGCTGTAGCAAGTTCCGGTGCAGATCCATTTAATGCTGTAACTGCGGGTATTTGCGCATTCAGTGGCCCTCTTCATGGCGGAGCGAGTGAGGAAGTTGGTTTAATGATCGATGATATACATGACAATTCTAAAAATATTAGTACTTTTATTGATGAACTAATAGAAAGAAAGCAACGTCTTATGGGATTTGGTCATCGAATTTATAAACAACCAGACCCTCGAGCTTCTTACATGAGCGATATTCTTGTCAAACAGAAGGCAAAATTCGATGTTATTTCTTCCTATGTAAATATTTCGCAGGAACTTGCATCAGAAGTATCGAAAAGGCCGTATTTTTCGCAACGGGGATTATATCCAAATCCGGATTTATTTAATGGGGTGCTACTTCGTAGGGCTGGTTTCAAGTCGCACATGAATACTGCTCTCCTTTGCTTTAGCCGTACTGCTGGTTGGTTGGCCCATTACTATGACAGTATTGACAGTAAAGCGCCAATTCTGCGACCACAGGAGCTATATTTATGAAAACAAAGCATAAACCAGTACGGAAACTAATCGTATTTGGATGTGGTCCTCATTTTTTAAATAGATATTTAGATGTTATATTGGAGTACCGCGATACCATTGAGGTTATGCTTATAGTTGACTTGAAATGCCGAGAAATGAAAATTCGTTGTGCATTAAATGAGAAAGGATTAAAACCCAGAGCATACTTGTTTCTTGATGAACAATACAGAAATTATCCGGATTCAGATGAAATCTCTAGGTTACTTTCTGCAATTCCAGAAGCTCATCAAGCTGATGCTGTTATAGTGAGTACTGAACCAAAAGCTCATAAAGTATATGCTCTATGGGCAGCCGAAAATGGATTGAATGTTTTCATGGATAAACCAATAACAGCCCCTTATTCATCAAACGCAGAAAATTTAATGATAGATTTCGCAGAACTATTGACTGCTTCGAAAAAAACCGACAGTAGATTTGTAGTCAGTTGTGAACGTCGAATGCAATTTGGATATAGATATGTGGAAAAGTTTCTAACTGAATTCATGGGCTTATTCCAAGTACCTATCACATCAATGCATGTTCATTTTGGTGGTGGATGGCGGGTTATTCCATCGGAAATGCTCAATTTGGAAAACCATCCACTTAAATACGGTTATGGAGTATTATTTTATTCTGGGTATCATTATTTAGATCTGGTCGCTCGCTTTGCATTCTACAATAAAAAAATACAGGATATAGACCTCCTGAAACCACATGTCAAAACAATGGTAGTACGCCCAAATGCGTTGGCGGAAGCTCTACCATTTACGACTTATTCACATATCCTTAAGAAAGAGGATAAAAGCCAAGATCAAATTGCACATCAATTATCGGACTATGGTGAATTAGACTTCTCAGTAATAGGGAATTATGCCAAAGGTATTCAACATCGAATGTTCTTTAGCATGGATCTGATAGAAACAACCTTAACTGGCAGGATAATGCCGAATAGTATTCCAAGCGATGGACGAATACGACAGGAAATCGTAAATATTCATCTAGGGCACTTCTGCTCAATTAGCATCGTATCGAATTCTTTCCGGAAACTGACGGAAGGTAACACGATACCGGAAGATTTCAACATAACTATTGCTACCCATCCAATGTTTACCCGGAGGGGGGAACAAACTGTGTTACGAATCAACCGCAAAGATCTATCGCAGTTAAATCCAAGCCTCCCTCTATGCGCGGGCTTGAATGTCCACGCAAGAAAAGAGCAGCTTCGCGATTTTTTAAATGGTGGAGATGCGAACTCAGAGTTATTAACTCACGAAAATTCGGTTGCATTGCTTGCTGCGGTTTATGAACAGGTTTCTAAGACAAACACAGCTCCTCAATCGCTCAAGTAGAGTAGAGGCCGAATTATGAATGGAAAATTAGATCTGCTACCTTTTACTACATTTGTTCGAGGTTTCCTTTTTTGGGCCGCAGCTACTGCGGCCGTGGGTTATATACCTTTGCTTGTAGAAACGACGGGTTTTTCCACAACACAAGCAGCCGTCTTCCTATCGGGAACTGCTATTGGAAGAATGGTATTCCAGCCTATCATGGGGCAATTTATCTCGCCTAAAAACTGTTTACAGGTATATATCGGTGCATTAATTGGACTTATGTTTTGTAGCCTCTGTCTATTCCTTTTTAGCAACCCTGTTAGTTTACTATTGTGTTCCAGGCTGCTGGAAGGGGCTTTTTTTTCAGGATTCATTATCTCTTGGCGAACACAGCTTAATAGATTTTCCCAATCTCCGAATTTTGAGTCGGTGAATGATAGCTATGTTATTTCCCAAAATGCCGGGCGTTTAGCAGGTCCAATGGCAGGTGGGATTATCGTTGCGAAATTTGACCTTTATAGTGTTTTCTTATTCTCAGCAATTCTGTATTCCTTGTGTCTGATAATATTGCCCCAAAAAACTGCAATTACATCTACTGACAATCATAGTCGTGAACATATTCGGATAACGTACGCTCAGCTCTTTAGTCGTAATTGGAGACTACTTCTAGTTCACCATCTGGAATTTGTGTGTCTTGGTTTATGGTTAGCCTCATGGCCTATCTTTGCTGTATACGCTAGTGGATTCAATCCAACTGAGGTTGGTTATTCGTTTGCTGTTGCGGCTGCGGGAGGTTTTTTGGTTTTACCACTGCGTAAGTTGTTACGGAAAACAGCTTTAAAGGCACGATTCGTCATCTCTCTTATGCTTTTGTTTTTACAACCGAGCGGCGCTCTTTTGGTATCAGCTCATTTAGGTCTTTGGATAATGTTACTATTGGGTGGTCTTGGTAGTACCCTTTATTTCACTGCCTTTCATCAGTTTATATCGAAGACTTATCCTGTTGAACACATACCTGCAATTTATGGATTCTTAGGCACAAGTACATTTTTAGCTCAAGCCGTCGGCCAAGCTGTAACACCATATGCTCAACAATTTGGTGGAGTCGATGCACCAATTATTATCGACGCTATATTGCTTCTTATCATGATATCAATCGCTTTTAGAATATATAAAAAAGGGAGTGAGAAATATGACTGATTCTAATTTCTTCTTAAATGAATATGATGGTGTCGCACTTTCACCTATTTCATTTCTAAGACGAGCAGTACTGAGTAACGGAGATGATATTGCGGTAATAGATGGAGAATATCGTTGGACTTGGAGCCAATATGCATCTCGGTGCGAAAGGCTTGGAATAGCACTGAAAAAAATTGGCGTTTGTAAAGAAACAGTTGTGTCCGCGCTTCTACCCAATATACACGAACTTCTTGAATTACATTTTGCAGTTCCAATGGCAGGCGGTATCTTGAATGCGCTCAGTACCCGAACAGACTCAAATACTTTAAATTTTATATTTAAGAAACTGAATCCTAAGGTATTGTTCATTGATAGAACCTTAATTTCACTGTTGGATGATGTTTCCCTAGACAAACAAGTAAAGATCATCGTTGTTGATGTGGATGGTGTAGTCATTTCAGAATCAATTTCTGACCGAGAATTTATTCAATATGAATCGCTGATAACTACGCATAAATCGGGAGAGTTGTCTTTTTCTCTACGAGATGAACAAGAGGCGATCAGCATCAATGTAACTTCAGGAACAAGTGGACAACCTAAACTTATTGTCTATTCTCACCGTGGCGTATTTCTTAATGCCATTTCTAATGTTCTGGATTGGGATATACCAAAACGACCGACATTCTTATGGACGTTACCAATGTTTCACTGTAATGGGTGGTGTTTTCCGTGGGCTATCACTGCTCGGGGAGGTACACACATCTGTATGCGCAAGTTTGACGCAGAAGAAGCGGTATTGTTAATGCAGAAACATAAGGTAACACACTATTGTGGAGCGCCTATTGTTCATTGCGCATTAGGTACTATTGCGCGGAAACAAGGGCTGCATTTTAAGGAGAAAATTCATGGATTAGTCGCAGGCGCGCCGCCTACAGAGATGATGTTTTCTCTATTAGACTCCATTGGAATAACAGTAACACAAGTATATGGTATGACTGAGACATATGGGCCTGTCGTTGTATGTGAAGAAAAGAGCGATTGGGAGGAGCTCCCTAAATCCGCAAGAATATCCAAGAGGATGCGTCAAGGCATTGTCTCAAATTTACAAGGTCAAGTTTGTGTTCTTGAGGAAAATACGGGACTACAGGTGCCTTTTGATGGCAAGACTGTTGGTGAACTCGTAATTCGTGGAAATATGGTTGCATCTTATTATCCAGATCGACATGTGACTCTTGATACAGCAAGTCAATGGCTTTTTACCGGGGATTTGGCTGTCGTTGAAGATGACGGCTATGTCAGAATTATAGATAGGAAGAAAGATATTATTATTTCTGGCGGTGAAAATATTTCTAGTCTGGAATTGGAAAATATACTGTCAAACTATCCCGGTGTTTTAGCTGCCGCCGTTGTAGCAAAGCCAGATTCACATTGGGGTGAAGTACCGTATGCATTTATAGAACTCGAAGAAACTTCATCAGTTACAGAGTATGAACTGAATAATTATGTTTGTACGGTAATAGCGCGGTATAAGCGCCCTAAAGGATATACTTTTTTAACTTTACCCAGAAACGCAAGTGGAAAAATTGTAAAAGAGCAGTTAAGACAATTGATTAGAAATTCATGAATTCTCAAAAGTGGTATAGGTTATTAGATGTTTTCGTCATTATTAATGTGAATTCAGAGGAAAGAAGTTTTAAATTAGAGATGTGGCTGTCAGTCAATGGAAATGTTTCAGGGAAATGTTATAAATTGAAAATAATAACGTTAATTATATTTTTCATGGTGATAATATGGATGTTAATAGAATTAACGCAGGAAATATTGACAATAAATTTTCTTCACCTCTATTATTAAACAGATAATTTATCTTTATAATTAAGAATAATGAGTTTTTTAACATTGGTGATTTAAGATGGATAGCGCTAAAACAGTCAGTATTCAACATGTTATTAATAATCAAAGATTCTCTAAAGTTCAATGGCAAGTATTAATTCTCTGTTTCTTAATTGTTGTTATTGATGGTTTTGATACGGTATTAATGGGGTATATTGCGCCAGCCGTGGTTAATGATTTTAAAGTAGACGGCGCTGTTCTTGGGCCAGCTATGAGCGCCGCTCTTGTTGGGTTATCGTTGGGGTCGATTTTTGCCGGTCCACTTGCAGATCGGTTTGGTCGAAGGTCAGTGTTGACAATATCCGTCACTGTTTTTGGTCTATTGAGTCTCGCTACCGCTGTTGCAGATTCAATACAGACATTAACTATTTTGCGTTTTTTGACTGGGCTAGGTCTTGGTGCGGCAATGTCAAATGCAATAACTTTAATATCTGAATATGCACCAGAGAATCGGCGATCTTTGTTAATAAATATTGTTTTTTGTGGTTTTCCTCTCGGTGCCGCGGTAGGTGGAGTCATTTCCGCATGGATTATTCCACATTTTGGCTGGCAGGGCGTTTTGATTTTAGGGGGTATTCTGCCGTTATTTCTATCGCTATTTCTCTTTTTTCTATTACCTGAATCACTTAGATATTTGGCTTTGAAAGGTGGTTCAGAGGATAATAATAATATAAGACGAATTTTGTCTAAAATGACCGGCGATACTTTAAATGATATAAACAAATTTACTTTTGATGGAGAAGAAGTTATATATAAATCGTCAATTAAAACGGTTTTATCTAATCGATTCTTAGTTGGGACGACAATGTTATGGATAACCTATTGCATGGGAGCATTGGTTTTTTATGTTCTGACAAGTTGGATGCCGTTTTTAATGAACGATGTTGGTTTCAGTATTAGCATGGCGGCGACACTGACAGGGTTATTTCCTTTGGGAGGCGTAATTAGTACGGTCTTTTCCGGTTGGTTAATGGATCGAATTAATCCTCATAAAGTGGTTGCAACTAATTATGCCCTGGCTGGTATTTTGGTCTTTTTTATTGGTCAGGAAGAAAATGTATTATTATTGAGTATTCTTATATTTCTTGCCGGGATAACGATGAATGGCGCTCAGGCGTCGATGGGTGCAATCTCTGCACAGTTTTATCCTACTCATTGTAGGGCGACGGGTGTTGCCTGGATGTTAGGGTTTGGAAGATTCGGTGGGATTTTCGGTATCTTATTTGGTGCAGAACTGATCAAGCTTGAATTAAGTCATGGCACTATTTTTGCCATTTTATCCATTCCAGCTATTATAGCTGCTTTATCATTAACATTTAAGGATGTGAGTTATAGAAGATATAAAATTTAAATTAATGTTGTTATTGGTCTTTATGATTCTAATAAATAATTTGATATGGTTATTTAGCCATAAGTATATTTAGTGAAAAAGTTATTTTTTCATATTTAAAATTTGAATGAGATATAAGATGTCTTAAAATTAAATTATTTAAATGTGAGGATGTTTAATTTGTGCGATAGTAAATATTATTGATTAGTATATAGATTGCGTTGTGTATTATTATAAAGCAATGAAAAATTAAGTTGTTTTAATTTGAAATTATTTCTTGGTTGTTGTTGATATAATAACATTTGTATTTTTTTATGGTCTGATTATTACGGGGTATATATAGTCAAGTTAAATATAATTTGTGTTTGTCCATTTGTAGTATATTCATTAGTGGTATTGTCTTATTGCTGAAAAATAATTTTTTATGAATTATTTTTAGCTTGACGTTATATTTTGATATGATTGAATATGCAGGATTATTCTATGCCTATTGAATAACCGTATTTGGAATTAGTATATACTTTTATTATTGGAATAGAGATTGTTTTATAGGTGATTGTCAAAGTAATATTTTGATAATTAAATGTAAATTGGTCTATTTTGTCTTTAAAAACACTTGGTTTGTTTGTGAAATGGTTTTAATTTGGCATTAATGGAAAGTGGATAAAATATAAAGGTTATTGGGTGGTTATGGATAATAAATATAGTTAATGATTAAGTTTTTAATTATGTAATATCAGCGTCCGTCAACGAAAATTACAGTCAATTAATCGATCTGTAACATCCGGTATCTGAGTTTCTTGGATGGATAGCCGATGTGTTTATTTTTGGGCAAGAAGTAGGAGAGAAACATTAGTGATGACTGTCGGGAATGACGGTTTTCAAATTTCTAACAGATTCATTGAGGTAGTAGATGAAAAATAACATTGCTAAAGTGGGAAGTGCGTTTAAAACTCAGACGTCAGAAAATATGACCGACGCAAATGACGTTTCGCAACAGATTCAAAATACAAAGAATATCCTTCAGAGACTTACACCTAGTGAATTATTTTGGTATGAGCGTCTTACTGCTTTGCAACCCCTCCAGTTACCTTTCGAAACCGCCGGAGAACAAACAGAACCCAGATGGACAATGAGCGCCTGGCAGTCCCCTCTACCAAAAAATGGGGAAGAGGAGCCATTGCGAATGTTGTTGCAGACTTTTGTCATTTACCTTGCACGCTTGACTCAACAGACCTCATTCCAAATCGGTTGGCGTGTGGATGTAGATGAGGTAAAAGATGAATCAGCAAATCTGGCGACGGTGGTGCCTATGGCCGTTGAGGTAGCGCTTGATAAGCCTTGGCGTGAGGTAACTGGCTGGGTTGATGACGAGCTATCCCGGTTGGCGCGGCACGGTACATTTAGTTGTGATCTCTTCTCTTGTTCTCCTTCATTGCATGCTATCCCGGCGTTGGCAACCAGTCGGCCGTGGCGAGTCGCCGTCTCGTTGATAAAGGATGATAGGCCACGTGATCAAAAGGTATCCGGCGAATTGCTAACCTTCCAGATAAATGAACAGGGCGGTTTTCGCTGGATCTATGATGAAAACCGCCTGAGCACGGAAGTTGTTTTACGGATGAGTGAGCACTTACAGGTGTTGGCTGCATCGAACAGGATGGGGGATGAAATTCCCGTCAGGCAGCTTCATTTATTGCCTGAGGCTGAACGTACATTATTACTGGAAACTTGGAACGCCACTGAAACCCCTTATCCTGACCCGTTATGTATTCATCAGGTATTTGAGCGACAGGTAGAACAAACTCCGGAGGCCACGGCGTTAGAGTACCAAGGGCAGAGCCTCAGTTATGCTGAATTAAATGCTTGCGCTAACCGCCTTGCTCATCAACTGATTGAATTAGGCGTCATACCGGACCAGCGAGTAGCGATCTGTATGGCCCGCTCCCCGGCGATGGTGGTGGCGCTGTTGGCGGTGCTGAAAGCCGGCGGGGCCTATGTGCCGCTGGATTCAACCTATCCGGCGGAACGTCTGGCGTATATCCTGAGTGATACCGCTCCGCCGGTGGTATTGGTTGACGCGGCTGGGCGGGCGGCGTTGGGGGACGCCGCACTGGCCGGGTTGACCGTGCTTGACCCGAATATCCAGCCTGACCAACCGGATAGCAATCCATTGGTGACCGCGTTGACGCCACGGAGTCTGGCCTATGTGATTTACACCTCCGGTTCAACCGGGCAGCCGAAAGGGGTGATGATAGAACATCAGGCGATTTATCAACGTTTTCTGGGCTTTAATGACACCTATGCCGTCACTGTGCAAGATCGGGTGCTGCAATTTGCCGCGTTTGCGTTTGATGTTTCAGTGGAGGAATTTTTCTCGACATTATGCAACGGGGCCACACTGGTTATCCGGGATGATAGCTGGTTGGCTTCGGTGCAGGAATTTATTGCTTTAACTCGGCGACATCATATTACGATCGTTTCTTTGCCGACCCTATTCTGGTCTGAATTGGCGGCCAGAGACAAGGGATTACCGTTGCCGGATTGTCTCCGGCTCATCATGATTGGTGGCGAGGCGGTGAAAAAGAACGCCATTCAGGACTGGTTTATGCAGGAAGGCTACCGGCCCCGGTTGTTGAACGGTTATGGCCCGACGGAAAATACCGTGACGGTAACTTATAAGGAGATATTATCCCCGGATGATGCCTATTCTATCGGTCGCCCGGTTAAAAATTCCCGCATCTACCTGTTGGACAAAGAGAGACAACCGGTTCCATTGGGTGGCATTGGAGAAATGTATATTGGCGGTGTGGGTGTGGCTCGGGGTTATCTGAACCGACCTACATTGAGCGCGGAACGTTTTTTACCTGATCCCTTTAGTCCGGCATCAAACGCGCGGATGTATCGCTCCGGGGATTTGGCTCGCTTTCTGCCGGACGGTGATCTGGAATTCCTAGGCCGTAACGATGAACAGGTTAAAATCCGCGGCTTCCGGGTTGAGTTGGGGGAAATTGAAACCCGTTTGGTGGAACACCCGGCGGTACAAGAGGCGGCGGTGCTGGCATGGGATGATGGGCGGCACAAACGGCTGGTCGCTTATATAGCGGCGGAAGCACACGAGAAATTGGCTGCTGATTTACGTGAATACTTGAGTACGATTTTACCTGACTATATGGTTCCGGTAGCTTTTGTTCGTCTGGATACCTTCCCGCAGACGCCGAGCGGCAAACTGGATCGTCGGTCATTACCGGCGCCAAGAGAGGAGGATTTTGCCCGTCAGATTTATCAGGCGCCGCAAGGGGAGGCTGAGATCACTTTGGCAGCTATCTGGCGTGAATTATTAGGCATTGAACAGATAAGTCGGCATGACAGTTTCTTTGCGTTAGGCGGCCATTCACTGCTTGCTGTACGCATGATTGAACGTCTGCGTCACTTGGGATTGACGCTAACGGCGCGTGATCTGTTCCAGTCACCGGTGCTGTCAGCGCTGGCCCAAGCGTTGGGACAGCATCAGGCCGTGATAATACCGCCTAACGTCATCACTCCCACTACCACGGCGCTGACGCCGGAGATGTTGCCATTGATTGATCTGACCCAAAATGAGATTGATCACATCGTTGAACTGGCGCCGGGCGGGATGACCAATATTCAGGATATCTATGCATTGTCGTCGTTGCAGGATGGTATTCTGTTCCACCATCTGTTGGAACAGGAAGGCGACCCGTATCTGTTGCTCTATCCTGTGGTCTTTGCTAACCGATCTCTGCTGGACCGTTATCTGGCGGCGGTGCAACTGGCGATTGATCGTCATGACACCCTGCGGACGGCTTTTATTTGGCAAGGATTGTCAGCCCCGGCACAAGTGGTCTTGCGCCGAGCACAGTTGCCCGTGACGGAGCTGACGCTAGACCCGGCTGACGGCCCGGTGATTGACCAGTTAACCCAGCGTTTTGATCCGAGTCAGTATCGTCTTGATCTGGGGCAGGCTCCGTTATTGCATTTTGTTATCGCTCAGGAAACGGATGGTCGTTGGTTCTTACTGGAAGTGCAGCATCACTTAATTGGCGACCATGAAACGATGGAAGTGATGCACCGTGAAGTGCGGGCCTATTTTGCCGGGCAGGAAGAGCGCCTGCCTACGCCAGCGCCTTTCCGCAATCTGGTGGCTCAGTCCCGGTTGGGGGTGAGTCAGGCAGAGCATACCCGTTTCTTTACCGATATGTTGGCGGAGGTGGATGAGCCAACGTTGCCATTCGGACTGGCGGAGGTGCATCGTGATGGATCTCGCATGACGGAATCCTATCGGATGCTAACCACTTCATTAAATGATCGCCTGCGCAGTCAAGCCCGGCGTTTGGGCATCAGTCTGGCGGCGTTGTGTCATCTGGCCTGGGCGCAAGTGTTATCGCGTATCAGCGGGCAAGAGAAAGTGGTGTTTGGCACCGTCCTGTTTGGGCGTATGGCGGCGGGAGAAGGGGCAGACAATGGAATGGGGCTGTTTATGAATACCTTGCCGTTGCGGTTGGACATCGATGATACCCCGGTACAGGAGAGTGTGCGGGCGGTTCATTTACGATTGGCTGAATTACTGGAGCATGAGCATGCTTCACTGGCGCTGGCTCAGCGGTGCAGTGGAATACAAGGTGATAGCCCACTCTTTAGTGCCCTGTTCAACTATCGCCATAATGAGCCACTGCCGGCGCTGGATGAGACAATGGCCGGGATTGAATTCTTGGGGGAACAGGAACGGACCAACTATCCATTTGGCCTATCGGTAGAGGATGGTGGTTCTACGTTAGGGTTGACCGCTCAGGTGGTACAACCGTTTGAGTCAGAGAGACTATGCGGTTATATGCAGCAGGCGTTGGAAAGTCTGGTGGAAGCCCTTGAACAGGCCCCGGAGACGCCGATACGTGTGCTAAATGTCCTGCCCGAAACGGAACGGATGCTGTTACTGGAAACCTTGAATGCTACTGAAACCCCCTATCCTGACCCGCTATGTATTCATCAACAGTTTGAACAACAGGTAGAAAAAACCCCGGAAGCGACTGCGTTAGTCTATGAAGAGCAGACTCTCAGTTATGCCGAATTAAATGCTCTCGCCAACCGTCTTGCCCACCAACTGATTGCATTGGGCCTGATACCAGATCAGCGGGTGGTGATTTGCATGGCGCGTTCACCGACGGTAGTGGTGGCTTTGTTGGCGGTGCTGAAAGCGGGCGGGGCTTATGTACCGCTTGACCCGACTTATCCGGGAGAACGTCTGGCGTATATCTTGAATGATACGGCCCCGTCAGTGGTATTAGTTGATGAAGCTGGTCGTGCGGCGCTTGGCGAACAGGCACTGGCCGGGCTGACGGTATTTGACCCGAATATTCTGCCGGACCAGCCGGACAATAATCCACAGGTTGCCGAATTGACGCCGCAACATCTGGCTTATGTCATCTATACCTCCGGTTCAACCGGGCAGCCGAAAGGGGTGCTGATAGAACATCAGGCGCTGTATCAACGTCATCTGGGATTTAATGACACTTATGCCGTCACTGCGCAAGACCGGTTATTACAATTTGCCTCTTTTGCGTTTGATGTTTCAGTAGAGGAATGCTGCTTGTCATTGTGTAATGGCGCCACGTTAGTGATGCGTGATGAGCGTTGGCTAACTTCTATGCAGGAATTTATTACCTTAGCCCGGCAAAACCGTATCACGGTGATGTCTCTGCCGGCGTTATTTTGGTCCGAACTGGTTGCCAGAGATAATGGGTTATCGTTACCGGATTGCCTCAGACTCATCATCATTGGGGGTGAGGCGGTGAAAAAAAGCGCCGTTCAGGATTGGTTTACGCAGGAAATCCACCGACCTCGACTGTTGAACGCCTATGGCCCGACGGAAAATACCGTGACGGCGACCTGTAAGGAGATATTATTCCCGACAGATGATCGTTCTATCGGTCGGCCGGTTAAAAATACCCGTATTTACCTGCTGGACAAATACGGTCAGCCCGTCCCATTAGGCTGCGTTGGCGAAATGTATATTGGCGGCGTGGGTGTAGCACGGAGTTATCTTAACCAGCCGGAATTGAGTGCGGAACGTTTTATAGCCGATCCCTTTAGTCCGGTATCCGGTGCGCGAATGTATCGTACCGGCGATTTAGCCCGCTACCTGCCGGATGGAGAGCTGGAATTCCTGGGTCGTAACGACGAGCAGGTAAAAATTCGGGGCTTCCGGATCGAACTAGGGGAGATTGAAGCCAGGTTGATAGAACACCCGGCGGTACGAGAGGCGGCGGTGCTGGCATTGGACGACGGGCAACACAAACGGCTGGTCGCCTATGTGGCAGCGGAAGCGCATGAGAGATTAGCTGCTGATTTGCGTGAATACTTGAGTGCCATTTTACCTGATTATATGGTTCCGGTGGCCTTTGTACGTATGGATGCTTTCCCGCAGACGCCGAACGGCAAGCTAGATCGCCGGGCATTACCGGCGCCGCGGGAAGAGGATTTTGCCCGTCAGGTCTATGAAGCGCCGCAAGGGGAAGCTGAGATCGCCCTGGCTGCTATCTGGAGTGAGTTATTGGGTATTGAGCAGATTAGCCGACATGACAGCTTCTTTGTGTTGGGCGGCCATTCATTGCTCGCTGTACGCATGATTGAACGCTTGCGTCACTTGGGGTTGACACTGACGGCACGGGCTCTGTTCCAATTTCCGGTGTTGTCAGATTTGGCCCAAACATTGGGACAACATCAGGCTGTCGTGGTGCCGCCTAACGTCATCACCCCGGCCACTACGACGCTGACGCCGGCGATGTTGCCGCTGATTGATCTCACTCAGACTGATATTGATCGCATCGTCGGGCAGGTGCCGGGTGGAGTGGCTAATATTCAGGATATCTATGCCTTGTCGCCGTTGCAGGACGGTATCCTGTTCCATCACCTGTTGGAACAGAAAGGTGACCCGTATCTGTTGCTCTATCCGGTGATCTTTGAGAATCGCTCGTTATTGGACCATTATCTGGCGGCGGTACAACAGGCGATTGATCGCCATGACATCCTGCGTACCGCTTTTATCTGGCAAGGGTTGTCAGTGCCGGCGCAGGTGGTTTGGCGTCAGGCTCGGTTGCCTGTGACGGAGCTGACGCTGGACCCGGCTGACGGCCCAGTCATTGACCAGTTAACCCGGCGTTTTGATCCGGGGCACTATCGCCTTAATTTGAGTCAGGCGCCGTTACTGAGTTTTATCATCGCTCAAGAAACCGATGGCCGCTGGTTCTTACTAGAATTGCAGCATCACTTGATTGGCGACCATGAAACGTTGGAAGTGATGCACCGTGAAGTGCGGGCCTATTTTACCGGGCAAGTGGATAGCCTGCCGGCGCCGGTTCCTTTCCGCAATCTGGTGGCTCAGACCCGGTTGAAGGGGGATCAGGCAGCGCATACCCGTTTCTTTACCGACATGTTGGCGGAGGTGGATGAGCCAACATTCCCATTCGGACTGGCGGAAGTGCATCGTGACGGATCTGAAATGAGGGAATTTAACCGGATGTTGGCGCCTGAGCTGAATGATCGTCTGCGCGGCTTGGCCCGGCGTTTTGGCGTCAGTTTGGCGGCGTTGTGTCATCTGGCATGGGCGCAGGTACTGTCACATACCAGTGGTCAAGAGAAAGTGGTGTTTGGCACCGTCCTGTTTGGGCGCATGGAAGCGGGAGAGGGGGCAGACAATGGCATGGGGCTGTTTATGAATACCCTGCCGTTGCGATTGGATATCGATGATACCCCGATACAGGACAGCGTGCGTGCGGTACATTTGCGCCTGGCCGGGTTGCTGGAGCATGAGCATGCTTCACTGGCGCTGGCCCAACGGTGCAGTGGTATTGCCAGCGGTACGCCACTCTTTAGCGCTCTGTTCAACTATCGACATAACGCCTTATCGGCAATGTCGGACGACATCATCAGTGGTGTTGAATTTCTGGACGGACAGGAGCGGACTAACTACCCATTTGGGCTATCGGTGGAAGATGGTGGTTCCACGTTGGGGCTAACCGCTCTGGTGGTGCAGCCGTTTGCGCCAGAGAGACTATGCGATTATATGCAGCAGGCGCTGGAAAGTCTGGTGGAAGCCCTTGAACAGGCTCCGGAGACACCGGTACGGGCGCTGAACATCCTGCCTGAAACGGAACGTGCATTATTATTGGAAACCTGGAATACCACGGAAAACCCGTATCCTGACCCATTATGTGTTCACCAACTGTTTGAGCGACAGGTAGAGAAAACCCCGGAGGCGACTGCGTTAGTCTATGAAGAGCAAAGTTTCAGCTATGCCGAATTAAATGCTCGCGCCAACCGCCTTGCCCATCAACTGATTACATTAGGCGTCGTACCGGATCAAAGAGTAGCGATTTGCATGGCACGTTCACCGGCGATAGTGGTGGCATTGTTGGCGGTGCTAAAAGCTGGCGGGGCTTATGTGCCGCTGGACCCGACTTATCCGGGAGAACGTCTGGCGTATATTTTGGATGATACGGCCCCGTCCGTGGTACTGGTTGATGAAGCTGGCCGGACGGCGCTTGGCGAACAGGCACTAGCCGGGTTGACGGTACTTGATGTGAATACCCTGCCAGATCAGCCGGACATTAACCCACAGGTGACCGGGTTGACGCCACAACATCTGGCTTATGTTATCTATACTTCCGGCTCAACCGGGCAGCCGAAAGGGGTGATGATAGAACATCAGGCGGTGTATCAACGTCATCTGGGTTTTAACGAGACTTATGCGGTCACTGCGCAAGACCGGCTGTTACAATTTGCCTCTTTTGCGTTTGACGTTTCAGTAGAAGAGTGCTGCTTGTCACTATGTAATGGCGCTACATTGGTCATGCGCGATGAGCGTTGGCTGACTTCGATGCAGGAATTTATTGCCTTGGCTTGGCAGAACCGTATCACAGTAATGTCGCTGCCGGCGCTATTTTGGTCTGAACTGATTGCCAGAGATAACCCATTACCGCTACCGGATTGCCTCAGATTCATCATTATTGGTGGTGAAGCGGTTAAAAAGAGCGCTATTCAAGACTGGTTTGCGCGGGAAACCCACCGTCCTCGGCTGTTGAACGCCTATGGTCCGACGGAAAATACCGTGACGGCGACCTGTAAGGAGATATTATCCCTGGCTGATGATAGTTCTATCGGTCGACCGCTTAAAAATACCTGCGTCTACCTACTGAACAGATATGGTCAACCCGTCCCATTAGGTTGCGTTGGTGAAATGTATATTGGCGGCGTCGGTGTAGCACGGGGTTATCTTAACCAGCCGGAATTGAGTGCGGAACGTTTTATAGCCGATCCCTTTAGTCCGGTATCCGGTGCGCGGATGTATCGCACAGGGGATTTGGCCCGTTACTTACCGGACGGTAATCTAGAATTTCTGGGCCGTAACGACGAGCAGGTAAAAATTCGGGGTTTCCGTATTGAGCTAGGGGAGATTGAAATCCGGTTGTTGGAACACCCGGCGGTGCAAGAGGCGGCGGTGTCGGTGTGGGAGGATGGTCGAGACAAACATTTGGTCGCCTATGTGGTAGCGGGAGCGGATGAAGATCTGACGGCCAGTTTGCGTGCTCACTTGAGTGCCATTTTGCCGGATTATATGGTGCCGTCAGCTTTTGTACGTCTGGATATCTTCCCGCAAACCCCGAACGGCAAGCTAGATCGCCGGGCATTACCGGCGCCGCGGGAGGAAGATTTTTCCCGTCAGGTCTATGAAGCGCCACAAGGGGAAACTGAGACAGCTCTGGCGGCTATTTGGTGTGAGTTATTGGGTATTGAGCGGGTCAGTCGACATGACAACTTCTTCGCATTAGGCGGCCATTCATTGCTTGCTATGCGAATGACCAATATTGTTGCTGGTCGAGGAATGGTTTGCACACTGAATACTTTGTTCCAATTCCCGGTGCTAGCTGAACTAGCCGCAAAAATCACCTCAGATTTACTGTTTCAGCCGCAAAATAGCGCCATATCGGTACGACTTGATGGGACAGGGTTGCCGCTGTTCTTTGTTCCCAGTGGTATGGGTGATTACTCCTATGCTTTCGGGTTGGCTCAGCATATTCCGTCGGACTACCCGATTTATGCACTGCCTTGGCCTTCCATCAGTGAGGAGCCGATGTCAACGATGGAAGAGCAGGCTGCCAGAATGATCACCTTGATGAAAGCTGTTCAACCGGTAGGCCCATATCGGATAAGTGGTTACTCTTCTGGTGGAATATTGGCTTATGCCATTGCCCAACAGCTTTTGAGTGCTGGCGAGCGAGTTAATTTCCTGGGGCTGATTGACACGCTTGCTCCTCATTGCTTTGGTGAGCAGGTAGCGCAACCAAAACATCAATTCTTTGCTGAATTGGTCAGGCAATTAGGGGAAGAACACGCTGAAGAGATTGCTGAGTTGCATCAGCGAATCGATGAGTTGAATTTGGTGCAATTTATTGCGGCGGCGCAGGAGCTTGCATTATATCCCGTCAATTTGAGTGCTGACTTGATGGCAAAGCGTTGGGAACAGATAGAGCATTATGATCAAATAGTCAAAGATTATGAGCCGCCAGCATTAGCGGTAACATTGCATCAGTTTTATGCGATGAAACCTTACCCGTCTATTTCTTTTATGACGGATGAAAAGTCAGAGCCTTTAAATATCGATCCATCGCTAGGTTGGGCGCGGATAATGGCTGATACCTCACTTAAACTGATTGCTACTCCGGGTGACCACTTTAGTTTATTGGAAGATGATGAGAATAAAATTGCTTTAGCTCAGGCTTTAAATATGGCGTTGGAAATCGGTTTTGCAAAGGAGGTAGTGTAATTACTGATATAGTCAGGAGTTTTAAATAATTTAATCTTGATATGATAATCCGGTATATGTTGTTTATACCGGGTTATTTTTTTACTTGTCTTTTTTCCCAAGGTGTATAAGCATTAACAAAGCTTTTCACTGAGAGCTTTATGATGGGCAGGTTTTAAACGGTTATTAAAAACCCTTGTTTTAACCTCCGATTTTAATCGGTATCAGGTTTTAACCGCTGTTTTTATCACCTTTACTACCTGACTTTTATTCAGTTTAATCATCATGGCATATCGTATTTTACATTTAGCAAACGTGAATCATACCCGCTTTTTATCTTTGCTGAGGTTGTTTACGCTCAATCCTGAGCGATTTCTATAGGTTATTTTTCGCCTAAATTAGGCCAGTCAATGGCTTGATGATATTAAAGATACCCCTTTATACTTTTTCGGATAATCAACTCGCTGTTTAGAAGTTAAATCCTGCCACATTAACCGTTTTACCCTCCTTTTTATTGTGTTATATTTAAACTTGCTGAGTAAAATAAAATGACAGTGAGAAAACACGTTAATATCAACATGCCGAATAACATTATTTTACCTGCTGATTTCTTTTCAACTCTCTGTGTAATGGTTAATGGACTTTTAATACCAGAAAATTACTATCCTTATAAAAAAGTATCTATTGAGTTAAACCCATATTTTCCTTTGATATAAATCTTTAATCTCTCTGGATATTCACCTTTAAATTATCATAGCAAGGAATAGACCTTTTTTACTCACGCTGTACCTTTTAAAAAGCGGGCATTAATGGGATACCTGCTTTTTTAATCCTCAGATGAATTAATTACCAATAAAAAAGCGCTTGTGATCGCTAACAACGGGAAATACAAGTAAAAAGAGAAAGTTAACCATGTTAAAAGAGATGGCATCGGTAAAACAACCATCATTCCTGGGGTTTTCCTATTTTTTAAAGTAAAAGCGGGTTTTCATTGCGTAGTTTTTATCAACCTAATGTTTTCTCGTTTCCTGGTACGTAGTTAACGTCCCCGTTTTCATTAAACTGATGTTGAGGTTTTCTCTTTTCCCTGTATTTCACTCTTCAACATTAAAACCCGAGCAGATAACCGAGAGGCTAATAATATTTAAGCTCAATGCCTGATTATTTCGTCATGTTTAATACGGCTAATCTAATCAATCTAAAAACTTATTTATTTTCTTTAATGATTATCTCTGCTTTTCATCAACGCCTTACAGCCCATGCAACACCACTTATTTAAGCACATTAGCTTAATTTGGTTAAATATTTTCACTCTTATTATTGGATTAACGCGGTCACTTGGTTAATCAATTCAAGACCGGTTTTTCCTGATGTTTTCATCAATATAGCAGCGAATTTTTTACCCGGTTTTAAAAAGTCTTAATCACCTATTTTTACCGTTAATGGTTAAATTTTCAGCTGTTTTTTCATAACACACTGACTACTTTTTCCCGAGGTTAAAACGACACGGACAAACCATAACCGGCTTTTTAACAACGGTTTTATCATATCCAGATAAAGCATATCTCATTTTACCTGAATCAGTGAAAACTTCTGACACGTCTTGCTTTCAAACACGATGAAAAACGACACCCCAAATGATTTAATCTCAACATGGCGAAGTCAATAAAAAACTCTAAAACGAAAGATTAAAGACAGTAAAAACAGCGTTAAAACCCCGCCGGTGGTAGCAAAATACGATAAAAAAAGAGTTTAATGCCCATGTCAGGTTGCTGCGCTTGGCTTTTTTAGGATTACTTGTGGGAAGCCTCAGGTTTTATCATTGCCTCCATTGAATAAAATTCGGATGTTGGGTGAGCGTAGTGGGTTAAAGGATTTGCGATTTATGTCACATTTATTAAGTTAATCAAATGGTCATCACCCAAACAGACGGGACAACCTGAATTTTTTATTATATGTTCCTGACTGGGTATTAAACACATAAAACGACTGATGAGCTATCTTCACGATATTCTCAAGCCGCAATGGAATATCCCCGACGTTGCCTGTTCAATACAGGTTATCAATAAGACTGTCAGCCACAGACTGCCAGCGCTTTCATCGTTCTGACATAACTTGCCCGAGGCGCTTTAACCTTTGGGGCAGCTTATGAGCTGCTCCCCTGACCTGATAATACGTTCAGTTAACCTTGTTATCTGATCGTTATTATCTGACCACGCCAGGTAAGTTCACTGGAACATGACAACCTGTTTCAATCAACAACGGAAAAAACATGGAAAACACCCCCTATCAAATGAATGAAGGCTCACTGACTATCCCGGGCAACTGGCGGGATGAATCCATGAATGTCTTTGTGCTGCCGGACGACAGCGGCGTTAATCTGGTGGTCAGCCGCACCCCGGTCCCCGCCGGCATGGATAACCACGCTTACTATGAACAGACCCTGGAACAGTTTTGCGCCCATCTGCCCGGGTACCAGGAGCATCAGCGCGGCGAAATCACCCTCAGCCAGCAACCCGCCCGCCGTCTGGATTACCAGTGGAAAAGCCCGGAAGGCGACATGTACCAGACCGTGATACTGC
>NZ_LOIC01000061.1:252164-252288 GCF_001684335.1 Photorhabdus namnaonensis
ACCCATCTGCCCGGGTACCAGGAGCATCAGCGCAGTGAAATCACCCTCAGCCAGCAACCCGCCCGCCGTCTGGATTACCAGTGGAAAAGCCCGGAAGGCGACATGTACCAGACCGTGATACTGC
>NZ_LOIC01000062.1 GCF_001684335.1 Photorhabdus namnaonensis
GGGTTATCAAAGCGGGCTTCGCGGGCGCGGCCAGGCCGTCATCACAGAGTATCGAGGCGTAGTATTTACCGGTGGCTGAACGGCTCAGGGTCATGCTTTTCACCTCTCCGGTCATTTCACGGTGCAGGCAGGCTTCTATCGGCGATAACTTGGGTATTTTTATTGCCCCGCCCAGCACCTTCACCCCGACACAATGATAGCTGGACTGCCTGCCATGCTTGCGTTTGAATGTCGGGAAGCGCGCTTTCAGCTTCGGATTAAAAAAGTGGGAAAACGCCATATCGAGGTTAATCACCGCCTGCTGCAAGGCGATGGAATCATACGCTTTGAGCCAGGCATACCGGCGGGATTTTTTCGCCGTTGACAGTAAGGGCTTGAGGTCTTTACGCGGGCTGAGGTTCACCCCGTGGCGTTGATAAGCGTGCTTCTTAATGTGGAGCGCCTTGTTGTACGCGAAACGGACCGCACCGAACTGAGCATTGAGATAATCAGCCTGTTCGGGTGTCGGGTAAATGCGGACTTTGGTGGCTCTTAACATCATCAGCGCTCATCGGGATAGTTTATGTATTTTAACCGCTTTTTGGGGCCGTGTCCCCCTCGAGCTGCCAGTGAACGTGATGGTTAATAACCTGAAAGCCCTGCGGGCTTTTCGCCTGATATCACCGCCCGCATTGGGCGAGGGTTTACGGCGGATTTTGCTAAAAGAATAGCGCTTCTTAATAAGGAGAAACCCAGTAACCTCAGAAATCCAGATATACCTAATTGAGAATGTAGGACGCACAACCAAAGCAAGGAGTATGTAGCGATTTAACTCTGATCGAATACGGAGGTGTTTTGTGTGTCTGTATCGCATAATAAAAAATACTCAAAGAAATACGCAATATTTCAAACTACTGTTCTTGCCTCATCAAATGAGCAAAAACTTAATTCCAAAAAACCACAACCTCGGTTGTGATTTAAATGCAAACTAGTAATTAAAGGGTTGATTTAAGATGATGAAATGGTGCCGGATTATTTTTGCGATTATTTTGTTTTACTCTCTTTTCGTTGGGATGATGCAAGTATTGTCGATCAATTTTTATATTTTCCGTGATTACTTTGGATTATGGGAGATTCCAGCCAAAGTGGCTGCTGCCATAGCATCTCTTTACGTTTTTTGTCTACTTGTTAAGTTCTTGCCTCTTATTATTGTTATTTTTATATGTAGCTTAGTTATGGTTGTCAATGTATGGCATTGGTCATTATGGGTTTCGATCCTTATACTTATTTGGCCGGTTATTGTTGTTTTAGCTTATTGCGTACTCACCAAAAGCCTGAAATATAATACATCAGATTGATTTTTCTAAAAAAATAATCTGATGTAATATTCAATATTAATGAAAATCGGAAAGTTTAAATACGGTTCAGGAAACGTAAAAAACCATTAGATTCACGAAAACGGTTTAAAAAAATCATTAATTAAGTGAGTTTTTAACTAAAAAGCAAGAAAACCCTCGGAATGATAATCTCTTTACAGGTTTACCATCCTTTTAACAGGGTTCACTTTTTCTTTTTACTGCCTTTCCTGTTTTGGCGATCACAAGCTGTTTTTTTCGATGATTAACCCGCTAAGGATAAAAAAACATCCCCCCCATTAATGTCAGACTCTTAAAAGGTACATAGTGACTAAAAACCACCTATTCACTGCTATGTTTAATGCATTTATCGGAGATTATACCTCAGTTAATGTTACATTTACCTAGCCTGCTATAACCATCTGAAAACGTGAATATAGAGAGATTAAAACTTTTATTTAAGATTCTGATTTAACATAAGTATAATTTTTCAAAATGACAGTTAATTGTATTTAACCGCAGTCCATTAACCGTTAACAAAGGTTGAAAAGAAATCAGTAAAAAAATAATATCATAAGATAAAACTGATATTTAAATGCTACCTCTCAATTATTTTACGAAACCAACCATAAAAATAATACAATAAGAAAACAGTTAAAACAGTTAAAACAGTTAAAACAGTTAAAACAGTTAAAACAGTTAAAACAGTTAAAACAGTTAAAACAGTTAAAACAGTTAATTTTGCAGGATTTAGGCCCTGAAAAAAGGGATTATCCGCAAAAACATAAAAGGATATCTTTACATTATCAAATGATTTACTGATTGATTTATAAAGATAAAACAAAGGGTAGTGACTTATTAAAACCACTCAGAATTGCCGGTAAAACAGCATCAGTAAAGAATAAAAGCGAGTATGATCAATTTTAGCAAACGTAAAACAGGATATCTCAAATGTAAAATAAATCTCTTTTAAATATGGTTAAAAACTTTTTATTTAAAACCATGATCTAAGAAATTAAATGCCAGATTAGGTCTGGGTAATTCATCTATAAACCATGTCCAGAATATTGATGTATTCCACATTAAATACTCATAGAGATTATCTGATGGTGAAAAATGATTTAACATTTTACCAATTGATCTGCATAAAAATGAAAGATGACTTTCAGTTTCTATTAACCCTAAGTTAATACTCAAGGTATATTATTAAATGGGTAGGCTGGCATATTGATAGCATAGAACTGATTACCGCTGTCTGAATAATACGCCAAGACGCTTATCCAACTTAACGCAGATAAAACTGCCTGAAGAGATTATCCAATACAACCAAAAGGCAAGTTATGAAAGACATTGATCCCAAACTTTATCAACATACCCCTACCGTCAGCGTTCATGATAACCGTGGCCTGACCGTCCGTGACATAGGTTTTCATCGTACTGTTGCCGGTGGTAATACAGATATCCGTATTATCCGCCATCAGTATGATATGCGTGGACATTTGAACCAAAGTACTGATCCACGCCTGTACGCCATCATGCAGGACGACAACTCAGTAAAGCCCAATTTTGTCTGGCAATATGATTTGACCGGTAATCTCCTGCGAACAGAAAGCGCTGATGCAGGCGATACTGTCACCTTGAGTGATGTTGAAGGCCGTCCAGTACTGACGATAATGGCAACTGGAGTGATACAAACCCGGCAATATGAAAATCCTTCCCTACCTGGTCGACTACTGTCGGTTTCCGAACACGCACCAGCAGAAACTACCTCACTCGTGACGGAGCGCCTTGTTTGGTCGCGGGGTACACAAGCAGAAAAAGATAATAACCTCGCTGGACAGTGTGTGTATCACTATGACACCGCAGGGCTAGTCCAACTGAAAAACCTGTCGCTTATGGGAGCTGTTTTATCACAATCTCGTCAATTGCTAGCCGATAATCGAACAGTAGACTGGAAGGATGATAATGAAATTCCCGACCATAGCAGTCTAGATAGTCATATTTACACTACACACAGTACCTTTGATGCTACCGGAACTCTACTAACCCAAACCGATGCCAAAGAGAATATCCAACGTCTGACCTATGATGTTGCCGGGCAATTGAAAGACAGTTGGCTAACCGTGGCAGGCCAAAGTGAACAGGTGATTGTCAAATCCCTAACTTGGTCAGCCGCCGGACAAAAACTGCGTGAAGAACATGGTAACGGCGTTATCACCGAATACACTTATGAACCAGAAACCCAACGGCTGGTCGGCATCACCTGCCGTCGCCCGTCAGATGCCAGAATATTGCAGGATATACGCTATGAATATGATCCCGTGGGCAATGTCATTAATATCCGTAATGATGCAGAAGTCACTCGCTTCTGGCGCAATCAGAAAGTGGTACCGGAGAATATCTATACTTATGATTCCCTGTATCAACTCGTCAGTGCAACAGGACGCGAGATGGCTAATATCGGCCAACAGGACAACCAGATTCCCTCACCGATCATTCCTCTTCCGAAAGATAACAGCACATATACCAACTATACCCGCACTTATAGCTATGACCGCGGTGGTAATCTGATACAAATCCGCCACAGTTCACCGATCACTCAAAATAACTACACCACGGAGATAACGGTTTCAAATCGCAATAACCATGCGGTACTGCGTGCTCTGGCTGATGATCCAATGCAAGTAGATATGCGATTTGACACAGGTGGCCATCAAAATACATTGATACCCGGAGAGTATTTAAACTGGAATACCCGAGGAGAGTTACAACAAGTTACATTTGTGACACGAAGTAATAGTTTCAATCATGACCTAGAATGGTATCGCTATAGTAATGATGGAATGCGATTATTAAAAGTCAGTGAACAACAGACGGGTAAAAGCACTCAAATACAACGGGTAACTTATCTGCCAGGATTAGAGCTACACACAACTAATATTGCCAATAAAACAACTGAAGATTTACAAGTTATTACTGTAGGTAAAACGGGTCGAGCGCAAGTACGGGTATTGCATTGGCAAACCAAACCGCCAACAACAGCGATCAACAACAATCAGGTACGTTACAGCTACGATAATCTCATCGGATCCAACCAACTTGAACTAGATGATAAAGGACAAATTATCAGTCAGGAAGAGTATTATCCATTCGGCGGCACAGCTCTGTGGGCAGCTAGAAGTCAGATAGAAGCCAGCTATAAAACTATTCGGTATTCAGGCAGAGAACGAGATGCAACAGGATTGTATTACTATGGTTACCGATATTACCAACCGTGGGTAGGAAGATGGCTAAGCGCCGATCCAGCTGGAACAATAGATGGGCTAAATTTGTACCGGATGGTAAGAAATAATCCTATTACTTTATACGACAATGATGGTTTAGCTCCCCCACGGACCAGAAAGCGCCATCCCGATTCAGAAGGAGAATCAGAAAGTGAAGATAGCAGTATTGGCTATCGTGCACTGAGACCTGATGAGCAACCCTTTACACATGGGCTTCGTCCCCCAGAAGGCGCAAATCCAGAAATTTCTGCTTATGCTCACGTTAGAGCGGGAACAGGAGCAAAAGTTAAATCCAGTTGGATTTCCTATAGCCGCTCTTTAAAAGTTGCAGCAAGCTGGGCTGCTGCGGGTGGTAGCGGTAGAGTTGTCAAATTTCGAGTAGGAAAACATAACCGTTCCTTTGATCTCACTAATAAAGCTGATCAGATAAGAATGCTTCGGGAACAAGCGACTTCATCGCAAAGTGAAATAAACCTTAACCCTAATAAACACCCTGCGATTAACTTTGCTAAAGGTTCTCAAGAAGGGCTTGTTTACGGAAAAGTCGATCAGTCACAAATGATTGCTGAATATCAGTCTGAAAAAATTACCGAATCTGAATATCAAGTATTTAAGGGAAAGAGCACACCAGGTGACATGTGGAAATTAGTAAAATCCCGAACAACAGTTACGCAAAAAACTGACGCGGGAAAAGTTAAAACCACACCAGAACCCGTGCTGATAACGGAGACTTATAATGAGCATAGCTTTCTAAATCAAGCAAGAGAGAAATGGGATAAATTGCAATCAATAGCGTCCCCGTTATTGATGGAACATTTGGAATACGAAGAGTTGTCACCTTATAAAATGGATTATATTTCAAATCAAACTGAATATAGGAAATATCGTCAAGATGTTCTCAATAGTATTGCTAGATTTAATAGTAGACTACAGAACTAATTAATATCATTACTAAAAGTCCGCAGAATTTAGCGGACTTTTAGTGAGTCAATCTATTCAAACACACCACTGAACAATCAAATCACCCTTGAAAACTGACGCTGGCGAACCTGTTGGCGCAAATAAATATCAAAACACATACAGATATTACGAATCAATAACCGACCTCGTGGCGTTACCCAGATCTGTTTCTCATTCACTTCAACCAACCCATCTTCAACCAATGGCGTTAATAACCGCAAATCTTCCGCGAAATAACGGGTAAAACTCAGCCCATATTGTTGCTCAATATCGGCAAAATTTAGATGGAAATGACAAATTAGCGCTTTAATAACATCACGGCGAATACAATCATCTTGGGACAGAGTTAAACCACGCCATAAGGCATGCCCCTGTTTTTCTAATTCCGCATAATAGGTTTTTAACTCTTTTTGATTTTGGCAATAGCTATCGCCCAACATACTGATCGCGGAAACGCCCAAGCCTAGCAGGTCACACTCTTCCTGAGTGGTATAACCCTGAAAATTGCGGTGCAATTTCCCTTCCCGCTGAGCTATCGCCAGTTCGTCATCCGGGCGGGCAAAATGATCCATACCGATAAACTGATAGCCATTGTTTGTCAGCGTTGAGATTGTTTCTTGCAATATATCCAGCTTTTGCCCGGCACTCGGTAAATCATGTTCCTTAATTTTACGTTGAGCGGCAAATAAGTTCGGCAAATGAGCATAATTGAAAATACTCATTCTGTCCGGTGATAACGCTAATACTCGCTCCAGAGTGAAAGCAAAACTTTCTGGCGTCTGTTTCGGCAGGCCATAGATCAAGTCAATACTGGTGGAATGAAAACCCGTTTCACGGGCACGAGCTACCAAAGCAAAGATAAAGTTTTCGTCTTGTTCACGGTTAACCAGACGCTGTACTTCTTTATTGAAATCCTGCACGCCCATGCTCAGACGGTTAAAACCTTCGCCGCGCAGGTGATCAATCATATCCAGTTCAATTTCACGCGGATCAATTTCAATAGAAATTTCAGCATCAGGCAGAAAATCAAAATAGTGGCGCAATAATCCCGTCAATTTACTGATTTGGTCTTTATCAAGGTAAGTTGGTGTACCACCGCCCCAATGCATCTGACTCACTTTACGACCAGAAAACAACTTTGCCCGATCATTAATTTCCCGTTCAAGCCATTGCAAATATTCGTCCGCTTTATGCTTTTGACGGGTGACCAATTTATTACAACCGCAGAAATAACAGAGCTTATGGCAAAACGGGATATGGAGATAGAGAGACAGCGGTCGTTCAGGGTAACGGGTCGCAGCCTGAATAAATGCCGCGTTATCATACTGTTGATTGAATTCCAATGCCGTCGGATATGAAGTATAACGGGGACCGGAATAATTGTATTTTTGGATCAAAGGCAGATCCCAAACGATGGCTTGCTCAGACATGCTTATTCCTTCCGATGTTTTTGCCCATCAAAACGTAACGCTTTCATATGCTTAATATGTTGCGCCGTTGTGACGCCGCGCAGCCGGGTTTTACGCCGCGATAATCGCCATAGTTTACCCAATAACCATAGCAAATAACATACTATTAGTATGGTTATTAGGGTTAATCCGCCTTTGATCATGGGAGATTAAATTATTTACCTTTCAGCAGTTGCATAATGTCATCCTGCCGTTCTTCTTCACTCTCTTCCTCATCCAGTTGAATCCCCAACTCTTCCATCAGAGCGTCAATCCGATCTAGCGTGGTATCAACATAATCATGCTCTTCTTTAGATAAACTTTCGCCATTTTCCAGACGTTCTAGCAATGCATCCAAGCGATCGTCATTTTCCAACATGGCTAATTCTTGCTGTGGCGACAAACGTGGTTTTATCTCAACTTTATTAGCAACGACAGGTTTTGTCGGTTGTTCCCCCACAATCAGCGGAACAGGTACTTTACTGCCAAGACGTGGATCACGTTGCTGCTTACCTGACTGATGTTTATCACCGCTCTGCTCCTGATAGCGGTTACCCGGCTGATTGCCACGATGTTTTTTCTCACGCTTACGTGCACGCCCTTCCGCATTTAATTCTTCACGACTTTTTCTTTTCTGTTTACCAGCAGATGCTCTGGCTGGTGCTTTTTTCTTTAACGAGTTCATAGCCTGTTACTCAATTTGGTTTATCAGGGTATTGCTGCGCCGGAATCTAACAGAAACCGCACGTATAGAAAAGCGCCGCGAATAGCTCTTTATCTTTAAAAAAATATAGCCAAAATCTCTTATCATTCATGCATGGTTTAATCACCAACGAATATCCTATTAATCTTAACCTTCAATAAATGATCAATCGATATGCCTATTTTTGATACTTCTTGTTATAAATCCGTTTACTTGTGGGTAGTGAGTTATGCTTTGTTATGGATGATAGTGAGTTATTCATTCGATCCAACCGTGCCTTATGATGCCGTCGAAGCATTGAACTGGGGGAAAAACGGCGAATGGGGTTCACCTAAAAATCCGTGGTTAGTTGGTGTAATGATGCTGCCTGCTATCCATATAAGCGGTGTTTCATTGAGTTTTTACTGGTATTTCATTCACTTTATCGCTATCGCGATTGGCATGCTCGGTGTATGGCACCTGGCATTTCGGCTGACAGGGAAAAAAGAGCTGGCATGGCTCGCCATGTTGACATTAAACCTGTCCGGTATTATTAACTTCGATATCATCCCATATAACGATAATTATCTGTTAATTATGCTCTGGCCGTGGATTATGTTGTTCTTTTTGCGAGCCGTGTATGACAATCCACGTTGGTGGTTAGCATTTGCTCTCAGTTCCGGGCTGGCGACAATGGGAAAATATTCCACATTGGCATTGGTTGGTTCGGTTTTTCTGTTAACGCTATTTGTACCTAAAGTTCGCCAATGTTACCGCCAACCCGCGCTTTATACCGCCTTGGTTATCTGGTTTATGCTGGTACTGCCTAACTTCTGGTGGTTATGGAACAATGATTTTGCCGCCTTCAAATGGGTAGATTCACAAATAGATAGCGGATTTAATCTACATACCACCCGATCACTATTATCAGTATTTTACCCGTTGATTATCGTTGGCATGATTATTTATCAGCTTGGCGGCCGTATTAGCTGGCCGAAGGAGCAACCGAACCGGCTGGTAAACATTGTTATTCTGTTGCCATTACTGATTATCTACTGCTGGTTCTCATTCAATAAAGGGGGAAGAATGACAGAATGGCTGCATCCCTTTATGTCTGTTTCATCAGCGCTGTTGGTTGGTTCTATTACCCGTTTTCCACAGAAACCACTACGCAATACTCTGAGAGGGCTGATTGTCGTCGCAATATTGATTGCGATGGGATATGTGCTGATTATGGCAACCAATGTTCGCGGTGCGGGCCATAAGTTCGAAGGCATCAAAGACTTTTCCCGGCAACTGGAACAACGCTGGCATCAACTCTATCCAACTCCGCTCCATTATGTCGGAGGTGAATACTTACATCAGTGGCTGACTGTCTACGCCCCAAGTCAGCCAGAAACGATCCAACCTTGGACGTTAGAAGAACAGGCGCCGAATATCTACAACCGCCATGTTAAGGAAAGCGATATTGCACGTGACGGCGCTATTCTGGTAGGCGCAAAGGGAAAAACCTGCGAGCAAGAAGATTTTCACACTGTTTTGCAAGACTGGTCAAAATTAAGAATAAATAGTAAGGAAGAATTCCTTTTCCAGCCCGAACCTGAGACTAAGCCAACAATAGTCTGTGTAGGTTTTGTGTCACCGGAAAAATATCAGTAGTTTTCTCTGCAAGTTGAAAGCCTAATTTAATTAGGCTTTCAACCTTTCATGCGCTATTAGCCAACAGACCGACTCATTTATCATCATCCTGCGTGATGGCTTGTACATTCGTAGCAAAGGCCAGAAATGTGTCGTCATAAGAGATCATTTTGGCTGTCGGATAATGCTCACGTAGATGCTGCACGGTTGCCAGGTTGGGGACGCAATACTATTACACAGAAGTTAAAAGAACTCGAATTGGAGTAAGGAGATAACATCTCCATCTCTATCACCACTTTGTAGAATTTAATATATCAGATTCCCCATTGGCAGAATTAAATAACCGATCTCGATCACATTTCATACCATTCATTCAGACAATGAATGAATCCCACATTAAAATAGTTTTATAATGTTATTATTAAACTATCAAGATTATTTATGGGGAACCGTTTTCTTTATCACCGAATCCTGACAGGGCTTATCCTGCTGGCAATCTCCGAACTGGTCCATGCTGCAACACCGCTCAACCCCGCGGCTCAAGAAACGATCACGCAACAACAAAAAGCACTACTGCAACAAGCCCAACAGCAACGGGAAACGCTGCGCAACAGCATCACCTTACCGCCATCACCCGATGTGACACTGAGTACAGAAAAATCTATCTGCCACACCATTCACCGGATTGAATTTGATGGCGCAAAAAGCCTGCCTCGATCAGTCAAAGAGCACTTAACCCACCCTTATTTATCCCACTGCTTATCTTTGCAGGACATTAATGCATTGGTACGAAAAACCACTCATGCCTATATTGAACGGGGTTATGTCACTTCCCGGGCCGAACTCAGAGCACAGGATTTATCCTCCGGCGTTCTTATTATTACGGTCAATGAAGGCAAAGTTGAATCAGTCAGCCTAGACGGTGAAACACCTCTCTCGTTGAAAATGGCTTTTCCGAGCATAGTGGGTAAAACGCTTAACCTGCGAGATATTGAACAAGGCATGGAACGTTTAAACCGCCTGCCGTCTCAACAAGTGACCATTGATATTCAGCCGGGCAAACAACCGGGTTATTCCACGGTTATCTTAAAACGAACGTCGATTCGCTTACCCGTTAGTGCCAGTTTGGGGGCTGATAACAGTGGTCAAAGAAGTACCGGCACCGGACAAATCAATGCCAGTGTGAATCTGGATAATCCATTACATCTTGCTGACCAGTGGTCATTATCTGCCAGCCGCAACAGTGACTTCCGCAATAGCCATCAAAGCCGTAGCCTCTCCGCCAATGTGACGGTTCCTTATGGTTACTGGTTATTCAGTTATCAATATGCATGGAATGACTCTTTTCAGCATATCCCGGCATGTTCACAAACCTATCGCTACACAGGTGACAGCCAGACTCACCGGCTGGCAGTAAACCGGACGTTATATCGTGATGGCAAACAGAAACTGGCATTGGATATGGGGCTGACACGCCGTCGGACCACCAATTTACTGGCAGAAGAAACACTATCCATCAGCAGCCCGACACTGAGCACAATCAACTTTGGCATTAATTACAGCACCGTGCTGGCGGGGAGCTATATCACTTTTAACCCGACAGTGAGTCACGGTTTACCAGCATTTGGCGCCACCAAAGATGATCCACGTTTTCCAGATGCGCCACGTAGCCAATTTCGCAAGTTTAGTCTGAGCGCCAGCTATTTCATGCCGGTCACAGACTCCGTTTATTACCTCTCATCGATTTACGGCCAGACCACGCCAGACAACCTTTACGCCAGCGAACGTCTCTCTCTGGGCGGGCAATATTCCGTTCGGGGATTCAAAGAGCAATATCTCACCGGCAACCGCGGCGGATATTGGCGCAACGAGCTGAACTGGCGGGTATCAGAGCTTCCTATTCTGGGGGAACTCGCTTTAACCGGAGCGCTGGATACCGGCTGGCTACAGAAAAAAACCGGACAAATCGAGGGCGGCAATGTCACCGGGGCGGCTCTGGGCTTATCACTGACTCACCCGGGATTCAACCAGACCATCACTATTGGGAAACCCCTCATTCACCCTGATCACCTAAAACCGGATCACTGGGTCACTTATTGGTCAATATCACTCACTTTGTAACACTTAAATTAAGAAAAAGGGAAAATGCGATGAATAAACGCAACAACTCGGTGGCGAGAGTCACGAGTTATCTTTTAATTTACCTTACCGCAATTCAGCCGCTACACCCGGCGATTGCCGCGGGAATAACACCGGACAATAACCATACTCAGGTACAAAACCAAGGCAATATCCCGGTTGTCAATATTGCCACGCCGAATAATGCGGGAATATCCCACAACACCTATAAAGAGTTCAATGTCGCCACTCAAGGCGCCGTTCTCAATAACGCCACGCAAGCGGCTAAATCACAACTGGCGGGGCAACTTAACGCTAACCCTAATCTGCATGGCAAAGCGGCGGAACTGATTATCAATGAAGTGACCGGCAACGGACGATCTAACCTGCAAGGCCAGTTGGAGATTTTTGGCAATAAAGCCAATGTGATGATTGCTAACCCTAATGGCATTACTTGTGATGGCTGTGGTTTTATTAATACTTCAAGCGCAACACTGACCACGGGTAAACCCCAATTTGATAAACAAGGTGCACTTGAAGCCCTGAAAGTAACAAAAGGCCAAATCATCATTGGTAGCAAAGGGTTAGATGGCAAAGCGACGGATTATGTCGATATTATCAGCCGGGCAACGGAATTAAATGGAAAAATTCAGGCCAATAACCTGTCTCTAACACAAGGCGCTAACCGGATCAGCTTAAAAGATGGCACAGTTAAATCTGTCGCTGGAGAAGGGACTAAACCTCAATTAGCCGTTGACACCAAAGCGTTAGGCGGCATGTACGCCAATAAAATCCGACTGGTTGCCACCGAAGATGGCGTTGGCGTGAATTTAAAAGAGTTAACCAGTAACCAGCGTGATATTACCTTAAACGCCAATGGCAAAATTGAATTGGGAAATATTAACGCTAAAACGGACCTGAATATTGTTGGCAAAGAAACCCATATTGCGCCCAATATTAAAGTACAAGCGGGACGGGATATTATCCTGGAAAATACCACACTGGATAATAAAGGCAGCGTGACTGCGGCCCGGGATATGCGAATATTTGGCGACACTGTGCGTAATAGTGGTAATAAAGCCTTGTTGCAAGCCAACAATAATATGTGGATACAGAAAGATGCTCAGGGGA
>NZ_LOIC01000063.1:0-757 GCF_001684335.1 Photorhabdus namnaonensis
TGGTGGCGCCACACGCCAGTTTGTCATCCACCCGGGCCGCCGGCGAGCCGTTGATAAACACGGTTTCACTGCCCTGGGCAATCAGGGGAGGCGCGGGGTGTTTGCCACAGGCGGCGATATCGGTGGTGGCTCTGGCCGCCGGTTTGCCTTCGATAAAGACATTGGGGGAGCCACTCGCCAGGGTGCCGCTCGGCGGGCCGATGCTGTCCACCATTTTCGTGACGGCCGAACTGGCGGCGCTGATGACATCGCCAAGGGCAAATGTGGCCGCGGTCCCCAGAGCAATGACAGCGACGGTCGCTAATCCCCCGGTGAGAACGGTCAGTCCCACCAGTGCCGAGGCCGCGGCAAAGACCGCTGCCCCTATCAGCGCGCCGGTAATGGCGCCCGCCAGCGCCCCCAGGAAGCTGGCGTGTTTAATCGGGTCGCCCTCACGGGCGGCGGCCGGACCGGGAGAGCCCGGTGGCCGGGAGACGTGCACCGCGTGCTGGGCGCCAACCCGCGCTATCCGGGTGACGATTTCATCACCAAGTGACATGGCATTCCTCCTGTCAGCTCATCAGGCGGCCTGAAAACTGTGGACAATTGCCAGCAGGGTATCACGCTGGCCGTCTTCAAAAGGCGCGGGGGAGGTCAGGTTGAAGGTCAGCAGCAGCGGACCCCGGATTTGCAGTATCACGGTCTGGTACATGTCGCCTTCCGGGCTTTTCCACTGGTAATCCAGACGGCGGGCGGGTTGCTGGCTGAGGGTGATTTC
>NZ_LOIC01000063.1:823-124484 GCF_001684335.1 Photorhabdus namnaonensis
GCGCCAGTTGCCCGGGATAGCCAGTGTGCCTTCATTCATTTGATAAGTTGTGTTTTCCATGCTTTTTCCGTTGTTGATTGAAACAGGTTGTCATGCTCCGGTGAACTCACCTGGCGTGGTCAGATAACAACAAGATGAGCGGTTAACTGAACGCATTATCAGGTCAGGGAAGCGGCTCATAAGTTACCCGGGAAGTAAAGAACCCAAGGCAAGTTACGTCATAACTCTCTCTAAAGCGATAAAAACACCAACAGTTTGTCGCTGAGAGTCTTATTGATAACCTGTATGAACAGGCAACGTCGGGGATAGGCTATTGCGGTTTAAGCGTCTGGTTAAGATAACGCATCAGTCGTTTTATGTGTTTAATATCCAATCAGGAACATATAATAAAAACTGCCTGTTGTCCCGTTTGTTTGGGGGATGAACATTTGATGAGTTTAATAAATGTGACATAAATCCCAGATTTTTTACGCCGCTATGTTCACCAAAGATTCGATTTAAGTAAACCTCAGATTAATTAATACTCATCATATTCTTCAATGGTCACTTGCAGCGATAATATTTTCCCATTGCGCAATAAAGTGACAGGAACAACGCTGCCGGGGCGTATTTCAGCCACTTGATCCATTGTTTCAACCGCAGAAATAGCGGGTTTATTATTGACGCTAGTAACGATATCGCCCACTTTAATACCGGCTTTTTGCGCTGGTCCGTTTGCAGTCACCTGAAATACTCGTAACCCCTGAATCTGGTTAATATTGCCGTTAGAAGAGCGAATATGTGGCAGCTCTTGTGACGTTATGCCGATAAAACCTCGGATAACTCGTCCATCACGGATAAGTTTCTGCATAATCTTAGTGGCGAGCTCAGTCGGAATAGCAAACCCTAACCCTTCTGGCGTTTCACCATTTTCACTTTTATCGAATGATAATGTATTGATACCCACTAGTTCGCCAAGGGTGTTAATCAGTGCGCCGCCGGAGTTACCTTGATTAATGGAAGCATCGGTCTGGAGAAAGTTTTGACGGCGGGTAGGGCTTAATCCAACGCGACCGGTAGCGCTGATAATCCCTTGAGTAATGGTTTGCCCCAAATTATAAGGGTTACCAATGGCGAGAACGACATCTCCCACATGGGCTACTCTATTTGGATTTATCGTTATGACAGGTAGGTTTTCGGCATCAATTTTCAGGACGGCAAGATCCGTTAAGCTGTCAGAGCCTATGACCAGAGCTTCATAAAAATGACCGTCTTGCAGTGCGACAATAATTTGTCCCGCATTATTAATGACGTGTTTATTGGTAAGGATATAGCCCTTATCACTCATGATGACGCCAGAGCCAAGGGTATGGTTTTCCCGGCCTTGATGGGAAAAACTCCCCATGTTGCTGCTGTAAACATTAACCACGGCAGGCGCCGCCCTACGGACACCTTTATTAAAGCTGAATGGAACTTCGTCATTACTGTTGCTGGTTATTGCAGACATCAGCCCGCCAGGGCGCAGTGATGGAATGGTAATCAGTAAAATTACAGCTACAAGTAATCCTAAAAAAGCAGAGCGCAGCAACTTGGCAATCATGGGTATTATTCGGTGTGAGTTAATGAGTCATGGCAGGATAACATAGAAATTAACAGATACTGCATTATGCTGTATTTACTTTTAGAGCTTCGATTATCATGGTTGAGTTTTCATTAATAATAAAACGAAAAAATTTGTACTGACGGTTCGCGTGGGTATTAAACTCTTTTTTATCGTATTTTGCACAACCAGAGGGGGTTTTAACGCTGTTTTTACTGTCTTTAATTTTTCGTTTTTACGTTTTTTATTTACTTCGTAACGTTGATATTCGCTCAGATTAAATCATGTGGAGTACCGTTTTTCATATCGTTTGAAAACCAGGGGGGGCAGAAGTTTTCACTCATTCAGGTAAGATGAGATACGCTTTATCTGCATATGATAAAACAGTCGTTAAAAAGCCTTTATAGTCTGTTAGTGTCGTTTTAAAATCGGGAAAAAATAGTCAGTGTGTTATGAAAAAACAGGTAAAAATTTTAACTATTAAAGGTGAAAATAAGTGATTAAGGTTTTAAAAAAAATGGGTAAAAATTCGATGCTTTATTGACATTGGAAGAGAAAGCATTCGGAAAAACCGGCCTTGAATTGATTAACACAGTGACCGCGTTAATCCAGTAATAAGAGTAAAAATATTTAACAGGATTAACCGAATTAAGCTAATGTGCTTAAATAAGCGGTTTTGCATGGGTTGTAAGGCGTTTGCGAAAAACAGAGATAATGATTAAAGAAAATCGATAAACCTTTAGATTGACTAGGTTAGCCGTATTAAAAATGACGAAATCATCAGGCATTGAGTTTAAATATTATTAGCATCTCGGTTATCTGCTCTGGTTTTAACGTTGAAAAGTTAGATGCAGGGAAAAAAGAAAACTTAAACATCAGTTTAGTTAACATAGGGCAATTAAATGCGTATCAGGAGATGAAAAAACATGAGGTTGATAAAAACTACGCAATGAAGCTCCTCTTTTGCTTAAAAAAACAAAAAAACAAAAAAACAAAAAAACGGAATGATAATTGTTTTACCGATTCCATCTCTTTTAACATGGTTAACTTTCTCTTTTTACTTGTATTTCCCGCTTTTAGCGATCGTAAGCGCTTTTTTATCGGTAATTAATTCATCTGAGGATTAAAAAAGCAGGTATCCCATTAATGCCAGATTTTTAAAAGGGACGGCGTAAATAAAAAAGGTTTATTCCTTGCTATAATGATTTAAAAGTGAGTATACAGAGAGATTAAAGATTTATATAAGGATTTAACTCAATAGATACCTTCTTTATAAGGACAGTTAATTGCTTTTAATAAAAATCCATTAACCATTAACAGAGAGTTGAAAAGAAATCAGCAGGTAAAATAATGTTATTCGGCATGTTGATATTAAAATATTTTTTCACCATTATTTTACTAAGCAAGTTATAAACATGACGCAATAAAAAGAGGGATAAAACGGTTAATGTGGTAGGATTTAACTTCTAAACAGAGAGTTGATTATCCGAGAAAGTATAAGATAGTATCTTTAATCTCATCAGGCTATTTACTGGCATAATTTATCCGAAAAATAAAGAGTGGCAGCCTATAAAAATCTCTCAGGATTGAGAGTAAACAGCCTCAGCAAAGATAAAAAGCGGGTAAATTAACGTTGGTTAAATGTAAAATACGGTATGCCATGATGATTAAATTGAATAAAAATCAGGTATTAAAAGTGGTAAAAACAACGGTTAAAACCTGATGCCAATTAAAATCAGAGGTTAAAACAATGGCTTATATTTTTTCATAACTTAACGCGTCCTTTTTCCACAATATCCAGCCGTTCGGTTAAAAAGTTAGAGTTAGCTTTTTCTTGTTGCGAAAAGGAATTCCAACTGGGTTTAACCGGCCGCAGAATAATGATATCGCCTTCACGAATAATCTCCAATTCGTTCACTCCCTCGAAATCGAGGTCATGAGGTAAACATACAGCTCGGTTATTGCCGTTTTTAAATACGACTACGGTTCTCATATTGAGTCCTCCAGAAAAACTATTTACAAGTTCACCCGTCGTGAGGGATATCAACGACTTTGAGATACAGCGTTACGCTGTATCTCAAATGGAATTAGATCGGTTTTTACTAAAATTATTAATTTCTCAGTAACAAATAGATACTCTCTTCACCGCGAAGAATGTTCAGCGCTATGACTGGCGGTTTAGAATCAATGACTTTGCGCAGTTCATTAATATTCTGTATCCGTTCATTATTGATCCCAACAATCAGGTCATTTTTCTGTAAGCCAGATAACGCCGCCGGTGAGTTTTGAGCGACATTATCTATTTTCACACCGTAAGTTCCTTTCACCTCACCATTGCTCAGGGTTGCACCTTGCAGGGCAAGGGTTAGATTTCCGGCTTTGGTTGTTTGACCTTCACTGTTTTCCAGCGTAACAGAAACCTCCATTGGCTTACCTTTACGCAATAAGCCAATTTTAATTTCTTTGCCTGGTATCGTTGTGCCGATTTTTGCTTTCAGCTCAGCAAAGCTACTAATCTTCTTGCCATCAACGGAAACAAGAATGTCGCCGGATTTAATACCTGCTTTCGCTGCTGCGGATTTTGGTAATACTTCACTGACAAATGCCCCGCGCTGAGCATCGATATTGAATGCTTTGGCGATATCGGAATTCATTTCCATGCCTTTAATACCAAGAATACCGCGCTTGACTTCACCATGAGCGATAAGCTGCTCACTCAAGGTTTTTGCCATATTACTTGGGATTGCGAAGCCGATACCGATGTTACCGCCACCCGGGGCCAGAATAGCGGTATTGATACCAATTAATTCACCATTTAAATTAACTAGTGCGCCGCCGGAGTTGCCACGGTTAATAGAAGCATCCGTTTGGATGAAATTTTCTAACCCTTCCAGGTTCAGACCGCTACGTCCTAACGCAGAGATAATGCCGGAAGTTGCAGTTTGACCAAGGCCGAACGGATTACCAACCGCGACAGCAAAATCACCAACTCGGAGCTTATCGGAATCGGCCATCGTAATTGCAGTTAAATTCTTAGCATCTTTCAGTTGCAGCAGGGCAATATCAGTCTGAGGATCGCGGCCTAACAATCTGGCCTCATATTCACGTCCATCATTCAATTGGACGCGGATTTTATCTGCGTTCTCGATAACGTGATTGTTGGTTAATATATAACCTTTCGCGGCGTCAATGATGACGCCTGAGCCAAGCCCTTGGAATGGGCGGGTGCTTTCGCGGCCCATTGGTAGATTTGGACCAAAGAAGAATCTGAATTCTTCGGGTATACTCTGTTCCTGTTGTACCTGCGTACCGGAAACATGCACGCTGACAACGGCTGGCAGGACTTTTTCAAGCATCGGTGCAAGGCTTGGTAACGCCTGACCGGCAATAGCAGCAGGTAAAGCAGCGCTACTGATAGTCGGGACCGAAATTGTAGACAGTCCGATACTGATTGCTAACGCACTAAGGAATAAGTGTTTTCTTTTCATCTAATTTTGTTCTCTTGTATACCTAAGCCAGAAGGCCAATGAAGTTAATTCCGGCAAGCAGCCATGATTATTCTATGACTGTTAATTATTAAATAAAGTTCATCGGGCAAACAGATTTAGCATGATTCTTTACAGGTATTTACATGATTGAGAAACAAAAAGACAAAACTTGCAGCTAGATAATAGATTTTACATTTGAATTAGTGCTGTGGCACAAAACATGCCACAGCAAAAATTTTTACTGGTTTTTTTCGTTCATCGGACGAAACAGGCCGGAAGCGCCGTCGGAATAATCCTTTGGCGGCATCTTAACCGGAGCTTGATCATTATCCGCTTCTGATTCAGTCAATCGATAATTAAATGGATTGTCTTGTACTGGCATATTCGGCATCAGTTCATGAGAGCTTTTAGCCATATGCTGATATAACTGACGATAATCGCGAGCCATATTGTCGAGTAATTCTGCACTGCGGGCAAAATGACCAACTAATTCTTTACGGTACTCTTCCAGTTCTGATTTATTATTCTCCAGTTCGGTTTGTAAGGCTTTCTGCTGGCGCAGCTTAGCGTTACCAAAACGCATAACTAGCGCCCCGATAACAAAACCAACTGCCAATCCAATCAGTGCATACTCCCAAGTCATAGCTACTCCTTCATCAACATCGTTGTTCCGCAGAATGTTTCACTTAATTATCGTCACTATAACCGTTAATCTAGTTAGAGTGGAATATTGATCATGATTTACATTTGTTTGTAGACCTTATTCTGAACCTTATTGTAGACAATTGATCCGGTAATAAGGTCAATCTGAATCATAAAAACGATAAAAAATGGGCGATTATTTTAAGGATTGTTATTGTCATGCCATCATTGATTACCCCTTCATCATACTATCAAAAAGCCCTTTCCGAGGGTAAATACCAACCAGATGAGGTTCAGCGTCAAGTCGTTGCTCAATTGGATACCATTCATCATGCTCTGATTAATGCTTCTGCCGGCTGTCCCGTGAAACGCCAAAGCTTGAAAGGTCGTCTGAGTAAACTGTTAGGCAAGCCGACTTCAATGAGTTGTTCACCTGTTCAAGGGCTTTATATGTGGGGAGGTGTTGGTAGAGGGAAAACTTGGTTAATGGATATGTTTTACCAAAATTTACCCGGTGAAAGAAAATTACGTTTGCATTTCCATCGTTTTATGCTGCGAGTGCATGAAGAGTTAAAGGCATTGCAAGGGCATGAAAATCCTCTGGATATTGTGGCGGATGGTTTTAAAGCGGAAACCGATGTGCTTTGCTTTGATGAGTTTTTCGTTTCCGATATTACCGATGCCATGATTCTCGGTACATTGTTGGAGGCGCTGTTTGTCAGGGGAATTACCTTGATTGCAACGTCCAATATTCCTCCAGATGAACTCTATCGCAATGGCTTACAGCGAGCTCGTTTTTTGCCTGCTATTGAGCAGATCAAAAAATATTGTGATGTTATGAATGTGGATTCGGGTATTGACTATCGGTTGCGCACATTGACACAAGCTCATCTCTATTTTGCACCGCTGAATGAAGATAATGAACGAGAGATGGATCGAATGTTTATGCTTTTGGCCGGTAACAGCGGTGAACAAGCTTCGGTGTTGGAAATTAACCATCGGCAGATGCCGGCGATTCGTAACGCTGATGGTGTATTGGCAATTGGATTTAAAGTTTTGTGTGAAGATGCGCGTAGTCAGATGGATTATATTGTTTTAGCAAAACTTTATCACACTGTTTTGTTATATCAGGTTCCAGCGATAATGCCGGGTAATGAAAATGCCGCTCGTCGTTTTCTGGCTCTGGTTGATGAGTTTTACGAACGCCGGGTAAAGCTGATCATTAATGCGGCGGTGCCGATGGAGCAAATTTACCAAGGGGTGTTGTTGACTTTTGAATACCAGCGTTGCTTATCTCGTTTGCAAGAGATGCAAAGTGAAGAGTATCTGAAATTACCTCATTTACCTTAATTTTATGTTTACCCGTATATTTCAGATTCAAAACTGATTTTAAATATTCAAATTGGGGTCGATTTTTATTTTTGACTTCTCTATAATCTCGCGACCCCACGTTACAGCAATGTTTTTTTCCCAAAAACTTGCAATAGTGCCGGCATAGGCTATTCGAAGGGGTAGGTTTGCTGGACAAGAGTCGTGTGAACCTCAGCAAGTTTCTGAACCTTGAGTGTTCACCAACGTGTAACTTATTATTGGGTAAGCTTTAATGAAAACTTTTACAGCTAAACCAGAAACCGTAAAACGCGACTGGTATGTTGTTGACGCAAATGGCAAAACTTTGGGCCGTCTTGCAACTGAAGTGGCTCGTCGCCTGCGCGGCAAGCATAAAGCGGAATACACTCCGCATGTTGATACTGGTGATTACATCATCATCGTTAATGCAGAAAAAGTTGCAGTCACCGGCAACAAGCGTTCTGATAAAATCTACTATCACCACACCGGTCATATCGGTGGTATCAAGCAAGCGACCTTTGAAGAGATGATTGCTCGCCGTCCTGAGCGTGTAATTGAAATCGCGGTTAAAGGCATGCTGCCAAAAGGGCCACTGGGCCGTGCAATGTACCGTAAACTGAAAGTTTACGCCGGTAGCGAGCACAACCATGCGGCACAGCAACCGCAAGTTCTGGACATTTAATCGGGATTATAGGCAATGGCTGAAAATCAATACTACGGCACTGGTCGCCGCAAAAGCTCTTCCGCACGTGTCTTTATTAAGCCAGGTAGCGGTAATATCGTCATCAACAAACGCAGCCTTGAAGTTTACTTTGGCCGTGAAACAGCGCGCATGGTTGTTCGTCAGCCGCTGGAGTTGGTTGATATGTTGGGTAAACTGGATCTGTACATCACTGTTAAAGGTGGTGGTATTTCCGGTCAAGCAGGTGCAATCCGTCACGGTATCACCCGCGCACTGATGGCGTATGACGAAACTCTGCGTTCTGATCTTCGTAAAGCTGGCTTCGTTACCCGCGATGCTCGTGAAGTTGAACGTAAGAAAGTTGGTCTGCGTAAAGCACGTCGTCGTCCACAGTTCTCCAAGCGTTAATTTTTTGTCTTTATGGCAATTATTTAATGTGCAAACCCGTCTTTGTGGCGGGTTTTTTACTTAATTATCCATACACTTCCCCCAAAATGTACAAAATCTGGTAAACTAGTGCCAATTTTTGCCTCATCCATTTGTCTGCCTATTATCTGAACGATGGTAATTGTTTTGGATAGTAATTGTGTTGGATAATAATTGCGTTGAATAGCGCATTCCGTATTCACCGTTGCGGCGCAGAAACATAAAGGGTGAGAATGAATGAGTAAGAATAGTCGTGGTCGTGTGGGGCTATTCATTCCTTTTTTAGATAAACTTGGAGGTTTTCATGGCTGTCGCTGCCAACAAACGTTCGGTAATGACTCTGTTTTCAGGCCCGGCCGACATTTTTAGCCATCAAGTGCGAATTGTATTGGCGGAAAAAGGTGTCAGCGTTGAAGTTGAACAGGTTGAGGCAGGTAACCTGCCACAGGACCTCATCGATCTGAACCCTTATCAGACAGTTCCGACTTTGGTTGATCGTGAGCTGGCGCTATATGATTCCCGCATCATTATGGAATATCTGGATGAACGTTTTCCTCATCCACCATTAATGCCAGTGTATCCAGTTGCCCGTGGTTCCAGCCGTTTGATGATGCACCGCATCCAAAAAGACTGGTACTCCCTGATGCATACGATTGAAGAAGGTAATTCTCAAGAAGCCAATACTGCCCGTAAACGATTAGCAGAAGAGTTGCTAGCAGTGGCGCCAATATTTAAAGAGATGCCATTCTTTATGAGCGAAGAATTCAGTTTGGTTGATTGTTATCTTGCTCCTTTACTATGGCGTTTACCGGTATTGGGTATAGAGTTACCGAGTTCTGGCACTAAAGATTTACAAATTTACATGCAGCGTGTCTTTGAACGTGATGCATTCTTGGCTTCGTTAACCGAAGCTGAACGTGAAATGCGCTTGCAATCCAGGAGCTGATTTATGGAGCTGTCTCAAATGTCTCCCCGTCGTCCTTATTTGTTGCGTGCTCACTACGAGTGGTTGCTCGATAATAATATGACTCCGCATCTGGTTATAGACGTGACTTTACGTGGAGTTAATGTACCAATGGAATATGCCCGCGATGGGCAAATTGTGTTGAATATAGCGCCGAGAGCTGTTGGTAATCTTGAGTTAACCAATGATGAAGTACGCTTCAATGCCCGTTTTGGTGGTGTTCCCCGTCGGGTTAATGTACCGATGGCGGCGGTTATAGCGATTTATGGCCGTGAAAACGGGGCGGGAATGATGTTTGAGCCTGAAGCAGCTTATAAAGATGAATATCTTTTTAAATCCGCTTCAGATCAGGATAAAGCGGGTACCTCTGCATCTGCGACAGATAATCTGGTATTAATTACGGATACATTGCCCGATGCCGAAGATAATAGTGGAACTTCACCTGATGATGAGCCACCAAAACCGACGAGAGGGCGCCCTGCTTTACGGGTAGTGAAATAAGCGTTAAAAGAGGGGGCGGCTTGCCTCCTTATTTTTTTCAAATTTATTGACTAGAATTCTGTATTGTAGGCTTTTTCTAACTCCCAGAAACAATCTTCAGATTTATCTTTAGCTTCTCTATCTGTAATGGCGCCTAAGCTCTTTTTAACCTTATCGACAAACTCTATTTTATTCTCTCTGGTTCCCAGTTCTGGTGGGATTGTGCAGATATCAGCCAGTGATAGATTGTTTTCTTTATCTGCGTTAGCAAGGACCTCGACAGGATTATTAATTAATGCCAGGGATAATGCGTAGCGTATCTCTTTGGCAAAATCTTGGTGCGTGCTTTGCGTTAATTTAAAAGCTAGTTTTATCCAGTTGTGGTCACCAGTGGAGATTTTGTGAACGATTTCTTGTCTGACCCCCATTTCACCTAATTCTGCCGCCACAGAGTTGGTACCTCTGTTTATAATTTCTTTAGTAATATCTTCGGGTGTCAAGGGTTGTGATAAAGCAAATGCCGTTTGATTTATAAGCAGCATTGACGAAAACAAAATTAGGGATTTCATTAATTTCATTAATGTTTCCAGTGTTTGTAGTTAAGTAAATATCATAGTGTTTGATTCTATTGATTAGAATATATTATTTAAATTCAACATTAATAAAAAATAATATTCTAAAACATTATATATGACAGTAACAAACCTGAAATGTTCATTAAGTTTACTTACTTTTTTGTGTAAGGGTAATTAGATTAATATAATTTATCAAATTGATCATAAAAAAAGAGACGGGAGCTGAAAAGCTCCCTTGGTTGATTAGATGTTTAGATAATCAAGAATGCCTTGCGCGGCTTTGCGCCCCTCGGCAATTGCGGTTACAACGAGATCTGAGCCGCGAACAGCATCTCCACCAGCAAATATTTGCGGATTGCTGGTTTGAAAGGGAATGTCTGAACTCTCTGGTGCGACAATGCGTCCCTGTTTATCCAAGGTTACTTGATGATCACTTAGCCAGTTCATGGTATGTGGTTTAAAGCCAAATGCCATGATCACTGCATCGGCCTTAAGCAGGTGTTCTGAACCTGCGATAATTTCAGCTTGGCGGCGTCCATTCTCATCAGGTTGACCTAGTTGAGTCCGTACCATTTTTATGCCACAGGCTTGACCTGAATGGTTGATTTCAATACTGACCGGTTGCAGATTAAACAGAAACTCTACGCCTTCTTCCTTGGCATTTTTGACTTCACGCTGGGAGCCTGGCATGTTGATTTCGTCACGACGATAAGCACAAGTAACTGAAGCCGCTTTTTGGCGAATCGAGGTTCTGACACAATCCATTGCCGTATCACCGCCGCCAAGCACCACGACCCGCTTACCTTGCATATTGATGAAAGGTTGCGATTGTAGGGCGGGATAACCCATCAAACGCCGGGTGTTGGCAGTCAGAAATGGTAGGGCCTCATAAACACCATCAGCATCTTCATTTGCCAGTCCCCCACGCATTGACTGATAGGTTCCTACACCAAGGAATACCGCATCAAACTGTTCAGTCAGCTCAGATAAGGCAATATCTTTGCCTATTTCAGTATTGAGCCGGAATTCAATGCCCATCTCAGAGAAAATTTCACGGCGGCGTATCATGACCTCTTTTTCCAGTTTAAACGCCGGTATGCCAAAGGTAAGTAATCCACCGATTTCCGGGTGACGATCAAAAACAACAGCTTGTACGCCATTACGGGTTAATACATCAGCACAAGCTAGCCCCGCAGGGCCTGCGCCAATAATCGCAACCTGTTTGCCCGTTGGCTGAACTTGTGACATATCGGGCTTCCAGCCCATAGCAATCGCTTTGTCATTGATGTAGCGCTCAATATTACCAATCGTCACGGCGCCGAACTCATCATTCAGAGTACAAGCGCCTTCACAAAGGCGATCCTGTGGGCAAACACGACCACAAACTTCCGGCAGGCTGTTTGTTTGGTGGGATAAATCAGCCGCTTCCATAATACGTCCTTCATTGGCAAGTTTAAGCCAATTGGGAATGTAGTTATGAACGGGGCATTTCCATTCGCAATAAGGGTTACCGCAAGAAAGGCAGCGATCGGCCTGTGTCTGTGCCTGAATTGCTGAAAATGGCTCATAGATCTCCACAAATTCTATTTTGCGGATTTTCAGCGGCTTTTTAGGCGGATCGACGCGTTGTAAGTCGATAAACTGATATACATTCTGGCTCATCTTGGCTCCTTATTGCGCTTGAATTCGCAATTCTGCGGAAGAACGACTGCGATGTCCCAGCAGGGCTTTCACATCACTGGATTTTGGTTTCACAAGCGCGAATTTACTCAGCCACTGTTGCCAGTTAGCAAGAATATCTTCACCGCGCAGGGAACCGGTCAGGAGGACGTGCTCAGTGATAAGCCCTCTCAAGTGTTCTTCGTGGATAGCTAAGGTAGCTACTGCCAGTACTTCGACTAACTCTGGGTTAACCCGTTTGCGGAAATCATCATTTTCATCCAGGACATAAGCAAAGCCGCCGGTCATTCCCGCACCAAAATTTATGCCAGTACGGCCGAGAATACAGACGATACCTCCTGTCATATATTCACAGCCATTATCTCCGATGCCTTCTACAACCGTAATCGCCCCTGAATTACGAACGGCGAAGCGTTCTCCAGCTCGCCCGGCAGCAAACAGTTTGCCCCCGGTTGCGCCATAGAGACATGTGTTGCCGATGATGGTCGCTTGATGACTTTTGAAGGCGGAACCTACCGGAGGGTGTATGACGATGCGACCGCCAGCCATGCCTTTGCCGACATAATCATTGGCATCACCGATAAGTGTCAGCTCCAGACCGCCGGCATTCCAGACACCAAAACTTTGACCGGCAGTACCGTTGAAATGGATTTTTATTGGCGCTGCGGCGATCCCCTGATTACCATGTCGAGCAGCAATAAAACCGGAAAGGGAAGCGCCCACTGAACGATCAGTATTACGGATATCAAAATAGAAAGTTTTACTTTGCTGGTTCTCAATATAGCTGGAAGCTTGAGCCAGTAAATTTTTATTCAGAGTCCCATTATCGAATGGTGGATTGTTTTCGGTGCAATATAATGTTTTGCCTTGATGGGGTTCCGCGGTTGCCAGGAGCGGATTAAGATTGAGTTTGCTCTGTTTTGCTGAAATACCTTCCAGTGCTTCAAGCAGGTCAGTTCGGCCGATTAAATCAGTGAGTTTTTTGACGCCCAACGCAGCCATAATCTCTCTGGTTTCACGGGCGATAAAGCGGAAATAGTTCATTACCCGCTCAGGTAAGCCGTGGTAGTGGTCGCGACGTAATTTCTCATCCTGAGTGGCAACCCCGGTCGCACAATTATTGAGATGGCAAATACGCAGATATTTGCACCCAAGGGCAACCATCGGTCCGGTACCGAAACCGAAACTTTCAGCGCCAAGAATGGCCGCTTTAATAATATCTACGCCGGTTTTCAACCCGCCGTCGACTTGTAAGCGGATCTTATGGCGTAATCCGTTAGCAACTAGCGCTTGTTGGGTTTCCACCAGCCCCAATTCCCAAGGGCATCCGGCATACTTCACCGATGACAATGGACTGGCGCCGGTACCGCCGTCGTAACCTGCGATAGTAATTAAATCGGCATAAGCTTTGGCAACGCCAGTGGCAACAGTACCAACGCCGGGTTCTGAAACCAGTTTTACTGAGATCAGCGCATTGGGGTTGATCTGTTTTAGATCGAAAATCAACTGAGCCAAATCTTCAATAGAGTAAATATCGTGATGTGGTGGTGGAGAAATAAGTGTTACGCCGGGCACGGAATAACGCAGTTTTGCAATATACGGTGTTACCTTATCGCCCGGTAATTGCCCACCTTCTCCAGGTTTAGCACCTTGCGCGACTTTAATCTGAATCACATCAGCGTTGACCAGATAAGCTGGTGTTACGCCAAACCGACCGGAAGCAACTTGTTTGATACGGGAAACCTTTTTTGTTCCGTAACGTGCGGGATCTTCTCCACCTTCGCCGGAGTTGGAAAAACCACCTAGCGTATTCATGGCTTCGGCCAGAGCTTCGTGTGCTTCGGGGCTTAATGCTCCAATCGACATCGCTGCGGTATCAAAGCGTTTAAACAGCTCTTCGGCAGGCTCTACTTCTTCAATAGGCAGAGGTTCAGCTTTTGTTTTTATCGTCAGTAAATCACGGATAGTGGTAATTGGGCGCTGATTAACCAGACGAGAATATTTTAAGTAATCGCTATATTCGCTACTATGAACCGCAGATTGTAAAGTGCTTACAACATCGGGGTTATAAGCGTGGTATTCGCCGTTATGAACATATTTCAGCAATCCGCCCTGATCGAGTGGTTGACGCGCGAGCCATGCACGTTTGGATAAGTTTCGCAGATCCTGCTCAAAATCGCTGAAATTAGCACCGCCAATTCGACTGACGACGCCATTGAAGCAAAATTCAGTTAATTCGGAATGTAAGCCGACAGCTTCAAATAGTTTAGAACAGCGATAGGAGGCGATAGTCGAAATGCCCATTTTCGACATGATTTTATATAACCCTTTATTGATACCATTGCGGTAGTTAAGCATGACATCAGCATAGGGTTTATTAATTGTGCCATTATCGACCATTTTGGCCAGTGATTCATAAGCCAGGTAGGGATAAATCGCTGTTGCGCCAAATCCCAGTAGTACGGTGAAATGGTGTGGATCACGGGCACTCGCTGTTTCTACTATCAGGTTGGTATCACAGCGTAGGTTTTTTTCTACCAAGCGATGTTGAATAGCGCCAACAGCCATAGGTGCTGGTATGGGTAACTTCTCCGGCGTAATGTTGCGGTCAGATAACACCAACAATACGGCTCCATCTCTGGCGAGTTGTTCAGCCTGATCACACAATGCGAACAGGGCATTTTGCAGATTGGTTTCTTGTGGATTGAAAGTTAAGTCTAATCGTTCTGCGCGGTAGTGTGGACTTTGCTGCGTTATTAATTGATGAAAATCAGAGTAGAGCAGAATAGGGGATTTAAAGCTTAATCGGTGTGCCTGTCCCTCTGCTTCGCAAAATACGTTCATCTCCCGCCCAATGCAGGTGGTGAGAGACATAACATGAGCTTCGCGTAGTGGGTCGATTGGCGGATTAGTAACTTGAGCAAACTGCTGGCGGAAATAGTCATAAATAATCCGTGGGCGGCTGGAAAGGACGGCAAACGGTGTATCATCCCCCATTGAACCGGTTGCTTCCTGACCATTCTCTCCCAGGACACGGATGATTTGATCTAGCTCTTCGTTGCTGTAGGCAAATTGTTTGTGATAGACCGCTAAGGATTGATCGTTCAGATCCCGGCGACCCGCTTGATCTTCCAGCAATTCTTCAAATGGAGTCAGGCGCTTGACGTTTTTATCCATCCATTCTTTATAGGGATGGCGGCTTTTCAAGTCATTGTCTGTTTCTTCTGCATGAAGGATGCGGCCTTGGCGGGTATCAATCACGATGAGTTCACCGGGACCAACGCGCCCTTTTTCCACCACTTCGTCCGGTTGATAATCCCAGATGCCGACTTCGGAAGCACAGGTGATCAGCTTATCTTTGGTGATGACATAGCGGGCCGGGCGCAAGCCATTGCGATCCAGATTACAGGCAGCATAGCGTCCATCTGACATAACGATACCCGCCGGGCCATCCCACGGCTCCATGTGCATGGAGTTGAAATCAAAAAAAGCTCGCAGATCTTCATCCATATCAGGGTTGTTTTGCCATGCGGGAGGAACTAGCAATCGCATAGCACGGATTAAATCCATGCCGCCGTTGAGAAACAGTTCCAGCATGTTATCCAGCGAGCTGGAATCTGACCCGGTTTCGTTGACAAAAGGGGCAGCCGTTTGCAGATCGGGAATCAGCGGCGTCTTGAATTTATAGGCTCTTGCTCGTGCCCACTGGCGGTTACCGGTGATGGTGTTTATTTCACCGTTATGGGCGAGATAGCGAAAAGGTTGTGCCAGTGGCCAGCGTGGGACGGTATTGGTTGAGAAGCGCTGGTGGAATAGGCAAATTGCCGATTCCAAACGTAAATCAGCCAGATCGGGATAGAAGCGGGGCAGATCTGCCGCCATGCACAGCCCTTTATAGATAGTCACCAGATTGGACAAGCTGCAAACATAAAAATCGCTGTCGTTGATGCGTTTTTCTATTCGGCGGCGAGCGACGAACAAACGGCGTTCTAAATCACGTGCACGCCAGCCTGATGGAGCATTAACAAAAATCTGTTCGATACGGGGGAGGCTTGAAAGGGCTATTTCGCCCAGAATATCACTGTTGATGGGGACTTCACGCCAGCCAACGACTGACAGAGTTTCATTTTGTAGCTCCTGTTCGACGATTTCCCGGCAGTTTTGCGCGATCTGAGGATCTTGACTGAGAAAGAGCATACCGACGGCGTAATTGCGGGCTAAATGCCACTCTTGCTCTTGTGCGACCATCCGAAAAAAACGGTCAGGTTTTTGCAACAATAAACCACAACCATCACCGGTTTTGCCATCTGACAGGATTGCCCCACGATGTTGCATTCTTGCCAGGGCATGGATAGCGGTACGTACTACTTTGTGGCTTGGCTCCCCTTCAATATGGGCTATCAATCCAAAGCCACAGTTATCCTTTTCTTGAGATTTGTTATACAGCATAGTTGAACCTCCCGAGGTTCTGTCCGACTCTCACAGAAACTCACAGACATTTGTGAGATTAATACTTTTACTGGCGTCTGAATTGCGCCCTCAATCAACCACCACTTGTTTATTTGTAATAAACAGGTGGTGACTTAAATGATATTGTGCCACTGCATAATTATGGTTCAGATGAGAATCTGACAGATGATTTCCAGTGACTTTCCAAGTTAACTAGAAATATAAATCAGGTCAAATATAGCAGGGATAAGATAAGGATAGGTGATAACTAAGGTTAACCTTATAATTTTTAAGTAAAAAATTTAATATTGGAGTTGTGTGATATAGATCATGTTAGGATTTTAATATGATTTATATCACTAATATTAGTGTAATATCTGTTTTATATATGCTGTTAAACTTTTATTTATTAGATTTAAAGTCTAACCAATATGAACTTTAAAGAATTAATATGTATTTTTGTTTCTTTATAAGAATAAAGTTTTATATTTTTGCGGGTATTAAAGGAGTAAAAAGAATTTTATGCTTATTTTATCAATGTATTTGATTATTTATTCATGTTTGGATTGTGCGAAAAGACCGGCAAGAGTAAAAAGCCAGAATAATGTTTGGTAAGTCGTAACTAAAACTATTAAATAATACTATTGTTTTACCAGGTCAACAATTTCTGTTATTCCTTCAACGAAGTGGCTGGTCTTTTACGGTATGATCTGGAATGGTCATATTTAACGGGAGTTTTTATGAAATGAAGCTGCTCAGGGGCCTGGCCCAATATTATGTTGATTTAATGATGAAATTGGGGTTAGTGCGCTTTTCATTACTGCTTGCATCCGCATTGGTTGTTCTTGCAATGGGTGTACAGATGGTAGTCACTTTTTTGCTTCAAGGAGGAGTGCAAAGTATTGATCTAGTTCGCTCAATCTTTTTTGGCTTGTTGATTACGCCTTGGGCTGTCTATTTTCTTTCGGTTGTTGTTGAACAGCTTGAAGAGTCGCGCCAACGATTATCCAAATTAGTTGAAAAGTTGGAAGTTATGCGCCAGCGTGATCGGGAACTTAATCAGCAATTAAAAGACAACATTATTAAGCTTAATCAGGAGATCTCTGTAAGGGAAAAAGCTGAACAGGCGCATCTGATATTGTTGGATAAACTCAAAGAAGAAATGAAACACCGTGAGCAGACGCAGATTGAATTGGAACAGCAATCGGTATTGTTGAAATCTTTTCTCGATGCCTCTCCTGATTTGGTTTACTACCGTAATGAAAATAATGAGTTTTCTGGTTGTAACCGGGCGATGGAGTTGCTGACGGGGAAAAGCCAGAAACAACTTGTCGGGCTGACGCCAAACGATGTTTATGACAAAGAAGTTGCTCGTAAAGTGATGAAAACCGATGAAAAAGTGTTCCGTCATAATGTTGCTCTCACTTATGAACAGTGGTTGGTTTATCCCGATGGCCGGAAAGCCTGTTTTGAGCTTCGGAAAGTCCCTTTTTATGATCGGGTGGGAAAAAGACACGGGCTTATGGGATTTGGGCGCGATATAACGGAGCGTAAGCGCTATCAGGACGCTTTGGAGAATGCAAGTAGGGATAAGACTACTTTTATCTCAACGATTAGCCATGAGCTTCGTACTCCTTTAAATGGCATTGTTGGTTTGAGCCGTATTCTGCTGGATACTGAGTTGACGTCTGAACAAAATAACTATCTGAAAACGATTCATGTCAGTGCGATCACGCTTGGTAATATTTTCAATGACATTATTGAAATGGATAAAATTGAACGGCGTAAAGTACAGATTGATAATCAGCCAATTGATTTTACCGGTTTTATATCCGATCTAGAAAACCTCGCTGGGCTGCTGGTGCAGCCGAAAGATATTAAATTTGTAATGAGTCCAGAACTGCCGTTGCCTGCCAGAATCATGACGGATGGTACTCGCTTGCGCCAAATTCTGTGGAACTTGATTGGCAATGCGGTGAAATTTACGCAAAAAGGGGAGATTAATGTTCGGATTTGGTACGAAGAGGGGGAACGCCTGCTGTTTGAAGTCGCAGATACGGGGATTGGTATCCCATATGATGAGCAAGAGAAGATTTTTGCGATGTATTATCAAGTGAAAGGCAGTCATGGTGGTTGTCCGGCAACGGGAACGGGTATTGGATTGGCGGTATCCAAGCGTTTAGCTCAAAGTATGGGAGGGGATATTGTGGTGGAAAGTGAGCCGGGACAGGGTTCTCGATTTACACTGTCTATCATTGCGCCTGCTATGGAGGAGTGTCTTCTATCCAAGGAAGATACAGAAGATTGCCCACTTCCGGCTTTGCATATCTTATTGGTAGAAGATATTGAGCTGAATGTGATTGTTGCTCGCTCTGTACTGGAGAAATTGGGTAACAGCGTAGAAGTCGCCATGAATGGTAAAGACGCGTTAGAAATGTTTGAGCCAGAAGAGTTCGATCTGGTATTGCTGGATATCCAGTTACCCGATATGACTGGATTAGATATTGCCCGCGAATTACGTCGGCGATATGCCAAAAAAGATCTGCCCCCACTGATTGCACTGACGGCAAATGTCTTAAAAGACAAAAAAGAGTATCTGGACGCGGGTATGAATGGTGTGTTGAGCAAGCCCCTCTCTGTGAATGCGTTAACCGCCATTATTGAACAATATTGGGGGGAACAGTCTGTGCATCATATGCAGCCGGAAGAAGAGGAGTCAGGATTGGTGAAAAAAAATGAAGATTTACTTGATACAGAAATGCTTAACCAATACATCGAACTCGTTGGACCTCAGTTGATTAGCGATAGTCTGAGTGTGTTTGAAAAGATGATGCCGGGTTACTTGTCTGTTCTTGACTCGAACATGACAGCTAAAGACCAGAAAGGCATTACGGAGGAAGCGCATAAGATAAAAGGTGCCGTGGGATCGGTTGGGTTACGTCATTTACAGCAACTGGCTCAACAAATTCAATCACCTGATTTACCTGCATGGTGGGACAATGTTCAGGAATGGGTTGATGAGTTAAAGCAAGAATGGAGAAACGATACGGAAATTTTGAGAGAATGGTTGGCGGAAGCTGAAAAAAAATAACCCCAACCGAGGTTGGGGTGCGCGAATACTGCGCCAACACCAGGGAAAACTTTTTACACGCCTATTTAATAGATCTTTGGTTGCGGCGAGTAAATGGGGAATTCTCCGTACATCATACAAGTACCAACATAGCAAAGATAAGATTTTTTGTTACAAGATTCATTAAAATCTGTGATGAAGATTGGTGTTTAACCCCCTAAAGGGTTAAGCAATAATCTACTACAAATGGAGTGAGGTATGAAATCAGTTGCGGTTGTCTTAAGTGGATGTGGTGTCTTCGATGGTAGCGAAATTCATGAGTCAGTATTAACTATGCTTTCTTTAGACCGTTTAGGTGTTAAAACGAGCTTTTTTGCACCTGATGCACCACAACTTCATGTTATTAATCATATTAACGGCGAAGAAATAGGGGAAGAACGTAACATCCTACAGGAATCTGCCCGTATTTCGAGGGGAAAAATTAAGCCTTTATCACAAGCAAATGCAGATGAATTTGATGCCCTGATAATTCCTGGGGGATTTGGTGTTGCGAAGAATTTATGTGACTTTGCTGTTAAGACAGTTGATTGCGAAATAAATAAGGATTTATTAAGTTTGGTAAGGGCTATGCATAATCAATATAAACCGATGGGATTTATGTGCATTGCGCCTGTTATGTTGCCAAAATTACTTAATAAACCGGTGAAACTAACGGTCGGCAATGATCCTGAAACAGTTGCTCAAGTAGAAGCAATGGGGGGAGTCCATATAGTTTGTGAGGTAAATGATGTTGTTGTTGATTTAGAAAACAAAATTGTGACAACACCAGCCTACATGCTTGCTGAATCTATTTCTCAGGCAGAAGTGGGAATTGATAAACTTGTCAGAAAAGTATTGGAAATGACTGAGTAACTGGATGCGAAATCCTTTTCAATTTTTATGGTACTGGCTTAGAAAAATCGTAATCTCAGTTACTATCTTATGGATAGTTTCTGTTGTTGCATTTTCATTTTTGCCAGTGCCTTTTTCTATGGTTATGGTTGAGCGCCAGATTAGCGCCTGGGTATCGGTTAATTTTTCTTATGTATCTCATTCTGACTGGGTAGGGCAAGGACAAATATCGCCAAATATCGCATTGGCTGTTATTGCTGCGGAAGATCAAAAATTTCCACAGCATTGGGGATTTGACTTTGATGCTATCGAAAGTGTGCTTGCACGTAACCAAAATAATTCTGGAAGACTCAGAGGAGCTTCAACGATTTCTCAGCAAACGGCCAAAAATTTATTTTTGTGGGATGGGCGTAGCTGGTTAAGAAAAGGGTTGGAAGCCGGGATGACCTTTGTCATAGAACTGGGATGGTCAAAAAGCAGGATTCTAACTGTTTACCTTAACATAGCAGAATTTGGTGATGGAATTTTTGGTGTTGAAGAGGCATCCAGACACTATTTTCATAAATCAGCCAGTAAATTGACGGCATCAGAAGCGGCTTTACTTGCTGCTGTATTGCCTAATCCACACCGTTATAAAGTTAACGCGCCTTCGGCTTATGTTTTACAGCGTCAACAATGGATTTTGCGGCAAATGCGGTTATTAGGTGGGGTAAGTTATCTTGAGAAAAATGGGTTGATGAAAAACGATTGAGGGAAGAATCGAGAGGTTATTTGGTCTGACGTTGAATGATGAAAAGAGGTAAAACGCCGGCGCCAAAAAATGACGCGGCCTAATACCCGGATGTTTGACCGATTTATCGTGTCATCATCTTCAATCAATGTGGTTAATTCAGATAAGTGAAGGCGGTTGTTACCCGCTTAACTCCGTTAGTTTCACTGGCAATTTTCGCTGCGGCGTTACCTTCCTGTTTGGTCAGAATGCCCAATAAAAAGACTTCGCCGTTTTCCGTAACGACTTTTATGTTGGAAGACTTAACCGAGTCACTAGCCAAGATTTTTGAGCGTACTTTAGTTGTAATCCAGGTATCTTTGGACGCTGTACTTAATGCAACGGGTTTCCCCTGACGAATTTCATTGTAAACAGTGTGTGCTCCATCAACCCGCGATGCTATTTGTTTAGCTCGGTCTGAAAGGTTTGAATCTGGGCTTTGACCTGTCAGTAAAACTTTTCCTTGATAGGCGGTGGTAATAATGCGGGTTTGCTCTTTGAGCTGCTTATCTTTGTTAAGAGCATTACTGACACGGGCTTCGAGGGTACTATCATCAACCTGTTGACCAACTGTTCGGGGATCGGTTGCTGTTTTAGTCGCTACGGCGGCAGAGCCTACCACGACGGCGCCAATACACCCCTGTAACATCACAGCAGTGCAAATTGTAGCTAATAGGGAGAAAAATCGCATTATTGGCTCCTTAGTCATCCTGATGGGGAAAGAGTGTATTATCGATTAAGTCACATAAGCAGTTCACTGTTAGCATATGAACTTCTTGAATTCTGGCACTGCGATGAGATGGAATACGAATCTCTACATCTTGTGGCCCGAGTAAGCCGGCAAGCTCGCCGCCATCGTAGCCAGTAAGGGCGACAATCGTCATATCGCGGGTTACAGCGGCTTCAACGGCTTTAACAATATCACGGCTATTACCATGCGTGGAAATCGCTAATAACACATCGCCAGGCTGACCTAATGCCCGTACTTGTTTAGCATAAATTTCATCATGCTGTTTATTGCTTGAAATTGCAGTAATAACCACATTGTCTGCGTTAAGCGACAATGCAGGCAGGCTTGGACGTTCAGTCTCAAACCGGTTGATCATATTGGCGGCAAACCGTTGGGCGGTTGCGGCTGAGCCGCCATTGCCACAGCAAAGAATTTTATTACCATTCAGTAATGACTGAACCATCATCATTGCCGCTCGCGAAATAGCATCAGGTAATGCTTCTGCGGCTGCAATCTGAGTTTGAATACTTTCTGTAAAACAGACTTTAATTCTATCCAGCACCTTTATAACCTACTCAGTATCATTTTAACGAGAGAACTCATTTTGATTGAAGGCATTTTGCAACCATTCAAATTGTTGACCAGTAATAGCACAAATATCAAAGCGACAAGAAGAGGTTTCAAAACATTCGCCCCGTTGCAACAGCCATATTGCGGCCGCGTGTAATAATTTTTTACGCTTGCTATGGGTGACCGTCGCAAGTGCATCTCCATGTTGTCCCGATTTGCGGAAACGGACCTCAATAAAAACCCAAGTTTGCTTGTCTTTCATAATCAGGTCAATTTCACCACCGCGAACTTTCACATTTGCGGCGATAAAAGATAATCCTTGTTTTTGTAAAAACAACTTTGCCTGCGCTTCATGGTGGCGTCCTAGCAAATAACTTGTCGGCTTTTTTATTTTCATTCTGCTTTTTTATTTTCATTCTGAAATGCGTCATTTGAATTGAAAGGCCGCTTGGTAACAAGCGGCCAATGACTTAATCAAATAGCCGTGATTTGGCCTTGATGATATTTCATCCATGAGAGCTGTCGGAAAATGGTGCAGTTTTCCTGAACGGACAGTACCCCGGATGCACCATTGAGATGGAAATTACTTTGAAGTTGAACCTGGCTGAATTGATTTGCTAATGACCAGGCATCAATGCCCATAGCGTAAAGGCGCATCAAAGAGTAATCATTTGCAAATTTACTCGCTGCTTGCTGCATCAGCGGCAAGTTAGCACCGGCGATTAAGGGAATGTCGCTGAATTGCATTCCTTCCATCTCCAGACGGAAATCGGGACCGACGCCGGCCTGATTACTACGGGAACTTGCATAAAGGGCGGGCTTATCACGGGAACTGATCGCCATATCAATCATTGTCTTAATCAGCGTCAGTTCATCCAGAGTAGAAACAATATAAACTGCATCCACTGAGCCGCCGGTAGAGGTAGGAATGACATCGGTGTTTATCTGAGGGATTTCCAGATCACCAATGGCGATTGATGTAGGTTGATTGCTTGTGACATTGACGGCTGTTCCGGTTAGGCGGATACCCGTACCTCTATTAATTAATTGTTTCAGTTCGGCGGAAGAGCCAAAGGTTTGTTGCAGAACAGTATGCCCCCCTTGTTTTTGCCATTCCTGTGCAAAGGCGTTGGCAATGCGGTCGCCAAAAGTCCCTCTGGGGACCAAAATAAGAGGATTCTGTTTCTGTTGCTGCCAAATGTGTTCCGCAGCATTTTTCGCTTCATCTTCTGGTGATAAAGAAAAATAGCAGATATTGGACTGTGGTTGAGCATTATCTAACTCATTGAGTACTAACATATTTAATGAAGTATTTATCTGAGCGAGTTTAACCACATCGGGTTTAAGTAACGGTCCGACAACTAAACTCACGCCGTCCTGCTTAGCCTGAATGAATAAATTTTCCAATGGCTGACTGGCGGTGTCATAGATTTTAACCTGTTGTGTATTAATCGGCGCATTGGCTATGACAGGGGTTGTCTGAATAGTTGGTGTTGCTGATTCTACGGGCGCCGCTTCACTGGGGGAGATACCGGCAGAAACCACGTCATTTGACGCACTATCGTTGTCTGCTATAGATAAATTTTCCGGGTTTTCTGTTGGCAGTGATGGACTTGGTAAACCGGCCTGAGCATCAAGAAAACCTTGGCGAATGGCTTCACCGAATACTTTTGCTTGACCACTTAATGGCAGGAACAGAGCTAGATGGATATTTGTATCTTGCTGTTGGATGGCTGCCTGTTGTAACTGAGTTGGGAGTGACAATGCGGCAGGGTTTTGTGGATAACGAATTTTCCAGTCATGGATAGCCGCCTGTAGTTTGTCAGAGTCCTGTTTGTTATCCTGATAGGCGCTGAGTAAGTCCAGCCAGCCTTGCAGAACATTTTCATCAGCGTTGATGACTAACCCTCGGCGCTCTTGTGGTGAAAGACGGGTCAACATTTGCCAGGTGTCATCAATATTTTTTTGATGAGCCGCACTCTCTTTCAGAAGTGGTTCCTGAGCGATATAAGCACGGATGACATCAAGAGAAGGTTCGCCATGAGCGGCATCAATGATGGATTGATAACGGGCGATTTCTGTACTGATTTTGTCCTGAATTTGCGAAGGTTGCTGTCCCTGTTGGTCAGGTACGGTACATCCTGCGATGATCATAACTGCCAGCATGGCTGAACAGACTAAACCAGTTTTGATACGCACAAAAATTGAGGAAAGCATACTGTATCCAGCGATGTTTTTTTCAAAGATGCTCAATTTTAAATCGGCCATTCGGATGAAACAATGAATCAACCTAATCGAGCAGTGGTTACGACATCCACGCTATATGTTGTGCCAACCCCCATTGGAAACCTGGGTGATATCACTCAGCGTGCGCTTGAAGTTCTTGAGCATGTCGATCTGATTGCTGCCGAAGATACGCGACATACTGGCTTGTTGCTTCAACATTTTGCCATTAATGCGCGCATGTTCGCACTTCATGATCATAATGAACAGCAGAAAGCAGATCAATTAATTACAAAGCTCCAACAAGGGCAAAGTATTGCATTAGTCTCTGATGCAGGAACGCCTCTGATTAATGATCCTGGTTATCATGTGGTTCGCCGTTGTCGTGAAGCCGGTATTCGTGTTGTCCCACTTCCGGGGCCTTGTGCGGCGATAACCGCCTTGTCTGCTGCGGGTCTGCCATCAGATCGTTTCTGTTACGAAGGATTTTTGCCCGCAAAACGTAAAAGCCGGAGTGATACGTTGCGGGCTTTGGAACAGGAGTCGCGCACATTAATTTTTTATGAATCTACTCATCGTCTGATCGATAGTTTGGAAGATATGGTTGAAGTGTGGGGAGCTGAACGTTACGTCGTGCTGGCGCGAGAATTGACAAAAACTTGGGAATCTATTCAGGGGATGCCAGTAGGTGAACTGTTGGCGTGGGTTAAGGAAGATGAAACCCGTCGCCGTGGTGAAATGGTATTGATCGTTGAAAGCTATAAAAAACTGGATGACGATGTTTTGCCTCCAGAGGCATTAAGAACACTGTCGCTTCTTCAACAAGAATTACCGTTGAAAAAAGCGGCTGCATTGGCGGCAGAGATTCATGGTGTGAAGAAAAATGCGCTTTATCGTCATGGGTTGGGACAGAGTGAAGAATAATGGTAATTGCTGATATACCGGGCAGATAATCAGTAAATGCCTATACCCGTCATCTTTCAAGTTGCCTCTTTGTTGGCTGCACTCGCTCACCCCGGTCACATAGTTTGCTATGCTCCCGGGGATTCACTCCCTTGCCGTCGCGATGCATCTTGAAATCCATAGGGTATATACATCGTCAGGCAAACCCCTTATAATCCGCCGCGGAGTTGACTAGACAGTCGCTGCTTTACCATTAATCCTTTGGACGATGGGTAGAGGAGAGGAAAGTCCGGGCTCCACAGGGCAGGGTGCCAGATAACGTCTGGGGGGTGAAAGCCCACGACCAGTGCAACAGAGAGCAAACCGCCGATGGCCTATTTAATGTAGGATCAGGTAAGGGTGAAAGGGTGCGGTAAGAGCGCACCGCACGGCTGGTAACAGTCCGTGGCACGGTAAACTCCACCCGGAGCAAGGCCAAATAGGGGTTCATTAGGTACGGCCCGTATCGAACCCGGGTAGGCTGCTTGAGCCAGTGCGTAAGTGCTGGCCTAGATGAATGGCTGTCCACGACAGAACCCGGCTTATCGGTCAACTTCAAAAATTTAGCCCCATTAGATTAATCTGATGGGGCTTTCACTTTTCTAAGCAGCCAGATCAATTAACAGCCCTTGAAATTCAGTATCTGCTTTTAAAACCAAACGATTTTCTTCATGAATAAAAGCGCCATCTCCGCATTTAATCAAAATGTTGTCTTTGGAATTGCCTCTTATTTTTATATTTCCGTTTAGGGATTGCAGGTAGGCATGTTTTCCCTTCAATTGCAGATGATGAGATTGATTTTTAGTAAGGAAAATATGATTTACCCACACTTGCTGACGTAATTGCATACTGCCATCTTCTGCGGTTGGAGAAGCTAGCATAGCCAATGGTTGTTCTGGTAGCTCCATCCTTTGCAATGGTAAGCTTTCCTGCTGAGGAAAGGCATTCAGCCAAAGCTGCAAGCGCGTCAGTGGTTTGTTAGTACTGGCATTATATTCACTGTAGCTGATGCCTTGGCGGGTAGAAAATAGCAAACATTCTCCCTTGCGGGCTCTGATGTAGTTGCCTTCGCTGTCACGGTATTCTGCTTCACCTTGTAGAATAATATTCAATATATCCACATGTGGATAGGATTTAGGTTGGAAAGCGGCTTTGGGGGCGATGACTTCTTGATTGAGTACACGTAGTGCGCCATAACCTAAAAACTTTGGGTCAAAATAGTGACCAAATGAAAATGTATAACGAGCCTGTAGCCAACCATAGTCAGCTTTCCCACATTGTTTTGCTGTTCTATTTATAATCATGATGGCGGTTACCTTGAAAAAAACACACACTAAGAATAGTAATTATCTGGACGGCGAAATGTTAGCCAGTTAATCTGGTCGCCATATTCAAATTTCCTGATTGAGAAAAATATGAGCAAAGAACGAGCGCTTACACTGGAATCTCTCCGGGTCATGGATGCGATTGACCGGCGGGGAAGTTTTGCTGCGGCTGCTGATGAGCTTGGCCGTGTTCCTTCTGCACTTAGCTATACGATGCAAAAATTAGAAGAAGAGTTGGATGTGGTGCTGTTTGACCGTTCAGGTCACAGAACTAAATTCACCAATGTTGGTCGCATGTTGCTTGAGCGTGGACGTCAATTGCTTGAAGCTGCTGATAAATTAACTGCTGATGCAGAAGCGTTAGCGAGAGGCTGGGAAACTCACATGACAATTGTTTGTGAAGCGTTGGTTCCTGCTTCTTCATTATTCCCGTTAGTGGGTAAGCTTGCTCAAAAATCGAACACTCAGCTCTCTTTATTGACGGAGGTTTTGGCTGGTGCATGGGAGAGGTTGGAAACAGGTCGGGCGGATATTGTTATTGCACCAGATATGCATTTTCGCGCATCGGCAGAAATTAATTCGCGTCAGCTTTACAGTATTACCAATGTTTATGTCGCTAGCCCTGATCATCCTATACATCAGGAGCCTGAGCCTTTGTCCGATGTCACGAGGGTGAAGTATCGTGGTATTGCCGTGGCGGATACAGCGAGGGAGCGACCGGTATTGACGGTTCAATTGTTAGATAAACAACAGCGTTTGACAGTAAGTTCTCTGGAAGATAAACGCCGTGCTCTCTTAGCTGGATTGGGCGTTGCTACCATGCCTTATCCTATGGTGGAACAAGATATTGCAGAGGGTCGTTTGCGGGTGATTAGTTCTGAATACAGCCATGACACAAATGTCATTATGGCATGGCGACGAGACAGCATGGGGGAAGCTAAGTCTTGGTGTTTACGGGAAATCCCTAAATTGTTTGTTAGTCGGTAAGTGGAAGCGATGTGAGCAATCAAAATTAGAAGACAGGCTGAAAAAAACATGATTCGATGATTGCTTAACTTGTGTTTTCCTGCGCCCTTAATCTGATTGCCGAAAGAGCTTGGCGGTTTTGCTACCAAGCTCTTTTTTGAGCAGAGTTGTCATCACTGGTAGGTGTAAATTTTGTGATCTCTATTCGCTGAGTATTGATGGTTCTATTTTTTTGTGCCAGACAGTGATAAAAACAGGGAGACTTTCGTATTTATTAATAACACCAGAGCGGTTTTCCCCTAGGTCAGAATGGTTACCCTGATGTCAATATATTCTTATAGGGTTGTTGGCTCTATTATTGTGTATCTTTTCTTTAATCAATGGCAACAAATAGGACAGATCATAGTGCATTTTTCTTTGGCAAGAAAGATGCTACTATAACAACTACCTGACTTTCTGAAAAATTGTACTTATTAGCCTAATTCGTCTCAATTTATTATTTTTAGCCAAAATGATCTTTTGCCATATGATATTGTTTGAGAAGATCATCAGTATTATCGTATGTGACAGACCAGCTACTTAGGTTAATTGTTGTGTTATGTTCAGCACTGTCTTTGTTCTTCTTTTTATAATCTTTTATTTGTAGTCTCCAACGTATTCCTAATACCCCGATTCCATCGCCTGTGTTTTTTTCTTTATCGAAATTATCTATTAGTAAGAGGAGTTTTATTCTCCACCCAGAATCATAGTCTTGGATATTGTCATCGTTAATTGAGCTTAGGAGATTTGTTAGCGCAGATTCCATATCTGTTTTGTCCAGAGGTTCTACTAGAGTCTCAGAAGATCCCCTAGCAATTTGGATAAAGGCGCTTTTCACTGCCTCTACGTTATCATATTTATCTGTTGATTCTGGTGGGTTATCCTCATTTCCCGCAAATGTACTACAATTTTCCTCTAGCCATTTAAAATGTTCCGGTACACCAATATAAATTAGTTTCGTTTTGTATCCGAGGGCATCATCCTCTGGTGACCAGTTAGCTTTGGATGTATGTACGAAATTATCAGCGATATACTCCCCAATTCCAAATGACTGTGTACTTCCTGTAATTAGTTGTTTTCTTACGTCCTCAATATATTCTGAGAGTAAACTTTCATCCGTAAGATCACATGTTAATCCAAGAGCAGTCAATTGTGCCTTTAAGTCACTTGCGGATAGTTGGTCTGGTGTGTCTTTTCTTAATTTCACATTTATTTTTTTACCATGAATAGTCATAAATTCTCCGTTATTATTCTATACCCGTCATCTTTCAAGTTGCCTCTTTGTTGGCTGCACTCACTCACCCCGGTCACATAGTTATCTATGCTCCCGGGGATTCGCTCCCTTGCCGTCGCGATGCATCTCGAAATCCATAGGGTATATGGGGATTAAATGTTGATTTAACAATGCATTATAGGTACATTGATTAATATTAGCTCTATTTTTCTAGCTTAGAATTTTATGGTCTATAAATTAATTCAATGCCTCTTAAATTGCCAAGTCTTACGCAAATATTAACTTCTAATGCATTGAGATAAGCATTATTACTCATATCATAGAGCCCATAAACACCGTTACCCTCTGTAATACCGGGGGTTAGATATGTATCGTACCATTTCCCTTCTACTAATACATTCATAGCAGGTCCATTTCCATTTTGGTTGCTTGTAATATTTATACTACTTATAGATGTATTAGTAATTAATTTACCGTCGCAAACATCATTTAATTTCCCTGCTCCGGCAGCATAAAATGGCATTAAACAAATAATGGTATAAGCAATTGAACTATATTTCATTTGTCTTCCCTATTCGTTTATTGTATGAAGGATTCTGTGAATTATCTGGTACAGGTATTTTGGTGAAATTAAGACACGATTATTTAAATTTAAATACTAACTATTAACCTGAGTTACTATCAATATTTTTAGTGGATTTCATATTGCTTAAATGATTTTCTAATGTATGTAGTTATGTGTCAAGTTGTTTTTTTAGTTTTTTGTGTCAATTGGGAGTATTATTGATTTATCTCTTTAAACTCGGATTTTTATTTCTTTTATTCAATTGTTATGGTTTTTTTAATTTCACACTGCAATTTAAAAAGCAATCGGTTGTTAAAAAAACGATTTTATTAATATTGTTTTGCGATAAAGGTGGTTGTAATATAATAAGTGTGGCTATTGTTGAAAAGGTTTTTAATTTAATGTGATAATGTTGGTTTTTTATTATTTTATTGTCTGGAATGTAATGAGTGATAATTATGTGAGGAAAATATGTTAATCGTGAAGTTAAATAATGAAAATGTGTGAGTTTTAATTTAAATTCCTATATAAATAATTATTAGACGTTTTAATAGTAATGGTTTATTGTGAAATAATAAAGTAATTTAATTATAATAAGAGATCAAAGATTATTTTTTAAATATGATAATGACTGATTCATGCTTGAAATATATTATTTTCTATTTTTGAATATAATATCATTAATATAGAGTAATTTTTTCATTTTACTGGAGTAAATGAAATGAATTTAAATAATTATATTGTGATTAAAAAATTTAATTTGATTAAATAATCTTTAAATATATTTAAGTTAATTGTTGTTTATTTAAATTAGCGGTGTGGATGTTAATGTAATTTACACTGAAAACTCTATGCTCTTTATATTAAATTATTAATGGTTATCTTAATATGTTAATTTATCATCGAACATGGATTTAATTATTTCCTGCCGAGAAGTGAGATGATTATTTATTTTGATAAAATAACTATTTTATCAGAGTCACTGTGATTCAATCGAAGTTTAGCTTATTGATTAAAGTTAAAGTGAGCCGAAAGATCTTTGGGATCTTTCGGCTTGCTATTTACCTTTAGGCTGAATATTGGATATCTGGCTGATAAAATCCTTGAGCGAGAGTGAGATTTTGAGCGTTTCACCTTCTGCCTGGAAACTGTTATTTTTCAGATTCAGGACGAGTCACAGGCAGGATATTACCAGTTTCTCTTCATCAGGCGGTCAATACTGAATTTACCTGGGCCTGTGATAGCCAGTAACAGATAACCTCCACCTATGGTCAGGTTTTTGAGAAACATAGTCTGGTTCATGCCTTCAGCAAAATTGCTGTGGAAGAGTATCGCAGTCAACACACAGAAACCAAAGGTAAATAACGCGGTGGTGCGAGTTAAGAAACCAAATAGAACTGCCAGACCACCACCCAATTCAAGTAAGATCGTCAGTGGTAATAGAAAGCCAGGGACGCCCATAGCGTTCATATATTGCTGAGTGCCTGCGTAGGAATCACCTAATTTTCCATAACCTGCAACGATAAACAGAATCGGCATTAAAATGCGAGCCAGTAACAAGGCACTATCTTCAAATTTTTTCATTAACAACTCCTGAGACACTGAAAAATAATAATAATTTGTTTGATGATTAACTTGTACCAACTCGAAATAGCACAATTTGTTAATCATTAACGGATGGAATGTATACTAAAGAGAGACGAGCTTAGTTGTAAGCAAGGATTATTAACAATTTTATACAAAGTTTTTGAATATAAGCAACGAGAGTAATCATCAACGAAGGATATTATGAAGAATTATTACCATTTTCATTTCAATAGTCGAATGATATAGCGTGACAAATGATAGAACTTCACCGGATGGCGGAGGCTATATAAAGAGATAGCGTGGATTGCAGGTCGCAGATAGGGTTTTAATGACAAAAGCTTCTGCCAGCTTTTGTCATAAGGTTCAATGAAGTTCTTCCAGAGCTGTGTACTGTTGGAAAGTTCAAGTCGTTGTAGCTGGATATTTCTGAGTAACTGCTGTTTTCTCAGCTTTTTTTCCTGACGTTGTTTACTCATTACTGTAATCTTCCAGCATTTCTCGGTCGATCTTGAGTTGCTCGCGAGTCGCGCTAAGTAATGTTGAACTTTTCGCTTTCCTAATGGTCCATATAAGGCCAATAAGCGCCAGAACGAGTAGTGTGCCAGTGGTACTCGCTAATACGGTAAAACGCCAGTTGGGATCGATAGCCCAAAAAATCATAACAAGTAAACACATGAGGCCGAAAGCGGTGAGCAGTAATGTCAGGCTGGCTATGACTATCAGTTGTATCAAAGTGGCTTTTTCTTTTTCCAACTCTACAACAATGAGTTGTAAACGAGTTTCTACTATCTCGACAGCAACAGTGGCAATACGTTGGAGAATATCAAGGACCCCTTTACCGGGGCCTTGAGATTTGGATGAGTTACTCATATTAGCGTTTAGCTAATAATACACCTAATACGGCACCAACCACAGTACCTATACCGATGCTTGTCCACGGTTTATCATGAACGTAGAGATCGGCACGGCCCGCCATATCTTTTGTTTTCTTAACAACCATATCGCTGGCATTACCGAGTTTAAAACGAGTCTCTTTGATGACTTCCTCTACTTTGTCGCGAAGTTCTTCCAACTCAACTTTGGATTTATCACCAGAGCTTTTGATCACTTCTTCCAGTGTCTCTGCAAGTGATTTTAGTTCAATGCGTAGATCTTCAGTATTTTTCATCTGTGACATGTAGATTACTCCTCATTTAAGGTGTGTATGTTTGACTTAGTTAGTCGCTTTTCCTGATGCCGGAAAAGACTATCCTTAAATATAGCTTATATTTTGAAAGGTGAATGAAAAACATTAGAGTTATTTCACTATTCTGCTGCAAACAATACTTCTATCTACAGCAGGGAGGAATATTAGGCTTTATTGGAATTAATCACTTTTTTTGAGGGGATTGGCAGGTTTTTTTACGCCACACAACTAACAAACTGCCGCTAAAACCAATAATGAGTAAAGCAAGTGGCAGTAATATCAGGAAATTCATTACCAAGTCTTCATACTGACGGAAAATAGGGGTCTTACCAAGCGCATAACCCAAAGAAGTGAGGATAATGACCCACAGGAAGCCACTGAGCCAGTTAAAAAACTGGAAACGGCTGTTTTGTAGACCTGTCAATCCTGCAAGTGTTGGGAGAAGCGTTCTGACAAATGCGAGGAAGCGGCCGAGAAGTAAAGCAGATAGGCCGTGGCGGTGAAAAAGACTGTAAGCTCTTTGGTGGTAGTAGGCTGGAAGGTGAGAGAGCCAGCCTTGCACTATCTTGGTATTTCCTAGCCATTTCCCCTGGAGGTAACCGACCCAACAACCTAAGCTTGCTCCGGCGGTTAATATTACAATCGTCAGAGGGAAACTCATTGCTCCTTTGGCAATTAATACGCCAACCAGTATAAGCAGGCTATCTCCTGGTAAGAACGCGGCAGGAAGGAGGCCATTTTCAAGGAAGAGGATCAAGAATAGCATGATATAAATGGCCCATAATAGGGATGGATTGGCCAGAGTTTCATAATCTTGGTACCAAAGTGCATATATAAGTTCTTTTACTATTTCCATCAGGTGTTCCTAAAATGCCTTTGTTCGTTCATCCTGAAAGCATGAGGCTAAACTGATTAAATTACATCCTATTTTACGTTATTTGGCTGGTTTTAATGCCTTTTTACTCCGTTGAAAAAGGCAAATAATGCAGCCTGCGTCACTGTAACAAAATCAGGGGTGACTAAACAGAAAATTTTGGTGATCAATTGAACGTTCATTAAAATAGAATAGGAAATGGTTCTATGAGGTGGCCTGTCAGGTTTCTTAATTTAGTGTTTTTGTTGCTATTTTATTATTTTTTCAGTGATAGATTGATTCTTGTATAAATTTGATTTATTTTCCACCCTAGCAAAGGGGAGTAACTTCCTTGCCGGTTTATCGTCATTACGATGCAACAGCATCCGGTAGCCGGGCAACCCTGAACTTAATACCTTATGGTACATTTTCTGTGTTGTAAGTGAGACCTTGCCAGAAGGCGAGGGTTGCTTGCAATACATCCATCTCCACGATGTGGGGAAGAAATATAGCAGCGGCTGGCGTCTTCTGAGACTTCAGCCGTTTTTGTTTGTGAGAGAAAGAAAATGAACTCTGTGGGTAGCCCTCTTTTATGGGGAAGTTTCGCTGTCTTAATTACGATTATGTTGTTGCTGGATCTATCCTTACAGGGGCGTAAGAAAGAGCAAGCAATGTCATTTTGCCAAGCCGCTGTCTGGAGTGTAATCTGGGTAAGTTTGTCGCTCTTATTTGCATTAGGATTATGGTGGTATTGCAGAGAAACCGCAGGGGAAGCGGTTGCTAATAGTCAGACAATGGCTTTTCTTACCGGGTATTTACTTGAGAAAGCACTCGCTGTTGATAATGTGTTTGTTTGGCTGATGTTATTTAGCTATTTTGCTATTCCGGCAAATTTGCAACGTCGGGTGCTCATTTACGGTGTCTTAGGCGCAATTGTGTTGCGTACCGTGATGATCTTTGCAGGGAGTTGGTTGGTTTCTCAATTCAGTTGGATACTCTATCTGTTCGGCATCTTTCTGTTGGTTACCGGTGTTAAGATGGCGTTGGCGAAAGAGGATGACTCCCCGATAGGCGATAAACCCTTTGTCCGTTGGTTAAAAGCGCATATTCGCATCACTGATAATCTTCACGGAGAACGTTTCTTTGTGGAAGAAAAGGGTTTGTTATATGCGACTCCACTAATCCTGGTTCTGATTTTGGTTGAAATTAGTGACGTTATTTTTGCTGTAGACAGTATTCCTGCTATTTTTGCTGTGACGACAGATCCTTTTATTGTTTTGACCTCTAATCTTTTCGCTATTTTAGGATTACGTGCAATGTATTTTTTACTGGCAGGTGTGGCAGAGAAATTTACAATGCTGAAATATGGTTTATCAGTCATTCTGGTATTTATCGGTATTAAGATGCTAATAATGGATTTTTATCATATTCCTATGGGGATTTCTCTGGGAACTGTAGCGAGTATTTTGACAATAACAATGATTATTAATATTTGGGTAAATAAACGCAAAACTAAAGAGATTCAGTAATTAGATAACTATTTTTTAACAGATAACCATATCTTTCTTGAACGGGAGGATATGGTTTCTTATTGTCTTAAATTGCTGCGAAATGGTTAAACATAAAAACAAATAATTGTGTTTTGTAAATGTGTAAATTGCCGTTTTGATCACACAAATGTGAATGTATTGTTAATAAGTGCTGGCGAGGTTGTATATTTTAACTATCGCGGCTTTTCACTACTCTTGGTTTCCTTATACTGAGGAAACAAACACAAAAATATAGGCTTAACAGAACTGTTAATAAAATGGATCAGCTATGGAAAAACAAAAACGTGGCTTCGTGTATTACATTGTACAAGGGAGCCTGGTTAAACAAATTTTGGTAGGTTTAATTGCAGGGATACTGTTAGCGTGGTTGGCGCCTTCGGTTGCCAAATCAGTCAGTTTGCTTGGGACGCTGTTCGTTAGTGCCCTGAAAGCAGTAGCCCCGGTATTAGTATGGATTTTGGTTATGTCTTCTATTGCTAACCATAAAGAAGGCCAGAAAACCAATATTCGTCCAATCCTTATCCTCTATGTCTTGGGTACTTTTTTTGCTGCGCTAGTTGCCGTGGCCGGTAGCTTTATATTTCCGTTACAACTGGTGCTAGCTGTTAATGATGCTCAGATGTCGCCTCCTGAAAACATTATAGAGGTGATTAAAGGGTTACTGGTTAATGTTGTCGCTAATCCAGTAAACGCGTTACTGAACGGTAATTATATCGGTATTCTTGCTTGGGCTATTGGTCTTGGTATCGCACTGCGTCATGCGACGGATTCAACTAAATCTCTAATTCATGATATGTCTGAGGCGGTTACTCAGATTGTTCGGGTGGTCATTCGTCTTGCACCGATTGGTATTTTTGGTCTGGTGTCTTCAACCATTGCAGAAACGGGATTTGGTGCCTTACTGGGATATGTCCAATTGCTGGTTGTATTACTGGGTTGTATGTTGGTTATGGCACTTATTGTAAACCCATTGATTGTTTACTGGAAAATTCGTCGTAATCCTTATCCACTAGTATTTGCTTGCCTGCGTGAAAGTGGCGTAACTGCATTTTTCACCCGCAGTTCGGCGGCAAATATCCCGGTAAATATGGCGATGTGCCGCCGTATGAATTTGCATGAAGATACTTATTCAGTTTCTATCCCGTTGGGAGCAACCATCAATATGGAAGGCGCTGCGGTGACTATTACGGTATTGACTCTGGCTGCGGTTAATACGCTAGGTATATCGGTTGATCTGCCTACAGCATTTCTACTGAGTGTGGTTGCTGCTATTTGTGCCTGTGGTGCTTCTGGTGTGGCAGGGGGATCATTATTGTTGATCCCTTTAGCGTGTAGCATGTTTGGGATTTCCAATGAGATGGCTATGCAGGTTGTCGCAGTCGGTTTGATCATTGGTGTATTACAAGATTCCGCGGAAACGAGTCTGAACTCTTCTACCGATGTATTGTTCACTGCTGCTGTTTGTCAGGCTGAGGATGACCGTCTGTCATCGGATCAGCTAACTCAACGTAATTAATTGATTAAAGTATTTCGGTTTAAAAAAGTTAGGTAAGAAAGAGTAAAATGTCCGCGCCAGGAATGGCGCGGCTTGAGGATTTACGTTGTTTTTACGACTTGTCTGTGACAGCTATTATTTATCATCAAATTTTAAGGCCCAACCGAGTACCTTGATCGATAGCCCGTCGAGCATCCAATTCGGCAGCAACATCTGCCCCGCCAATAAGATGCACAGTTTTTCCTGCTTGCTGTAACGGTTGATACAATTCTCTCAGTGGCTCTTGTCCTGCACAAATGATGATGTTATCTACGGCAAGACAGCTCTGTTCCCCATTGCAACTAATATGTAGCCCTTGATCATCTATTTTTAAATATTGCATGTTGTTTAGCATTTTTACACCGCGCAGGTGTAGATTGGTTCTGTGTATCCAACCTGTTGTTTTACCTAGTCCTTCACCAACCTTTGTCGGCTTACGTTGCAATAAATAAATTTTCCGGGGAGAAGCTTCTGGTTTGGGGCCTTGAGGGGATAAACCACCACGATGTGTCAGATTATAGTCGATACCCCATTCTTCACTGAAAGCGGTACTATCAAGGCTAGAACTTTTTCCTGGTTGACTCAAATATTCTGCGGTATCAAAGCCGATGCCGCCTGCGCCAATGATAGCTACACGTTGACCGACATTTTTCTTATCCCTTAATACATCTAGGTAGCTCAGTACCTTTTCGTGATGGATACCCTCGATCGTGAGTTGGCGAGGCGCAATGCCGCTGGCGATAATCACCTCATCAAAATCAGAAAGCGCTTCTGTTGTTGCGGTCTGGTTCAACCGTACATCAACATGATGGATTGCCAACTGACGTTGAAAATAACGCAGTGTTTCATGAAATTCTTCTTTACCAGGGATCTGTTTGGCAATATTAAATTGTCCGCCAACCTGTCCATCACGTTCAAACAGAGTGACATGATGACCACGACTGGCAGCGGTCACGGCGAATGACAATCCGGCAGGTCCGGCACCGACAACCGCCAATTTTTTAGGCATAGTAACAGGTTCGGCGGCCATTTCTGTTTCGTGGCAGGCGCGAGGATTAACTAAACAAGAGGCTATTTCACCGACAAAAATCTGATCCAGACAGGCCTGATTACAACCAATACAAGTGTTAATTTCATCGGCCCGTCCCTGTTGGGCCTTCATAACAAATTCAGCATCGGCCAGAAAAGGTCGCGCCATAGAAACCATATCGGCACAACCTTGTGCTAGCACTTGCTCTGCAATGTTGGGATCATTAATTCTATTTGTTGTGATCAATGGGATAGAAACTTTGCCCATTAGCTTTTGCGTTACCCAACTGAATCCGGCACGGGGAACCATAGTGGCAATTGTTGGAATCCGAGCCTCATGCCAGCCGATACCGGTATTGATAATAGATGCTCCCGCTTGTTCAATAGCAACAGCGAGTTGCTCGATTTCCTGCCAATTAGATCCCTCTTCTACTAAATCCAGCATTGAAAGCCGGTAGATTAGAATAAATTCTCGTCCAGTTGCTTGGCGGACAGCTTTAACAACCTCCACGGCAAAGCGCATTCGATTTTCAAAACTTCCGCCCCATTTATCTTGGCGGTGGTTGGTACGGGTAGTCAGAAACTGGTTAATCAGATAACCTTCAGAACCCATGATTTCTACGCCATCATAACCTGATTGTTGTGCCAGTTGTGCGCAGTGAGCGAAATCAGCAATGGTTTGCTGGATGTCCTCTTCTGTCATCTCACGGGGCATGAATGGATTAATCGGTGCTTGAATAGCTGTGGGGGCGACAAGGTGTGGTTGATAGCTGTAACGGCCGGTATGTAAGATTTGCATGGCAATTTTTCCACCGGCCTGATGAACTGCATCTGTAATAATTTTGTGGTGAATAAGATCTTTTTCATCTACCAGAAATGCAGTGCCTTTTCCTATAACACCTTGTTTATTTGGTGAAATTCCGCCTGTGACAATCAATGCCACTCCTCCGGCTGCCCGTTCAGCGTAAAAGCGGGCAAGTCTCTGGGCGCGATCAGGATGTTCTTCTAGTCCAGTGTGCATTGATCCCATCAAAATGCGGTTTTTCAGTGTGGTGAACCCTAGATCTAGAGGGGCGAACAGGTGAGGATAATGGCTCATTGCAATCTCCGTCGGGTGTTTGTCAATCATAACCAGATTATTATTATGTCCTAAACCACGGGACAAAACTCCAGGTGGTCGGATGAGTAATGGTTCAAATTTAGATGGAATAAGGTTAATTGGGAAAAAAATGTTAAATGAATGTGATGAAGGTCATGAAATCAGGTTCTTTCATGGAGTTAGTTAAATGCTTAAAATCGGTTCTATAACCTGTTTTTCTCGGGTTTGACCTACAACGCGCCGAGACATAACGCGCTGTAAATCAGGAGAACACTAGACTAGTCATCAAACAGAAAGTGAAAAAACAGACGATGAAATGGCTCAAATGTTAATTCGTCATTCTGATTTTTATCTATTGATTATGCTCGGTTGAGCAGAATATTTAACATGCGGCGCAACGGTTCGGCTGCACCCCACAGTAGTTGATCGCCGACAGTGAGGACCGAATAAATCGGCTCATCGTTAAGTGACATTTTCTTATAGCGACCGACACCTACACGTAAAGAACCACTGATAGAGGCTGGGGTCAGTTTGCTTATGCTCTCTTCTTTGTTATTTGGCACGTAGCTCACCCACGGATGCGCATTTTGCACGAGTTCAACAAATTCGGTCTCGCTGACATCGCGTTTCAGCTTCATGGTGATAGCTGCGCTATGGCAGCGAATTACACCGACGCGAACACACAGACCGTTGACTTTAATAGTGCCGGGCTGGAGTCCTAGGATCTTATTGGTTTCTACTTCTCCTTTCCATTCTTCACGGCTATTGCCGTCACCGAGGTCGCTGTCAATCCAAGGAATGATGTTACCTATCAACGGCACACCGAAAGCTTGTGTTGGTAATTCTGGGCTGCTGATTAAATTGGTAACTTTTTTTACCAGAGGTAATATTGAGCCTTTATCGGCTAGATCGTCTGTGCTCAAGTATTGGCTGATGTATGAGTTTTGTGCTATCAGTTCACGTACATACTTGGCCCCCGCGCCAGAAGCGGATTGGTAGGTCATCAAGCTCATCCATTCAATTAGGCCAGCTTTCACAAGGCCAGCCAGCCCTATAAGGCTTAGCGTAATAGAACAGTTTCCGCCGACGAAAAGTTTGGTGCCTTTGCTAACTTCATAATCAATTTGGCTACGGTTGACCGGATCGAGAATGATGCAGGAGTCTTTATCCATACGTAGTGCAGAGGCAGCATCAATCCAATAGCCTTGCCAGCCACTGGCCTTGAGAGCAGGATAAATTGCCTTAGTATAATCGCCGCCTTGACAGGTAATAATTATGTCCATTTCCGTCAATGAGTTGATTGCATTGGCGTCTTTGAGTTGATAAGTAATGCCATCAATGGCGGGGCCGGAGGAGCCAGCATTCGATGTACTATAAAAGTGAGGAACAATGCCTTGAAAATCGTTTTCTTCCAGCATGCGTTGTAACAAAACAGAGCCCACCATTCCCCGCCAGCCAATTAAACCGACTTTTTTTGTCATATCTTACCTGTATTAAGTTGTAGCATTGTTAATCGTTTGTTATACATCGGCGATGAGGTAATGTCATTAAAGATTACCGCGCATTTGATAATTTGTGGATAAATTTTCTCAACAATAATATGGGCCATAATCGATTTCAGTCGCTCACTTTACCGGATAATCCGTGGCATGGCTTTTATGCTCTTACCAGAGGAGAATATAATTGATTTGGCAAGGCGATTTGTTTACCTAGTTTTAGTATTTTTTTCTGAATAATGTGAAAGCTACCTGAGATGTTAAAAGTGCGGGTTTTGCTTTAATGGGGAATTGATTTTCCATATATTAGCTTAATTCCGGTTTTGACGCCGGAATGGGGTGAACTCTTTTATTCTGACTTAATTTATAACTTAGTGGTTATTATGAAAAAACAGATGACTGTATGGGTAACTTTGGCAGGAAAGGGGGTGACTTTAGAACCTCTGACACACCAACGGTATGATGAGTTTTTACAGGCAATTGAAGAGGGTGAATTGCATAAATTGTGGTACACCCGTATTCCTTCTCCGGCTGAGTTGAGTAACGAGATTGAACGCCGTTTATTGCTACATGAAAAAGGTACTATGCTGCCTTTTGCTATTGTTGATCATCGAACAGGTAAAGCGGTTGGAATGACCACGTATATGAATATTGATTCTGGCGCCCGTCGGTTGGAAATCGGTTATACTTGGTACGCGCGCTCTGTTCAGCGGACACATATTAATACGGAAGCAAAATATCTCTTATTGAAATACGCTTTTGAGGAATTGGAATGTATCGCAGTGGAGTTTCGCACTCATTTTTTTAATCATCAGAGTCGGAAGGCGATAGAGCGACTGGGCGCAAAACTTGATGGGATTTTGCGTAGTCATGCTGTATCTAAAGATGGCAGTATCAGGGATACTTGTGTTTACAGTATTATCAGTTGTGAATGGCCTGCGGTTAAAATGCATCTTGAATGGCAGATGGTTAAACCGAGGTAAGAGTCATCGCAAAATTAGGCCGTCCTGTGAAAGGTAGCGGCCTGATATCTGATTTAATTTGAAGGTAGTAGGGAATGTTGCATGCCATTGTCCAGTTCATCTAGTAATTGATAACGGCGGCGATATTCCGCCCGCTTCTTACTGGCTATATCTTCAAGAGGTTTTCTTTCAATAGATAATGGCAGATGGAAATCTTTATTTTTTTCCTTTGTTCCACCTAATGATTCCCAGAAAGAATCGTAATCGGCGACTAATTTATCTTTCTTTTTATGCCAATAGCGTAGGCTTTTATAGATATGGGTATCGTTGCTGGCTGCCAGAATTTGTTGACATTTAAAGTGGGCAGCAAAGCGGCAAATAGATTCAATCAGTAAGCGTTTTGGAAATAATCCATAACAATCTTTCGTTGCATCGCGGATAATGTCAAGGGTTGCATCGCCTTTGGAGCCTTGTAGCCCACCGATGAACAGTGTTTTTTTACCGGCAATAGTGAGTAATGTGAAAGCACATCTCGCCAAAGTTTTATTATCTTCTGTTGCAATAAATAGAGTAAGCTCACCTTCTTTATTAAAACAGTCCATAGAATCTAAAAAAATAGTATAAGTTCCGTTCTTACCATTGATAACCGCTAATGGATATGCATTGGAACGAAATATTTTATTAACAATAGACTGATTTAGCCCAGTAAATAACAGTTGGTAATGTTCATTTATTGCGCGTAATGTCTGCCCTCTGTTGAAGTTAATGCTCAGATAGGGGCGATGTAGTTTAGAAGGTAAACAAGGTTGTTTCTTCAAAATATCCAGATAAAACGGTGTATTAACTATCTGGTTTAATAGTTTTAACGTCGATATTGGCATCAGGGCGCTGCGTAAAGCAAATTTAGTGCGATTCTGTGCAGAATACCAATGGGGACTCGGGCTGATTTTTTTTCCGACTAAATCTGTGAACAGTCGGATTCCTGAACTGGCAGGTTGATACATATATTCCATTGCTTTATCTAGTTCTAAAAATTACGGGGAGGAAAGATGAATTGTAAGTCCTGAGTATACTCCTCTGGTATTAAACAAAACTTCAACGGATGTTTATTTTTGTTTTTTTAAGATAAAAAATCAACAGTTGTTTAATGAATGTTTAGTTATTGAGGGGGTTTTTTCTTGTTTGTTTATTATTCGTTGAGTTTTCTGTGATGTTTTCTGTTGTAAAAGCACCTCTAAAAAAATGAGAGAAACGGCTATGACTTTGGTGTGATACCGAAGGTCATGAGCTGTAACAAATTTAGCAGGTGAGTATTGATGGTAAATGATTAATATTGAATATATTGTTTTTTAAATCCATTTAATTAAAATATTAATGATTATTATATTAATCTGCTTTTTCATTAATATCAAAATGGAATGGATGAGATATTTTTATTTTATGATGTGCGTCATATTTTTATGATGAATTTCTTATTCTTATAAAGTTAATTTGGCACTTGCAGAATATGGATTATGTTTTATTGTTAATTAAAGTTTGTGATTCTATGTTATTCAATACACACAAAGGCTATTAATAATGGATGAAATACTTGTTCTTGTTGATAAATATGACAATCCCATTGGTTCAGCGGGAAAAGCTGATATTCACCAGAAGGGGATATTACATCGTGCCTTTTCTATCTTTATCTTTGATAATAAAGGAAATTTACTCCTACAGAAGCGAGCGGCAACCAAATATCATTCAGCCGGACTTTGGACTAATAGCTGCTGTGGTCATCCTAGGGTTGGTGAGGCTCTGGAAGTTGCTGCGCGCCGGCGTCTTGGCGAAGAGATGGGTTTTGACTGTCCATTGAAAAAGGTTTCGTCATTTATTTATCACGCGATACTGCCTAATGATTTGATTGAGTATGAATATGATCATGTTTTTATTGGGCGTTTTGATAAAGAACCGATAATTAATCCTGATGAGGTGTCCGATTACAAATGGATTAATCCACTGAAATTGAGGGGGCTAATTAATAATGCTCCTGATGTATATACGGTGTGGTTTAAAAAAATCATTGATGGCCTTTCGTATCAAGATATTGAGGAGTGGCAAAGACTGATCTGATAGTAATGTAATTTATCGGTAATTATGACATTGAATTAATTAGATATGAATATCTCATTAAAATTTACCAATACGCCGCAAATCCTGACAAATTAAGGGTGCGACGTTTTTAAAAACCTTTAATAAGGAAAAGCTCATGAGTAGCTTTAATAATGTATTTTACACTGATGTTGAGTCTGCTCCACCTTATCACATCATTCGGGGGGAAAACATCAACGACTACGAAAACAAAGTGGTACAGGCTTATTGCGAAGATCCTGAACGTTGGCGTAAAGCGATTGGTGATACGCTGTTATTCCAGTCTGGTGTTTACGATGATCCTGCCTCAAGGCCACCTATTTCGTTGGGTGAAGCAGGTATTCGTTATTTTGATCGTCAACTGCTGTTAGCTGGTTTAGAGGCAAGGATCAAGAGGCCAGCGGTTCGGCGAATACTGGATATCGGTTGTGGCTGGGGTTATATCTTGAAATATTTGGCTGAATATTTTCCTGAATGCGCGTGCTTGGACGGAGTGAATATCAGCGATCAACAGTTGAGGTATTGTGCCAAGTTTCATGCAGAACATGGATTGGCTGAACGTATTAATCTGTACCTGTGTAATGCGCAGGATATTGATCTGTTGCCTGATCCACAGGAACTTTATGACCTGGTGATTATCCGTGGTGTTATTTCACATTTTCCTAACTCATTGTATGAGAAAGCCATGAACGCGCTGTTCAAACGTGTGCGGGTTGGTGGTCGGGTAATTATTTCTGACAACCTCTATAATGTGGAACTGGATAGCTATAAATCGGCTATTCCCGACATCATCGATCGCCTTGCCTGTCGTAATCGTAAAACACCTGCCTATTTCAGACAAGTGCTGGAGAGAAGTGGTTTCCTTATCAAGGATATGAGGGTGTTGCCGTCCAATATTGATACAGCGCATTGGTTTCTGGATATCAAGGCTAACATCGAACGGAACTTTCCTGAAGGTGTGAGTGGTACTTTGGAGGAGCTGTGTGTGATGGCTGAAAATTTTTCGATCGCGCTGGTGAAAAACTATGTGTCGGTTTATAGCGTTATCGCACAAAAACCATAGCAAGTAGCTTTGTTTTCTTAGTTGAAGAGTGGGGCTGCTAAAACCTTTGTTGCTGTTTTGTTGTCACTGACTGTTAGAAATAAATCTATGGCCCCTTTTTTACGGAGTAGCTTGATTTGATCGCGCCAGCATTGATGGCGCGATAGAAATCTCCAACTGAAAAGTTTCCAATAAATTTCGGTTTTTGGGCCTTATACACCTGTGTTTTGGGGGAAGCCAGCAAATCAATGTCATGACCTTGATGTTAGAGACGCAGGTTGTGGTCAAAGAGTTGGCTGAACTGACAGCCGCGCATACGTACCACAGTACAGGCATACCGGAGAACGCCAGCGCCATCAGGAACACGGCCTATAAACCGGATGAGCTGAAACAGAAGTATTCTCCTGTGATTGGGTAAATATCATTCCATTTATGTGAGGTTTTTTTACTCTGCACCCTAGGTTGATATTTTATGCTATAGGCATTAGACTAGTTATGTCAGTTAAGGAATATCGCGCTAGGACTGAGGCTACCAATCTCGGTAATAGCACAAAAGATGCCCGTTCCCTGTATGGGTAAAACAAAAAAGCCAACCTCACCAGTTGGTTTTTTTGTTTTTACCAAGAATGAATTAACTCGTGAAGAAATGATTAGTCTGATATGAGCAATAAATATTATCAAGGCAACGAGTGTATTATTACCCAATAATTTATCGTTGCCGAACTAAATAAAAATAACTACCGTTCTAATTTTAATGGCGCTAACACGTCAGGGATTTTTATTACCAAAAACAAGGAAATTAATAAATGCAAGCTACAGGTATTGAGTAGTTAATAAAAAAGGTGCGGGAGGATGAACGTAAACATTATGCAGATTTATTTTCATTCCGTTTAGCAAAACTGTCCGTTCATGTTTTGAAAAATAAAATGGATCATGCGGCCAGTGCAGCGCTTTTGCAAAGTGAATCTGAGAACGTCGAGCGTCAGGCCCAGGAGTGGCACTATGTCTGATGTTATCGACCAAGCTTGTCAACATGCAGAGGAAACACTGGAACGCAGAATATTAAGGCATATAAATCGCCCTGTTAGTGTTTCTGCGTTTGAATGTGAAGATTGTGGAGAATTAATTTCATCAGAGCGACGGATGAAAGTCATGGGTGTTACCCGTTGTGTTTCCTGTCAGGAAGTTTTTGAGATGGAACAGAAACATTATAGGAGTGTATGGGATGACTAGATATCATGATCTAACAACTAAAAATTTTGATTGCATTGTGTCAGATAGTCAGCTTTGCATTGATGTATCGGTATTTATGCCCGTGATTGAGGAAAACGATATTGTTATTTTGCGTGAGTATAAAGGCGTTAGGGTTAAAACCTTTATTGTCAATTCTGTCATAAGAGATGATGTTAGCTGTGATTATTCATATGGCAATATCAGATATGAACTTACATCGCTATCACCGAATTTTTTCTTTCGTGAGGGTGAATAATCATGAAAGTGAAAAACAAAACTCATCATTAAAAAATAGTTTTTTTATAGCCATTGATAACGGAAAGAAAAAATCAAAATTTAGAGTAAATGATCAAGAATATAAAACAGGTGATTTTCTTGCATTGAATAAAATTGGTGACAATGGAAATTTCATAGGAAGATTGATTTCAGGAAAAATAACAAATGTAACGGTAATTAATAAAGATTTGTATCCGCAGATAGCGGAAGAATTTGTTTTGCTTTTATTTTAATTAATTCCCGTTAATTGTTTGTCACATGAATATTGAAAGAAAAGAAGAAAATAACGGCGATGCACTGCGTTCAATGTATCGCCAGAGTATAGAATTTCAGCCAGGGTTGCCGAATGATGCAACTCTGGCTGAACGTATTATGTGGGAGGCGAACCCTAACGATTATGCATGGCGGCATCAATATCTTGAGAATGTGCCGCATTCACTGGCGATCTATCTTGCAACGCGTTACGCCAACATTTTCAATCAATCTGGTCGCCGCCGGGCTAATACGTTTTTACGTCAATTCTGCGAGAACGTATTACCACGGTTAAAATTGGTCAGTGAACAATACGAGTTCCGGCATATTGTATCTGGTGTTATGCCGTTCCCGTTTATCGAATCACTGGAACAATTGCCAACATTAGGACGTAAAGAAATAAAACAGCTTGCGCATGAGATTGCGCGGTTTATGGCTGAGAGTTATGACCAATATGTTGAACAGGCACTACAGAATGAGCAGGACGCTTGCCGTAGATTAATTCACGTCTATACCCGTTTGGCTAAATTGACACAGCAAGCGGGAACGATAGCCCCATATTGGCAGCAATTTGTAAAAGGTCGAATTAAACCCACAGAAGACCAACTATGTGCCGGATTGCTGCGCATGATGTCAGATCCATGATGTCAGATCAATGGTGGTACATCCGTTTAAAGCGGATACGTGATATTCGTGCCGAACATATTGCAATTGCTGTCGGACAGGTACAAAAAGCGGTTTCATCCTATGTTTCACGTCAGACTTTACATGAATGGACGGAGCAGAAGCGGCTAAATTGGGAGTTTCTGCAATCGTTCGATTTAGAGAATGAAGAGGGGGAGCGAGTTTCGTTAAGTGATAAGGTCTTGGGCAGCATTGCAAACCCTGCCGTTCGCCGTTGTGAACTCATGATCCGTATGCGCGGATTTGAGGACTTGGCTAACGAAATGGGCTGTGTGGGAGATTTTTATACTATTACAGCCCCTTCTAAATATCACTCTGTACATAGTGGTGGCGGTTTTGTGAAAAACTGGAACGGTGCGACCCCAAAGGATACACAAAAGTATTTGTGTAAGGTCTGGGCAAAAATCCGGGCGGCTTATTCCCGTGCGGGGATCAGCATATTCGGTTTTCGTGTGGTAGAGCCACATCATGACGGTACACCGCATTGGCATATGTTGCTATTTATGCGCCCTGAGCATGTCGATGAAATGCGCGACATTATGTGTTATTACGCCCGGTTGGAGGATTCAGAGGAATTACAGGGACAAAAGGCACTCAAGGCGCGTTTCCATGTCAAGCCTATCGATAAGGCAAAAGGTTCGGCCACAGGCTATATCGCCAAGTACATCTCCAAGAATATTGATGGTTACGCGCTGGATGGCGAAAAGGATGGGGAAACAGGCCAACTCCTTAAGGATATGTCCCGTTCGGTTTCTGCCTGGGCGAGTCGTTGGCGTATTCGTCAGTTTCAGCAGATTGGCGGTGCTCCAGTTTCTGTCTGGCGTGAACTGCGACGCTTATCTGGTGATGAACAAATTTTACCTGATGCGGATATGGATAATGTTCGATTTGCTGCGGATATTGGGAATTGGTTCGCTTATACCGAATTCCAGGGGGGCCGCTGGTTGCACGGAAAGATTTAACCGTGCGGCTGTCCTATGAAATCACCGAACAAGGCAACGCCTACGGTGAGGATGTCCAGCGTATTTCCGGTATTTACTCGCCCCGTCTGGGCGAGTCCTCTTCTTTTGTTACCCGTACTGTGAAGTGGAAGATTGTTCCTAAATCCAGCCCGGTATCTGCGGGTGAGGGTGTGGTTTTTTCTTCCTCTTGGAGTTCTGTCAATAACTGTACGGAGGCACGAAATACGGTTAGTCAAGGAAGTGATCTGTATTTAGATGAATTCTATTACGGTTGGCATCAAATGAGTGAGAAGGAAAAAATACAGCGAGTTCATGAATCGGCAAAATTACAGAGTTTGGAGATGAGTGATGTGTTGGCTCGTTCGTTACTGGAGGAGGGAAGCATGACCATAGATGGACAGCGTTATTGTTTATCTATGTTCGGTCATCTACATAAAGTTAAAAAAACGCATACTGAAACAACAAAAATGATAATGAGTAGGTTAAGTGAAAAATTGGGGGTTGATATTTCCGGGATATTCCGTGATCCAAAAGGTCATTATTTGACTATGTTGCGAAAAATTAACCAAGAGCCGATTGAGGTCACATAACTAATTATTTCTCAATGAAATTGATGCATTTGTTAATTGTATTAAATTAAACTGTATATAAATACAGTAAATGGAACGGTAAAAATATGATGTCAGATTATCTGGATAAGTTGGCCGTATTGGAACGGATTGAATTGATTGCTAAAGTTGGTAATTCAGGTATTTGCACTAGTCGAGAACGGCAAATCGCATTTGATTGGATTGCAGAACTGGCTGAGCAGGTCAGAAAAGAAATAATCTCAAATGTAAAAACTAAAAGGCCACTAAGTAGTGGCTCAGAATTACGCAGTAGGGCAAACTTTTAATAAATCCAATGCCATTTGACGCTGTTGCGGGTTGAGGTTGTTAATCACGGTCTGCAACAGTTTATCACCTGTTTTTGCGCTGGGACTTAGCGTGTGCGAAAACGTCAAATTCATAACAAATGTATAACCACATTCAACACTGGAACACGCGCAGTACAGATCAGCAATTTCACGGTGCTTCCGATTCGTCTTGCGAATAACCGCCTTAGCGCCACACTCAGGACAGATAATTTTTAATACGCGCATATTCCTCATTCCCAAAGTATCCATTTTCGGTAATTTTACCGATTTTTTGCGCATTTTGCACCCAAACTTACGCGATCTTGTTTAAAATGGATATGTAATATTTCAGGCACATCATGCGTGTTTATCGCATTTATGAACATATTTTGAACGGGGATAACTTCATCCTGACGATAGACCTCACGGGCTTTTTCCGGATCACCTAAACCGCCGATATTGGTCGGGATAATGCCAGCCAATCCCGCCGGGAATCGGTGAGCGGTCAACACATCTTGTGAACTGATACTTTTCACATTGACAAATTCATCATTGGCTGAAATATCACCCACCGGAATGAATTTAATGCCGTCAGGGTCGCCGTTGGGAATGTTGACAAACATAGTGTCGAAATTCCCGATCCCTTTACTGAGTTGTAATTTTTGGATAATTTCCTCTTCGGTTTCATCAGAGATATTCGGGTCATTGGTGTAAATGATACCGCCAGTGTGGGCGCCATTGTGGTAATAACGACGGCGGAAAATGGTGGCCTCCGAGTTGAGCAGTGCCGCATGAATACCGCCGATATAATCCGGCAATCCGTAAACTTGCTGTTGCGGATCATACTGCTTAATGAAAATCACTTCTTCCGGTGAGTAAACCAACGGTTCTCCCTCCTGTAATACCACAAAATCCCTATTCTTACGGCGGCGTAGGTATAGGGAGGGCAAGACCTCCAGTGCGACCACATCACCCCAGAAGTTACGGACTTTCAGAATGGTGACATCACCGAAAATCAGGAAATTAATCACGGCTGACTTGAATTGTTCATGGGACAGTCCGCCACCGACATAATCCGAAGCAATCATATTGTGACGGGCATAGAGTACACCGCCGTGTTGACCGTTCATGTTGGTCAGTTGTGCCAGGGCTAAACGGTCAATCGGTAGTGTGTAATGGTCATAGTCATTGTCATACCAGATATTTTGATAATCCGTCCTGGTGGTGAGTATCGGTTCAGGTTTGCCCAACGTGATTACGCTCATTTGCCGTTGACGGTCGTTTGTACGTGGGGAATGTGCGCGGGTTTTCCTTAACTTTTTCTTCATTATGCAGCCTTTGCAAATGTGTATTTAGAGGTGCGTTTCTTGTCGTAATTTAACGGCTCATTCATCAGGGCATGAGCGATTGCCCAGAAGACGTCAGCGTGTCCGGTTTCCCGCGAACGGTCAGCGACAAAGGTCATGCTGCCGCCTTTTTTCGTCGTGGTGTGTCGAATAGCCAGAAATGAGGCCAGAATTTCTTTTTGTTCCACATCCCATTCGATACGCTCCTCACTGACCACATCAATCATTTTCATGACCAGTTGGTTTTTGCTTTGCGGGTTGTAGTGGATAGCGTGGGCTTGTCGGGGGGCGAAGTCCTGCACCATTTCATAGACACCGTGACCAATCCCCGTGGTATCAATGCCGATATGGGTAAATTTGTAGCGCTTGAAGAGATCTTCAATCAGTTTCGCCTGATGTTTCCAGTTCATGCCTTGCCAGTAGAACGTTGCCAACACCCGAAAAACTTCGGGCGCCATCATGGGCGGGGCAATAATCACAAAGGTTGAAGTATCGCCAGAACGTGCCGGGTCGAAGCCGCCCCAGACTTCGCGATCTCCAAAAGGACGCGGGGCATTGGGATCATGGTCTCCCCAGAGATGGATATCCGCGCCGCATTTTTCCAGTTGATGATATTTGAAAACAGATGCGCCACTATCAACAAATACACACAGATACAACATGTTAAATGTGTCTGGGTTATAGCGGTTCCGCAGTTTTTCAATGGATGCCAGGTTGAATCCACCCTTAATGGCATCTTCCAGCGTAATGACGTAACGCCATTGACCATCCGGGCAATCACGGCCACCATCACGCAATTCATCAAATGAGGGGAATTCAACATGTTTGCGTTTTGGATCATTGCCGCGCCATTCATCACCTATCCAGAACGGGTAGGCGGGATGGGTTTTGGCGCTGGGGGTTGAAAAGTACGTGGTGCGCCATTTATCATGTGTCGCCATTGCCGACGCCACTTCATTGAGGCGTTTAAAATCAGGTACCCAAAAATATTCGTCACAATACAAATGGCCGGAATAGGATTGTGCCGTGTTTTTATTGGTTGACAAAAAACGCAGTTCGGCACCGTTGCTGAGTCGAATAGGATTGCCGGTCAGCGTCACACCGAAGAAGTGTTCGGCGATATTGACGATATACGAGCGGAAAACTTCTGCCTGTGGTTTTGAGGCTGATAAGAATATTTGAGGAGCGCCGGTTAACACGGCATTTTCGAATGCCTCAAAGGCGAAATACCAGGTTGCACCGATTTGCCGACTTTTGAGGATATTTCTGATCTGTTTTGCCAGATTATTGCGCAAATGTTTTTGATAGCCGAAAAGCGTCTTATCGACAAACTGCTGAAAATCTTCTTTAGTCAGTGTCGAAATATCATTTTTACGATAGCGTTTCTTTTTCTTGGGTTCATCCTCACTGGATGGGATATAATCACCGCCTGATTTTTCTTGCACCTTAATTTCGGCCAGCTTTTCTTGATGCTTATTTGCTTGTGCCATCAGTTTTATATGATGTGCAATCAATCGGTCGAGTTCGTCTAATTCCAGCGAGGTTTTATTGTTGCGTTCACTGAGCACGGCAATTCGGCGGTTAATGGCCTCGATAACACTTTCATGGTTGAGCATATCTGCCCAATGCCATTTTTCCGCCCAATAGTAAATGATCCGCCGATTCGGCAGATTTAATTCACGGGCAATTTCTGCCGGAGTATATCGCCGTAGGTATAAAGAACGGGCGACATTGATTAGTTCATCAGAGTATTTAGCCATAGCAATCATATTATGCAGGGCTAAATGTATCCTGGCGCTCATTCAATTTCGGCCTGAATGGGTTATGGCGTTATATCCGAACTCATCAGAATTAAACCATTCGCAGCATTTTATTGAATCCGCAATACTGTATTTGATTCAAATGGAAGGAATTAAATATGTCTCAGTTAATGACTAACTGGATATGTATTGCCACGGAGGGCGACACGGTTGATGGCCGAGTAATGGAACCTCAATGGATTTTAGAGGCTGCCGAACTCTATAACCCAGAGTTGTACACCGCCCGCATTTGGCCGGAACATGAGCGTGGGTTTGGTGCAATGGGCGAAGTGTTAGCCGTCAAAGCAGCGCGAGATGATGACGGGGTTTTACGCTTATATGCGCAACTGCGACCCAATCATCATTTGTTACAGGCCAATCGAGAGGGACAATTACTGTTTACCTCTGTTGAACTGACGCCTGATGGTAATTTTCGCGGAACCGGCAAAACATATCTGGAAGGACTGGCAGTGACTGACTCACCCGCCAGCGTGGGCACAACGCGTTTGCAATTTAAAGAAAGGAACAAACATCGTCGATTCGGTGCGTATAAGCCACTGGTGATTGATGAGATTAAACACATGGAGGGTAACGGCATGGCAAAGGCCAAAAAGGGATGGAAAAGCTTTTTTAACATTGAAGAACCCGAAGAAACTGAGCCAGCACCATCAAGTGATGATGCATTGCAGGCGCTGGCCCAAGCTGTAGCCGATTTGGAAGCGCGAATTACCGCGCTTGAGGGTAAGCAGGAATTGACCGAGCAAGAAGTTGCAGACGTTCAGGAAGATGTCGAGACAATGAAAGCGGTTGTCGATACCGAAGCATTTGCGCGTTTACGTGACAGTTTGCCCGATATTCTAAAAAAGTTTAACAAATTGGACGGTATTGCTACCCGCTTGCCATCGTGTAACCCAAAAGGCGACAAAAACGCGCCTTTTAAATTTCTGTAATTCCATGATGGAAAAAGGCAAAGGGAAGAGCTATGCAATTGAATCATCGGGCACGGACATTTTTACAGAAATATGCGGTGGGGTTAGCTGAATCTTATGGGATTGAAGACACATCACGTTACTTTGCGCTAACTGACCCAAAAGAAACCGCCTTGCGCAGCGCGTTGTTGGAATCCGTGGAATTTCTCAGCATGATCACCTGTGCGGATGTGGATCACCTTTCCGGCCAGGTTGTATCAGTCGGCAACCCAGGGTTATTCACCGGGCGCAAAAAAGATGGCCGCTTTATGCGTAAAACGGGGATTGATGGCAATAAATACAGCTTAGTTGAAACCGATTCCGGCGCCGCCTTGCCCTGGGATTTATTATCTGTCTGGGCGAACTCAGGTTCAGAAAATGAGTTTTTCCAACGTATGCAGGAATTCACACATGAATCTTTTGCACTGGACATGATCCGGGTGGGTTTTAACGGCCAGCGCGTGGCGGAGACCACCGACCCAGAAGCCAATCCGAATGGTGAAGATGTGAACAGGGGTTGGCATCAAATTGCCAAAGAATGGAATGACGGCAAGAAGGTGATTACTGCCCCGGTGAAACTGGATGAGCACGGTGATTTTACTTCACTGGATGCGATGGCGTCAGACCTGATTAACGCCTGTATTCCGCAGCAATTCAGGCATGATCCACGTTTGGTGGTACTGGTCGGTGCTGATTTAGTGGCGGCTGAACAATATCGATTATATCAGGCGGCAAATAAACCGACTGAAAAAATCGCGGCGCAAATGTTAGGGAGTTCCATTGCTGGACGTCCGGCCATTATCCCGCCATTTATGCCGGGTAAACGTATGTCAGTCACCATGCTGCCTAACTTGCAAATTCTGACACAGCGTAATACACGCCAGCGTAAGGCGGAATTTGTGGATGACCGTAAACAATTTGAAAATAAATACCTGCGCAATGAGGGCTACGCGATTGAAACACCGGAATTGTACGCTGCCTATGATGAGAATGCCGTAACGATTGGCACAGTTGCTGAACCTGCTGAAAAACTGGATACAGAATAGTGCTGTCGCCTGCTCAACTACACCGGGCCGCGGTTGAACTTCGCCAGAAACTGGCGCGGCAACAAGCGGTTGTGATTGCAGAGGGGGCGAGTATGCACCTGCAAGCCCGCGCCATTGAGCAGGATATTAAGCGGTTACGCCAGTTGGCGTTAACGGCGGAACGGGTAGAGATGAAAAAGCGGGAATTGTTGCCTAATTATCTGCCCACGGCGGAACGCTACATCACCGAGGGGGAAATTTACCGAAACCCGATTTTTGCTTACTGCGTGATCTGGTTATTTGATATTGGGGATTTTGCCAAAGGATTGGATTGGGCCGATATCGCCATTGAGCAAGGGCAGCTCACCCCCGACAATTTTCGCAGTAGCTTTCCGGCCTTTGTTGCCGACACGGTTTTACTCTGGGCACAGGTGGAAGCCGACGCCGGGAATAGTGTTGACCCCTATTTTTCAAGGACATTTCAGAATGTCACGGACAAATGGAAAGTACACGAAAAAATTAAGGCCAAATACTACAAATTTGCTGCCTTGAACCTGTTGAAAGGGGATAACACTGAAATTAAGGCGAGTGCGGTTGATAGGTGGGATGTGCTGGAGCAGGCGGATATCTGGTTATCAAAAGCGCATCAGTGCAACCCGAAATCAGGCGTAAAAACTTATCGGCAACGGATTGCCGCCCGTTTACGGGCACTGACAACAGAATGAAAAATGACTACCGCAAGCCAGAGCGGGCGCGGTGGAGGCATGGCAAGGATTGCTCATGGCCGTGGAAACCGGACTGCCCGCTTTTTTATAGATGAGAGAGGCGAGATGTTTAGTGGCAACACCCTCGATTATCGGGATGAACCGTTGACCAATGACGGTTTTTGGCCGGATTTGAATCTGCGCGAATTTCAGGTGAACCGCAATATTCCGGCTGACTTAGATAATGGCCTGTTATCTCATGCACTGCTGGCAAGTGCCGCTGAAATCAATCTTGACTTACAGCGTCTGAAAGTCCGATTGCAGGCAAAAGGCTATCAGAAAGCGGCCAATGTGCAAGGCATTGCTATCAATGGCGTTAATGCATTAGTCGGTCAGTATAAAAAGGCTGTTTATGCCAGGGCAAAAGCGGATCTGTTGGGGGAATACACGGCTATTGTCAGTCGTGCCCCTCATCCGCCGCAAGAAAGTCCTGAACTACGTCCCCGTTTATTAGCGGAAGCGGCTTTTGTTATCCGCAATATGAAGGGGTACGGGCGCACAACGGTACGCATGATATGAGCAAGTTACATCATTTAACGGCATTTTTGCGGGAAAACCTGCCAGAACGTCTCTGTAAGATAGAATTTACCAGTGAAATGGATGAAATTCGTTTTATTCCTGCGCAACGCGATTTAGGTCTGGGGCAATACCAGATGTTTATCCAGCAGTATGAGGCGGTGATTGCCTGGGGACGTTTCCCATACCGAGAGTTTGATCCGCGCTATGTCCCGTTGTTAATAGATGTGTGGCTGACTGAGCAGGGCAATGAGTTAGGGGATGCCAATCTGGAGCCGGAACGGCCCGCTATGACCGTTGAAGTGGATGAGGAAACCGCTGTAGTTGTGGTGTCGTTGTCACTGTCAGAGCCTGTTGTCATGCGTGAAGATAAAAACGGCATTGTCCCCTTTGAGGGTAAGCGCTGGATGCTGGCTGATACTGAAATCTGGTTTGCTGAAAAGGGGGTTTTGCATTGTGTGAATGAGTCAGGCGCACCCGTTGGACAAAGCCAATAATGATAACTGGGCAGTTAAACCGAAATCAGCTTAAGGCACTGCAAAACGCACTGAGTGACCTTGAACTCCCCCCGAAAAAGCGCCAGCGCCTGTTATGGCGGATTGCGAAATACGGGGTGATCCAGGCGGCAAAACGCAATGTGCGCAATCAGCAATCACCGGATGGCGGGCGATGGACTGCCAGAAAAAGCCCGTGGCGCAAGAAGATGCTCAGGAACATGCCGAAGCTCTTGCATATTCGGGAAATGCCGGAAAATAACGCCGTGCGCATTTACCTGCAAGGCGGGCATTACCGGAATGGAAAACAACAGGTTCCTGCGGGTGTTGTGGGATATGCACAGCAAAGTGGGATGCGTGTTCAGGTCAGTCGGCGGCAAGTGCAAAAGAACATTGATCGCGAGCGCATGGCAACTATTAAGCAGGCGAAAAAACTGCGGGATTTGGGTTATCAGGTTAAGAAGGGCAAACGCTGGCGGAAGCCCCCGATAAAGGAAATTACCGCTAATATAAAATTTATTCAGGCAGGGGTATTGATCCGCGAACTGAGCGGCGGGACGGTTAAACGTTCATGGACGATTGAAGTTCCTGCCCGTCAGTTCTTAGGTATCAATGATGAAGAATTCAGTCAAGCGCTGGCTCGCCAGTTGCAGGGCATTGGATACGGTGTGGGTTAAGCGCATTGATAAGGGATTAAATTATGTGGCCACATGTTCAGGTTAGCCAGGTTAATCAACTGCAAGGTGAAACCCGGGAAATTGAGCGAGTCTTGCTTTTCGTTGGGACGGGAAAAACCAACGTAGGTAAAACCATTGCGGTTAATACCCAGACGGACTTTGATTCTGTACTGGGAACGGCACAAACCGCCCTGAAACGTCACGTACTGGCCGCAATGGCAAATGCGGGGCAAAACTGGTCTGGCTATGTTCATGTGTTGCCGGAATCGGCGGATGAATTGGCGTTTGTTGAGGCGGTGACGTCGGCGCAGCGTATAGCCAGTATTGAGGGCTATGCGCTGACGGTCGGTGCAACCAAAGCCATCATTAAAGCCGCGCAAACCTTGCGAGCCAACACGATGGCTAAATTTGGTCGCTGGCAGTGGGCCATTCTGGCGGTTGATGGCACACAGGCAAAAGAGACTTGGGCGGATTATGTCACTCGCCTGGCAGAGCTACAAAAGGGTGAAGCTGTGGCATCGGTGCAACTGGTGCCGTGTCTGTGGGGCAATGAGGCGGGCGTATTGGCAGGGCGTTTATGTAACCACACTGTCACCGTGGCGGACAGTCCCGCACGGGTACAAACCGGGGCGTTGATGGAGTTGGGTTCAACCGATTTTCCAAAAGATGGCACAGGTCAGCCGATTGATCTGGCAACCTTGCAGGCACTGGAAAAACTGCGTTTCAGTGTGCCGATGTGGTATCCCGATTATGATGGCATGTATTGGTCAGAGGGTCGCACATTGGACGTAGAAGGCGGAGACTACCAGAGTATCGAAAACTTGCGGGTTGTCGATAAAGTAGCGCGTCGGGTGCGCTTGCAGGCTATCGCTAAAATTGCCGACCGTAGCTTAAACAGCACGCCGGGCAGTGTCGCAACGCATCAGGCATACTTCGCCCGTACCTTGCGTGAAATGTCGCGCAGTACTGAAATTAACGGCGTGACTTTTCCGGGGGAAGTGAAATCCCCAAAAGATGAAGACGTGGTGATTACATGGCGTAATAAAAACACGGTGGAAATTTATATCACTGTTCGCACTTACGAATGTCCGAAAGGGATCTCGGTGAGTCTGTTGCTGGATAGCAGTCTGGAGAAAACCGCATGAGCAAACGTATTTCAGGCCAGTCGGTTGATTTTAATATGGACGGGGATCTGGTTCATGCGGAAAAGGTCAATCTGTCCATTACGGACAACACCGCCGCCGCCCAAACACAGGGCGTACCGGATGGCTATATTTCCGGTGATGTGGCGGCAGAGGGGGAGATTGAACTCAGTACCAAATATCTGGAGATTGTGACCGCTAAAGCGCGCACGGTGGGTTCATGGCGGGGTATTCAGCCCGTCGATTTGATGTGGTATGCCAAGGCCGGTAACGAAGAAATCAAAGTTGAGGCTTACGGCTGCAAGCTGATTGTCAGCGACATTCTGGACGTTGATCCGAAAGGCGGCAGTGTCATGACGCATAAAGTGAAATTTGTGGTGACCAGTCCCGATTTTGTGCGCATTAATGGCATTCCCTATCTGGAAGCAGAACTGACACAAAGCCTGATAGGGTAAAGAGGGGTGTTCATGGAAGAACATGAGAAAACCTTTGTGACGCTGGTGCTATTGGGGGCACTGATTGCGTTAGGAAAGATGCTAACAGGTGATGAGCCGATCACTCTGCGGCTTTTCATTGGCCGGATTATTTTAGGGTCGGCTGTGTCAGTGATGGCGGGGGTATTACTGATTTGGTGGCCGGGCATCAGCCCGATAGCGGGACAGGGATAGGCAGCGCATTAGGGATTGCTGGCTATCAGTTAATTGAAGTTTGGCTACGCAAGCGCGGCAGCGCTTTGTTAACAGGGAAGTTGAAGAAATGACACTGAGTGAAAAACAGCAATTATTTGCGGTACTGGTCGCGCAATTGATCTTATGGGCGGACGAACACGGTTATCGCCTGACTTTAGGCGAGGCTTATCGTACACCAGAACAAGCGAAGTTAAACGCTCAGACAGGGAAAGGCATTGCCAATAGCCTGCATATTCAGCGGCTGGCGATAGATCTGAATTTATTTATCCGGGGCGAGTACCAGACAAACAGTCATGCTTATTTACCGTTAGGGGAATATTGGGAATCTCTTGGCGGAACGTGGGGCGGGCGATTTTCTCGACCGGACGGCAATCATTTCTCACTGGCGCATAATGGGGTGAAATGATGTTCAATGCCCGGATGCTGTATTTGACTTTCCTTGCATTGGCATTCTGTGCAGGCTGGCGAGTAAACCATTATTACCGTGACAGTCTGGAGTTGAATGTCACACGGGCAGCGGATGCTACAGGGGAAAAAATCAGGCAGGAACTGCAACACATTTCCAGTGTATCCGCCCGACAATTGGAAAATAAATTAGAAGGGATAGCCCATGCCGCCCCACGAGAGATTCATACTGAAATGGTTCGGCCTGTTTTTACTCATGTGTGCGTTAGCCCTGAATTTGTCAGGATGTACAACGATACAGCCGAAAGTATTGAACGAACACTATCAGGAAAACTTACTGACAAAATGTCAGGGCAGATTACCCCGGCTGACGGGAACAACCGGAAATAATCTGGCAAATGTTATAATGGATTACTCCAAATTATATGGTAATTGCGCCGCACGGCATAATCAATTAGTGGATGAAATTAATAAAAGAAAGGAATTAACCTATGAGTAAAGAAAATAAAGTCATTACTTTAATTGTCGGTGAAAATGAAATTACATTCGAGCCGAATATTGTTGCTTATAATAGCATGATTAACGATATGGCAATGGATAATAAGGTTGTCCCCATTGTTACCTATTTGCGCCGTATTGTTCAGCCTGCGTCTAAATCAATTTTAGATGAATGGTTAAAAATACCCGGTGCCGCGATGCAAATCGTTGAAAAGGTCAATGCCGAATATGCGCCCAAATTGGAAATTGAAATAAAAAACTAAATACGCGGGTTAAATCCATTGATAACAGCCTGTTTGAACAAGCGTTAATATTGCGCCGTCATTATTTACCGAATGAGAACGATAATACGGACAATTTAGCCCGTGCAATTTGGTTGGATAATCGTTATTGGGAAAATATGCGAATCGCCACCGCGAATGGTATTGCATTGGCATTAAAGGGTGAACCATGAGGCAATTAGATTTTACATTAAGCCTAATTGATAAACTGACACAACCGCTTGCCAGTGCAAAAGCGGCTGTTTCTGGGTTTGCCAAAGCATCACAAACGGCGTTTGAAAAAATTGCAATCGGCGGCGCAGGGTTAGCGGGGACATTTTGGTCAATTAAGGGGTTTCTTGATCCGGCTATTCAATGGGATGATGCGATGACAGAGGCATCACTCCAGGGGGTTGATAGTGGCGTGATGGAGAAAGTGGCGGCGGATGCCATGAAGTTCAGTTCATTGTATGGCAAGTCATCGATTGAATTTGTGCAATCAACGGCGGAAATTAGTAAGAAGATTAGCGAACTGTCACAAAATGACTTACCGCAGATAACTAACATCACCCATATCACCGCCGCCGCCCTGAAATCCAGCGCGGCAGATACAACTAAATATATGGGGCAGATGTTTTCGAATTTTTCCAGCCATGCTAAAGCCGTAGGGAATATTCAGTTTGCTGAGGAACTGGCGGGAAAAGCCATCATCATGTCGAAAACATTTGGCGCCAGTATGGAGGACATCGCGGATTTGATGGAGGGGACCCGCGCAGCAGGAACGCATTTCGGGGTAGGTATTGATGAACAATTGGCGGTATTGGGGGAATTGCACCGTTCATTGGGTACAGAGGCCAGTAGTGTTTATGAATCGTTTTTGACCGATGCCGCTGAGGGTGCGAAAAAACTTAGCATCAGCTTTGTTAATGCCTCTGGTCATATGCTAACCCTGCCGGAAATGTTGGAAAAGCTACAGACCAAATATGGCAAAAGTATTGAGGGCAACCTTAAGGCACAAAAAGAAATTGAGGAGGCGTTTGGCGATTCCGCCATTGTCGTAAAACAATTGTATGGCAATGTGGATATGCTGCGTAAGAATATTTCGGCATTAGGGGCCAATGATGGCCTGAAACGTGCTCGCGAAATGGCTGAGCGGATGGCGAACCCGTGGGCGCGGTTACACGCTATTTGGCAGAATATCCGTATTGCCGTAGGTTCAACATTGCTCCCGGTTATTTCTTCACTGGTCAATAAGCTTGCTAATGCCGGTCAATTACTGGTGCGCTGGCTGAAACTGTTTTCGAATATCGCCCGCTGGGTCGGTTATATCACTCTCAGTATTCTGAGTTTTGCCGCTGCGGGGGCTGCCGCCAATCTCGTCATGGGCGTATCTAAATTTATCTGGATTGGCCTTAAGGGGATTTGGGCGGCCTGTACGCTTGTCATGAAACTGGGAGCGGCGGCGGTGTGGCTCTATAACGCGGCTATTATTGCATGGAACACCACATTACGCGTGTTACATGGGGTATTGCGGGCTGTCAGGATTGCAGCCTTTTTAGCGGGTATTTCATTCAGCTTCATGACCTGGCCGATCTTGCTGATTATTGCTGCTATTGCGTTGCTGGCTGTTGGCATTTATCTGCTTATCAGGCATTGGGATGCCATCAAAGCGGCCCTGATGAACACAACCGCCTTTAGGATGGTGGCGGCGTATGTGAAATGGGTTGGCGGGATATTCAGTGCGGTTTGGGGCGGGATCGCCGAGGGCTGGAATAACCTGTGTAACGGGTTTAGCCGTTTTTCACTGGCGGATACCTTTGCGGGCATTGTGGAGAATATCGGCAATATTTTCGGCGGCTTATGGGATTGGCTGATGAACTCCTTTTCCGACAGCTACCATTGGATTATCGATAAATTAAATAATATTCCCGGTATCAATATTGAAACCCAAGCTATTGAGAAAACCGTCATCGAACCTGTGGGAAAAGTGAAGATCCCTGAAATGGGTATTGATGGAAATAACCCGAAAATTATTTCTCAACCCAGTGAGATATTACAGAGACTGCCTCAAAGGATTTCGCCAAGTAAATGGGTTAACCCCCCTGAAACGCAGGAGATACTCACAGGCGGGAGAAAACAGGGCATGACTAAAAATGGTCTGCTCAAGGAAATAACAACCCATTCACAGACCATCAATGATAACAGTCGCCGAATTGAAAATGTGACGTTGAATATTTCCAACGGCATGACACCGGAGCAATTAACGGAATGGGAACAAGTGGCATATGGATGAGCCGAAATATATTGATTTATTCATTAGTGAGCGCAATTTCACACTCAATTCAGGGAATGAGCCACGTTTCTGTCATAACCGTATTTCCATCGGTCAGGATTGTGTACATGCCATTCTTGAAAGTGGCTTGGCAACGAAACTTATCGCCGAACGCAGCCCAACACTACGGGCAGACATTCACACACAGATAGGCATACTGGTCGAAGACGATGAGCGGATTATTCCGGGAACCGTCATCATTAATGAAGAATCACCCATTAAGTTATGGATAACTGCTGAAACTTATGATTTTGGCCGTATTAACGTGAGTGTGAGCAGTGGAAACGAAACCGACGATTGATTATGAAAAGGTCTTACGTGATAGCGGGATGCCAACCACGGAAACCGACATCAGCATGGCATTCGCTAAAGTGGTCGATGAAGCTGGGTTGGTGACCAACACCTCGCGGATGTCCCCGTTTTGGCGGCTGATTAACACCATAGTAACGCGCCCTGTGTTATGGCTGAAAGCGGCGTTAATCAATGTCACCTTAAAAAATATGTACTTGGCGACTGCATCCGGCACATGGTTGGATATGTTTGCGTGGGGCGTCAACCTGAAACGTAAACCCGCATCCGCTGCGCAGGGTGTGCTCCGCTTCTATAAAACCGCAGGCGCATCAACGGTGACCGTGCCCGCCGGAACGGTGATCCAGACTGAACGCATTAATGGCGAAATCTATCGCGTCAGCACCACGGAAAGCGTAGTGATGGCCGACAATGTGTCCAGTGCCTTATTGCCTGTCAAAGCAGAAGCCGCAGGCGGTGCTTTCAACCTTGCCCCCGGTTATTTTCGTCTCCTGCCCGTGGCAGTGTCGGGCATTGAGCGAGTACAGAATGAAGAGGGTTGGCTATTGACGCCCGGTGCAGATGCCGAATCCGATGATGATTTGCGCGACCGTTGCCGCAACCAATATAACTGGGTGGGCAACTACCATACAGATGCAGTTTACTGCGGTATGATTGCCGCTGTGGCAGGTTTGAGCATTGATCGCATTTTTTTCCTGCATGATGCGCCTCGTGGTGCCGGAACGGCAAATGCCTATTTGTTGCTGGATTCTGGGATCATCAGCCAGCCCTTTATTGAGGCAGTGAACGATTACATCACCCATCAGGGGCATCATGGGCATGGGGATGATATGCAGTGTCTGCCGATGCCCGAAACGCACCATGAATTATTGGTCACGCTGTTTGTGGCAAATTTGGCGAACTACAGCCAGGAACAGGTAACAACATTAAAAACGGATGTTGAAAACCTGATCCGCTGCGCCTTTCGGGAAAATAGGGAATACCACGTGAAAAAAACCTGGCCGTATGCCCGATTTTCCTTTTCCAACCTGGGACAAGAAATACACCGTGAATTTGCCGAGATTGAATCACTGACCTTTTCATTGGGTGACATTCTGAGTGATTTAAGTGTGCCCAGGCTGCAATCACTGATAATTGAGGTGAGGAATGTCTGAATTCAGGGAACGACTCAGGCGGCTGGCCTTGCCGTCATGGATGGATAAGGGAGAACCCGCCAAACTGCTTTGGGCCGCGCGTGAATTCTGGTTAATGATTTATCGCTGGTTGACATGGCCGTTAGCCCAATTGGACGCAGAAACTTGTTCGGCGGAATTACTGCCGATATTGGCCTATCAGCGGGATATCCAGCGCTTTAACGGTGAACCACTGACATTATTTCGTAAACGGGTGAAATACGCGTTTATTAATACCAGAGAGGCGGGCAGTGTTGCGGGATTTATCGCTATCTTTGAACGTTTAGGTGTCGGCCATGTTGAAGTACGGGAACGACAACCGGCAATAGAGTGGGATGTGATTATTTTGCGTGTCAGTGACGGGCAAGTCGCTGAAAACCCTGATTTGCTGATGAGCATCATTCGTCAGTATGGCCGCACTTGCCGCCGCTACCGTTTTGAAGTGATGACGAATAACAAACTGTTTATGCGTGTGGGCAGTTTAGGCGTGGAATATTGCTGTTATTACGCGGCCATGTCCTCGCCGCTCCTGCGATTAAAAGTGGGTTACATGTCAGGTGAGTCCGTTTTTGATAGCGCCAGTTTAAAGGCGATTACCGCACCTAATATGACTTACGGTGCATCATTATAAGGAAATAATATGGCATCAGTAATTACAGTAGACTTTGAAAAATGGAAAGCGCAGCAGGCCGCGGCGGGAAAGCCCGTGGTTTTGGATGAGTTTGTTTTTGCTTATGTGCCGGATTTAGATCCCGCTCTTGCCATTAATCGTGATGAGAAATTACCCGCAGAAAGTCATATTGTGCATCGCCAGGCTGTGAACAAAACAGGGTTAGCTAGCGAAAATGCGGTAGCCTACAGTGTCACATTGGGAACGGAAGTCGGTCATTTTGATTTTAACTGGATTGGCCTGATAAATAAGGCTTCTGGCATTATTGGCATGATTACCCATGCCCCAACGCAGAAAAAAATTAAGACCGCGAACGGACTACAGGGAAATGTACTGACTCGCTCTTTTTTACTGGAGTTTGAAGGGGGCAGCCAAAGAGACCGCTATTACGACGACGGCGGAAACCTGGCAGATTGATTTTACCGCCCGTTTATCTGGCATCGATGAAATGCAGCGCCTGATGAATACTGACAGTTACGGTGAGGCGGCTTTTTTCGGTGATGGGTTTTCCGTGGTTCGTCGTGATGACCGGTACACGGTCAAAAAGGGGCTGGCTTATATCGGCGGGTTGCGGGGTGAGTTGGCGTTTGACCAAACACTTAACCGCCTGCGCGATACCCGAGTTTATGCGGATTTTAGCTATCAAGGTAATGTGGTCAGCCAGTGGAAAACCGTCGTTCATATCACCGCCGCCAATGATCTTAAAAACTACATCGATGCGGCAGGGTATCCGCATTATGTCTTTGCGGTTGCGGGTGTTGATGGTCACGGTGATGTGATGGATTTGCGCATTAAGGGGTCATTAAATGACCGTGATATTTCCGCCATTCATCAAGAGATTGATAGCGTGAAACGGGAATATGCGACCCAGCAGGCATTGGAAAGCGGTCTGCATGGGAAACAGCCGAAAGGGGACTATGCCACTCATGCAGCATTAACCGTTGTTAGTGAAAACGCCGATAGTCGCCTGGCTAAAAACCAGAACGGCGCAGATATTCCCAATAAAAATGAATTTGTCAAAAACATCGGCTTAGTGGAAACCGTCGAACGGGCAATGAATGCTGTACCGAATGACAGGAGAATTAACGGGAAATCTCTATCGTCTGATATCAATTTGATGGCGGGTGATGTTGGTGCCTATCACCAGACTACCTATATGACTGAGCTACCCGGCAGGCATTATTCAGGGCCATTTTCTTGTGGTCGGGAAAAGGGATGGGCCAAAGGGGTGAGTATTGGTGTAGGGGGTGACACGGGGCAAATTTGGATTGATGCCGATGCACAGTTGCACACCAGATTTCTCAATGCTAACGGTGCTGTAGAGCAAAAAATTACGGTTGGTGTCCCTATTGGCGCCACTATCGAATGGCATTCGACTGCGCCGATACCCGCCGGATATGAACCCAATGAGGGACGCGCATTCCGTGCGGCAGATTACCCTGAACTCGCCAAAATTTTTCCCGACCTGAAATTACCCGATGACAGAGGATTATTTAAGCGTGGTCTGGATAGAGGACGTGGTTTAGATTCTGGTCGTTCGCTAGGGAGTGTTCAAGGGGATGCTATCAGAAATATCACGGGATCATTAGGTAAGCCCACTATTGAAAGCGGGAGCAACGCCTCTGGTGCATTCAGCTATCAGTATAAGGCTGGCGGTCGGGCAGCCGGTGCCGGTGGTGGGGTGATTTCATGGACATTTGACGCGTCGAGAGTGGTCCCGACCGCAAATGAAAACCGACCTGTCAACAAATCAGTGATTTATATTACGAGGGTAAAGTAATGACTAAATATAGTGCAGATATTCAAATAGCCCAGTTTGATGAGGATGGGTTAGCCATTGTTAGCGGATGGGTTGCGGTTTATCGTTGTCATCCTGAAACACGGGAATATATTGGGGCCGATATGGATTTGGTGCCACGGGGATTTTCTGTTGCGGCTAATGCGTATCTGGACGCGCCAGAATTACCTGACACGCATGACGTTGCGATTTGTCGTCGTGTAGATGAAAAATCCTGGCGACATGTGCCTGACTATCGGGGTAAAACGGCGTATGCAACCGATACAGGCCAGCCGATCAATATTACCGCTATCGGCGTGTTGCCAGATAATCTCACCCTGCAATCACCCCAAACCCCCTTTGATAAGTGGGAGAATAAGCAATGGGTCACAGATAAATCAGCCCTAAAATCTCATCAAATTGAACAGGCTGAACAGCAAAAAATCGCTCTACAGCAGCAGGCCGATGCGGCAATTAAACCTTTACAGGATGCCATTGATCTGGATATCGCCACTGATGCCGAAAAATCAGCGCTCGTGGAATGGAAAAAATATCGTGTGCGGGTGAACAGAGTAGATCTTTCAACTGCCCCCGATATCAACTGGCCTGAGCAACCTGCGTGATGAATTGGCAACGGAAATTGATGCGCATCTCCCCGAATATGACGGGGATGCATTGCTCGATGTTGTCCGTTCATCCGTTGGTATACGGTATCGGGCAGAAAGCGGACAGCGGTCACTACCTGAGTCCGGCAAACGCCATCAATTATCTGGCAAATAAAATCCGGGGAACGGGAAACATGAGCGCCGTGGTACTCATGATCTGCGCGAAGACGCATAATGAATTTATCCAGCATTTAACCCAATTTTCAGCGGTGCTGCCGTTGCCTGTATTTTCTCAGGTTACCCGTATGGCAAAGACAGCGGAACGTCTGGCGAGTACTAAAATGCAATTGCCTGGGAAACCGGGCAGCGGTTTGCCTCCGTTGCAACCATTTTCAACATCAGCCAGCCGCATGGCCGTGAATGCGCAATTGATTGAGCAGGCTAAAACACAGGTTAGCGCCGGCAGCAGCATTGCGGGATTGAAATCACAATTAACAAACTTCACCACGGTAAGACAGAACGCCTTACAACAAGTTACAGTCGCTTTGAATGACGTCAGGAGCAAATCGGCCCGTGTCTGGACATTCTCAGGGAAAGGGAATGGCGCATTATTGGCCGAAAAACTGCGTCAGGATATCCCCGAACAGGACACCGTTTACACGCTGGCGACATTATTTGCCGGGGACGATATTCGCGCATTAGAAAGGATGCTACACAATGAGCCAAATTATCACACTGGCCCTTGATGGCGAGGCCATCCCATTAAAAAGTCTGACCGTAACCCCATCGGTGATGTTTCAGGACACAGACCAAAGCGGCCAGTCATCCAGTACCGCCGTAGCGGAGCAAGGCATTAAGCCCAAGGAGTTACGTGTTACGGGGATCATTCCTTTTACTGAGCAAAAAACGCTGTCACGCCTGTTTGCACTGGCGGAGGCCAAAGATAAGGGAAATCTGAAACGCTACCGTGTCGCCAACCTCACCGCGCAGGCTATCAATTTTCGTATCGGGACATTCACCCATACCATTGATGCCAGCAAAATCGACGGTAAACAGGCATGGCAGGTCACATTTACTTTGCGTGAACATTTATCCGTTGCCGAAAAACGGGACGCCCGCGTTGCCGACAAGGTACAGACTAAGAAACAGACACAGACAACGCAAAGAAGTGCTACCGCCAAGGAAGCACCGGAAAAATTGAGCTGGTTTGAAAGCAAAGTATTGAAACCGATTAATGACAAAATAGGCCCCGCTAAATAATGACACCGATTAACCGGCTCTATCTTTCCGGTGATGAAATTCACCTGGTTGACGCCAATATTATGCTGGAACTGGCATCCTGTGGCCGTGGCTTTATCACGGCGGAAACGACATCCGATTACACCGGAAAACTGGTGCGGCTGGACGTGGGTTACACGGATTTGGTATTACGCTGGTTTACGGGCTATGTGGAACGCTCACAGCCAGCCCAAAACGGTTATCAGCGTTTGTTTGTGCGTGAGCTGGTCGGCGTGTTTGACCGATTATGGCCGTGTTCATTTCAGCATCCAACACTGAGCCAGATTGTGGACTGGTTGCAGGAGCACAGCGGACTGACCTTCACATTGCCGGATGCCCCTTATACGGAGACACCCATCCCGCATTTTACCCATCATGGTACCGGCTATCAGTTGCTGGCTAATCTTGGGCAGGTTTTTTCGATTGAGGATTATCTCTGGCATCAATTGCCGGATGGTTCGGTTTATGTGGGCAGCGGGGCGCATTCGATGTTTGCGGGGAAACCGGTAGAGATCCCCAATGAATTTAGCCAGCGCCAGTCCGCAGGCAATGCGATGACCATTCCCATGATCCCATCGTTGCGCCCTGGCGTGGTGATCAACCAGTACCGGCTGAACAAAGTCAATCTGAGCAATGCAAACATGGTCATTACATGGGAAGCCGCCAACAAACTGACCGGTCAGTCGCAGACCAGAACACCAATGCAGTGTCAGATTGATGCCGCCTATCCCGAATTATCGGCAGGGCTGCATTTACCCAAATTTGCCCGCATTGAGGCACATACCGAAAGCACGGCTAGCGGTGATATTTCCGATCCATTCCGGCCACGCTATGCGGTTGATGTGCAATTATTGGCTGGTGACGGTCAGGATGCCGTTGTCCCTGTTTACCACGCGGTCCCGCTGCCTTTGCCGATGGCGGGCAGTGAATCCGGTATGTTTCAATATCCGCCAGTCGGAACGGTGGTTGAAATCGCTTTTGAGGCAGGCAGGCCGGATAAGCCCTTTATCCGGCAGACATTAAGCCAGGGCAATACCTTGCCCGATATCAAGCCAGGCGAACAATTACAGCAACAGCGGGCGGAAGTTTCGCAGAGGGTAACTCAGGAAGGGAACTGGATTCGTCAGACTGACCAGACCATTAGTGAATCGTCCATGCACCGTGAAGTCAGGGCAGACACGGAAACGCGTACCGTAGTCGCACGGGAAACCACGATACAGGCCACGGATAAAACCACGGTTTTGGGCACGTCTACGCTATTGGCGGGCGCTGTCCAGCAAATCGCAGACGGTGACTATAGTATGGCGACCTCATCAAATTTCGTTGCCAGCGTAGGGAAAGAGGCCAATATCGAGGTCGGGCAAAAGCTGATAGAGAAGATTGGTCTGCTTAAGCAGAGTATCGCCGGAGCTAGGCAAGAAATCGTCGCGCCCGTGGTTTGGGTGGGCAGCCAGCAAATCAATGTCATGACCTTGATGTTAGAGACGTTGGATGTGGTTAAAGCACTGGCGGAACAGACTGCCGCCCATACGCACCACAATACAGGTACGCCGGAGAACGCCAGCGTGATAAGGAACACGGCCTATAAATCCGATGGATTGAAACAGAAGTATTCGCCTGTGATTGGCTAGATTGATTGGCCTCTCTTCGGTAGGGTTTATTTTTACCTTTTCTATGTGGTAAACAAAAGTGTTGACATGGTAAGCATAAATGTTTACTGTGTTTGTGTGTTCAACAGAATGGAGGAGTGGTGAAGCAAAGCGAGTTTAGACGGTGGCTGGAAGCTCAAGGCGTCGAAGTTTCAAATGGGACAAACCATCTGAAACTGAGATACCAGGGGAAACGAAGCATTATGCCGAGACACCCTAGCCAAGAGATCAAAGAGCCGCTGAGGAAAGCAATCATTAAGCAATTAGGATTGTGATAAAAACCCGCCTCGCAAGGGGCGGGTTCTCGCACAGGTTCATCATTAAAAATATGCGATATCCAGTCACACTAGAGCCAGTAGAAGAGGGCGGTTATTTCGTCTCATTCCCGGATATCCCCGAAGCTTTAACCCAGGGGGATACACGGGAAGAGGCGCTAGAGATGGCACTCGATGCGCTAATAACCGCTTTTGAATTTTACTTCGAAGATAATGAAAAAATCCCGCTTCCTGGCCCCGTAGGGCAGGATTATGTTGATGTGCCCTTAAGCGTGGCCTCTAAGGTGCTTATGCTCAATGCGTTTCTTGATTCCAAGTTAACGCAAATTGAATTAGCCAACCGTATGGGGGTGAAAAAGCAGGAAGTGACCCGTATCTTTGATTTACGGCACTCAACTAAAATTGATACGGTGGGTAAGGTCGCATCGGCTATCGGACATCAGTTAACTTTGTCCATTGAATGAAAATCACCATTAATTAACAGGCTGCGTTAATACGTGGCCTTTTTTATATCCTGATAAACTGCAACCAGATGCACACAGCACTGTTATCAATCAAACCAATACGTACCAGGTTAATAATGCGCGTACTAGGTTAATAATGCGGTATCAATCAACGCTACGGGTTCGTGTTCTGATAGTTTGAAACACATTATTGATTAATTATCTCGCCCGCAAAATATGCGGGCTGTTTTACATCTTCATAGAGCTATGAATACAATTCTGATATTAAAAGAATGGGCAATAAGTGTAATAAAAAACTGATAATTCAGCGTGTTATATTAGCTTAGTGATTTAAAAGTTGTCGTTACTTTTTCGGATATAGAAATAACTTATGTGATATCAGAATTGTTTGGTAAATCATTTCGGATGATTCGTTTGATAGGCTGCTTATTTTCGTCAAAATACCGACTGGGCCATATCTCAGCAGGTGTAACACCAATTTCCTGAGCAATCAGTAATTCCCCTTTAGGCCAGGGGCGCGTTAAAGCATTTGCTAATGTTGAAGAACTTAAACCGTGCTCTCTGGATAATGATGCCAGCGTTTTATTCTTCTTACGTATCGCAGCGATAATATCGGCGGTATGCCAGTCTTTTTTCATATTCCTGCTTACCTCTTTCCTCTTTGGTGGTGGCGATTCAAACAGGGTTCGCAGTACTGGGATTCATCAACCAGCGAGACGTTAGTCTCCCCTGCCTGAACCGCCATATAAGGTGCGATAGCAGGCACACTGGTAAACAATCTTTACCAGTGTTGATGAATCTCAAGGCTGCGACCCCTTGGCCATCGGATTTTGCCGATGGCGATACTACTTTAACCGATTGTATTATCTGACTCAAGAATCAAATAAATACCTTAGTGACGGTTTGTCTCACTGCGCTTATGACGAAATAAATGAACTTATGGCGAAAACGGCACTACACCGCACCCGCCTGCACGTTTTGGATCAAAAAAATTTTTCAGTTTTAAAATCCTACAAGGCAAACAGCCAGACTGCGCCAGCATTGGCAGTGCGAGAGAAGCCGTAAACTGAAATGATTGAAAAGATTTTCAGGAAATTTCAGTTTGTAGATCCAGGAAGGATCACGGCAGAAAGGTTAACACAATGATAGTAAGGAAATATTTCTATTTTACGTAAGAAGTAAGATCACGAAGATAAGCCGAAGGAAATTTCAAAACACAGTACTAGCGCGGTCTCGTGGCTATTAGAAAATTGAAATCGACTAAGTTAAGTAAATATATTTTCATTGGCAGAAAATTTTTTTCGCGTTTGGTTCGTTCGGTCAAAAAATAATCTTCCTTGTGTATGAATAATGGCACAACAGAGACATAAAAATTTTCTCAGGGGACAAAAAGGGGACACTGGTTAAAAGACATAAAAAAACCACTCTGGCTTGAGTGGTCTATCTATCTGTTTTTACAGAGAAAATCTGGTGGCCCCTACTGGACTTGAACCAGTGACCAAGCGATTATGAGTCGCCTGCTCTGACCAACTGAGCTAAGGGGCCGTTGGATGGAAAGGATTATACGTACAGTTTTGCTCGCGGTCTAGCTTTGTAAATTCGTATGATCGTTTTATGTTCAAAATTGCGTTTTTAGTAAGTAGTGAAAACGGGGAGTGATATATGTTAGTTGTTTTTATAGCCTATTTAACGTTTTTATCCGTCACTGAATTAATTTTTCAGAAGCGATTTTGAGTCATCTGGTTATATTAATTATTCCGATGAAAAGATATTTTATACATGATTATTTGAATGATAACTATATCCCTTTCATCCCTCTTTAATCACCAAATGGAAAACGACTTTTTTATCTATCGGCTGGAGAGAGTGTTAGTTGAGTGATATCAGAGAACCTGTGATGATATTTCTGCGTAAACACCACATTGTCATAGGATTTAAAAAGTATCTCCAATATAAAAGACAAAAGCGTCTACCGAAGCAGACGCTTTTTAGTCAGAATGAATAAAATTTCCAATTATTCATCAAGGAAGCTGCGTAGAACTTCAGAACGGCTTGGGTGACGTAGTTTACGTAGTGCTTTCGCCTCGATCTGGCGGATACGTTCACGGGTAACGTCAAACTGTTTACCAACTTCTTCCAACGTATGGTCAGTATTCATATCAATACCAAAACGCATACGCAGTACTTTTGCTTCACGCGCGGTCAGACCCGCTAAAACATCGTGGGTAGCTGAACGCAGGCTCTCTGAGGTTGCAGAATCCAGCGGCAGTTCCAGCGTTGTATCTTCAATAAAATCACCTAAATGTGAATCTTCATCATCACCAATTGGCGTTTCCATTGAGATAGGTTCTTTGGCTATTTTTAGTACCTTACGGATCTTGTCTTCCGGCATCAACATTCGTTCTGCCAGCTCTTCCGGCGTTGGTTCACGTCCCATCTCCTGCAACATTTGACGGGAAATTCGATTGAGTTTGTTGATTGTCTCAATCATATGAACGGGTATACGAATGGTACGAGCCTGGTCGGCAATCGAACGTGTAATTGCCTGACGTATCCACCATGTGGCGTAAGTTGAAAACTTGTAACCACGACGATATTCAAATTTATCAACCGCTTTCATCAGGCCAATGTTGCCTTCTTGAATTAGATCCAAGAATTGCAGGCCACGGTTGGTGTATTTTTTGGCAATTGAAATAACCAAACGTAAGTTGGCTTCAACCATCTCTTTTTTCGCTCGGCGAGCTTTTGCTTCACCGATGGACATACGACGGTTGATATCTTTTACCTGTTCAATGGTTAAACCAGTTTCTTCTTCAATCTGACGAAGTTTTTGCAGGCTGCGCTGTACTTCTTCTTCCACTTCAAGTAGTTTTTCAGACCACGGTTTGTTCATTGCTTTTGCAGCAGTAAACCAAATGTCGCTGGTTTCATTACCGGAGAACAGCGTGATGAAGTTCTTCTTCGGCATTTTGCACTGCTCAACACACATTTTCATGATTTGGCGTTCTTGAAGACGAACGCGATCCATCATAGAACGCATGTTGTTGACCAAATAGTCAAACTGCTTTGGCACCAGTCGGAACTGTTTGAAAACTTCTGAAAGTTTTAAAATTTCGGCCGCAGTATTTGGATGGTTACGACCGTTATCTTTAATTTCCTGACGGGTAATATCATACTGTTGTCGCAGTTCTTGGAATTTCTGGCGCGCTAATTCTGGATCGATGCTGTTGTCATCATCACTGTCACTATCGTCATCACTGTCTTCATCATCGTCGTCTTCATCATCAAGTTCTTCCTGTGGAAGCTCAGAACCAACGTGAGTAGCAGTAGGCGCAAGCTCTTCTTCTGCGTTTGGGTCAACGAAACCGGTAATGAGATCTGACAGGCGAGCTTCACCTGCTTCCACACGGTCATATTGTTCCAGTAAATAGGTGATTGCTTCAGGGTATTCAGCAACGGAGCACTGTACCTGATTGATGCCATCTTCAATGCGTTTAGCAATGTCAATTTCACCTTCCCGGGTCAATAGCTCAACGGTACCCATTTCACGCATGTACATACGTACCGGGTCGGTGGTGCGACCGATTTCAGATTCAACACTAGACAGGACTTGCGCAGCAGCTTCCACAGCGTCTTCATCTGTGTCGTTAGCGGTTTCTGCTAGCATCAGATCATCGGCATCAGGTGCTTCTTCCATTACCTGAATGCCCATGTCATTGATCATCTGGATGATATCTTCGATCTGATCGGAATCGACGATATCTTCCGGCAGATGGTCATTGACCTCAGCATAGGTCAGATAGCCTTGCTCCTTACCACGGGTGACAAGTAGCTTTAGCTGTGACTGCGGGTTTTGCTCCATAAGACGGTATCCACACTTCAGAGTATTTGGGTTGGTGTCGGTCGGCGAAACTAATCTGCCAACAATAACTTTTAAGGGCGTTTTCGTTATATTGCCGCTGCCCACTTATAGCGGCAAAATGTAGGGTTATTTCCCTACCAAATGCGGCACTTAAGCCGTGAATTCAGTGTTTACTTTCTGGCACGGGATTCATTAATCAAGCGAACTTCTTCGCGTTCTTCCGGTGTCAGGCCTTCAGTTCTTGCCCTGGCGATAAGAATGTCTAAACGTTCTTCTAACGCTGAATCAACGAGATGATCCAATGCGTCACGAAATGTATTTTCTGCTATTTCTTCTACTTGTATATCGTTCCATGTAGCTAATTTTTCAAGTTGTTTACTAAATTTATTATTACGATATTGCTCTAGCAGTTGTCCAGTTGTCAGCCCGGGCTGAGTAAGACAAACCTCCACAAGCTCCATAAATAATGGTAAGCCTGCGATTTTGGCCTGCATAATTCCCTGTAGGGGGGGAACTAAAGCGGCTAAGTGTGGGTTTTGTACCAACAGTCCTATAAGTATACGCATAGTTGTCGGTTTTAGCTGCGGCATCTGATAATTATTCCCACTTTCCAGACGCTGCGGTAATAAACGTTCCAACTGTACTGCATCAGGAATGCCTATCATATTGCCAAGTTCTTGTCTCATATAGAGACGCAAAGTTTCCCCAGGAATCTGGTTAATCAATGGTACAGAAAGTGAACTGAGTTTTGTTTTCCCTTCAGGACTACTCAGGTCAACTTGTGGCAGTAATGATTCAAACAGAAATTCAGACAATGTATGAGATTGTTCCATTCTTTGTTCAAACGCTTTTCGGCCTTCCTTACGGACTAGTGAATCAGGATCTTCGCCATCAGGCAAAAACATAAAACGTAACTGCCTACCATCATTCAGATAAGGTAGCGCTGTTTCCAATGCTCGCCATGCCGCATCACTCCCGGCTCTGTCGCCGTCGTAACAGCAGATGACGTTATCAGTAGCGCGAAAAAGTAATTGAATATGTTCCGATGTAGTGGAAGTACCTAGTGAGGCAACAGCATAATCAATACCAAACTGCGCTAGTGCTACCACATCCATATAACCTTCAACCACTAATAACCGTGAAAGGTCACTGTGATTTTGTTGTGCTTCATAGAGGCCGTATAGCTGACGGCCTTTATGGAAAATTTCAGTCTCTGGCGAGTTGAGATATTTTGGGAGTGCATCTCCCAGAACTCGCCCGCCAAATGCAATCACGCGCCCTCTGCGGTCACGGATCGGAAACATTATTCGTTCGCGGAAGCGGTCATAAGTACGGCCATTATCATTTGCGACCAGCATTCCGGCGTCGTTTAATTGTTGATGCTCTTCTGCATTATGAGCAAACCGTTTCAAGGTGTTATCCCAACCTGCGGGAGCGAAACCAATCGAGAAACGGTGGATAATTTCTTCACTAAGCCCACGCTGAGCCAGATATTGCTGGGCTTGTTGTGCTGCGGGAGTGTTTAATACATTTTGATAGAAGCTGTTAAGCTTATCCATCAGTTGATAAAGGTTTTGTCTTTGGTGACGTTCTATCTGACTGCTACTGGAACCTGCTTCATAAGGGACTTCCAGGCCATGCATAGCAGCTAATTCTTCGATGGATTCGACAAACTCAAGTCTGTCGTAATTCATCAGAAAATCGATGGCGTTGCCGTGAGCTCCGCAACCAAAACAATGATAAAATTGTTTATCGCCATTAACAGTAAACGAGGGTGTCTTTTCGTTATGAAATGGACAGCACGCGTGGTGATTTTTACCCTGTTTTTTAAGTGGCACACGAACATCGATTAGATCGATGATATCGGTACGAGCTAATAAATCATTGATAAATGCGCGCGGAATTCGTCCAGCCATAAGCCCTTTTACGCCTGTTGATGAACGACAATAAGCCGCGCTCCCTTTCGGAAAGCACGGCCTTTATCTGCAACTACTGTTGTCTGCAAATTCAATCACTATGCGGATCAACCGCAAGGATTAGTACAGACGAGTGCGGCGTGCGTTTTCACGAGCCAGCTTTTTAGCGTGACGTTTTACAGCAGAAGCTTTGGCGCGTTTACGTTCAGTCGTTGGTTTTTCATAGAATTCACGACGGCGAACTTCTGCTAATACACCTGCTTTTTCGCAGGAACGCTTAAAGCGACGCAATGCTACGTCGAATGGCTCGTTTTCACGTACTTTAATTACCGGCATGTGCCTCTCACCTCAATAGAAATCGGTCTTGCTGGCGTGGGATGCCAGCCATCTTAAAATGGTGCGGAATTTTACTTCAATGAACACGGCTTTGTAAAGCGCCGCCGCAAATTGAAACAATAACATTACGACGGTGATCTGCAAATCAGTTCCGTAATATTGACGATAACCACACAGGAGTTTTACGTAGAGGGCTGATTATAGACTAAGCAGCAAAAATAGTCAGCATGTAAGCCGCGCAAATTATCTTATTAATGATAAACTGGCTCTCTTCTGTGGAATATAGGTAGTGTAATGCGAGTCTTAGGTATAGAAACGTCTTGCGATGAAACCGGAATCGCAATTTATGACGACCAAGCCGGTTTATTGGCAAATCAATTATACAGTCAGATTAAACTGCATGCTGATTACGGTGGTGTCGTGCCTGAATTGGCTTCACGTGACCATATCCGCAAAACAGTACCTTTGATTCAAGCTGCTTTGAAAGAAGCGGGATTAACCCGTAAAGATATTGATGCGGTGGCTTATACGGCAGGTCCTGGTCTGGTTGGTGCGTTGTTGGTAGGGGCGACGATTGGCCGTTCTTTGGCGTTTGCCTGGGATGTTCCTGCGATTCCTGTCCATCATATGGAAGGGCATCTATTAGCTCCGATGTTGGAAGATAACAGCCCTGAATTCCCGTTTGTGGCTTTGCTGGTGTCTGGTGGTCATACACAGCTCATTAGTGTAACGGGTATTGGTAAGTATGAGCTGCTTGGTGAATCAATAGATGATGCCGCCGGTGAAGCATTTGATAAAACCGCTAAGTTACTGGGATTGGATTATCCTGGGGGGCCGGTACTCTCCAGGATGGCTCAGAAAGGAGAGGCTGGGCGTTTTGTATTTCCTCGTCCGATGACAGATCGTCCTGGGCTGGATTTCAGTTTTTCAGGATTGAAAACTTTTGCTGCTAATACTATTCATAGCAACAGCGATGATGAGCAGACTAGAGCGGATATTGCCCGTGCTTTTGAAGATGCGGTGGTTGATACATTAGCGATTAAATGTAAAAGAGCGCTTGAGCAGACTGGTTTCAAGCGATTGGTAATGGCAGGTGGTGTCAGCGCCAATCGTACATTGCGCACCAAGATGGAAGAGGTCATGGCAAAATTGGGTGGTGAAGTATTTTATGCGCGTCCTGAATTCTGTACAGATAACGGTGCCATGATTGCGCTTGCCGGTATGATTCGCCTAAAAGGAGAGGTGAGTGATTCACTTGGTGTGGCAGTCAAGGCCCGCTGGCCACTGTCGGAATTATCCGCATTATAAATCTTCTTGATATAATGAAAATAAAAGACCAGTAACTCAATGAGTTGCTGGTTTTTATCTGGCTCTGTTGTTGACCTTCTTTATCTTTGCTCTTTTTCTGTTCGGTTTTTTTCTTTTTCGGTCATCTCTTTTTTCTTTTTGAACTTGTTCCAAATACGACTTTCTTGGCCGCGCCACAGACGCTGGATATTATCATGGTGACGTAGTAGCACTAGACAGCAGAGCATGGCGACGGGAAAAGTAAATTCAGGTTTAAACCACCAGACATAGAACGGCGCTATCAAGGCACTGATAATTGCCCCTAAAGAGGAATAGCCGCTTAGTAATATAGTCAACAACCAGGTACCCATCATCAAACCTGTTAGATCCCAACCGATTACCGCGATAGCGCCAAAAGCGGTTGCGACACCCTTACCGCCTTTAAATTGGAAAAAGATCGGGTAAATATGACCGAGACAAGCCGCTATTGCTGTAATTCCTAAATAGAAAGGGGGAACATAGAGTTGATAAGCCAACCAGACGGGGATCATCCCTTTCAGAACATCACACATTAGTACTATTGCCGCAGTGCTGCGGCCACCAATCCGCAGTACATTTGTCGCGCCTGGGTTGCCTGAGCCATGTTGACGAGGATCAGGTAACCCAGCCAGACGACAAATAAGTATTGCGCTGGAGATTGAACCGCAAAGATACGCGAAGATGATCATACCAAGCGCGATAGCACTCATAATGTCTCCCCAATAATAATGGTCGTTTTCTTAGCCTAGTCATGGATAATACGCATATTTAGTCGGAAGTGGTATCCGACAAATTGAAAAACAGGAAAATGACGTGATGGATATCGTATTTATTGAGGAGTTAGTCGTGATTACCACAATTGGTGTTTACGACTGGGAACAGACCATTAAACAGAAGTTAGTGTTCGATATCGAAATGGGATGGGATAATAAACGAGCATCTTCCAGTGATAATGTCGAATATTGTCTGGATTATGCCAAAGTTAGCGAAGAGATTATCAGTCATGTAGAAAATCAGAATTTTGCTCTGGTTGAAAGAGTGGCTGAAGAGGTAGCGGATCTGCTGTTAAAACGCTTTAATGCGCCGTGGGTACGGATAAAAGTCAGTAAACCGGGCGCTGTCGCGCAAGCGCGTCAAGTTGGTGTTATTATTGAAAGAAAAAAATAATCTGATCAGTAGTGAATTCGGCTGCCATATTATTGTCATTGTTCTTACATAGACTGGCACGTAGTAGTGCCAGGCTTGATAATTATGTCAATTGATTAATGACAATGGGGATAATGGTAGCTGAGTTTATTCCATGCTACTTGTTTCGGATATTTATTAATGGGCGATTTCTCTATATGACTGACCTTTCTACCTTGTTTCATGCAGCTATTCTTGGTGTTGTTGAAGGGCTAACTGAATTTCTTCCTGTTTCCTCTACCGGCCATATGATTATCGTTGGCCATATGTTGGGATTTACTGGCGATAAAGCTGAAACATTTGAAGTTATTATCCAGCTTGGATCTATCCTTGCTGTGGTAGTGGTGTTTTGGCGTCGCTTATTTGGGCTCATTGGTATCCACTTTGGTGAAGTTCCCCACGAAGGTAAAACCAATGGCAAACTAAAACTGAGTCATATTATTTTAGCAATGTTACCTGCGGTGACTCTTGGGTTGCTGTTCCATGATGTTATCAAATCGCTGTTTAACCCACAAAGCGTGATGTACGCCTTGGTTATTGGCGGTGTGTTGTTGATTACAGCAGAAATCTTGAAACCTAAAACACCGAGAGCAGAAGGGCTGGATGATATTACTTATCGTCAGGCTTTTATGATTGGTTGCTTCCAGTGCTTGGCGTTGTGGCCGGGATTTTCTCGTTCAGGCGCGACAATTTCTGGAGGAATGCTGATGGGGGTTAATCGTTATACTGCGTCGGAATTCTCGTTTATTCTGGCTGTACCAATGATGATGGGGGCAAGTGGATTAGATTTATATAAGAGCCTACACTTTTTGAGCGCTTCTGATATCCCAATGTTTGCTGTCGGTTTTATTACTGCATTTGTTGTCGCGTTAGTCGCCATTAAAACGTTTCTGGCATTGATTAAACGTATATCTTTTATCCCATTTGCTATCTACCGCTTTATTGTGGCAGCCGCTGTCTACTGGGTATTTATGTAACGAATAGTTCCCCTGATATCAATTCGAAGATTGCCTAATGTTTGATATCAGGGGATGTTTTAGGTAACAGTATTACCTTGAACAGCATTGTTTTGAACAGTATTGTCTCGTTGTTTCCATTCTGCCAATGCGCGCTGACGTTGACGTCGTAGCTCATGACCAATGTCAGCGCCCCGTAACCCACTGTCTACAATGCTTTTCACCTGAACCTGACTAGAGATTTTGAATGCCTGTCGCAGATAATCACTTTGCGGATATGGTGTATCTTCAAAACCGGTACGACCCCGTGCATCGGCTTCACTAATGATAATCAATTGCTCTATTCGCTGAGGTTTACGCCATGCGTCAATGGCATCAAACAATTTAAGTAATGTTTTTGGCCGCAATTGAGCGACTGTATGCACTAAATCATGATATTGAGCAGCCAGTTTTGCCAAATCACGGGCAGAATTAGGAACGCGCAGACGTTGACACAATTGATCGACTAACTTAACGCCTGCTGGCCCATGTCCATAATGGTGAGGCCACTGTTCTGGCGGGGTCAGCCCTTTACCAAGATCATGACATAGAGCAGCAAAACGGCTATCGACTTCATCTGTTAATTCAGTCGCTACTTTCAGCACCATTAACGTATGAATACCGGTATCAATTTCAGGGTGCCACTTCTCTGGTGCAGGAACGCCAAACAAATTATCGATTTCAGGAAACAACACCGCCAATGCGCCACAATCACGTAAAACCTGAAAAAAGACCTGAGGGGAATGGGTAACAAGGGCTTTTTCGGTCTCTTTCCAGACACGTTCTGGTGTGAGTGCTGATAGCTCGCCGTTAATTGCCATATTTGACATTAATGCCCGTGTTTCTGGGGCGATAGTAAACCCTAAGTGGGAGAAACGAGCGGCAAAACGAGCCACTCGTAATACCCTTAGTGGATCTTCAAAGAAAGAATCAGAAACATGGCGTAAGATACGATTGTTTAAATCATCAACACCATGATAAGGATCGACAAGTTCACCCGTGGGTGTTTGAGCAATCGCATTAATTGTCAGATCACGGCGCTGCAAATCGTCTTCCAGTGTGACATCCGGTGCAGCATAACAAGTAAAACCGGTATATCCCTGGCCGGATTTTCTCTCGGTGCGTGCCAGTGCATATTCTTCGTGGGTTTTGGGATGCAGGAACACCGGGAAATCTTTGCCAACTTGCTGATATCCTTGGGATAGCAATTCTTCTGGCGTTCCACCTACAACAACCCAATCCCGCTCGTTTACAGGAAAATTTAGCAAGCGGTCACGTACTGCGCCGCCAACCAGATAGACTCTCACCTAATATGTTCCTTAAATCAACTCATCCAACGGTCATTACGCTTACGGCGTGGGAGCATATGTGGTAGTAATAACCCAAAGATTAAACCAGCGCCGGCAACACCACCACCGTACATAAACCATTGCAGAATGATATTGCGTTGTTTGTCGTCAAGTTGCAGATTTGCGGCATCGAGCTTTTTTTCTGCTACCGTCAGTTTGTTTTTTAATCTCTCATTCTCTTTTTTCAGTTCTGTAAGAATGTGACTGCTGTTGGCAACCTTCAGTTGCATGTCGGCAGTGCGTTGATTCCAGTTATTGTCTATATTGGCTAACTTATCCGTCAATGTTTTCACTTCTTGTTCTAACTCCGGCAGGCGGGTACGCAAGCTGGGTTTATTACTAAGCTGGTTAACTGGTAGCCAGACAAGACGGCCTTTATCATCTTTCACTTGAGCGTAATTACTATCCCGATTGATGCTTATCAACGTGACTGCATCACCGGCATTTAGTGTACCGGCTATACGGTATTGGTTACCCGGCCCGGCGTGTGTGTAGGTAGATAACTCATCAGATACATAGCGCTTTTCTTCCGCGTGGGTAGTCAGCGAAAAGCTTAGGCTCAATAGCGCCGTAAGAAGTAAATGTAATTTTCGCATTGTGATTTCAACTGTTCTTTATCTATGGTGAGTTTAGAATTTGATAGTAAAGAGTTAAGTTTGCTAGAGCAATCGGTAAACCAAAATGACACTTTTCTAATCGATTGAATACAGGGCTTGTTGTCTGTTGAACGAAACATTTCCTATTAATTACTATCATAACTTGCAGGAAAGAGAAATTTTAATTTTCTTTTTACTCATCGTGGAAAAAAGCGAAATCAAGGTAAGATGAAGGGCAAAGATTGTCATCAATGGTGCAGATATGAGTGTAGAAATTGAATTAAAACTTATCGCCAGACCACAAGCTATTCCTGCAATTCGTCAGCAGTTACTGTTATTTCCTCATGACTATTTTTCTCCCCAAAAATTGACCAATATCTATTTCGAGACGTCGGATAACCAACTGCGCGGTCTTGATATGGGATTGCGGATCCGTGGTTTTGATGACCAGTATGAGATGACGATCAAAACAGCCGGTAAGGTGGTTGGCGGGTTGCATCAGCGACCGGAATATAATGTGTCATTGGTAAAGCCGGAACTGGCATTGACGCTGTTTCCACAGCACATCTGGCCTGACAATTGTGATGTGGAAGTGTTGCAATCCCGTTTGAATGCGTTATTCAGTACTGACTTTATGCGTGAGAAGTGGGTGGTGACTTATGGACAAAGTGAGATTGAAGTGGTGCTCGATCAGGGAGAAATTATTGCCGCCAATCGTAAGGAGCCAATTTGTGAGTTTGAACTGGAGTTAAAGCAAGGAACTATAACCGATGTATTAGCATTGGCGGTTGAGTTGGCAAAATCAAACGGCTTGCGGCAAGGAAATAAAAGTAAAGCAGCTCGTGGTTATCAGTTGGCTCAGGGAAAACCAAAGGCAGTCTTACTTTCAACTCAGATAGAAATTGATGTGCAGCAGTCATTATCTTCGGTACTTACATCAATATTAGCCCATTGGCAGGAACAAGAGGAACGTTGGTTGGCTGGTTTATTGGATGGTAGGGATGGTTTAAAGCAAGTACTGACTTTGATTCAGCAAACGATCAAATATTCTTGTGAGCCGGAACAGTTGAATAACCAATTAGTTGCTATCAACCAGAAATTATTGGATACGGAAACAGAAGCTGAAACGCTATGTTATAGCTCGTTCTATTTGCAATGTAAGTTGGCACTGACTATGTGGTCAATAAATCTATGTGGTTAATAAATCTCTCCGCTTAAATAACAGGAATTCTCTATGTTGCCACTTTCAACCCCGCTTCTTACTCAGTTACAGCGTGTGACCGAACATTTTAAACAACTGATGTTAAGTGTTGAGCCTTTTGCTGTTGATGAGCTGGCGGTATTGTCACTGAGTGATTTTGTTGCTGAAAATCTGCAATCTCATCCTGAATGGTTAGCTGAGATCCGTCAGCATCCACCTGGAGCGCAGGAGTGGCATCAATATGCTGAATGGCTGCAACAATTACTCGCATCAGTAGAGGATGAAAATAACCTTATGCGGGTTTTACGCCAGTTTCGTAACAAGATTCTGGTGAGAATAGCTTGGTCGCAGGCATTGCGTAGCATTACGACGCAGGAGACATTACAACAACTCAGTATGTTGGCTGAAACGTTGATTATTGCGGCTCGTGACTGGTTATATCAGCGTTGTTGTCAGGATTGGGGAACCCCTTGTAATGAGCAGGGCGAGCCACAACCACTGTTAATTCTTGGTATGGGAAAACTCGGCGGCGGTGAGTTGAACTTCTCTTCTGATATTGATTTGATTTTTGTCTATCCTGAAAACGGTCTTACCCAAGATGGCCGCCGTGAAATGGATAACGCTCAGTTTTTTACCCGTTTGGGGCAGCGTCTTATCAAAGTGCTCGATCAGCAAACTGTGGATGGTTTTGTGTATCGGGTGGATATGCGTTTGCGCCCGTTCGGTGATAGTGGCCCATTGGTATTCAGTTTTGTTGCGCTGGAAGATTACTATCAAGAGCAGGGACGTGATTGGGAACGTTATGCGATGGTGAAAGCACGGATTATGGGTTCGTGCAACCAAGAGTATGGTGAAGAGCTGCGCCGGATGCTGAGACCGTTTGTCTTTCGCCGTTACATTGATTTCAGTGTGATTCAATCTCTGAGAAATATGAAAGGTATGATCGAACGGGAAGTGCGTCGCCGTGGCTTGAAAGACAATATCAAACTAGGCGCTGGTGGTATCCGTGAAATTGAATTTATCGCCCAGGTGTTCCAGCTTATTCGTGGTGGGCGTGAACTGTGTTTGCAATCTCAGGCATTGCTGCCAACTCTTCAAATATTAGCTCAGTTGGGGATTTTGCAACCATTGCAGGTGAAACAACTTGCTGACGGTTATCTCTTTTTGCGGAGGCTAGAAAATCTTTTACAGTCAATTAACGATCAACAAACTCAGATTCTGCCAGAAGATGAGTTGAATCGAGCACGACTGACGTGGGGAATGGGATTTGAAAGTTGGGATGTTCTGACAATTGAATTGAACAGCAAGATGGGGGCTGTTCGGGCTATTTTTACGCAATTAATTGGCGATGACAGCGATAATAGTGAAGAGGAACCTAGTCATGTGCCATTTAAAAGTCTGTGGCTGGAAGATCTCGAAAAAGAAGAGTTAATCATACTAGCTCCGCACTTGGATGAGGCGATTGCACAACAGATATTGCATATTATTTCTGTGTTTCGTCATGATGTGGGCAAAAGAACCATTGGTCCTCGAGGGCGTGATGTGCTCGACCATTTGATGCCACGTTTGTTGACTAAGGTTTGTTTGCGACAAGATGCCAATATCGTGCTAGAACGGGTCATTCCGTTGTTGCTAAGTATTGTCAGCCGTACAACTTACCTGGAGCTGATACTTGAATCGGAAGCTGTATTAACACATGTTATCCGGTTGTGTGCGGCTTCACCGATGATTGCGACTCAGCTTGCCTGTCACCCATTGTTATTGGATGAACTGCTTGATCCACAATTCCTGTATCAACCTTTGCCATTGAATGCTTACAAAGATGAATTGCGGCAATATTTGTTGCGGATACCTGAGGATGATGAAGAGCAGCAACTAGAGGCGCTCCGCCAGTTTAAGCAAGCGCAATTATTGAGGATTGCGGCGGAGGATATCACTGGCGTGCTGCCGGTGATGAAAGTCAGTGATCATCTCACTTACTTGGCAGAAGCGATTATTGAAGCAGTTGTTCAACAGGCGTGGGGAAAAATGGCAAAACGTTATGGTGTTCCATCACATCTGAGTCAGCGGCAAGGATTGGGATTTGCTGTGATTGGTTATGGCAAATTGGGTGGTTGGGAGTTGGGTTACAGCTCTGATCTTGATTTAGTTTTCCTGCTTGATTGTCCGGTGGATGTGATGACCGATGGCGATCGAGCGATTGATGCCCGGCAATTTTATTTGCGTCTTGCCCAACGAATTATGCACTTGTTCAGCGTTCGAACCTCCTCTGGCGTGTTGTATGACGTGGATGTCCGCCTGCGTCCTTCCGGGGAATCAGGCATGTTAGTCAGTACCATCGGCGCATTTGCAGATTATCAGCAGAATCAAGCGTGGACTTGGGAACATCAGGCGTTGGTACGTGCCCGTATGGTATTTGGTGATGAAAACTTGCATCGGGATTTTGAGCGGATACGTCATCAGACGCTATGTACGCAACGAGAACCCGCTTTGTTGCGTCAGCAGGTAAGGGAAATGCGAGAAAAGATGCATAAACATTTAGGCAGTCACCATTCAGATCAATTTGATATTAAAGCGGACCCGGGGGGGATCACCGATATCGAATTTATCGCTCAATATTTGGTGCTTCGTTATGCTGCTGAAAATGAGCGTTTGGTGCGTTGGTCGGATAATGTACGGATTTTCCAATTAATGGCGGCTTATGAAATTATGGATGAAGATGAGGCAGCCGCATTAACACAGGCTTACGTTTCTATGCGTGATGAATTACATCATTTGGCGTTACAGACGCTTTCCAGTCGAGTATCAACCCATTGTTTCAGTGAGCAACAGGAACGGGTGCGTCGTAGTTGGCAACAGTGGTTAGGTGAACAATAACGGTTTGGTGTAGGGATTTTACGGTCGTATGATAATATTTGGCACCAATTTGATATCTAATATTTGGAGCAAAGGTTGAAAATGACACTCCCGGATTTTCACTGCGCAGAGGTTTTAGTCGTCGGTGATGTTATGTTAGATCGCTACTGGTATGGGCCGACTAGCCGGATTTCGCCGGAAGCGCCGGTGCCTGTAGTAAAAGTAAATACTATTGAGGAACGTCCGGGAGGCGCAGCTAACGTTGCTATGAATATTGCGGCTCTTGGGGCAAATTCACATTTAATCGGTTTGACTGGGATTGATGACGCAGCACATGCTCTGAATGAGAGACTGCGCAGTGTTAAGGTGCGCTGTGATTTTGTTTCTGTTCCGACACATCCGACAATTACCAAACTGAGGGTGCTTTCCCGTAACCAGCAGTTAATTCGCTTAGATTTTGAAGAAGGTTTCGATAACGTCGATGCGCAGCCGATGTTTGAGCGTATTAGACAGGCGTTGCCCCATATTGGAGCATTAGTTTTATCTGACTACGCCAAAGGTGCGCTGAGTCAGGTTCAGGACATGATCAAATTGGCAAACGTTGCCAAAGTCCCGGTGTTGATCGATCCGAAAGGTAATGATTTTGAGCGTTATCGTGGGGCAACTTTACTCACGCCAAATCTGTCTGAATTTGAAGCGGTGGTGGGTCACTGCAAAGATGACAATGAATTAGTTGAGAAGGGAATTCAATTGGTTCGGGATTTGGATCTCCAGGCGTTACTGATTACCCGTTCTGAACAGGGGATGAGTCTGTTGAGTGCGGATCAACCGCCATTACATTTGCCTACGCAAGCGCAGGAAGTGTTTGATGTCACTGGTGCTGGCGATACGGTTATTGGTGTGTTGGCAACGGCGATTGCGGCTGGAAAGCCACTGAATGAAGCTTGTTTCTTGGCGAATGCTGCTGCGGGGGTTGTTGTTGGCAAACTGGGTACATCGACTGTTTCGCCGATTGAACTGGAGAATGCTATCCGTGGCCGTGCTGAAACGGGTTTTGGTGTGATGACCGAAGTTCAGCTTAAACAGGCTGTCGCTGATGCTCGCCAACGTGGTGAAAGGATTGTGATGACTAATGGCTGCTTTGATATTCTGCATGCGGGTCATGTCTCTTATCTGGAGAATGCCCGTAAACTGGGTGATCGGTTAATTGTTGCTGTTAACAGTGATGCATCGACTAAACGGCTGAAAGGTGAAAGCCGTCCTGTTAATCCACTAGAGCAACGTATGATTGTGTTATCTGCTCTGGGTGCTGTGGATTGGGTTGTACCGTTTGAAGAGGATACACCACAGAGATTGATTGCGGATGTTTTGCCGGATGTATTGGTAAAAGGGGGAGATTATAAACCGAAAGAAATTGCTGGCAGTAAAGAAGTTTGGGCTGTGGGCGGAGAAGTCAAAGTGCTGAACTTTGAAGATGGTATTTCAACAACCAATATCATCAAGGTGATTAAAAATCAGTAAATAATACTTTAGTTTGTCATTGAAAACAGCTAGAAGATATTACTGTATTGAGCGCTGTAGATTATTTATTTGACTATACCCGTCATCTTTCAAGCTGCCTCTTTGTTGGCTGCACTCACTCACCCCGGTCACATAGTTCTCTATGCTCCCGGGGATTCGCTCCCTTGCCGTCGCGATGCATCTTGAAATCCATAGGGTATATATTATTTGAATGAAAGCCGGGTAAGAGATGAAATCTTCCCGGTTATTTTTTATTTAATTTGTGTTGATTGAATGATATTTAACCATAAATAAATGGATATTTGTAATATCAGGTACGAGTAATTTAATTAACGGCATAAACATTATCAAAATATTATAATAATAATTCAAATTAACGTGATTTTATTATCTGGATCGGTGGAGGATTAATCTGATGAAATGTGATGTAACAGATATTTTTTTATCTTTATGGCATAAAATGCTGGTCACATAACGCTGGCTTATTCATAATGATTTCTGATGTAAATGATTCTTTAATGAAATATGTTATCTATAACTTTTACGTTTTAAAGTTAGTAGATAAACGGATAAATTTTTTACGCAGGAATAAGTTTTTATGCAAGGTAAGTTGATTTTATCTTCAATTTGTTTAGCTTCGGCAATATTAGCAGGGTGTGCAACTGAATCTTCTAATACCGTTCAAGTACAAAAAGTTAATTCTTACAATACCGTATATCAGGGGGTTCGTAGCCCAATTGCGATAGGTAAGTTTGAAAACCGTTCCAGTTATCAAAATGGGATTTTCTCTGATGGCGTTGATCGCCTTGGTAATCAATCTAAAACGATTTTAATTTCGCACTTACAGCAGACTGGACGCTTTACGGTGCTGGAACGCACCAATATGGCGGAACTGAAAGCGGAAGCAGGTTTACAAGGTAAATCGCAGAAGTTGAAAGGTGCTGCTTATGTTATTACCGGTGATGTGACTGAATTTGGCCGCAAAGAGGTGGGTGATCATCAATTATGGGGCCTGTTAGGACGTGGTAAATCACAGGTGGCTTATTCTAAAGTCACGCTGAATGTGGTGAATGTAGAAACTTCCGAAGTGGTTTTTTCTGTAGCGGGAGCAGGAGAATATAAATTATCCAACCGTGAAATTATCGGTTTCGGTGGCACTGCCAGCTATGATTCCACGCTGAATGGTAAAGTATTGGATCTGGCTATTCGTGAAGCGGTAAACCGTCTGGTTGAAAGTATTGAAACCGGTGCATGGAAGCCATCTAATTAATAAATATAGGGATATATGTTCATGATACTAATGAAAAAAGCGGGTTTATTGCTGGCGGCTATGGCTTTGGCGGGTTGTGCCACGCAGCCAAAAACAATTTATGAATGGGATAAATACCAACCTACAATTTATCAGTATTATCAGCAGGATAAGATGGGATTTGAAGAGCAGCTACAGGCTTTGCAGCAAGTCATTGAAAAGGCTAAAGCGAAGGATAAACCTGTACCGCCAGGTCTGCATGCACAGATTGGTCTGCTTTATAGTAAAACAGGTCGTGTTTCAGAAGCGTTCCATCAGTTTGAAATAGAGAAAAAATTGTTTCCTGAGTCAGCGTCATTTATGGACTTTTTATTAAGTAAAAATAAAGGAACTATGCAATGAACCGTATTCTCGTCACGTTAAGTCTATTGGCGGCATTTGTGCTGACAGGATGTAGTAAATCTGTTCCTTATGATTACACTGCATTTAAAGAAAGCAAACCAAAATCCATTCTGGTTCTGCCGGCGGTAAACAAATCTGTGGAAGTTAAAGCAGGGCACAGCCTAATTTCTCATGTGACATATCCATTGGCGGAATCTGGCTATTATGTCTTTCCGGTTGCTGTTGTGGAAGAGACATTTCAGCAAAATGGTGTAACAGCGGCACAGGATGTGCAGAATATCAGTTACAAAAAATTGCATGATATTTTCGGTGCAGATTCAGCGCTCTATTTGGATATTGAGGAATATGGTACGCAATATCAGATTATCAACAGCGATACTCGTGTAACGGCTTCCGCGAAGTTGGTGGATTTGCGTAGTGGCAAGCAACTGTGGCATGGTCGAGCAATGGCTTCATCAACTGAAAATCAAAACAGTTCGAATAGTCTTATTGGCATGTTGGTGTCAGCCGTAGTTTCACAAATCGCTGATACCATTATGGATAGAGGTCATGAAATCGCTGGCATTACAAGTAACCGCTTACTGACAGCTGGTGGTAGTCACAGTTTGCTGTATGGTCCACGTTCTGAGCATTACGGTAAGGAAAACCAACAGCATTAATCTCTAATAATAATGAGCAGATATCACATTCTGCTCATTATCACGGTTGTTTTTATGTATAGTAATAATTATTCTTCTTTTGCCGTGTTATCAGCAGATGGGGTATTTTTATTTTCAAACTTCGCTTCCAATTCACTTAAACGCTGTTCCATCGCGGTCAATTTTTCACGGGTACGTAACAGAACCTGAGTTTGAATATCAAATTCTTCACGATTCACTAAATCAAGCTTGCCAAGTTGGGATTGCAAAATCATCCGTAATTTTTTCTCTACATCACCACCAAACTCTTTAACCCCCTTTGGTAAAGAATCTTGGATCTGACGGGCAATTTGTTCAATTTTTTTGGGATCGAGCATGATGCATCCTTTTTGTGACATAAATAATTTCTGGATAGTGTAATACCAGATAGTAAAACCACAAGCCATTGTGAGCCAGGTTTCACATTTGATTTTGTTGATTGCCGCCGGCAAATATTAGCGTTATAGTTCACTAGCTTATCTCAGGGCGGGGTGAAAGTCCCCACCGGCGGTAACATTAGGCTATCTTATGGATGGTATAGTGAAGCCCGCGAGCGCTCCGTTTGTAGTTATCTTTATGATAAAGCGGAGGTCAGCAGATCCAGTGTAACTCTGGAGCCGACGGTGATAGTCCGGATGGGAGAGAATAACGGCATCTGTCGGGCTTTGTGCTCGTCTGTTGTTCCGGCTATGGTATTCACACATGATATTAATAATATTAATGTTATGACGTGATGTTATAGCGAGAACTCCTCAAGACCGCCCTGATTCTGGTAATCCATAAATTTTAATGAGGTTTCTTTACCATGAATCAGACGCTACTTTCTGAATATGGCACATCATCAGAACGTGTTGAACACGCCATTAGCGCTTTGCGTGATGGAAGGGGGGTGATGGTGCTGGATAATGAAGATCGTGAAAATGAAGGTGATATTATCTTTGCGGCCGAAACAATGACCGTAGAGCAAATGGCACTGACTATCCGTCATGGCAGTGGCATTGTCTGCTTATGTCTGACAGAAGAGCGCCGTCAGCAATTGCAATTGCCTATGATGGTGGAAAATAACTCTAGTCAGTTCCAGACTGCATTCACCGTAACTATTGAGGCCGCTCAGGGAGTGACAACGGGGGTTTCTGCGGCTGACCGTATCACGACCATTCGTGCAGCGATTGCAGATAATGCCAAACCCAGTGATTTGAACCGTCCGGGACATGTTTTTCCACTACGCGCTCAACCTGGTGGAGTGCTGGTTCGTCAGGGGCATACTGAGGCAGCAATTGATTTAGTCAGCTTGGCTGGTTTTAAACCGGCAGGTGTATTGTGCGAATTAACCAATGATGACGGTTCAATGGCACGTACTCCTGAGGTAGTGCAATTTGCGAAACTGCATAATATGCCGGTAGTCACTATTGAAGATCTGGTAATTTATCGCCAGGCAATGGAACAGAAAGCAAGCTGAGTCGTAATTGTCTGATAAACGGACGAAATATCAGTTATAACCTACATATTCTCTAAAGTCACAGTTTACGCAAGCTGTGACTTTTCAATTTTTTTGAAAAACTCCATCACCGTTAGCCCACTGTTTTGCTTATCTGAAAGGCGTAACCTGTCCGCAAGTATTAAAATTACCTATATTTGGTGTGGGAGGTCGTTATGAATATTTCCAGAATGCCGGCACTGTTTATTGGTCATGGCAGTCCAATGAATGTACTGGGAGAAAATCGCTATACCAATGTGTGGCGTGAACTTGGTGAAAGACTGCCTGTACCCAGAGCGATTTTGGCGATTTCTGCTCATTGGTATACCAATGGAACAGCAGTAACCGCCATGAATCAACCGAGGACTATTCATGATTTTCGTGGCTTTCCACAGGAATTGTATGAAATTCAGTATCCGGCTAAGGGCTCGCCTGAATTGGCCGCTTTAGTGCAAGAGATGCTGGAACCTGTGGAAGTTTATGCCGATCATCATCAGTGGGGGTTGGATCACGGGACTTGGGGAATTCTGATTAAGATGTATCCTCAGGCCAATATTCCAGTCATTCAACTGAGTATAGATGATGCCAAGCCAGCGACGTACCACTATGAATTAGGGAAAAAGCTGGCTGTTTTACGAGATGAAGGTGTTTTAATCCTCGGGAGTGGTAATGTGGTACACAATCTTCATACCATGAAGCGGCAGGAACCTAATGCTGATCCGTATCCTTGGGCAGAATCATTTAACCATTATGTGCATGATAACCTTACCAGTTATGAGCAACCTTATCCTTTGATTCACGCACTGGATAGAGAAGATGGCCTATTATCGAACCCATCTCCTGAACACTTTTTACCGTTGCTGTATATCATGGGAACGTGGGATAGAAAAGAAACGGTTTCCATTCCTGTGGATGGCATTGAGTCTGGTTCGCTGAGTATGTTGTCTGTGCAGGTTGGTTGAATTGAACGTTCTTGTCGTTATTATCCGCATTTGGCACAAGAGGAATTCATTCAACAGCACAGAGCCGGTTTAGTGATGCTCAGGGTAATTGCCTGTGAATTGGGGCTTTCAGGTTGGGTTAAGCTGAAAGCCCAAAGTATTTACCTTTATTATAGATTTATAAGGGTGAAAAGTTTCTTCACTGGATATTTAAGGGAGGAATTTTGGGTATTTTCCTCATTCCTCCCTATTGGGAATTAATCCAAAATAATATGTGGGTAGAAGCGGGATAAATTCTGAGTTATGAGTTTACTGTCTTCCCGCAAACCAATACCGCAAGGTTGATCATTCACTAACCAGCTACCAATTAGCGTATAATTGTCCCCGAATTTTGGCAGTGTATGAAATTGCTGAACGATCATACCTTCTTTACCGTAAGGGCCATCGACACTGGCAATTTCCTTGCCATTTTCAATAATACGAATATTAGCCCCTTCCCGTGAGAACAGCGGCTTAATAACATAACTATCCATTGCCGGATAATTATCATCGGCAAAATAAGCGGGTAGTAAGTTTGGATGATTTGGAAACATCTTCCACAACATTGGTAGCAATGCTTTGTTGGAGATAATACTTTTCCAGGCGGGTTCTAACCAGCGAACACCGGCGTCTTCTAATTTGGTCGCGAAAATCTCACGGAACATCAGCTCCCAAGGGTAGAGTTTGAACAAATTACTGATCACCTGGTCTTGCAGGTCAGTAAACTGGCCTTTTTCCCCCAGACCGATATCTTCAATAAATAAGAACTCAGTTGGAACACCCGCTTCCAGCGCACAATCTTGCAAGTATTGAACAGTACCGCGATCTTCTTCCGTATCCTGACAGCAGGCCATATGCAGTAAGCCAAAGCCATGTTCATCACGCAACTGAATAAAGCGTTCGATCAATTGCTCCTGCATGTTGTTGAATTGATCGGCATGTGCTGGTAGTAACCCGGCATTCATCTGATCTTCTAACCAGATCCATTGGAAAAAAGCCGACTCATACAGTGAGGTTGGTGTATCCGCATTATTTTCCAACAGTTTTGCCGGGCTTTTACCGTCGTAAACCAAATCTAAACGGGAATAGAGTGATGGCTGGCTGGTGATCCAGGAGCTACGGACAAAATCCCAACAATGTTTTGGAATCTGAAACTTAGTCAACAATTCTTCACTATCGACGACTTTCTCCACTACTTGTAAACACATTTGGTGTAGTTCGGCGGTGGTAGCCTCGATTTCTTCAATTTGGGCAAGAGAAAACTGGTAATAAGCATCTTCACACCAGTAAGGTTCGTTATACATGGTGTGAAAATTAAAGCCATATTCTATCGCTTTTTCACGCCAGTCCGGGCGTTCAGTAATAGCAATACGTTTCATCCGTGGTTAGCCTCCTACTGAACGGGATGTGGAGCCAGAAGAGGCGCTGCTGCGTTGCATGGCTGACTGTTTTGCAACGGAGTCACCGAAGCCGCCACGGGTAATGGTTGTCGTTGTTGCTGGTTTTGGCGCCATAGCTGTTTTAGGTACGGTCATAGAACGACCACCTGCGGTTGCTGGGCCATAGCTTTTACCCGATGCATCAACGAATTGACCATTTGCCGGGCTGGTGGCGGATTTGGAGCTAAACAGAGGTTGTGATGGCGCTGAACCACCCCCCATTAAACGTCCCATCATATAACCTGCCATCAGCGGCATCCAGAAGCTGCCGCTTTGCTGTTGCTGTGCCTGTGCTTCGCCATTGGCGGCAGTACTGGAAGCAGTGGCGCCAGGGCCAGCTTGTGCTGGGGATTGAGTACATTGCGCTTCGCCAAATTCAGCAATACAGTCTTCTTTGGTGGCATATTTAGGCGCTGTTTTTTCCGCTTCTTTCAACGCATTGTTGTAAGCAGTAGTACATTGCCCACTTTGTGATGGATTGGCTTGAGAACATTCATCTGCATTCATGTAAAGAGAGACAGTTTCATCACTCTTTTCACAGGCAGATAACATGAAAACCGCACTGACAGCCATTGCCACAGGTGCAAGGCGATAGTTACGCCAAGCCTTACGGAATGTGTCGTGGTTAATATCTTTGGTCCGCTTTATTGTCATAGTCGTATACCCAGATTTTAGGTGTCTATAATTCTTTCATGAAATAGCTTTAAGGATAGGGGAAATATGAACAAAATTAAAGCATAAACCTTCAAATTGTTAGCCTGATTTTTTGTCTGACAAAGGGATTGCCGGATATTGATTATCTGGCGTGCTGTTTAATCTGGTTTTAATGTTGCAAAATATCTTTTTTTAGAAAAATAGTGCTGTAATTAATATTCTATGGTATTAGTCCGACCCATGTTAATTACGGTGAATTAAGGATGGTTGAATATGTAATACAATAATGTAAGTGAATCTACTAATTATATTGTCTATTTTATATCTCTAGCAAATAATCTTAGGAATATAATCTTAAATTAATAACTTATGTTTATTATATTATTGGTGTTGTATTTTCTATTTTAATTAAGGAATTAAGTAGCATGGATAAAATTCAATATCCAGAAAAGTGGCAGACACGTTTTGCATTCTTTGAAAAAAATGGTGCTCCCAAAACGCCTGAGCACAAAGCTGCCATGAAAGCAGAACCCTCTATGCGTCGTATATTGTTGAACATGAATTTTATTGCCTTCTTTTTTGGTTTTATTTACTTCTTTGTTTTAGGTTTATGGCGGAAAAATCTGACTTTACTTGGAATCTCTGTTGTCGTGATGATGATATTGGGGGGTATGGAAGGCGTTCTGGGGATTGAACTCCCTTTTGCTGCTATTTTGGCGGTTCAGTTTAGTTTTGCGGCAATATGGAGTACTACTGCTAATTATGCTTATTATTTGAAAGAAACCGTGAAGAGCAAGAGCTGGAATCCATTTGAAGGACTTTTCTGAGTTATATATTTTTTGTATTAAGATAAATATCGGGTTTTCTTTCGGAATAAATTGTTATTGGCTGGAAATAAAACAGCCCGCTTTTCTGGCGGGCCGTTAATTAGTGAAGGTGAAGGAGTGAATTAGTTACGGCCAGATGTTGCTGGTGCTTCTGTTTCTTGAACAATGCTATTAGCGGAGGTTGAGAGCTGTTTACCTAGCGAATTATTCAGAGCAACTAAATCCTTCTCATTTAGCGTACCAAGGGCGTGCTGAATATTCAGTTGATTAATCAGATAATCATAGCGAGCATTGGAGAGCTTTTGCTTGGCATCGTACAACTTGGTAGTGGCATTCAGTACATCAACAATGGTACGTGTACCAACTTGATAACCTGCTTCCATTGCGTCGAGAGAGCTTTGCGCTGAAACAACAAGCTGTTTATAGGCATCGATACTGCTGATGGAAGCAGATATGTTGTTAAAGGAAGAACGGACAGTCTGTACAACATTACGGTAAGCGCTCTCTAATTGTTCACTGGCGCTGACAAAACCATATTGTGCTTGTTCAACGCGGGAACTGGTTGCACCGCCGCTATAAATTGGCAGACGAAGTGTCAGGCCAACGCTGTTTTCACCGCTATAGTTGTTTGATCTGCCCGGGGCATGATTCTGGCTATTTGAAACATTGGTAGAAGCGCCTAAATCAATTGTTGGCATATGGCCGGTTTGGGCTGCTTTGATTTGTTCACGAGCTAGATCCTGACCTAAACGAGCAGATAGCAGATTTAAATTACGTTTCTCTGCCTCTTTTAGCAGAATATCCACTGCTTCTGGTTTCTGTGTTTTGAAATGATCAATGTTCAGCGAGGCTAGCTGAGGGTAATAAATACCCGTTACCTGACGCAGAGCTTCCAGTGCATTGTCCAGATCATTACGACTGGCAACTTCCTGAGCTAGCACGTCATCGTAATTAGCACGGGCGTTCTGGACATCAGTAATTGCAACCAGACCGACATTGAAACGTTGAGTCGTTTGATCCAACTGGCGGTAAATGGCCGCTTTCTGAGCTTCAATGTAGGAGAGCGTATCAATGGTGCGTAGTACTTTGAAATAAGCTGTTGCACTATCCAGGATCAGTTTTTGTTCACTGCTTTGATAGGTAACATCAGCAATACTCGCCGTTTTTTCTTCTAAGTTCAATTGGCGCCATTTAGACATATCAAAAATGGTCTGACTCAAGCCAAGCTTCGCATTCAATGTATTGCTTTCTGTGTCACGTTGATCGCGGTAACCACTGTTATAGGAATATCCGGTATTTAATTCCAACTGAGGTAATAATGGGCTACGGGATTCATTAATTTTTTCAAAAGCTTTATTACGTTCAGCCATTGATTTACGTAGTTCAGGGTTACTCTCTTTTGCTTGCTTATAAACTTGCAAAAGATCTTCAGCCTGACTCATCGAACTCAATCCCGTCAGGCTCATAGCGATAAAAATGGAGAGCAGTTTCTTCATTATAATTCCTTGATTGCAAAGCTATTTTGCTCGTTGTCTATCCCATCAAGCTATTTTATTCGCCATGCTTTGTAATAAAGAGTGAATGCTCCGGGGCTGCCCGTTGCCCGAGTTCACTGTTCATTTACAAGAACGGCCTGCACCAATTACGCCTATTGGGATAGACTCTTACGTTGCCTTGGTGAAAAACGAAATGCTACTGATTCTAGCAGAGTATGCTATCAGCCAAAGGTAGCCGTTTGTGCCATATTGCCTTAATTTAGCTTAACTTTACACCACCAAAGAATGAATTTTTTAACTCTGCTTGATTAATATCATCTTAATGACTAGCAAGTAAGGAACTATTTAGGAGAATTTTATGCATAAAAAGCCGTCAACACCAGTTATATTGGATAAGCAGGATGTGGAAATTATCACGAAAAAAAGTTTATACAATGGGTTCTTTAAACTGACAAATTACCGCTTCCGCCATCGCTTGTTTGCTGGTGGCTGGAGTGAAGAGGTTAGCCGTGAAGTTTTTGAGCGGGGCCATGCCGGTGCGTTGTTGCCTTATGATCCACGTCGGGATGAGGTTGTGTTGATAGAGCAGATACGTATTCCGGCGATAGAGACGAAAGCAACGCCGTGGTTACTGGAAATTGTCGCCGGTATGATTGAAGAGGGCGAAGAGGTGGAACAGGTGGTGCGCCGCGAAACAATGGAAGAGGCAGGAATTGAAGTTAAACGTTGCAAGCCGGTGTTGAGTTATCTCTCCAGCCCAGGAGGAACAACTGAACGTATCTCTGTGATGGTGGGGGAAGTGGATGCTACGACAGCTACTGGTATTCATGGATTATCTGGCGAACATGAAGATATTCGGGTACATGTAGTCAGTCGTGAACAAGCTTATCATTGGATGGAAGAAGGAATTATTGATAATGCCGCTTCAGTTATTGCGATACAATGGCTGGCATTACACCATGAAAAGTTAAAAAAAGAGTGGAATTCAGATAATTCCTAATTTTTAACCGAGAAAAGGGAAGTGTGTGCCAGTCAGCAGATCTCTTGCGTTAAAACGAGTTATGATGCTCGCCGATGACTTATAGGACAAGGAAACCATTTGGAAAGCCAGTTTGAACTGCCTGTGGTAGAGGGAACCACAGCCAAAATATTGCAAATAACAGATACGCATCTTTTTGCCGGCAAAGAAGATACTTTATTGGGTATCAATACTTATCGCAGTTACCAGGCGGTATTGGATGCCATCCTCAAGCAAAATGCTGATATTGATTTAATCGTAGCGACAGGTGATTTGGTACAGGATCAGTCGCTGGAAGCTTATCGACATTTTGCTGAGGGGATTGCCCGTTTACCGGCGCCTTGTGTCTGGTTGCCGGGTAATCATGATTATCAGCCCGCAATGGTGGATGCCTTAGCGGCGGCTGGCGTTTCTCCGTCGAAACAGATTTTAGTCGGTAAGCGCTGGCAACTTTTGATGCTTGATAGTCAGGTACAGGGTGTTCCCCACGGGGAGTTGTCGGAATATCAGCTTGAATGGATGAAAAAGTGCCTGGATAAGTACCCTGAACGTTACACGGTGATCCTGCTTCATCATCATCCATTACCATCAGGTTGTACCTGGTTGGATCAGCATAGTTTGCGCAATTCACATATTCTGGCCCAGTATCTGCAAGGTTACTCACGGGTTAAGGCGATGCTTTGTGGACATATCCATCAGGAGATGGATATGGATTGGAATGGCATCCGTATGATGGCGACGCCATCAACAAGTGTGCAATTCAAACCACATTGTACCAATTTTACGCTTGATACAGTTGCTCCGGGATGGCGTTATCTCGAATTGTCTGTTGCCGATAATGGCGAATTTGGTCTGACAACTCAGGTCCATCGACTGGAGAGCAATGAGTTCTGCCCTGATTTGGATTCGGATGGATATTAGGTTGTGTTTGTCTCCTTGTGCTGCTGTGTTACTCTCTGTTTATTGGATTTATCAAGCCTCACCATTTGTGGCTTGTTGCACAGGAGTGTAGTGGCCGGTGGTATTTACGCACAATTGAGGGGCACGGCCTGATGTCAACGTTACTCTATTTGCACGGTTTTAACAGCTCCCCGCAGTCTGCAAAAGCAAATGCCCTAAAAGCGTGGCTACATCAGCATCATCCTGACATTGAAATGCTGGTGCCTCAGTTACCGCCTTATCCTGAAGAAGCGGCTGAATTGCTGGAAAATTTGGTGATGGAGCGTGCCGGGGATAATTTGGGTATCGTTGGCTCTTCTCTCGGTGGTTATCTGGCGATATGGCTTTCACAATGTTTCAGCTTGCCTGCTGTCGTTGTCAATCCAGCCGTGCGTCCGTTTGAGTTACTGCGGGATTATCTTGGGGAAAATATGAATCCCTATACCAACCAACGATATACGTTGGAACCGCGCCATGTTCATGATCTCAAAATCATGCAGATTGAACCGCTGGAGTCGCCGGATCTTATCTGGTTATTGCAGCAAACCGGAGATGAGGTACTTGATTACCGCCAGGCGGTTGCTTATCTGGTATTATGTAAGCAAACTATTGAATCTGGCGGTAATCATGCCTTTATCGGGTTTGAACACTATTTCCCACAAATCATCAATTTTCTTGGGCTTTCTAATGATGGTGAGAAAAAACTTGCCAAAAATGTTTGAACGACTGGTATTATCAACAGTATACAAAACTGATTAGCCCTTTAATCAAGAAGCAACCAACAGAATTACAACATGACTCAATCTAGTTACAACGCAGATGCCATTGAAGTTCTCAGTGGTCTGGAGCCGGTTCGCCGTCGTCCGGGAATGTACACTGATACAACTCGTCCGAACCATTTGGCACAGGAAGTGATCGACAACAGCGTGGATGAAGCTTTGGCGGGGCACGCTAAACATATTGAAGTGATCCTTCATAGCGATCAGTCACTGGAGGTCATTGATGATGGCCGCGGCATGCCGGTTGATATTCATCCAGAAGAAGGGGTTTCGGCGGTTGAATTGATCCTGAGCCGTTTACATGCCGGTGGTAAATTTTCGAATAAAAACTATCAATTTTCTGGCGGCCTCCACGGTGTGGGGATCTCGGTGGTTAACGCTTTGTCCAAGCGGATTGAAGTCGCCGTTCGCCGTGACAGTCAGGTTTATCAGATTGCTTTCGAAAATGGCGATAAAGTGCAGGAGTTGGCGGTGATTGGCAGTTGTGGTAAACGCAACACCGGTACCAGTGTTCACTTTTGGCCTGATGAAAGTTTCTTTGACAGCCCACGTTTCTCAGTTTCTCGCTTGACCCATTTGTTGAAGGCGAAAGCGGTTTTATGTCCGGGAGTAGAAATTGTTTTTAAAGACAAGATCAACGATACCGAACAGAAATGGTGTTATGCCGATGGTCTGACTGATTATCTCATGGCGGCGGTGAATGGCCTGATAACATTGCCGACAGCGCCTTTTGTCGGTACTTTCAGTGGCATAACCGAAGCGGTTGACTGGGCGTTGCTTTGGCTGCCGGAAGGGGGAGAATTACTGGCTGAAAGTTATGTGAACCTTATCCCGACGATGCAGGGTGGAACACATGTAAACGGGCTGCGTCAGGGATTACTGGATGCAATGCGTGAATTTTGCGAATTTCGCAATATCATGCCACGTGGCGTGAAGCTTGCCGCCGATGATATTTGGGATCGCTGTACTTATGTTCTGTCGGTAAAAATGCAAGATCCACAATTTGCTGGTCAGACGAAAGAACGCCTCTCTTCGCGCCAATCTGCCGCCTTTGTTTCTGGTGTTGTTAAAGATGCTTTCAGTTTGTGGCTGAACCAGAACGTTCAAGAGGCAGAGCAACTGGCTGAACTGGCGATCGCCAGCGCACAACGTAGAATGCGTGCCGCGAAAAAGGTTGTGCGTAAAAAATTGACCAGCGGCCCGGCATTACCGGGAAAACTGGCTGATTGCACATCACAGGATCTCAATTTCACGGAGCTGTTTCTGGTGGAAGGCGATTCTGCGGGAGGTTCGGCAAAACAGGCCCGTGATCGTGAATATCAAGCGATCATGCCGCTGAAAGGGAAGATTCTGAATACTTGGGAAGTCTCTTCGGATGAAGTGTTGGCATCACAGGAAGTCCATGATATTTCCGTTGCGATTGGGATCGATCCGGATAGCCACGATCTCAGCCAGTTACGTTATGGCAAAATCTGTATTCTGGCGGATGCGGACTCAGACGGTTTGCATATTGCGACGCTGTTGTGCGCACTGTTTGTCCGCCATTTTCCAACATTGGTTAAAAATGGCCATGTTTATATGGCAATGCCGCCTTTATATCGTATTGATTTAGGTAAAGAAGTGTATTACGCACTGGATGAAGAGGAAAAAAGCGCGGTGCTGGATCGCCTAAGCCGCAAACGGGGTAAGCCTAACGTACAGCGTTTTAAAGGATTGGGTGAAATGAACCCCATGCAATTGCGTGAAACAACGTTAGACCCGAATACCCGCCGTCTGGTGCAATTGACTATCGATGATGAAAACTATCAGGAAACCTTCTCTGTGATGGATATGCTTCTGGCGAAGAAGCGTTCAGAAGATCGCCGTAACTGGCTGCAAGAGAAGGGTGATAGTGTAGAAATTGAAGTGTAACGCCCACAGGGATAGTCAAAGAAGATTCTGAGGAAATTAACGAATGAGTGAGATAACTCACGATGGCGTGGAGCGTCTGCCGCTCCACTCATTTACAGAAACCGCCTACCTGAACTACTCCATGTACGTCATCATGGATAGGGCGCTGCCTTTTATCGGTGATGGTTTGAAACCGGTTCAGCGCCGTATTGTTTATGCCATGTCGGAATTGGGCTTGAACAATACCGCCAAATTTAAGAAATCCGCCCGTACCGTGGGTGATGTACTGGGTAAATATCATCCACATGGTGATGGTGCTTGTTATGAAGCGATGGTGCTCATGGCGCAGCCATTTTCTTACCGTTATCCTTTAGTGGATGGGCAAGGAAACTGGGGTGCGCCGGATGATCCCAAATCTTTCGCCGCGATGCGTTATACCGAGTCTCGCCTGTCTAAGTATGCCGAGTTGCTGTTGACTGAGTTAGGCCACGGTACCGTTGACTGGGTGCCAAACTTTGACGGCACGTTGCAGGAACCGAAAATGCTGCCGGCGCGTCTGCCAAATATTTTGCTGAATGGCACTACCGGTATCGCGGTGGGGATGGCGACAGATATTCCGCCCCATAATGCTCGTGAAGTGGGGAATGCACTGGTTACGCTGCTGGATAAGCCGCAGAGTTCCCTTGATGATTTGATGGAGCACGTTAAAGGCCCTGATTATCCGACCGAAGCAGAGATCATCACTTCTCACGAAGATATCCGTAAGATTTATAAAAATGGCCGAGGTTCGGTACGGATGCGTGCTGTTTGGTCAAAAGAAGATGGCAATGTCGTGATCACTGCGTTGCCGCATCAGGTTTCTGGCGCCAAAGTGTTGGAACAGATCGCTAACCAAATGCGGGCTAAGAAGCTGCCGATGGTTGATGACTTACGTGATGAATCGGATCATGAAAATCCAACGCGTCTGGTTATTGTCCCTCGCACAAATCGGGTTGATTTGGAATTGGTGATGAATCATCTATTTGCGACCACAGATTTGGAAAAAAGTTATCGCGTCAACCTGAATATGATTGGGTTGGATAACCGTCCGACCGTGAAAGGGCTGGTTGAGATCCTCTCCGAATGGCTGATATTCCGCCGGGAAACGGTTCGTAAGCGTCTGAACCATCGTCTGGAAAAAGTCCTTAAGCGCCTGCATGTGCTGGAAGGATTACTGATCGCATTTCTCAATATTGATGAAGTGATTCACATTATCCGTAGTGAAGATGAACCCAAACCGGTATTAATGTCACGTTTTGGTTTAAGTGAGACGCAAACAGAAGCTATTCTTGAGCTGAAATTACGCCACTTAGCTAAACTGGAAGAGGTGAAAATCCGTGGCGAACAGAATGAGCTGGCAAAAGAGCGAGATAAGTTACAGGCGATTCTGGGGTCTGAGCGCAAACTGAACACGCTGTTGAAGAAAGAGATCATGGCTGATGCAGCCACTTATGGCGATGAGCGTCGTTCTCCAATGAGAGAACGTGATGAAGCCAAAGCGATGAGTGAGCATGACATTGCGCCTTCTGAGCCGGTGACTATCGTATTGTCTGAGATGGGTTGGGTTCGTAGCGCGAAAGGCCACGATATCGATCCGGCCGGGTTGAATTATAAAGCGGGTGATAGTTTCCGTGGCGCAGCCCGAGGTAAGAGTAACCAGCCGGTTGTTTTTATTGATACAACTGGTCGCAGTTACTCGCTTGATTCGCGGGATTTGCCTTCTGCCAGAGGGCAAGGGGAACCACTGACGGGGAAATTGACTTTACCTGCCGGGGCAACGGTGGAGCATGTATTGATGGCGCCTGATGAACAGAAGTTTCTGATGGCCTCTGATGCCGGTTATGGTTTTATCTGTAATTTTAGTGATTTGGTTGCTAAAAACCGAGCGGGTAAGGCACTGATTACCTTGCCGGAAAATGCTCGCGTCATGACGCCGCTGGAAATAACTAATCCGCAGGATGATATGCTGCTGGCAATTACCAGCTCAGGCCGGATGTTAATGTTCCCGGTTGCAGATTTGCCTCAGATTTCTAAAGGGAAAGGGAATAAGATAATTTCTGTTCAGTCAGCCTCAGAAAATGACCTGTTGAGTTGGTTATTGATACTATCGCCACAATCGTCTATTACACTTTACTTTGGCAAGCGTAAATTGACGCTGCGTCCTGAAGATCTTCAAAAATTCCGGGCAGAACGTGGTCGTAAGGGAACCCCTCTACCTCGTGGGTTGCAGCGTATTGAACGGGTTCAGGTTGAGACACCACCTTCTGCTACTAACGTAACTAAATAGTGGGATTAAATAAGAGGGGATTATGTTAGCAATTATTCGCGGCATTATTGTTATTCTGTTTTCGATTGTAGTGTGTGTCTCTGGTGCTATTTACTGTTTATTCAGGCCACGTCACCCTGACCATGTTATGGTGTTTGGTAATATGTTTGGTCGGTTGTCGAAAATATTTGGTGTCAAAATTATTGAACGTATTCCTGCGGAAGCCAGACATTATGGTCCGAGTATCTACATTGGCAACCACCAAAACAACTATGACATGATAACTATGTCCAATGCGGTTCAGCCTGGCACAGTGACGGTGGGTAAAAAAAGTCTGGTGCTGATCCCATTTTTTGGTCAGCTTTATTGGCTGGCAGGTAATATCCTAATTGATCGTGCTAACCGTGCTAAAGCACATGGCACGATTGCTCAGGTTGTGGAGCAGATTAAAAATCGTCGTCTTTCTATTTGGATGTTCCCGGAAGGTACCCGCAGTCGTGGCCGAGGCTTGTTGCCGTTTAAAACCGGTGCTTTTCACGCTGCGATCTTGGCGGGAGTACCGATTGTCCCGGTCTGCGTTTCTTCCATTACTAATGGCAATATTAAGTTGAATCGCTGGAATAATGGTTCAGTCATTGTTGAAATGTTGCCACCCATTGATACTTCTGGATATACCAAAGATCAGGTGCGTGAACTGGCGGAATATTGTCATCAGATAATGAAAACTAAAATAGAAGAGCTGGATGAGGAATTGGCCGCAATGGAGAAACAGGGTAAGTACTCATAACAGGTTATTCTTGACCACTCTTTGATTATAAAGTGTGGAACTAACAAAGGCGATAGCTTTTAAGCGTACTTTAATCCTCACATATTTAGTATATGTGAGGATTTTTGTTCGTTGTCCATGACCACAATTTATTATTAGTCGGAAATGACATGTACTTCGCTGATTGGGAAAGATTCGTGTAATGCATTCAGATAGTTTAATTCCCTTCATATTCGCGTTATGATGAGCGCTTGGTAAATAATGTTTTTGTTAAGCGCAATCAGAAGGATAATAAGCTTCAATAACTTCAATAATGAGTTATTCGCTGCCGGGGTGAATGATTGCAGTGTCTCAACTATTTTTGAGCCATATAAACCCGGAATTTAATTAGGTTTATCGCGGAGAAAATATGTCATTTAGTCGGCGCCAATTTATTCAGGTATCAGGCTTGGCGATGTGTATCGGCGCCGCTCCTTTATGGGTTCGGGCCAGCAAAAATCAGCAGACTGCTTTGCCGATTCCCCCTTTATTGGAATCCCGTGGTGGACAGCCGTTATTTCTGACTTTACAAAAAGCGCATTGGACTTTTGATGGACAATATAAAACCAGTGTATGGGGAATTAATGGCCAATATCTTGGTCCGACTGTACGGGTTCATAAAAACGATGATGTCAAACTGATATATAGCAATCGGCTGGCGGAGCCGGTTTCGATGACTGTCAGCGGATTACAATTACCGGGTACATTGATTGGTGGGGTTGCCCGTCAGATTTCTCCGGGGTCTGATTGGTCGCCAGTGTTGCCTATTCGTCAGCAGGCGGCAACTTGCTGGTATCATGCCAATACACCTAATCGGATGGCGCCGCATGTTTATAAGGGTTTAGCTGGCATGTGGTTGGTGGAAGATGAAACTAGCCGCCATTTGCCGTTGCCAAAACATTATGGCGTTAATGATTTCCCGATTATTCTTCAGGATAAACGGTTGGATAACTTTGGGGTTCCTGAATATCAGCCGGCCTCTGATAGCGGATTTATTGGTAATACTCTGTTAGTGAATGGCGTACAAAATCCTTTCATTGAAGTATCTCGTGGCTGGATTCGTTTACGGTTACTAAATGCATCCAATGCCCGCCGATATCAGCTACAGATCAGCGATGGTCGCCCTTTCTATATGATAGGCACTGATTTGGGGCTGTTGCCTGCGCCGATAGCCGTTCAGCAACTCTCCCTTGCGCCGGGAGAACGGCGTGAAGTATTGATTGATATGTCCAAAGAGGAGGAAGTTGTTGTTACCGCCGGTGAATCAGCCGGGATACTTGATAAGTTACGTGGGCTGTTTGAACCCTCCCCCGTGTTGATTTCCAGTACCGTTCTGACCATTAAAGCAACCGGCTTATTATCTTTGGTGACAGATGATCTCCCGTCTCGCCTGGTTGATGATGTCACGCCGGTTTCCAATGCAATTCGTAACCGGGAAATTTATCTTGATGGTAATATGCCGGGAATTAACGGTGCGTTATGGGATATGAATCGGGTAGATATTACTAGCCAACAAGGAACGTGGGAGCGTTGGATCGTAAATGCCTCTGTCCCACAACCGTTCCATATTGAAGGTGTGCAGTTTAAGGTGATTAACCACAATGGTGGGACACCTCAACCGCAAGATTATGGTTGGAAGGATACCGTTTGGGTTGATGGGCGGGTGGAATTACTGGTTTATATGAACCAGCCCTCTTATGAACACTTCCCATTCCTCTATTACAGCCAGATTCTGGAAATGGCTGATCGCGGCTCTGTCGGGCAATTAGTGACTATACCTGCCAATCAATAATGAAAATAGCTCAACGAAATTGGGGCGCGGCGTTGATGCCGAGCACGTTTTAATTGCCATCCTTAAACCACCTCCTCCTAAGGAAGTGGTGATTGTTCTGATTTGCCTACTATCACCTTATCAATTTTATCCGCTGTTTTTCAGCGCTGATCATTAGCATCCCTTTGCTCAAGAAGCTCAAGGAATTCACTGAAATCAACGAATGTTTCAGGGGTTGGCCCCAGACGTTTGCCGATATCTAGCGTGGTCATCGTGGTCAGATCTTCTTTTTCTAGTTTGAAATCGAATACATCAAAGTTCTCTTTAATTCTTGATAACGTAGTTGATTTAGGTATCACAATCATGCCGTTATCAATGTGCCAACGGATAACAATCTGTGCGGGTGTTTTGCCATACTTTTGTGCCAGATGTTGAACCAGTGGATTATCGAAAACGTCTTCTCCGCCTTGTGCCAGCGGGCTCCAGGATTCGGTAACGATATTATGTGTCGCATTCCAGGCATGAAGCTGACGTTGCTGCAACAGCGGATGCAACTCAACCTGATTAATGACGGGATGAACGCCGGTTTCATTGATTAGTCGCTGGATATGTTCAGGTTGGAAATTAGAAACGCCGATACTACGAATAAGCCCCTCTTTCTGCAATTCAATCAATTGTTGCCAGGCGTTAACATATTGATTTTGCGGTGGTGCCGGCCAGTGAATAAGGTAAAGGTCAACATAATCCAGTTGCAACTTTTCCAAACTTTCTGACAGAGCGGCCCGGACATCGTTATGCTTATCATTCCACAATTTGGTGGTGATAAAGATATCCTCACGGGGGATATCTGTTTCTTGTAACGCGTTGCCTACACCTTTCTCATTGTTGTAGATAGCGGCGGTATCAATTGCCCGATAACCGATATCTAGTGCTGCATGGATTGTTTCTGCTATCTGTTGGTCATCTGCGGCCCATGATCCAAGTCCCAATTGTGGCATGTGATTCCCATCAGCAAGTCTGATAATAGGTTGATTATCCATTACTAACTCCTATAAAAAGATAGACTTAAAATATCAGCTAAAATCATGGCGATTGATATTAAGTTGATATTAAGAGTAATTGAAGAAAGTAATACAATTGGCGTGATCCAGGCCATGATTGTGATCAACACATGGTCAAGTGCATAGATTGACCGATTTGGTGATGCATCGATACCAAGAATATCACTTAGTGGCTGAGCTTGAGTCCATATAATATTGGTACATTAAGTTAAGGATAAAAACCTTGCTGCTGCTTGTAAACCATGATGACTTTTATTTACGTTTTGCCGCCGAGATTTTCTTATGGCGCCAATACATCAGCAAGGAGGCGCTTAAACCACTTAACAACAGCACTATGGGTAAAATTATCAAAATGTTCATCACCAGATCTTGGTGATTCTTAATAAACGGTATCTGATTGAGGAGATAACCAAAACCGACCACGATGACAACCCATAATAAGCCACTTAACCAGTTAAAAACTTGAAAGCGTTTACTGTTAAGGCCGGATATACCCGCCAATGTTGGTAACAGAGTGCGGACAAAAGCCAAAAAACGGCCGATCAGTAAAGCGGCCAGACCATGTTTGAAAAACAACTTGTTAGCTCGTTGGCGATACTGAATAGGAAGTTGTGCCAGCCAATTCTTAACTCGTTTGGTATCACCAAGCCATAGCCCTTGAAGATAACCAAGCCAGCAGCCGATACTTGCCGCTGTTGTTAATATAAAAACGGTTGGGATAAAACTCATGACCCCCTTGGCAATTAATGCGCCAGAAAGGATTAACAGAGTATCACCGGGTAGAAAGGCGGCAGGTAATAAGCCATTTTCCAGAACCAGTGTCACAAATAGAATGCCATAGATAATCCAGACAACATCGGGGTTGGCAAGTTTAGAAAAGTCATGCTGCCATAATGCCTGCATGATCCCGTTTAGTACTTCCATTGCTTATCCTGTGACTGTTAATAAATAAATTTATTGCATCTGTATATATAAAGTCAGTTTACAGTAAAAGCTTAAGCATGGCTTGACTTTATCCCTGATAAGGGAAAATTAATGGCTGATACTAATGAATCAATTGGGCACATAACCATTAAACAAAAGTTAAAAAAATAGAAAAGGAGCGATTCATCGCAACCCTTTCAAAATACATTTTAAGGCTCGCTCATCAAAATCGATGTTAAATTTCATCTAGGTTAACTCTGATCCGCTTTGCTGGATTTTTGATACGCTCACGAACCACATCCAGAATATCCCCATCATTATCATTTTCAGCTGCGTTGTAAGACGCTTTTTTTAGGTCATGATTATCACCATATGCCCTTTTTGTTCTCTCATCATCTACCCAGCCAAAGATAATAATTTTACTTTCGGCGTGGAAACGGAAAAAAAGGCGATATTGTTGGAAAAATTTTGCTCTGAACCAGTGTTGTCTTTTTCCACCCAATGTGTCACCTAAACGAAAGGCTATATTAGCTGGATAATTGGGAATAATTTCAGTAACGAGTTTTATGATTGCCGCCAGGTGTTTTGTATCATTTTTTTTAAAGTAGTCATTTGGATATTTTTGCTGAAGTTGTTCTACCTTATCTATTGCTTGTTTTAGTTGTTCGATAAAGCATGGATGAGCAAAAAGAGTCCATCCGTTTATTACACACACTCGATCGTACATAGTTCTTTACTCATCGTCAGCCGATAATGGGTTGTTCAGATCTATGTTTATTCCAGCGACAAGTGATTTTGTTTGGTTAATAAGCTGTTCATCTAATTGCTGTACTTGTTCAGGATGTTTCTGAATGTCTTTTGCCAGAAAGTTCAGAAATGATTCCATGACAAGATCTTTTTCTTCTTCGCTGTTTTTACGACGAATAAGTACATCACCGGAAGATAAAATCTTATATGCGATACTGTCATGACCTGGTTTTAGCTTAAGCGCTTTACGGACAGATATTGGGATAGTTGTCTGGCTGCGACGGGTAAGCTTGGATTCTGCACTAACTTCGAACTCAACATTTGGTAAGACGTGCATATTTCTACCTCGTTATGCTGATTTGAGAATCTGTTTAACGAAATGTAATGCAAATACATTGTACTGGCAATATATCTATATTATCGCTTCATGCTGACTTCCAAGTGTTAAGTTTTTCAGTTTATTACATTGAATAACAATAAAATTAATCAACTGAAATTCGACTAAATCCTTCTGCGAGGTCATCAATCAAATCTTGAACATTCTCCAGCCCGACATGCAGGCGGAACAGGGTGCCCGTCCTTTGTGGCGTACCGTACTGGCGTATCATTTTTATCTCTTCTGGTTGATAACCCAGGATCAAAGATTCAAAACCGCCCCATGAGAATGCCATTTTAAAATGGTGAAAATTATCCAGATAATCGGTAAATTGCTGCGGGGTTAATTTCTCTTTCAACTGAAAAGAGAACAGGCCATTACTGCCGCTGAAATCACGGATGAAATTCTTGTGGCCGGGGCAAGAGGGTAGAGCCGGATGATAGACTGCGGCGACTTCTGCTCTTTGTTGCAGCCAGCGTGCGATTTCAATACCGCTTTTTTCATGCTGTTTCAGGCGAATAGCTAAAGTACGTAATCCACGACTGGCCATATAAACCGTATCGGCATCTGCCATTTGTCCCATCAAATAAGAACTCTCTCGCAGTTGTACACAACAGCGTTCATTAGCTACAGCAATACCCAACATTGCGTCTGAGTGACCAATAATATATTTGGTGCCGGATTGAATTGAAATATCGATGCCGAATTCTAGCGCTTTAAACAGCACGCCTGCCGACCAGGTATTATCGATCATGATGACAATATCTGGATTGACGCGCCGTACCGCACGGACAATCGCGGGAATATCCTGTACTTCCATCGTGATGGAGCCAGGGGATTCAAGAAACACCACTTTAGTATTGGGTTTAATCAGATCCGCAATCTCCTCGCCAATCATGGGATCGAAATAATCGGTAGTCATATTCATCCGTGACAATATCTTGTCGCAGAAGCCTTGCGTCGGGTCATAAGCCGAACCGGTTAATAGAATATGATCACCGGCGGCGGCAAAAGCGAGAATGGCATGACTAACCGCGGCAGCGCCAGAAGGGTAAAGCATACAGCCTGCGCCGCCTTCCAGTTCAGTCATTGCTGCTTGAAAAGAGAAATGAGTCTGTGTACCACGGCGGCCATAAAACAGTTCACCTTTGGCTCGGTTTTGCGTCGCCTGTCTTTTAGCGGCGACAGAATCGAAGATCACCGATGATGTTCGCTGAATGATTGGATTGACTGCGCCTTGAGTAAATTTTTGGCTTCTACCTGCATTGACCAGTGAAGTTTCCAGTTTTTTTTCTGCCATGATCCATTGCTACCTTGAACACTTCAATTTTTGAAATGGTATAAAAAAATAGAGTTAACACGTTAAAAGATTTAGACCTTTTTGTACAAAAGGATTAGAACAACTTGACGAAAATTCATTCTGATTACCTGTGAGTGGGAGCTCTTCAACTTTATTTTGTGAAGGGGTAATACTTTTTTATTAAACAATAATGATAATTACTATCAAATCACTTAAGGTTTGATATTATCAGCCTGCATTTTCATTCAATCTGGTGAAGATGAGTGAAGACTCGGTATAAATTAAGGTTAGTGAGATGACGAACAGTAATTCACGGCTAAATAACAAGGTTTATAGCAAAGGGAGTAAAGGCCAACTGATGCGAAATTTGACTGCTTCAATAATATTAGCGTTCGGGCTGACAGGTTCAGCATTGGCTGATACAGCACCTGCATCGGCAACAGACAACAATACTACGGCAAAAACCGCCCAAATTGCAGGTTCTACTCCGGCAACGACGGGTACAACCGCACCACCTGCAAATCAGATTGCACCGCAAACGGCACCTGCGACGGAGGCCGCCCAAGTGACGCCGGTTGCGACGGATGAGGTTGCACCTAACGTTCCTGCTGATGAAGCCAGCCTTTCCAGCGGCTTTGCGACTGATCTGTCTATTTGGGGCATGTATCAGAACGCCGACGTTGTTGTTAAGACCGTGATGATTGGTCTGGTGATCGCTTCTGTGATTACCTGGGCCTTATTCTTCTCAAAAGGCACAGAACTGTTGGCTGCTGGTCGTCGTTTACGTAAAGAGCGACTGGCTTTGGCGGACGTGAAGAGTCTTGATCAGGCGGCGGAAATTGCCGAAGGTTTCAACAAACTCAGTATCAGCCGCTTGTTACTGGGTGAAGCACGGGCAGAACGTCAGCTATCTTCTGAGAGCGCTGATCTGAATAGCACAAAAGAGCGCGCGGCTTTCCGTATGGAGCGTTCGGTTGCGGCGATCAGCCGTCATATGGGGCGTGGCAATGGCTATCTGGCAACCATTGGGGCGATCTCTCCTTTCGTTGGTCTGTTTGGTACGGTATGGGGCATCATGAACAGCTTTATCGGTATTGCTCACTCCCAGACAACTAACCTCGCGGTTGTGGCGCCGGGTATTGCGGAAGCCTTATTAGCGACAGCGCTTGGTCTGGTGGCTGCGATTCCTGCTGTTGTGATTTATAACATCTTCGCCCGAATGATCGCGGCTTACCGTGGTCAGGTTGGCGATATGGCGGCACAGTCGTTATTACTGCTTGGCCGTGATCTGGATTTAGCAAATAGCAAGACAAGGTGATTTATGGCAATACGTCTTAATGAAGATTTGGACGATAGCGGCGAATTGCACGAAATCAACGTCACACCATTTATTGACGTGATGTTGGTGCTATTGATTATCTTCATGGTAGCAGCGCCACTGGCAACCGTTGATATTAAAGTGGATCTACCTGCATCGTCGGCAAAACCGCAGCCGCGTCCAGAAAAACCGGTATTCTTAACGGTTAAGGCTGATCGCCAGCTTTATGTCGGTGATCAACAAGTCGATCATGACACTTTGGCAGCGGTATTGGATCAGACAACCCAATCTAATAAAGAAACAACCATTTTCTTTCAGGCGGATAAAACCGTGGATTATGAAACACTGATGAATGTGATGGACTCTTTGCGTAAATCGGGCTATTTGAAAGTGGGATTGGTGGGAATGGAAGCGGTTTCATCAGGTTAATTGCCACGGATTGCTCCACTAAATAACCGCGCTGGAGAGCGCGGTTAAGATTTAAGGTGATAATTGGTTTGTGTAATGAAGCTTAATTTGATCAGAGTGGAAAGTGATCATGCTATTCTTGATCGAAATGAAAACATCGAGATGACGTTTGCAGAATTTGTCTGATTATTAAGCTCATAAAGTGAATTATCGTTAGCCAGTTCAAGCAGCATTGGCACTGTAATTTTTAAACGCTTTGCTAATGCTTCAATATCAATACAAACATCATTAATAAGCACTTTTATTGCTCGATGAAATAATTCAGGTTTTTCATGGGGAATAAGATAATCCTCTTTTTCCTCAATAGCTTCTCCCTTACGTTTAAGCCCCAAAAAAGCCGTTTTGTATTGCGTATCGGTTAAAAGAGAAAGCTGATGTGCCCGATAAATAATTGCTGCTTTACTCACTTTCCAGGTTAACTTGAACTCGCTTAGACCTCGCCAATTGATTCTCCCGCCTATCGGGGCAGGGAAATATTTAGCCATTGCACTTCGTGGTAAAAGTAGGGCAGAGGCAAATTGGTTGGCTTGAGATTCGGTTATTCTGTCACCAGTAGATATTCCGCCGTGTAGCACAAGATGTCCAATTTCATATGCAATATCAAACCGTTGTCGGCAGGATGATTTCTTGGCTGTATTTCTGACAATGAAAGGTCTATCTAATGGAACGGATAACGCGTCAACATCATCAGATACTGAGTCAAATGAGGTGACAAATGCACCTAGCTTTTCAGCCAAGCGAGTCACATTTTCAATTGGCCCAAACTCTAATCCCCAATCAATCCGACATTTTTCTGCTGCTCGTTCAACTTCTTCCGAGGAATTTGCTTTTAATTCAGGAAATAACACTGGGGGTAAATTTAAGTTTTCTTCAAAAACAACAATTAATCGTCTATATAACTCAGCCTTTGCAAGTGCTGCTAATTTTGTTGCTACTCTGATTGCGCTGCGTTTACGGAAATGAACAATCTCCTCGTTCACAGGAGATTGTACTTGGGTTTCAAAAAACGCAGGAGTAACCTGCAATACAGTCGCTAATTCATTAGAAAGTTCATTAGTGGGCACAGCAAAGCCGGATTCCAGCCGCTGAATATATTGGCGGGTTTTATTAACCCGCTCAGCCACTTGCTCAAGAGATAGCTCGTGATACAGACGAGCTAATCGCAAATTAGAACCATTGAACACTTGTCACCTACTTGTTATTGCGCTTGTTTTCTCTGGATTTATCAGGCACCGCAGCACTGATAGGATCCAATTCGATTGTTACCGCAGATGGCGGTGTGTTGTCTGTAGAATGCAGTACAGATATTTTGCTGTTATCGTAAGTCCATTGAGACAACATTATTTCTACTGGTTAATACCGTGATACCAGTTATCTTCTGGCTGGTGGCAATCTATCGCAAAAGATGGCTTGGGACGTAGTGTGTAAAAATCATATTTGCTTTCTGTTATTTGAGCTAAACAGGACCACCAGAGCAGCTAATAATGCGCATCCACCACCGCTGAAAGCGATACCATACCAAGAAAAATGCCATGCCGCGACAGCTCCCAAAGAGGAACCTATTGCGCCACCGGCGAAATAGCAGGTCATAAATACGGTATTAAGCCGACTACGGGCATCAGGTAATAATGTATATAACCGTGTTTGATTTGCCACTAAACCCGCTCTGCTGCCAAGATCTAGCAGAATAATACCAACGAATAAAAATAGAATACTGTGGCTCGTGCCGCTAATTAGGCACAAAGCTAGTGTTACTAATAAAGCGCCTGCGGCAACAATTGCCTTTCCACCGAAGTGATCTGTCAACGAACCTATTATTGGTGAAGCTAGCATTCCTACAATGCCCGTCAAACCAAAAAGACCGGCGATATCACTCCCCCATCCGTAAGGTGGTTGGGAAAGTAATAAGGCCAGCGACCCCCACAGCGTATTAAAAGCGGCGAACAGTAAAAAACCGGATAATGCGGCCTCACGCAAAAGGGGGTGTTGTTTTATTAACTTACCGAGTGAAATAAGAAGTTGGCTGTAATTCATCGTGTGTGGTGTTTCTATTTCTGGCAACACAAACCAGATAAGAAAAAATAGACATATATCGATTAAAGCTGCCAATATAAACATTTCACGCCAGCCGAAATGCTCTCCGACCGCACCACTCAATGCCCTGGCAAGCAGTGCGCCGGCGAAAAGGCCACTCATCAGACTTCCTACCGCCCGGCCACGCTTTTCTGGTATTACCCAACCGGACACGGCGGGAATAATGATTTGTGCTGAAATAGAAGTTAGCCCCATAATCAGGCTACTTGTCAGAAGACATGTAAAATTTGGTGCTGTGGCACATAAGATAAGGCTGATTATATTGCCGATTAAGAGGCAGAAAACCAGTTTGCGACGACTTAGTGTATCTCCAAGCGGCCCAAAAAAGAGAAGCCCCGTCGCATAGCCGATCTGCGTTAGTGTCGCGATCCAGCCGGATATTGAACCATTAACGTTAAAACTTGTCCCAATTATTGGCAATAATGGTTGATTATAATAAATATTCGCTACAGCAAAACCACAAGCAGCGGATAATAAGATAAGAGAAACGGAAGAAATAGGATTTGGTTTTATTGCTGTATTTGACATGGGAACTCTCAGCATTTCAGCATTTGGCCGGAATTATGATGAAATGATTCTGGCATTATCTTGAGAGCGTGGGAATAAAGAGAGCGAACGAAATTGTTTTGCATAGAATGCAAAAATAATAGCGATACCAGATATTGTGTATTATTTGTAATATATGAAATGTATAGGTAAAAATTGCGATGAAAGATTTATTACGTACCGATATGCTAACAACATTCATTCATGTTGTCCGCTCACAGAGTTTTTCTGCCGTTGCTCGTTTGCAAGGTATGGCTGCATCCTCTATCACACGTCAGATAGACAACCTTGAACAGGTGTTAGAGACAAAACTATTCTTTCGCTCTACCCGCGGTTTATCGCTGACTGACGCAGGGGAGATTTTGTTTTCAAGGGCGCAAGGTATTATCAATGATCTTGTTGATGTTCAGGCTGAGTTAGCGGCGTTGAATGGCGAACCGCAAGGGGCATTACGTGTAGCTTGCCTGCCAACGTTTGGACGTCAACATATTATTCCGATGCTAGCAGAACTATTCACTCGATATCCTAAAATTCGGGTTGAACTTGATCAAACAGAACGTTTGACTGATCCGGTCAGGGATCGTCTCGATATAGTTATTCGTATTGGTGAGTTAAAGGACAGCACACTTTATTCCAAACGTATCGCCACACAAACTTGGATTATTTGTGCCAGCCCAGGCTATATTCAAAGGCATGGAACACCGACAACACTTACTGAACTGGGTGAGCACTATTTGCTTGATAAACATCATGACCCCGCAGGTATTTGCTGGTCACGCTATCGCAGTGTTATTAACTTCAACGATGATAACAGGATCTTTCGCAGTGATGACTTTGAAACATTGAGAATGGCCGCAGTGAGTGGATTTGGAATAGCGCTTCTGCCTAATTGGGTGGTATCAGCAGATATTCGTTCTGAAAAACTTATTCCTCTATTTGATGATCCAGATGGACGTAAAGAAGATATTTATTTACTGCGGGCGCTTGCTCACCCGCCAGCAAAATTAACCGTATTTATGTCGTTATTGCAAAAGAGGCTTGCCAAGACGATCTAATCTTGGCAGAAAGATAATTAAATCCTTTCAATGATCATTGCGATGCCTTGCCCAACACCAATGCACATGGTACATAAAGCCAATTTTCCTTGTTGCCGATGTAGTTGATAGACCGCATTTGCCAAAATTCTCCCCCCAGATGCCCCTAGTGGGTGGCCTAGAGAAATAGCTCCTCCATTACAGTTAACATGAGGAGCATCCCATCGAATATTAAGTTCTTTCATTACGGCTAGGGCTTGTGCAGCAAATGCTTCATTGATTTCGATAATATCCATATCTTCAATTTTTGCTTTGGACATAGCTAAGGCTTTTTTGACTGCGGGAACTGGTCCTATTCCCATAATTTCAGGGTGAACTCCTGCTGTTGCTGTAACAAGAATTTTTGCTAGAGGTTTTAGCTGATATTTATCACATGCTATTTTGCTGGCAATCAATAGGGCACTGGCACCATCATTAATTCCAGAGGAGTTTCCAGCAGTAATTGTTCCCTCTTTTTTCACGATTGGCCGTAATGTGGTTAGTGCCTCTAATGATGTTTGCCTTGGATGTTCGTCTTTGGAAAAGATCATTGTATCACTGGCTTTTCCTGGAAGAATAACGGGGATAATCTCATCCTTGAAAAATCCATTCTCCTGTGCGAGTGATGTTCGTAGTTGACTTTGTAAAGCAAATTTATCCTGCTCCTGTCTTGAAATAGAGTAACGTTCAGCAAGATTTTCTGCGGTTTCAGGCATTGTGTGGACACCATATATTGCTTTCATTCGAGGGTTGATAAACCTCCATCCCATCGTTGTGTCTTCAATTTCCATATTTCTGGCAAAGCTTTTATGTGCTTTCCCCATGACATAGGGAGCTCTTGTCATGCTTTCTACTCCCCCTGCAATTATTAAATCTGCTTCACCTGATTTGATGGTTCTTGCCGCCATAGCAACAGCGTCAAGCCCAGATCCACAGAGTCTGTTGATGGTTGTACCAGGTACTTGTTCAGACAAGCCAGCCAGCAGTAATGCCATTCGTGCGACATTGCGATTATCTTCTCCAGATTGATTTGCACATCCAAGAATTACGTCATTAATGTATATACTTTCTAATTGGGGATGTCTTGTCAAAAGCCCTTGAATAGTTAGTGCTGCTAGATCATCGGCACGGACCTGAGATAATGATCCATCATATTTTCCAAATGGGGTTCTTACTGCATCACATATATAAGCTTCTATCATAATTATTTTCTTCAATTTATATAGCTTTACGACTATAGCTATAGAAAGGTGGTTTATTGATTAGCTAACTAAGCATTTGGCTACATGGTTTTCAATTATTGGTGATGGAATAAATTCCTGTTCAATAAGATAATCAATATAAGTTTTTAGCAGGTCGTATTTAACCATTGGGAAGTTAATAGTTTCTTTTATGCAAATTTTATCTGTCTGTTCATAGTGAAATTTCTTAATTTCACGACCAAAACGCAAGATCTTTTCGTGAGCTTCAGGAACACCGTAAAGAGAAAAAAGCCTGTATAGTGGGCTATTTTCACCATCTTGCAGTAATTTTTTCTGCCATTCATAGAATTCTAAAAACTCGATCCTATAACCGTAGCTCTTTAACCAATTTATGATTTCGCTCCAGTGGATTAATTCCTTATAGTTAAATAGATTGAAGACATGTCCTCCCTCCTTAGAAAATATTGGTAGGTTCATGAATTCAACTGTTTTATCTATTGGTGTAAGATGAATAGTACGATTCAGAATCGGGGCATATCCCATTTGGATACAACTTTTAATAAAAAGCATGAACTGATTATCTTTATATAGTGAAATCCCTGTTTTACTGTGACCTGAAACGTAGCCTAGACGAAAAATATTTGTTTTACCACCACTGTTATGATGCTCTCTTAAAATCTTTTCAGCTTCCCATTTAGATAAAAGATATCCCATATCTGAAAATAGTGGTTTGCTATCAGGAAAGTTCTCAACATATTCTCCGTTACTATCCAGAGCTACTGCTGATCCTAGGGTGGAAACAAAATTTACTATTTTATTTTTCCCTATTTTAGATAGTTCCACGATGTCTCTAACACTATCAACATTAGCGCTTTTAAGAGTGTCATAAGGCTTGATATGGTTCACTCTCGCTGCGATATGATGGATAATATCAATTTCATTTGATAAATATATCCACATTTCAGGAGCAAGGCCAAGATTGGGTTTTGTAATGTCTCCTTCTATTATTTCTACCTTTGATGAATCTCTTAGGTTGTATTTATATTCTATCGAGAATTTTTTGTATGCATCCTCAATCCTTCTGATTGGATTGAGGCTATCAACCTTGCGAATTATGACAAAGATCTTACCGTATGATCTTGTTTTTATTAATTCGTCAAGCATGTATGCACCGATAAAGCCTGTTGCTCCGGTTAATAAAACATTTTGCTCTTTCATAATCACTTCCTCACTATACGTAACTCTCTATAATCTATTCTTTTTTTTATTTTTTGAATATGTATTTTATGTATAAGTGATTTGCGAAAAATGCAAATCTGCATTGAGCTAATTTTGGAGGTTATTAGATTATTGTTTGGTAATCTTTTGTTATCAGTTATCAGTTATCAGTTATCAGTTATCAGTTATCAGTTATCAGTTATCAGTTATCATATTAATATTGCGATTTATATTGATATGGAGAAGTAGCGTTGTGATTTTTATTTATTTTACCCTATAAAATTAGAACAATTCGGACAATTATCTATTATCGACCGGATTAAACCCTATATTATTGAACATTTTTTCTGAAAAATACTTTATAATCCTAAAAAGAAAAATAACACAGAAAGCTTTGTTTAAATATGTTTGTAAAAAGTTGGAAACGGGCGGTTATGTGACTAAGAATTTTTATTCTTTACTGATTAAATGAGAAGTTATTGTATCAACTCTATTGGGAGAGGGAACTGTATTACCACATGGATTATTGGTGCAATAAAACCGTGGTGGTAACAATATTGGTCCCGGACGGCATTGAGTGGAACAAAGAGAAAATAGAGATGGCAAATATTATTTACTACGGGCGCTTGCTCGCACGCTAGCAAAATTAACCGTATTTATGTCGTTATTGCAAAAGAGTCTTGCTGAGATTATTTAGTCGAATTCTCCTGATTATATATTAATGATTTTATGCGATATTATTTAATATAACTCACTATATGATTTTATTGGGTGTTTTTTACTGTTGTTATTAATATCAACTCCTTATTAAATAATTGGTTATTTGGTGCTTATTTGGTTAAATAAATCACAGAATCGATTATTTTCATAAATAATTATATCTATGTGATTGTTGATTGCTATAATGAATTAAAATTAACAGAAGGTAATTTTAAGATACAGTTAAAAATGATATTTAACTATTCTCTAACTATTCTATTCATTTATTGTTGTTGAGTTGTCAGAGAAATATATTTATTCTCTGGTATTATTCTTGTTTATATAAATGTCATTTATTAATGAATATAGAGGATAGAAGTTTATTATGACTAAAATTTTTTCATTCAATAAAAATCACCGGGATTTATCAGCGGGTCATCATTCACGTCTTAAAGAGGTTAATGGTGTTAATGGTGTTCCTAAATCTTTGTTGCCGGGTTTTCCTGATTTAGATGATCAATTCAATCAGATGGGAATTACCCATATCCGGTTGCATGATGGTTTTGGTATTGGCGATATGGATAATTATTATCAGGTGGATAGAGTCAATGATCGAAATCAAATAATTGTTAATGTGCCGGAAGAAAATAAATCTGCGGCTAAGAAATTGCTCACTGATATTGCAAATATCAGAAGTATTTTTCCCAATGCGGCTGCCGGGATGAGAAATAATGATATTAGTCTTGCATTAAAAGAGGCTAATTATAAAATGACTGACGCTTATCTGCGCGATATTATGAATAATAAAGCTGATCTAACCCCAAATGATATTCAGCGACAAATCATGTTTCGTATTGGACGTTCCGGTGATGGTGGTTGTGAAATACCAGAGGATTTTGATATTTATGCCATATTGGTCAGCACGTTGGTGAATCGCTACGCTTTAAACTATGCCCGAATCGGTTTGCCAAGAAAAATAACTTATTGGCAGATTTGGAATGAACCTGACTTATATTTTTTCTGGAATAGTGATGATCCTGAAAAGTATTATGCATTATATGAAAAAATTGCAAGAATAATTAAAGCTGTCGATCCTTCGGTTAAAGTCGGTGGGGCGGGTATTGCGTTTGCTGATAGAGGCAAAGAAGATTATCTCGATGGATTTTTGAAATATTGTAGAGATAATCATGTGCCGTTGGATTTTTATTCCTGGCATGGATATGTTGAAACCGGAGACCCGCAGAACATTATTGATTTGGGGAATGTGGTGCAAAAAAGTTTGCATACTTATGGTTTTACCGATGTAGCAAGTTTTTGTACTGAATGGACTTCTTGTCCTATTGGGACAAAAAATACCTATACAAAAGTACAGGGTGTTAAAAATGCGGCATACATTGCTTCCACATTTATTTATATGCAATATATAAAAGTCGACAAAGCTTATTATTATCGGGGAGATGGCTCATCTTTTGGTTTGTTTAATAACCAGCCAAATCCTAAAAATCCAAGTGTTAAAAATTTCTGTACCTATTCAGCTCAATCCTTTTACCTGTTTGCCAGAATGTTCGAAACACCTTATATTTTAAATGGTAATAGGGATTTCTCCACGGGTTTAACTGTTTTGGCAGCCGAGAATGCTGAAGGTAATAAAATAAATATCCTTGCCGCAAATTATAAAGTTGATAAAAGCCTTGCCGATGGTAATGCGGCTCCTGATTATTTATATCAACAATATTATCTTGATGCTAGTCGATCACTGAATCAATTAACAGATACCTGGAGTAAGAATAAATGGTTTGGCGGCATTGATCCGACAACTGTTCATGTTGATAATGCGGTTGTGCAACGTGAACCTGTTAAGCCATTTCCGGGTGATAATATGTTGAGAACTAAAAGTCGGGATTATACTGATAGCGACCAGGGTGTTACCGTGGTAATTAACCATATAGGTTATAAAAAATTTAAAGTCAAAGCATTCCGTATTCAAGAAGGTGGATCTCTGGCACAAATGACGCCACCGGAAGTGACTAACCAAATTAATGTATCTATAGCTCATAATAAATTAACGTTAGTGGATAAGGGAGCGAAGCCTGCAACAGTAACGTTATATTCGTTAGAGCTAAATAATGATTAATTTTATATGCAATGGAAATATTGGAATAAATTATTTAATCAATGAAGATTAAATAATTTTAATATGACAGGCTCTGAAAAGAGCCTGTTTGATAACAGTTAATTGAATTATATGTATTTTATTTAGAATTAAGGTTATTTTTTTATGATTGGAAATATGTTTTTAATATGCGTTAAATGATCTTTTTTACGATATTTTAAAATATAATTTGTTCTCTATATGGTTTTATCATGTGTTATTTTATCATTGTTATTAATATCACTCTTTATTGATTGATTTTTTTCTCTTTTAATGATTCTGTGGTTAAATAAATCACAGAGTCAATTTTACTATAAGAAATAATTGTATTAATGTAATTGTTTGTTTAATTCAATAAATTCAAAGTAATAGATGAGAATTTTAGATGTAGTTAAAAGTGATATTTACTATTATCTAGGTCTTCCATTCATTTATTGTTATTGAGTTACCAGATAAATGTATTTATTCTTTGATATTGTTTTTGGTTTATAGGGATACAATTTCTTAATTAGTATAGAGGGCATTATGACTAAAGTTTTTTCATTTAATAAAAATCATCGAGATTTATCAGCTGGATATAACTCACGTCTTAAAGCGGTTAATGGCGTCAATGGTCTTCCTAAATCGATAGCGCCAGGTTTCCCGGATTTAGATAATGAATTTAATCAGATGGGAATTACCCATGTTCGGCTCCATGACGGCTTTGGTATTGGGGATATAGATAATTATTTCCAGGTGGATAGGAAAAACAATCAAGATCAAATGATTATCAATGTGCCGGAGGAGAATAAACCTGCGGCTAAAAAGCTGGTTGCTGATATTGCAAATGTCAGAAGTATTTTTCCCAATGCGGCTATTGGGATGAGAAATCATGATGTGAATCTTGCATTAAAAGATGCTAATTATGAAATGACGGATGCTTATTTGCGTGATGTTCTGAATAATCAAGCAGATCTGAACCCAAATAATATTGAGCGACAACTCTTTTTTCGTATTGGGCGTTCACTTGATGGCGGTTATGAAATACCAGAGGATTTTGATGTTTATGCAGCATTAGTTAAAGCTTTGGTGAATCGTTATGGTGTAAACTATGCCTGTATTGGGCTGCCGAGAAAAATAAGCTATTGGGAGATTTGGAATGAGCCTGACTTGCTATTTTTCTGGAATACGGATGATCCACAAAAGTATTATCAATTATATGAAAAAGTAGTGAGATTAATTAAGGCGGTTGATCCTGAAGCTAAAGTCGGAGGGGCCGGTATTTCATTTAGTAATCATGCCGGAGGACATTATATCGATGGATTCTTCCGATATTGTAGGGATAACCATGTACCGTTAGATTTCTTTTCTTGGCATGGATATGTTGATACTGGAGACCCGCAAAACATTATTGATATGGGTAATACCATTCAGAATAGTTTGCATATTTATGGTTTTACTAAGACAGAGAGTATTTGTACCGAGTGGAACTCTACTCCTTTTGGATCGAGAAATACATTTACCAAAGTGCAGAGTCCTAAAAATGCGGCATATATCGCCTCCTCATTGATTTATATGCAATATACCAAAGTTGACTTGGCTCATTATTATCGTGGGGATGGTTTATCTTTTGGTTTGTTTAATGATCAACCTAACCCTAAAAATCCAAATGTCAGAAATTTCTGTACTTATTCAGCTCAATCTTTTGGTCTTTTTGCTAAATTATTAAAAACACCTTATATCTTAAGTGGTCAAAAAGATTTTTCAACCGGCTTAACGGTTTTGGCTGCTGAAAATAAATCGGGTAACAAAATTAATATTCTGGCGGCAAATTATAAAGTGGATAAGAGTTTTTCTGATGGTAGTGTAGCACCGGTTCCTGCTGATTTATATCGACAATATTATTTGGATACTAGCCGAACATTAGATCAATTAACGGATACCTGTAGTAAGAACAAATGGTTTGGTGGTGTTGATCCGACAACCATTCAATCTAATAATGCGGTAGTGCAAAAGGAGCCGATGCAACAACTTCCACTAGATTCTCTTTTAAGACCTAAAACTCGTGATTATACTCATAGTGACCAAGGCGTTACTGTGGTGATTGATCATATAGGTTGTAAGAAATTTAAAGTCAAAGCGTATCGTATTCAACAAGGCGGATCGCTGGAACAAATAACACCACCTGAGGTGACTAGTCAGATTAATGTGTCTATAGCTAATAATAAATTAACGTTGGTTGATAAAGGAGCGAAACCTTCAACGGTAACACTGTATTCGTTAGAGCTAATTCATCATTAATTTTATATGCAAAGAAAATATTAGAATGGATTATTTTCTCTTCCCGTTAATAATTGGAGAGTAAAGTTAAACAGGCTCTTATAAGGGCCTGTTTAATCATGGTGAATAATTTATTGGAATAAGGTTGATTCGGAATAAATAGTAATTGTTTTTGCTTGGTTGTAAGGTGATATATATTTTTAATATGTATTATGATTTTATTGAATTAAACTATTTAATAAATACGGCTAAAATTAAGGTGTATTATTAAATTCGGCTTTACTCAGCGTTAATAATTTGTGTATTCAATAAATTTATAAGATTATTCTGGATAAAAAGATTGTTCGGGATACACCCGAGGTTATCTGGGCCCGTGAACGTCTCTATTTACCAAACAAACTGGAGAATATCAGATAAGTAATGTTTGAAAGTAATCATTGTTGATTGCTTTGTTTTGATGGAGTAAAATCATCGTATATGATTACAAGGATGCTGATATGAAATTTACCGTAACGGTAATTGGCGCCGCCCGTAAGGAGTTAGCAAAATCCGCCGTAAACCCTCGCCCAATGCGGGCGGTGATATCAGGCGAAAAGCCCGCAGGGCTTTCAGGTTATTAACCATCACGTTCACTGGCAGCTCGAGGGGGACACGGCCCAAAAAAGCGGTTAAAATACATAAACTATCCCGATGAGTGCTGATGATGTTAAGAGCCACCAAAGTCCGCATTTACCCGACACCCGAACAGGCTGATTATCTCAGTGCTCAGTTCGGTGCGGTTCGTTTCGCGTACAACAAGGCGCTCCACATCAAGAAGCACGCTTATCAACGCCACGGGGTGAACCTCAGC
>NZ_LOIC01000064.1 GCF_001684335.1 Photorhabdus namnaonensis
CTCGCCGACTGGGAACCCGGCCTGCTGGCGGCCCTGGCGGAAAAAGCCGCCATCACCGCCCCCGCAAAGGCGACGACCGCAAACAGGAGCGTTAACCCATGAACTGGCTCTCTCTGCTGCTAAAAAATATCAAAAAACCGGCGAGGCCGCGTCTGCCGCCACTGAAAGCCGCCGCCTCGCTGATACTGGCCCTCCTGCCCTGTATCGCCCTTATCTGGCTGTGGTGGTGGGGTCCCGACTGGCAGTTCAAACAGACCCGCCCGCTGGAAACCCTGTCTGCCCGCTGGCTGGCGACGGTCATCCTCCTCCTGCTGGCCCTGAGCGTTGTCGGGATAAAAATCTGGCGCCGCCTGCGCCAGCTTGAAAAACTCAGGCTGGAAGTGGAACTGAAAACCGTCGATCCGGTGCTGGCCGACATCACCCGTCAGGACAGTTATCTCCATCACTGGAAAGCCCGGCTGCAACGCCATCTGGGGACCCGGGATTATCTCTACCAGCGCCCCTGGTACCTGGTGATGGGCAACACCGGCAGCGGCAAAACCACACTGATTCAGGAAGGCTGCCGGCTGACTGACATTGCCGCGCCGGACACCCTGACCGGGGAAGAGGCGCCGCCCCTGCATTTGCGCTGCTGGCTGGGGGAGAAAGCCGTCATCATTGACCCGGACGGCTTCCTTATCGACCAGCGGTCGCCGCCGGACGCCCCCCAACCTCAACTGCCCGCCCGCTTATGGCAGGCCCTGCTCGCCTGGCTGACCGAAAACCGTCAGCGCCAGCCGCTCAACGGCCTCATCCTGACGGTGGATATTCACCGCTTACTGACCGACAACAAAGCGCAGCGGGAACGGGTTATCGCCGCGCTTCACCTGCGCCTCCAGGATCTGCGGTTAACCCTGCATAATCATCTGCCCTGCTATCTGGTACTGACCAAACTCGACCGGCTGCACGGTTTCAGCGCCGCCTTCCAGTCGCTGGACCGATCGCAGCGGGCGCAGATCCTGGGCGTCACCTTTAGTCTGAATGCGCAGGATGAACACCGCTGGCGCGCTGAGCTGGCGCAGTTCTGGCGCCAATGGATGCAGCAGCTCAACGCGGCCATGCCGGACATGATGCTCAATAAAGTGGATATCAGTCAGCGCAGCCCCCTGTTCAGCTTCACCCGCCAGATACAGGGGCTGCACAGCGCTGTG
>NZ_LOIC01000065.1 GCF_001684335.1 Photorhabdus namnaonensis
TCTATGGTCACCCTCGTTTTTGCAACACTCATTTTGATGAATTTTGGGCTTGCTTAAATCTATCCGGCGTCACTATAGGCAAGGATGCCCGCGCCTCGATGAGTTCCGCGCCTGATGAACCTTAAAAGTGTGCCGGCTTCAAGGAGCCAATTTTTATGCTAGGTTTCTCATCAGGCCGGTAGGCCGTTCATGTCATCAATTATCAGTCTTCGCAAAACCAGTGGGGTAATAGTTAAATAGATTCACAATGACGTCAGTTTCAGGCAACAAATACCGTGTGTTGTGTCGTAATAGCCCAGGCTATCCGGGCGAGTTTATTCGCCAACGCACAGGCCACGATATTAGAATGCTTTCGTTCAAGTTGCTGCTTAACCCAGTCAGCCAGTTTGCCCTTTCTATGCTCGATATGCAGTATGAACGTTCGAGCACATAGCACTAACAGTTGCCGGAGTGTCTTGTTACCCCGTTTACTGATCCCCAATAAGGTTGTCTTTCCCCCAGTACTGTACTGGCGGGGAACCAATCCCGTCGAGGCTGCAAAATCCCGGCTGTGTGCGTATTGCTTCCCATCGCCCAGTTGTGAGGAAAGCACACTCGCCGTGATGGGGCCAATGCCGGGGATCGTCATCAGCCGTTGTCCGGTATCATCCTGAGCAATCTCCTGTGACAGGGCGGTTTCAATCTCGGTGATTTGTTTAACCAGATAGTGATAATGCGCCTGTAACCGCAGTAATACCTGTACCAGATAAGGGGGAAGTTCATGTTCACCCAACACAGTGGAGAGCTGTTTTATCACAGCAATTCCCTTGGGCATACTGATGCCAAACTCAAGCAGGAAAGCCTGCATCTGGTTGGTGGTTTTCACTTTATCCCGTACCAGCGATTCCCGGACACGGTGCAGGGCTCGCATGGCTTGTTGAGCTTCCGTTCTGGGCTGAACAAACCGCATTGAAGGACGTGAGGCGGCTTCACAGATAGCTTCGGCATCAATAAAGTCATTCTTGTTACTTTTGACGAAAGGACGAACAAACTGCGGTGAAATCAGCTTGGCCTCATGCCCCAAATCAGCGATCCGCCTTGCCATGAAATGCGCGCCAGCACAGGCTTCCATCACCACCGTTGCCGGAGAGCAGCTAGCTAAGAATTCCATCAATTTAGTTCGGGTGAATTTTTTACGTAGCAGGGCTTTCCCCGAATGATCCTGACAATGGACATGAAAGGAATGCTTGCCGAGATCGATACCAATCAGTGCGATAGTGTTCATGATGATGGCCTCTTAAAAAAATAAATCACACGCTGTCAATATATCGCTAACAGGGTGAGGGCGACCATCTCATTA
>NZ_LOIC01000066.1 GCF_001684335.1 Photorhabdus namnaonensis
AGGGGCATCGCTGGCAGTATCGTTATGATGCCGACACGCTGCAACTGACGCAGGTGATTAACCCGCAGGGGGAAACTTACACCTACACACTGGATGCCGATGGGCGGGTTATCACCGAGCAGGATTACGCCGGCACGCAGTGGCATTATCGCTATGACCGGTCGGGGAACTGCATTGAAAAGCGGGACGGGGAAGAGAACGTAACCCGCTATGATTATGATGCTGCCCGCCGGCTGACGACGCTGCGCGCCCCGGAAGGGACCACCCGTTATCATTACGACATCCTGGGCCGGCTGTTAACCGTGGACTCCCCGGAC
>NZ_LOIC01000067.1 GCF_001684335.1 Photorhabdus namnaonensis
AAGTGCGGCGACGCATTGAGCTGACCAGTACTAATGAACCGAGCGGCTTAACCTTACAACGCCGAAGGGGTTTTGGCGTGCAGCAGGCGGCTGTCAGAAGAGAGCGGCCGGAAGAGAGACAGGTTTCAGCTTGTTCAGAGATTGGTTCCAATGGTTGTGGTGACAGAGAGTCAGACAAGGGTTGGAATAAAACGGAATATGCCTGGCGGCGATAGCGCGGTGGTCCCACCTGACCCCATGCCGAACTCAGCAGTGAAACGCCGTAGCGCCGATGGTAGTGTGGGGTCTCCCCATGTGAGAGTAGGACACTGCCAGGCTTTAAAAACAGTGGAAACCCTCAGCGCAGGCTGGGGGTTTTTGCGTTTGTGCGATATACGACAGTCGTTTTGGCTCCATGAACGTTATAATGCCTGTCGAAATTTGCTTTTGTTAACCATCCCTTTATCCCCAGTACCTTAGCCATCTGCGGTTGGCAGTTTTGTATTTAGCGGTATATCGTTGTTCCCCTCTGATCAGAATTTGCCTTGGGCAAAGC
>NZ_LOIC01000068.1 GCF_001684335.1 Photorhabdus namnaonensis
CCGCGCGCCATCCGCTTCACCGGCCCGTGGGCTCAGCTGCGCCTGATTAACAGCGGCAAACTGACTAACGTGCGTCAGGAGGCGTTTGATGTGCGGTTCACGGTGGACGGCGGCGACATGACCTACCGTATCTACGTGGATGAATCCGACAACCCGTTTGCCGGCGGCCTGTTCAGCCAGTTCAGACTGCCTGACACGCTGTATTAATTGCAAAATCAACACCAGCCTGTCCTCCGCGCAGACGGAGGCAGGTGAAAGGATGAACGGCCATGCGTGAACACCCTGAAAATCTGATTATCCG
>NZ_LOIC01000069.1 GCF_001684335.1 Photorhabdus namnaonensis
AGCGTTATAAGTTTAGCAAATGTTAATATTATTTTGTGGTTAATGTCACGATTTGTTAATATTTTAAGTGAAATTTATTATTAATTGATGATATAAATGTTTAATTACATGAATTGTGATTTGTTTACTAAACGGATTGCGGATATTTCTGGATAGCTTACTAGGGGTGAGATGAATATCCAGATGTTTGATTTAAAGGATAAAGTTGTCTGATGCAGGATAATGAAATGAGTACTGAGTCACCCCACTCTTCTCCGGAGCTGGATACCGGCTTGATTTGCCTGGCTATGTTGGCCAGGTTTCACAATATAGCGATATCGACTGAACAACTTTCACACGAATTTTCCACTTCC
>NZ_LOIC01000070.1:0-22401 GCF_001684335.1 Photorhabdus namnaonensis
TGATGGTTAATAACCTGAAAGCCCTGCGGGCTTTTCGCCTTATATCACCGCCCGCATTGGGCGAGGGTTTACGGCGGATTTTGCTAAAACAATCTCATACTGCTATGTTATTGCCAATAATGACAAAAATCGCCTTGCTTTCGCTAAGTGTGAGTTTCAATTATCTTTTTTCATGTGCCCAATTTCCGCCGCTGAAAGAACTTCCGGCTGCTCAATGGGGAAAACGGGCAAAGCCTGCAATAATCTTGGGCCATATCTTTTGCTCAGTAAGCGCCTGTCATAAATCACCACATCACCATAGCATTCATGACTGCGGATAAGCCTTCCTACTTGCTGAATTAAGTTAAAAGAAGCACTTGGTAAGCTCTGCACTTCAAAATGATAACGTTTAAGTGATTTCAACCATTCGCTTTCAGTGATAATGACCGGATTATTCACTGGCGGAAATGAGATTTTTTGAATGTGAACCTGGGACAGATAATCCCCCTTTAAATCCAATCCTTCCGCAAAAGATTGCAATCCAATCAGTACACTACATTGTCCTTCATTGATACGCTGGCAATGTGTTTCCACTAACCGATAACGTGGCTGATCCCCTTGCACAAGTAACATCAGGCGTAAATCTGTCACATAAGAGAGAAAGATATCCATCGCCCTCTGACTGCTGAACAAAATCAACATGCCTTTATGTTGCCGCCTCAGCAATTGAGCCCTGAAATAACACGCCATTTCTTGCAAATGAGCGACTTCATTGTAAAGCGTCGGCTCCAATGACATTTTGGGAATAACTAATCTGCCCTGCCGCATATGATCAAAAGGTGATGACAATGCGACAAAACGGTCTCCTGCTTTTTCAGTTAACCCAGTCAACTCTTGAATACGGGAAAAACTATTCAGAGAACAAAGCGTTGCCGATGTCACGACGACATGAGGAATACTACGCCAAAGCAGTTGATTAAGCTGTTCACTGACTCTGATGCCGGCACAATGGAAATAGAGATGTGACTGATTTTTCTCATCACGGCGTCTAAGCCATTTCGATATCGGCGCACTGGATGACTCTTCCAATGCTGCCAAACGCCACAGCTTAGCCATATTTTCAAAATATCCAAGCGCGCGGCTGGTATGCAAAATAGATCGATGCAACCTGACAATATCCTGTTTAGCCGTCCGGTCAGTTAAATCATTCAGTATCGCTTCTGTTAATCCCCGTAAACCATCGGTCAATTTAAATAATTGCTGACAACAAAGCAGCAAATTATCCGGCAATTTCCCCATCTCAAACAGATACTCATCGACTTCATTCTTTTCAGGCAAAAGCGCCTGAGTGATAGTGGCAAGCTCTCTAAAGCATTCCCGTAGTTTTTCACAGTGTTCATTCAGGCGACTAGCATTAGCTAGGCGTGGTGGCTTTGCCGGATGGAATTGCACCAGATATTGCTCAACATGACGAGCAAAAGTATCTAATTGACCATTAAGTTGAAACAGGGTGATTTCCCCCTCAACTTCCAAAGAATCCCTGGCGACATCCGGTATATGGTGCCCTTCATCGAGTACCAATAGCAGATTTTTAGCATCAGGCAGTACCGATTCACTTTCCAAAGCCGCCATCACTAATGCATGGTTAGCCACCACCACATCGACATTTTCGATCTCACGGCGAGCAATAAAAAATGGGCAACGATGATAATAGTGACAGTTACGCCCCAGACAATTTGCTTTATCCGTGCTCACTTTCCCCCACAAAGCATCGGACAAAGCCAGTTTATGGTGATCACGCAATCCATCCCAAGCAAAGGTTGTGTAATCACTACGCAACCGACGACACAATTCCCTCTCTTCACTATTAGCAAGTTCTGTTTTGTCCTCAACCAAAAACATAAGATCGAGCTGTTCGCTATCGGTTGCACAAATAGCTTCAAGATTGCGTGGGCAAACATAACGACCGCGACCAAAAGCACCGGTAAATTTCAGATCAGGAATAATTTTGCGCAACAGTGGCAGGTCTTTACTGTAAATCTGATCTTGTAAAGCGACATTTGCCGTACTGACAACCAATGGCTTACTTTCCGCTCTGCTGATAGCAATGCCAGGTAGCAGGTAAGAAAGGGTTTTACCGATGCCCGTTGGCGCCTCAATAACCAAATGACGACCTTCCTGATCCGCCAGCGTTTTTGCAACTTCGGCAATCATCTGTCGCTGCGGAGCACGAGAAATAAAACCATCAATATGTTGAGGTAATGCTTTATACCACTGACTTATCTGATTTTTTATTGAATTAGAAAGTGCCATTGAATTCTCTAACATACAACCGGAGTGCTATTGTCCCACAGAGCAGAAATGAAATCAGCTTCATGTCGAGGCGACAATCAACTCGTTTGTGAAATTGGCGAGCACCTTGCCAGCTATTCAGAACGCTATATACTTTCTACTTTCTACAACACCTGAGAACAATAATGAAAAAGCTCCTTATCATTTTCATCGCTATCTTTGCATTTGGTTCAATTGGCGGCGTATTCTTAGCGGGTCTTAATATGTATACCCGCTCAACCACACCGATAGAATCACCAGCCAGTCAACAGCAAGAAACCATTACAGCACCGATACAACAACAATAGCGGGCTGTAACACTTATTTTATCCTTGTATCTAATTCATCTTCGTATTAAGTGAGGGACCTCATGAATAATGCATACTTTGTCACTCCACAATGGTTAAAAGATCATCTTGATGATGAGAATATTGTCATCCTTGATGTAACCGCCCCACCGCCGCCTCAACAAATTGATTGCCATAAACTTTGGCTGGATACCCATATTCCCGGCGCCCAATTTTTTGATTTAGACAAAGTTGCCAATCATCAAAGTGGATTGCCTCATATGCTGCCCGATCCGCAAACTTTTAGTCAGGCTGTTGGCGCAATGGGCATTAGTGAAAATCATCTCGTCGTGATTTATGACCAAGGCAACATGTTCTCTGCCCCTCGCGCATGGTGGACATTTAAGATCTTCGGTAGCCGTAACGTCCGTATTCTTGCTGGCGGTTTACAAGGTTGGCAACAGACAGGATTGCCAACAGAATCAGGTGAAGTGAAACGCAATCCCCAAATCTTTAATGCCGATTTCGACGCCGACAAAGTGAAATCGCTGGAACATATTCTGGATTCTCTCAACGATCAACGGACCCAAATTGTCGATGCCAGAGCAGCGGACCGTTTTCAAGCTAAAGCGCCAGAACCACGCCCCGGCTTAAAAATGGGTCGTATTCCGGGTAGCAGAAATGTTCCGTGGACTATGTTAGTAGAAAATGGTCACTTTAAATCAGCAAGTGAAATAACAGATATTTTCCATCAGCAAGATGTAGATTTAACCAAATCTATTATCGCCAATTGTGGATCGGGTATGACCGCTGCCGTTTTGGTGCTAGGTTTAGACATCATCGGTAAAAAAGATGTTTATTTATATGATGGCTCATGGGCTGAGTGGGGAGCAGAAAATAACACCCTACCACTTGAAAAATAATTAAATACCATAGGGCATATCCACTCTATGCCCTTTAATTATTTAGCATATACCCTATGGATTTCAAGATGCATCGCGGCGGCAAGGGAGTGAATCCCCGGGAGCATAGATAACTATGTGACCGGGGTGAGCGAGTGCAGCCAACAAAGAGGCAACTTGAAGGATAACGGGTATAAACAAATAGATATATTCTTCAACCGCCAAATAACCCCCAATCAAATAATTTTCGTATCATTATATTTCAAAACTCCATTTATTAATTTCATTCCTCACCCTCAGTTAATATTATTTTTTATAAATCATAGTTACATTAAATAATAAAATAAATATATTTATAAATTTAAATATTATTATTATCAAATTAAAATTCGACTCTATTTTTTATTTAAAAATAAGATTAAGATACTATTCCACACCAACATTTATATCATAAAAATGGAGAGTAAAAATGACTATTTCTCTTAAAGATCAAAGAACAAATCTCGCGCTCAGCTTTATCAGTGGTGCAGGAAGTATAATAACCGAAAAACCAGAACCGACTATGGTTGCGGAAAACATTCAAACATCATTGGAAAAGAGCAAAGTCACTGCCAATAGATTCTCTATTATTTGGGGACCTGCTATTTTCCGTGTTGATAATGGAAAAAACAGTAAAGATAATAAGGACGACCACGTTTTATTTCTTGTAAAAAATCGCAAAATTCCCCATGATTATCGCATCGTTATCCGTGGCTCATGGTCCGATGTTAACTGGCAGGTTGAAAACTTTGCTGTACACGAAACCGTAAATTGGTCACTTTGGGATCAAAATATCCCGGAAGAGTTTAAAGACGCTAAAATCTCCTATGGAACCCACATAGCATTAGACTATATTGTTAATCAAGTAAAAAGTAACAATATTCCTGGTCATGGAGAATCACTGATTGAAGCAATTAATAAAATTGCTGCGGAAAAAGGCATTCATAATATTACCATCACTGGACACAGTTTGGGTGGCATTCTCGCCTCTACCCTTGGATTATATTTAAAACGTTTATATCTTAATAAGGGAAATAACAATATCCGTATTCATGTTTGCTCTTTTGCCAGCCCAAATACCGGCAATGACGCTTTTGCCTCTTACATTAAATATGTTTTTAACCACACGTCAACAACCAGCTATAAGAGCCATTTTTTAAGAATCCATAATCACAAAGATGTCATTTCCCTCATCTGGAACCTGGATGGATTAGCAAAAATTCCAACTATCTATGAACCATTAATTAAATTAGATGAGAAATTAATAGACAGATTTAAAAAGATCGTTCTTCTTGTAAGAGATAAGGGTTACACCAAACTCACGCCAGATTTATCTTTTACGGCACCTATTTTTAAATTAGATCTCAATAAGCAAGTTGTTTTTCAACATATTAAAGCCTATGCCAACCAATATGGCATGAATTTAGTAGAAGTTAACGACGGCACTCAACCACCTATTGATGATATTGTGGTTATTAATAGTAATCTATCCCAAGATATTGTCGCTTATTTCTTACTTATACCTTTGCCTGAGGATAATATTAACGCAGTATAAATTAATTATACTTGATCTATATTTTATCTAAACTTAATGTCGCCTTATTACAAAGGCGACATTAAAAGAAAACCATTCAAATATAATAACAAATCACTTCCACCTGAATATCAATGACTTATAACCATTCCCAATAAAATTATTCATAAAGAATCTCAAAACTATTTACATATTAATACCATTAAGTAGGAAACATAATCCAAAAAGATAGCAATAATATTTACATGTGATTATTAAATATATAATCCTGATCGTTTGTTTTTAATTTCAAAATAAATAATTTATATTTTTGTCAAATAAAGTAATATCAAAAAATCTATGTAATTATTTGACAGAATTGAAAGTTATTATTAACTTTAAGTTTAACTCTTTTTTTGTTTAAATGGAAGAGTAAAAAATTAAATATTGATATTTAAACCAATACCTCATATTAACACTTATTACGTGAAAAAATAGGGAGTAAACATGACTATTTCTCGTGAAGATCAAAAAATAAATCTCGCGCTCAGCTTCGTTATTAACTCTGGAGGTATAACAACTAGCAAACCAGAACCGGGCATTGTTTCGGAAAATATCCACAAATCATTGGAAAGCAGCAAAGCGACAGCAAATAAATTCACTATCATTTGGGGACCCGCGGTGTTTCGCGTTGATGACGTTGATGGGAAAAAAAGCGTTATAGATAAAAAGGATGATCATGTTCTATTCATTGCGCAAAATCGCCATGACCCAAATGACTATCGCGTGGTTATTCGGGGCTCATGGTCCGATATTAACTGGCTCAATGAAGATATTATTGTCTGTAAAACTCAAGATTGGGCACGATGGGATTCAAGATCACCTGAAGATGCCAAAATAGCCTATGGCACTGACATGGCATTAGGCTATATTCTTAATCAATTGAAAAGCAACAATCCTCCGGGTTATGGAGAATCACTCACTGATGCCATTGATAAAATTGCCCTGAAAGACGGGGTACAAAATATTACTATCACAGGACACAGTTTGGGAGGCGTACTATCTTCCACCATTGGTTTATATCTAAAGAGACGGTATCTCGATAAAGGAAACAACAATATTCGGATGAATGTTTGTGCTTTTGCAGGCCCAACCGCAGGTAATGATGCTTTCGCATCCTACTCTGAATCTATTTTCAATGATATATCAGTAGCCGGTTATAAAAGTGATTTTCTGAGAATTCATAATAGTATAGATGTCGTTCCCTTAGCCTGGAATATAAAAGATTTGGAGAAAGTTAAAGCTATCTATCCAGTGTTAAGTGTATCAATTGATGCTCTTATTGCTTCTGTCCTTGATAAGGATTACACGCAAATTTTCCCAGATCTCCCTATTAATTCACAGATTCCAATATTACCAATAGCGTCGTTTGACGATTTACTGGTTAATATTGGCAATCAACATATTCGTGCCTATACCAAAGAGTATGGCATGAGTTTCATCACCATTGATGATAGTTCAAATATACCGACTGATTACGATATTGTTGTCGTTAATGATAGCCTATCCGAAAGTATCACTGATCTCTTCAAATTTCTAACCAAGGATAAAATCGATATTACATAACTTTATCTTATTATGTATATATTTGATTTAATATAAATGGAGCCTTCATTAAAGGTTCCATTCATTACAATAAGTTATCTTTCCTACCTATCACTAATCACAGCAATTCACTATCACTCACTTTTTCAGACACCAATTAAATTATTTCTATAGATAATATAGAGCTACATCCTTCCGTTATCATTCCCAATAGTTAATATAATCTTACAAAATCATAGCATAATTTTTATCGTTTATTTTAAAGATCATAATAGATAATTTATTTTGTTAAATAAAATAAGTTTAAAAAATTATATACTCTCCTTTAACAGATTTAAAGATTATTATTAACTTTGACTCTGTTATTTAAATAAAAACCCAAAGTATTGATCATTGATGTTTAAGCTAACATATCAGATCAGCATTCATCATATTAAAAATTGGAAATGAAAATGACAATTTCTCTTGAAGATCAAAAAATAAACCTCGCATTAGGACTTATTATTAACTCAGGAAGCATAGTAACGTATCAACCAGAACCGGTTATCGTTTCAGAAAATATTCAAAAAGCATTAGCAAGTAGTAAAGCGACAGCAAATAGATTCTCTATCGTTTGGGGGCCTGCTGTTTTTCGTGTCGGTAGTGTTGATGTTAATAATAAAAGGAGCGTTGCAGATAAAAAAGATGATCACGTTTTATTCATTGTAAAAGATCTCAACAATCCAAACGATTATCGAATTGTTATTCGCGGATCATGGTCTGCTGTTAACTGGTTCGATGAGAATTTCAATGTAGGCACAACTGAAAACTGGTCAATTTGGGATTCAAAAGCCCCCAAAGAGGCTAAAATTTCAAAAGGAACCCATATAGCTTTAGACTATATTGTCAACCAAATAAAGAGCAATAACTCTGCTGGTTATGGAAAATCACTGGTTGAAGCAATTGATAAAATTGCTCTGGAAGAAGGCGTACATAATATTACTCTTACCGGGCACAGTTTAGGCGGTGTAATAGCTTCCACACTCGGTGTGTATTTAAAGAGACGTTATATTGATAAAGGAAATAATAATATTCGTATTCATGTTTCCTCCTTTGCTGCCCCAACTGCCGGTAACGATGTTTTTGCAGCCTATAGTGAATCTGTTTTTAATGGCGCATTAGTGTCTAGTTATGAAAGTGATTTTCTCCGAGTCCATAATCGTAAAGATATTGTCACCCTAGCCTGGAGTGTAAAAGGATTAGAAGAAATTAAAGTTCTCTATCCAATATCAACTTTAATCGTTAACGGTTTTATCTCCGTCGTGAAGGATAAGAATTACACTCAACTGACTCCAGATTTGCCTTTTACCGCACCTGATTTAAAACCTTCTCAAGGTTTAATTGAAAAACTCGTATCTCAACACATTGATGCCTATGCCAAAGAGTATGGCATGAGCTTTACTGTAGTTAATGATCGTTCTAATCCCCCGACCAATTACGATATTGTTGTGATTAACGATGGTCAAGCTCGCAATATTAAAAACTTTTTATCATCTATTATTCAAGATGAAAATGAAATCTATTAATTTCACCGTATTGACTCCTTTTATAACTTAATCAAAATGGAACCTTAATTAAAGGTTCCATTCATGGCGAAAAAAATTCATTATCTTCAACTTTCTTTTTCCAACGTATCAACATTCGATAAAAACTCAACCGCTAACCGTGACCCGTTTATTGCTCCACTTTATTGCTAGCCAGTCATCCCTCTGCCAAAATCATTCATAGTAACCATTATCACATCAGTTAAAATTTTTTTGACAAAAACATCACACAATGGTAGTAAAGTTCATTATCATCTAACAAAACAGGAAGAATAATTAATTATTTCAATTAACACCTTCTGCTACTTTTTTATAAAACAAAACATTACAAAAGGAAACTAAAATGGCACAAAAAATACTAGAAACCAAAAGATTAATATTATCTCCTTTAGAAAGTGAGGATCATATACAAATTCAAAACATCTTTCCTAAGTGGGAAATTGTTCGTTATCTTACAGCAAACACCCCTTGGCCCTACCCAGATAATGGCGCCCTGGAATATATAAATAATATTGCGCTACCATCAATGGCAGAAGGAAATGCATGGTTTTGGACTATAAGAAATAAGGATGAGCCATCTATAATAATAGGAATGATATCGCTATATGAGCAAGAAAATAATAATAGAGGTTTCTGGCTAGATCCACAATGGCATGGAAATGGATTTATGAGCGAAGCAGTCCAAGTAGTTACCGATTTTTGGTTTAATACCCTAAATCGCAAAGTCCTCAGAGCGCCTAAATCCAGTGACAATATTGCCTCAAAGAAAATATCAATTAAAAGTGGTATGCGGTTAATAAGACTAGAGAATAAAGATTTTGTTAGCGGAAGAATGCTCTCGGAGACATGGGAAATAACTCGCGATGAGTGGAATAAGAATAATTCTCAAAAAGAGTAACTGCCTTACATATTCATGGGCGTGCTTTTGCCTAAGCACTGCCCAAGTTCATTCTTCATAACAAAGAAGAGCAAAATAAATAGAAACGTTTTAAATTGCTCTTAATCATCTGTTATACCAAAGAGATCACATGCGCTATATCAACAGACGTTTTTAACTTTCTTATCTCCTCAAACAGCGTTGTCGCCTCTTCATATTCTTTGCGCAAATAACCAAGCCACTGTTTAATCCGGGCAACATGATATTGCCCGGTATCACCCTGCTTTTCCAACCGGATATATTTTTGCAATAGTTGAACAACGCCCTGCCAGCACATTTTTGGTTCGTGATATTTTACCACTCGGCTCAAATTAGGAACGTGAAGCGCCCCCCGCCCAATCATGACAGCATCACAACCTGTCACACTTAAGCAATCCTGTGCGCTTTGCCAATCCCAAATCTCACCATTAGCGATAACCGGAATAGCAAGACGTTGGCGAATTTCACCAATCGCTTGCCAGTTAATACGCTCCGCCTGGTAACCATCCTCTTTGGTTCGCCCATGAACCGTAATTTCCGTCGCGCCCGCCTGTTGTACCGCATCAGCAATTTCGAATTGCCGATCGCCACTATCCCAACCCAAGCGAACCTTAACCGTCACAGGCAAATGAGCAGGTACCGCTTCACGTATCGCTTTCGCCCCCTGATAAATCAGTTCAGGATCTTTTAGCAACGTTGCCCCGCCACCGCTGCCATTGACCGTTTTTGACGGGCAACCGCAATTTAAATCAACTCCATAGGAGCCTAATTCAATCGCTCGTACCGCATTTTCCGCTAGCCATTGTGGATATTGCCCCAAAAGCTGAATCCGCACCAATGTGCCGGATGGCGTCCGGCTTTGGTTACGTAATTCAGGGCAAAGCCGATAAAAAGATTTTACTGGCAATAAGCTATCGACAACTCGTAAAAACTCCGTAATGCACAGATCATACTCATTGATTTCACTCAGAAGTTCCCTGACCAAAGAGTCCAGCACACCTTCCATCGGCGCCAGTAAAACCCGCATTAATTAACCTCTGGCGTTAGACGATTTATGGGATGCGTCACGATTGCGGTTACGCTGACGCGAAGGCGCCCCAGAACGGCGATGGCTATTTTTCTGCCGATTATCGTCACGTGCCTGACGGCCATTCTGAATAGGTTCGGCCTTGATGGTGGGATCGGGCTCATAGCCAGGAATCGCCATACGGGGAATCTCCCGTTTTAACAAACGTTCAATATCTTTCAATAATTTGTGCTCATCAACACAAATCAGAGAAAGCGCTTGTCCTGTTGCGTCTGCCCGCCCAGTACGACCAATACGGTGGACATAATCTTCGGCGACATTGGGCAATTCAAAATTCACTACATAAGGCAGTTGATCAATATCCAAACCACGAGCTGCAATATCTGTCGCAACTAATACCCTGATGCGCCCCTCTTTAAAATCAGCCAACGCTCGGGTTCTCGCCCCCTGACTTTTGTTACCATGAATAGCGGCAGCCGTTACGCCATCTTTATTTAACTGTTCCGCCAAACGGTTTGCGCCATGTTTAGTTCGGGTAAACACCAAAACTTGCCGCCAGTTACGGCTGCCGATCAAGAAAGAGAGCAGCTCCCCTTTACGCTTTTTATCGACAAAGTGAACAAACTGTTCAATCTGTTCAGAAGCAGAGTTACGACGTGCAACCTCAACACTAACAGGATCATGTAGTAACTTATTGGCTAAATTTTTGATATCGTCAGAGAAGGTCGCAGAAAACAGCAAATTTTGCCGTTTCGGCGGTAATTTATTCAGCACCCGGCGGATGTCATGAATAAATCCCATATCCAGCATACGGTCAGCTTCATCCAATACCAGAATCTCTACCCGCGATAAATCAACGGCATTCTGGTGTTCAAGATCCAGTAAACGGCCCGGCGTTGCGACCAAAATATCCACCCCACCCCGCAATTTCATCATCTGAGGGTTAATGCTAACACCGCCAAAAACAACCAGAGAGCGCAATCTGAGGTATTTACTGTAATCACGTACATTTTCCCCCACTTGAGCCGCCAATTCACGGGTCGGCGTCAGGATTAACGCTCTGACCGGTCGGCGCCCTTTCACCTGAATAGAAGAATCATTTAACCGTTGCAGCATGGGTAAGGTAAAACCCGCGGTTTTACCCGTGCCTGTTTGAGCACTCGCTAATAAATCTTTACCTGCTAATACGACAGGGATTGCCTGCTGTTGGATTGGCGTTGGCGTCGAATAACCTTGTTCTTCAATGGCACGCAAAATATCAGCACTTAAGCCAAGTGATTTAAAACTCATAAATAAGAAATGCTCCAGACTTCACCATTCCTGAACGCTATTCAGGGGCAGTTTTATGGGAAGAAAATCAGACGTGGTAAATACCACAAAGGAAAAAACACAAACTGCAATGCGCCATATCTGAATTATTATATCAGATATACTTTCTGATGGTGCAACTAAAACTACAGCTATTTACCCGGTAATTTTCATGATCCATAACATTTTTATGCAATTTACATTGATTTACTATAAGTATAGAGTTACCCCATGATTGATATTTTGTTTAAGTCTTTTGATTATTTGCAACAGGATGCATGTCCATGTCAGTCAACAACACCCAAACCGCCAGAGGCGAACAAGCCAAACAACAGTTACTCGAAGCAGCCCTTGAAATTTTCGGTAAATCAGGACTGACCGGTGCAACAACTAGGGAAATCGCATTGCGCGCTCAACAGAACATTGCTGCCATAGCCTACTATTTTGGATCTAAGGAGGGGCTTTATCAGGCAGTCGCCCAGTATATTACTGATACAATCAAGAAGGAGTTCACTCATCTTTTTAAAGAGATTGATGATTTTTTTTCATCATCAACGACAGGCGCGCCGGAAAATATATTGAGATTAATTCACGAAGGGTTTCTTGGCGTTAATCGTCTGATGATTGAAAAAGAGAGTATCAATATCAGCCGAATAATGGCCAGAGAGCAACTCGCCCCAACGGATGCTTATACCTTAATCCATGAGCAGGCACTAATGCCTCTTCACAGTAGATTAAATAAACTGATTGCCCGCTATATCGGCGCCGATGAACATCAGCTCTCTACCATGTTGCATGCCCATGCGCTCATGGGAGAAATTCTCACTTTCAGAATGGCAAGGGAAACCTTATTACGTCAAACTGGCTGGAATAATATTGGACCCGAAGAATATAAATTGATTGATCAGATCCTTATCCAGCATATTGATTTATTACTGAATGGACTGAAAAAACAGAATTCGAATAAATAAAATAACAGGGAATATTATGTACAACAAAAAATTCACGCTGGCAATATTAGTGGTCGCCGTTGTTCTTGGCGCTATTTTAGGAAGTTACTATTATCAAGGTAAAAATGATAAAACTCTGACTCTCTATGGCAACGTAGATATACGTACTGTTAATCTGAGTTTCCGGGTTGGTGGTAAACTCGCCAGCCTGCAAGTTGATGAAGGCGATACCATTGCAGCTCATCAAGCGATCGGCCAACTGGATAATGGGCCATTTATTAACGCCCTTAATAAAGCGAAAGCCACTCGTGATAGCGCTAAAGCCCGTTTAGCTATGATGGAAGAGGGTTATCGCACCGAAGAAATTGCCCAAGTCCGTTCGGAAGTCGCACAACGTGAGGCGGCCTGGCATTTCGCTGATAGTTTCTTCAAACGCCAACAAGGTTTGTGGCAAAGCAAAGTTATTTCAGCCAACGAATTAGATGATGCTAAAACTGACCGTAACCAAGCGTTAGCGGCTTTACAAGCGGCAAAAGATAAACTGAACCAGTTCGAAACCGGTTATCGTAAAGAAGAAATTGCAGAAGCCAAAGGCCAGTTTGCTCAAGCCGAAGCGGCTGTCGCGCAGGCTGAATTGGACTTACAAGACACTCAACTGACTTCCCCCTCGCCGGGGACTATCCTGACCCGCGCCATTGAACCTGGCACCATACTGGCAGCCGGTAATACGGTGTTTACACTTTCTCTGACTGACCCGGTTTGGGTTCGAGCCTATATCAGTGAAAGCCATCTTGGACAGGCAACGCCCGGACGTGAAATTTTACTCTATACCGACAGCCGCAAAGATAAACCTTATCACGGCAAAATTGGCTTTGTTTCACCCACAGCCGAATTTACGCCGAAAAATGTAGAGACCCCCGATCTGCGTACCGATCTAGTCTATCGGTTGCGCATTATTGTCACCGACCCGGATGAGGCCCTGCGTCAAGGTATGCCAATTACCCTGCATTTTTCTGATTCAGACAAATAAGGGGCTGTCATGAGCAGCGCTGCATATACGATAAAGTTGGCAAAAGTCGAGAAAACTTTTCCTAACTTGAGTCATCCTGCGATATCCAGCCTATCCGCCGAGATCTACGGCGGCTCTGTCACCGGCCTTGTCGGGCCGGATGGAGCGGGGAAAACCACACTGATACGCATGTTAGCAGGCTTACTGAAACCCGATAATGGTTCTATTGCAATAATGGGGCTTGATCCGATAAAAGATGGCGTACAAGTGCGCTTTGAACTGGGTTATATGCCGCAGAAATTTGGCCTGTATGAAGATCTCACTGTATTAGAAAATCTGAATTTGTATGCGGATCTGCGCGGTGTACTCGGTGATGAACGTAAAAAAACCTATGAGCAATTACTCACGTTTACCGATCTGACCCGTTTTACCGGGCGACTGGCGGGCAAACTTTCAGGCGGAATGAAGCAAAAACTGGGGCTGGCCTGTACTTTGCTTGGCAAACCCAAAGTTCTGCTACTGGACGAACCCGGCGTTGGCGTTGACCCAATCGCCCGCCGCGAACTTTGGCGCATGGTTCACGAGCTGGCAGATGATGGCATGCTCATCCTCTGGAGCACTTCTTATCTGGATGAAGCTGAACAGTGTCGCGATGTCCTGTTACTTAATCAAGGAAAATTGCTCCACCACGGGCAGCCGCAAAAATTGACTCAAAAGATGTTCGGACGTTCTTTTTTGCTTGATACCAAACAGGATTCCCGTAGAAAAACACTGCAACACGCTCTTACCTTGCCACAAGTCACCGATGGCGTGATTCAGGGGAAATATGTTCGCCTTATTCTCAAACCTGATGTCTCCCCGCAAGAATTGCTTAACCGGCTTGAACTCCCAGAGGCTGAAATCATTCAAGCCGCCCCTCGCTTTGAAGATGCTTTTATCGATTTACTCGGCGGCGGCTCTACCCGTCGTTCAGAATTGGCGGAAATCATGCCGCGAATCGCAGCTAACCCGACAGAAACAGTGATTGAAGCACAGGATTTAACCAAGAAATTTGGCGATTTCGCTGCCACTGACCATGTTGATTTTCAGGTGAAACGCGGAGAAATCTTTGGTCTGCTTGGCCCAAACGGAGCCGGTAAATCCACCACATTTAAAATGATGTGCGGGCTTATGGTGCCCACTAGCGGTAAGGCACTGGTATTGGGAATGGATCTGAAAACCAGCTCCGGGAAAGCTCGCCAACATTTGGGTTATATGGCGCAGAAATTTTCTCTGTACGGCAACCTGACGGTTGAACAGAACCTAAAATTCTTTTCCGGCATTTACGGTCTGCAAGGACGCAAACAGAAAGAGAAAATTGACGGCATGATCGACGCTTTCAATCTCAAATCGGTTTTACATCAAACCACCGATGAATTGCCTCTGGGATATAAACAGCGCCTTGCCCTCTCCTGCTCATTGATGCATGAGCCAGACATTCTGTTTCTGGACGAGCCGACTTCTGGCGTTGATCCACAGATACGACGCGAATTCTGGCTACATATCAACGGCATGGTAGATAAAGGCGTCACCGTTATGGTGACTACTCACTTTATGGATGAAGCTGAATATTGTGACCGAATAGGGCTGGTATTTCGCGGTAAATTGATTGCCGCCGGAACACCAGATGATTTGAAGCAATTGGTTGCTACCGATGAAAATCCTGACCCATCAATGGAACAGGCATTTATTGATCTGGTCATTAATTATGATGAGGAGCCACAATGAATAGCCCAAAGCAACATGCTCCACAGCAAGCTGTCCGCTTCTCCTGGCGGCGACTGAAAGCACTTTGTGTAAAAGAGACCAAACAGATCTTACGTGATCCCACCAGCGGATTAATTTCTATTGTCATTCCATTGATTCTGCTGTTTATTTTTGGCTACGGCATTAATCTCGATTCCAGCACCGTCCGTCTTGGTATTCTGGTAGAACAACAAAGTAAAGATGCTCGTGAGTTGATACAGGCTTTTACCGGTTCGCCCTATATTGAACCCAAAATCAGTGATAATCGTCAGCAATTAATTAATATGATGCAATCAGGAGAAATACGTGGACTGGTTGTCATTCCTGTTAATTTCGATACGCAACTTGCCCGCCCTGATGGTAAAGCACAAATTCAGGTTATTACTGACGGCAGTGAACCCAATACCGCAAGTTTTGTACAAAATTACGCCAAAGGCGTATGGCAAATTTGGCTACAACAAAGAGGGCAAGATCAGGGAAACACGGCTCATCCATTGATTGATATGCAGGTCCGTTACTGGTTCAATCCGGCAACAATTAGCCAGCATTTCATCATTCCCGGCGCAATAACCATTATCATTACCGTAGTTGGCGCCATCCTGACGTCATTGGTAGTCGCTCGTGAATGGGAACGCGGTACGATGGAAGCCCTGCTTTCTACGCAAATTACCCGTACCGAATTACTACTTTCTAAACTCCTGCCTTATCAAGTGCTTGGATCATTCTCCATGCTACTCTGTATGCTGGTGGCCGTATTCGTGCTAGATGTACCCTACCGAGGCTCGCTGTGGATATTGTCTGCGATCACTAGCCTCTACCTAGCTACCGCTCTTGGTATCGGGCTTTTGATCTCTACGGTGACACGCAATCAATTTAATGCCGCAATGATCGCGTTGAATGTCGCCTTTCTGCCTGCGATTATGCTTTCCGGCTTCATCTTTGAAATAAACAGCATGCCCGCCTTTATTCAGGTAGCAACCTATTTCATCCCGGCTCGTTATTTTGTCAGTAGCTTGCAGACGCTCTTTCTGGCTGGAAATATCAGCACGGTATTGATGATAAATCTATTATTACTGATCGCCTCCGCTATTGTGTTTATTGGCCTGACTGCATGGAAAACCCAGCGGCGTCTGGATTAAGAAGGAGTTAGCATGTTTTATCGTCTTTACACCCTGATTATTAAAGAATTGCAGTCTCTACTCAGAGATCCGCAAACACGGGCCATCTTGGTCATGCCGGTTATCTTCCAGATGATCTTATTTCCACTATCAGCAACTCTTGATGTAACCAACGCGACTATTGCTATTTTTGATGAAGACAAAGGCAAAGCCTCTATTGAACTCACCCAACGGCTGGCAAAATCAAAAGCATTTCCTGACGTGCTATTGCTGAACCATTCACAAGAAATTCAGCCAGTAATCGATCACCAAAAAGCCTTATTATTGGTACGCTTCCCACAAGATTTCAGCGCTAAGATTGCCAGCCATGACCCGGTTTCCCTCCAGGTATTGCTGGATGGACGCAATTCTAACAGCGCTCAAATCGCAGCGGGCTATATCCAAGAAATTGTCCTTAACTATCAACAGGAGCTGACGGGTAACTTGCCGAAAGCCAATAATAGCGAGTTGGTGATCCGCAACTGGTATAACCCTAACCTGGATTATAAATGGTTTGTCGTCCCCTCTTTGGTGGCGCTGATTACCACGGTTGGGATATTGACGGTCACCGCGCTATCGATTGCGCGTGAAAGGGAACAGGGAACGCTGGACCAGTTACTGGTTTCACCCATGACCACCTGGCAGATTTTCATTGGCAAAGCGGTTCCCGCTGTGATTGTCGCTACCTTTCAGGCAACTTTGGTGCTCGCTATTGGCATCTTCTGCTATCAAATCCCCTTTTCTGGTTCACTCACGCTGTTTTACTGCGCTATGTTGATATACAGTTTATCGCTGGTGGGATTTGGCCTGTTAATCTCTTCCCTTTGCTACACTCAGCAACAGGCGTTTATTGGCGTATTTGTCTTTATCATGCCCGCTATCTTAATCTCCGGTTATATTTCTCCGGTTGAAAATATGCCCGGATGGTTACAAGAGATCACCTGGCTTAATCCTATCTGGCACTTTAACGACATCACCAAGCAAATTTATCTCAAAGATGCCGATTTCACGGTTATCTGGAGAAGTCTATGGCCTCTTTTGGCCATTACCGCCACAACCGGTAATCTTGCTTATTGGTTATTTAGACGGAAGATTGCTTAAGTCAAAGAATAGAAATGAAATATATAACCTACCACCAAAATATCGGTGGTAGACACCTGTAAGGCTACGAAAAGTCAGCGTATTTTTATACAGATATTAACCAATTGAGCCAATTGGGCTGATATCAAGGAGAAACCAGACTTTAGCTTATATACCCGTCATCCTTCAAGTTGCCTCTTTGTTGGCTGCGCTCTCTCACCCCGGTCACATCGTTATCTATACTCCCGGGGATTCGCTCCCTTGCCGTCGCGATCCATCTTGAAATCCATTGGGTATACATGACAATGATCATTTCTCAGATTTTTTATTAACTTTATAAAACAGAAATAGTAAAAATGATGATAACACTATTATCGTTAAAGGCAGAATATAAGATTCTTTATATGAAAAAAGGCCAGTTATACCACCAACAAACGCGGCTATGATTTGATGAATAAAACCAATTAATGCCATCACAGAAGAACCTGTTACAGGTGTTTTATCTGAGGCAATAGATAAACTGATCGGGTAGTTTATCGCTTGTCCAAGAACAACTAAGAAATAAGCACTATATAGTATTATCTCCAGAATGCCCCCCACAATACTCCCAACAAACATAACCACACCACCAATAAGAATTAAAATTATTCCTATTTTCATGAGATTAGCTCTACCGCAATATACTATGTATCGATTTAAAATTATCGCTCCAAGTAAATAAGACATACTGATTGGAATGCCTATAATACCATATTGGCTTTCCGACCAACCAAAATTAAACTTAAAAATCAATGGAGCCATAATATTGAATGATATAATTGCACCATAGCCAATTCCACCAATGAAAACCGCATATATATAATATTTATTTTTTAACAAATTGATATATTTATATACTGAAATTTTTTCATTTTTACTATGATTATATTTTTTTGCTGATAACAACAGCATGGAGATTAATGCTCCAAAAGCCAAAACATAAAATATAGATTTCCATCCCAGAATAGTCAGTATAACAGAACCTATCGATTGCCCAATACCCAAAGAAATGACAAATGCTATAGATAAGTAAGATAATGCTTTTGCCAACTCATCTCCTCTAAAATTATCACGCAAAATTGATCGGGCAATAACAGAAACTCCACCAGCGCCAACACCCTGAAAGAACCTAATTAAAATCAAAGAATAAATATTAGTTGATAGCGTCACACCAACACTACATGCAAATAATATAATAAGAGCAAAAAACATTGATTTCTTCCCCCCCCAAATATCACATATTCCGCCCCACACCAGCATCAATGAAGCCATTCCAATTAAGTATGATGAAAGCATCCATGAAGTATGGTTTATATTTAAGTGTAAGTCTGACGCGATTTCAGGTACAGCAGGGAGATACATGGTCATACCAAGTTGGGCTATAAAAATGGATATACATGGTATTAATAATAAATTTTTTTTCATTTTTATTAACCGATAATTGTCTTGTACACTTGGAAAATAATTTTAATAAGAAGATTTAATATGGGGTATGAGATTTTTATCCCCTCCCCACAATAAAATTGTCTTCTTTACGCTACACTTATTAGGGAGTTTAAAGTGGCACTCTCTTGATATAAGGACTCTCTTAAGAAATCAGTAATTAAATAACAAAATCGTTTAATTAAATCACTATCCATATCAGCCCTGAGAGTCACTCTAATTGCAGCCCGCCCTTGAGGAACGACAGGGAAAAAAACTGACGATGTAAAAAAGCCATTTTCAGCTAGAAATGCAGCCGTTTTATTTGCCAACGAAGCATCACCACATTGAATTAATCGTATTGCAGTCGAACTGCCAAATTGATCTGTAGTTATTAAACTGTCAAATAATTGTATATTTTTTTTCAATTTTTCCTGAAGATCTTTAAGCTCAGGCTTGTAATGTATCCTAATTGAAGCTCTTCCAGCTCCTATTGCCGCTGAATTTAAGCTCTGAGACCAATTACTCGGGCCACCATAGCGATGAATGAGTTTCTTTTGATTACGACTACCCAACATGACTAAACCACCACTGGCTGCAAATGATTTAGCCAAAGAAGCAACGATAATGGAGTCCTCATCCAGCTCCTTAATATGTGACCTTACATATCCACAGCCTTTATCTCCTATAGCAGATAAAGCATGTGAATCATCCAAGTAGGTGAATAACCCATATCGCTCTTTTAAATACATTATTGAACTTATGTCAGCAACACCTCCCATACTATATACACCATCTGCTACATAAACCACTTTCTTATGTATTTTACATATATCTTCAAGATAACCCATATCGTTATGTGGGGCTGTTATCACCTCTGTTTCATCAGCACATGATGGTTTTAAATGATTCATAGAATAATGAGAATATTTGTCAAATACCATCACAGGGTTTACGTTTCCAGTGAAAACACCCGATGCAAGCAAAGGCAATATACCTGAACTTGCAGAACTACATGATAATGTACTTAAACATTCGGCATTAAATAACGCTGACAATTCCCGTTCATAATCTTCCAAGATGGAAAGTTTACACCTATTCTTCGAGTTAGGTATACGAAGTGACCCAGTTTCTTTTATCGCGTCTATAGCACCATTTAATATATCTTTATGATAATCCAGACCAAGATATGATGTAGTACAGAAATGATGAAACTCTCGGCCATATTGGTCTGTCATATAATTTATACCAGATACCTTTACATCTAAACCTGATATCTTATTATTTTCTGCATTTTCCCAATCACTTTCTGAGATGTTAATAATTTTCTTGTAATTTATAAATTTATTATTATTCATATAATAAACCTCATTGAATTCTCTTGTAAGAATATCGTGAATCATGGCTCCTATACAATAAACCTTCCCTTTGTAGCAATTTATATTACCATGAATCAAAAATCAATTAATCATAAATAATTTATATAAAATTCATATTAACCATATAATTACACTACTTATTTAATAATAACAAAATATTATTATATTTGAAGTAATAATGTCTCAGTAAATAACCTGAGATTTGCTTAAGAAGGGAATTAAGCGCCTGAGACACGATCAAAGCTTTTGCTAAAGAAAACAAAATAGTGGAGATCCTCAGGTATGTCTAAAATTGCTTATACATTCCAACCTAAAAAAACCGAGCTTGAATTTACGGGATTGTGATATCGATATTTTTAAACAGAGCTGAGGTTAAATATGAATTACGTGGAGTTAATCCGCATTCAAGACATGCTTCATAGATATTTCTCACCATCAACTGCTAAACCAGTTTAAAAGAATCACTCGGTATGAAAAATAACTACACCTGTTATTCAGATATTATTAATTCCATAAATACTTTTTTAATATAAGCGCCAGCACAATTCATAAAAATATAATTTTGAATTTTTAGATCAATAAAGCAATATAATTCTTTGTTATTAGAAAATAAGCCTAAAACTCAGTGTAGCTAAAGTTACTTTAGCTACACTGAAAATATCAATTAGCGGCGATCGCCAAAAATACGCAATAACATCAAGAACATGTTGATAAAGTCTAGATACAGTGTCAGTGCGCCGACAATCGAGAATTTACGCAAATTCTCCTTGTCATTCACATCCAGATCTTCACCCATCTCTTTCAGCTTCTGAGTGTCATAAGCGGTTAAGCCCGCAAAGATAACGACACCAATGTAGGTTATCGCCCACGTCAACGCTTCACTCTTTAACCATAAGTTAATCAGAGAAGCCAAAATGATGCCGATCAGCCCCATAAACAAGAAGCTACCAAGGCCGCTCAGGCTACGTTTGGTGGTATAGCCGTAAAAACTCAGCGCGCCAAACATCCCCGCCGTCACGACAAACGTGCTGGCAATGGAGCCAATAGTATAGGCAACGAAAATACTGGAAAGCGTTAAGCCGGTCAGCGCTGAATAGAGCATAAACAGCCCTGTGGCTAATGAAGCCCCCATGCGGTTAATCATGCCAGAGAGGACAAAAACCAACCCAAACTGAGCAATAATCAACCCATAGAATAGTATTGAGTTTGAGAAAATATATTCAACAAGATCCTGATTTTGTGACACATACCAAGCCACAAACGCGGTTAACAACAGGCCACAAGTCATCCAGCCATAAACCTGGGCCATATAAGTTTGCAGGCCGGTTCCAGCTTGCTGGATTATCGAACCATTAGAGCGTGGATATCGATCCATGAAGCTTACCTTTTATAACAATATTCAAAAATCCAGGTTGTTCAGTATCAACAACCCACTCAAGTTTTATACATTATCATAGAATATAAACAAAACAATTAACTATTCAATAATTACTCATATAGAACTCTTTTTAATCAATCCATTTTCGAAGCGCTTCGCAAAATCTCGCAAATACTTTCATGACCAGCGTCTCGCGGCTTCCTGATCGCTCTCACGGGATTCAACCCAACGTTCACCATCAGGCAAAAACTCTTTTTTCCAGAAAGGCGCCTGTGTTTTCAAATAATCCATAATAAATTCAGCCGCTTCAAAAGCCATATGACGATGAACGCCGGTGACACCCACAAACACAATCTCATCACCCGGATCCAGCGTACCAATCCGATGGATAATACTGATTCGCCGCAACGGCCAGCGACTGCGTGCTTCGGTGACAATACACTGTAACGTTTTTTCCGTCATTCCCGGATAATGTTCCAATCTCAGCGCACCGACATTATCTCCCAAATTATGATTGCGGACTTTACCAGTGAAAGTGACGATAGCGCCATCTTCATCACATTGAGCAAGCCATTGATATTCATCCCCTACATTGAAATTTTCCGGCCCAACGAAAATGCGGGTGTTGTTCATTGATCATTCCCCAGCATTGATCATCCCCCAGTCACTGGCGGGAAAAAGGCCACTTCATCACCATCCTGTAATGAATGCC
>NZ_LOIC01000070.1:22424-27445 GCF_001684335.1 Photorhabdus namnaonensis
TCTTCCAACGCCAAGGCCCAACGTTCTCCCTTTGATATTAACGCCTTTCTCAAACTCTCAACGGTTGCGTAACGATTATCGAGATCCAGTGAATCAGTACCTACCAGCTCACGTATCTGAGCAAAAAACAGCACTTTAATCATTTATCCACCTTAAAATGACCTAATTTCCCACCTATCTTCTCCAGCAAACGAACTGGCCCAATGACCATATCTTTCTGTACTGCTTTACACATATCGTAAATTGTCAAAGCCGCGACCGACGCTGCTGTCAGCGCCTCCATTTCAACCCCGGTTCTCCCGGTCAGACGGCAACAAGATTCAATTCTGACCCGGTTATATTCTGTCTGGGCTTCCAACTGGATTTCTACTTTAGTTAGCTGTAATGGATGACAAAGCGGAATTAATTCCCATGTGCGCTTTGCCGCCTGGATACCCGCTATTCTCGCGGTGGCAAATACATCGCCTTTGTGATGGCTGCCATTAATAATCATTGCCAATGTTTCCGGCTTCATTTCAACAAACGCTTCTGCCCGGGCCTCGCGTGATGTTTCAGCTTTAGCGGAAACATCAACCATATGCGCTTCACCGGTAGAATTGATGTGGGTTAATTGAGACATCCTCAGCTCCTGAAAAAACAACAATATCCAAACGGTAAATTAACCGCCGATGACAGAAAGATTTGGGGTGATACCGCTGTCGCCTTGATGAAGAAAATGGGTTTCCCGTTTATGTCGCAATCCACCCTGAATACGCAATTTCAGATCATCAAGTTGCTCTTCACTTGCCAACAAATCACGCAGTGGTATCCCCTGTTCACCAAACAGGCATAAATGAAGATTACCTATTGAAGAAACACGTAACCGATTACAACTTCGACAAAAATCTTTCTCATAAGGCATAATCAGACCAATTTCTCCCTGATAATCAGGATGGTTAAAAACCTGTGCCGGTCCATCACTGCGTGAACGTTGAAGCAACCGCCAACCATCAAGCAACAGGCGTTCCCGGATAGTTTCTCCCGAAATGTGATATTGACGAAACATTTCGCCGCCGTCACCGGTTTCCATCAACTCGATAAATCTCAATTGAATTGGGCGATCTTTTATCCAGTTCAAGAAAGCGGGCAGGCTGATATCGTTAACATTTTTCATCAGCACCACGTTGACTTTCACTTTATTAAAACCCGCCGCAAATGCCGCATCAATACCGCGAATCACCTGAAAAAATTTGTCTTGTCCGGTAATCGCATGAAACTGGCGGGGATCAAGCGTGTCCATACTGACATTCACTGCGGTTAAACCCGCCTGTTTCCACTGAGCGACATCCCGTTCCATTCGATAACCGTTGGTGGTTACCGCCAGAGTTTTAATCAACTTATTCTCACGTATAACGGAAATAATATCGGTGAAATCACGGCGCATGGTCGGTTCGCCACCCGTCAAACGGATTTTCTCTGTACCCAGATCGGCAAACGCCCGGCCAACAAGACGGATTTCGGATAATGTCAAAAAGGAGTGATGTCCACGGGGTTTATAGCCATCCGGCAAGCAATAGGTACACCGAAAATTACATACATCGGTAATGGATAGCCGCAAATAGTAAAATTTACGGGCAAAAGCATCTATGAGTTGTTCCACAATAACACCTTTCCAAACATGGGAGACGCGGGCATTTCTGCCTCACACCTTGGTGACTCAGTGGTCACGGCCAAAACATCATATCGCGGTGTAAAAAGTGACTTAGACGCAGAGGCCAGGAGTTAATTTCAACATCTATAATTTATATTCCCAATACAAATTCTAGCGCTTAACAAAGAAAAATGCGAATACCTACTTTCGTTATATAATTGAATATACAATGAATTAGCCAGTGGCAGAACAAATCGCAGGCAATTTCTATTGGTGATTAATTAAAACATTGCGCCTAATCATAACGCTAGTTGGTTAATCGTGTTTTATAATAAATTACGTTAAAATTATTCGGTAAATATACGTTCAGTTAGCAACAGGAATTCTATGCGAAACCGCACATTAGCCGATTTGGATCGGGTGGTTGCTTTAGGCGGAGGTCATGGCCTTGGGCGCGTTATGTCCTCTCTTTCATCACTAGGCTCCCGCCTGACAGGCATTGTCACCACAACAGATAATGGCGGCTCAACCGGCAGAATCCGGCGTTCGGAAGGCGGTATTGCCTGGGGTGATACCCGCAATTGTTTAAATCAGCTTATTACCGAACCCAGTGTCGCGTCGGCAATGTTCGAATACCGTTTCGGTGGCAATGGAGAATTGGCCGGGCATAATCTGGGTAACCTGATGCTTAAAGCGTTGGATCATCTGAGTGTCAGGCCCCTTGAGGCGATTAATTTAATCCGCAGTTTGTTGAAAGTTAATGCTCATCTTATTCCAATGTCTGAGCAACCCGTTGACCTGATGGCGATAGATGATCAAGGCAACACCATTTATGGTGAAGTTAATGTTGATCAGTTGCACTGTATTCCTCAGGAGTTGATGCTTTATCCTCCCGCGACGGCAACAAAAGAGGCATTGGATGCTATTACTCAAGCAGATCTGATTATCATCGGCCCCGGCAGCTTCTTTACCAGCCTGATGCCATTACTGCTGCTTGAAGATCTCACCCAAGCCCTGCGCCGTAGCTATGCCAATGTGATTTATATCGGTAATCTCGGCAAAGAATTAAGTGCCGCCGCCGCTGAACTGACACTGAGAGATAAGCTGGAAATAATGGAAAACAAAATTGGCAGCCGGATAATTGATGCGGTCATTGTTGGCCCCTGTACAGATATCAGCGACCTTAACGACCGAATTATCACTCAGCAAATACTCGAAGCACAGGATATTCCCTACCGCCATGACCGTGAATTACTGCATCAGGCGTTAGAGAATACCCTGCAAAACCTTGGGTGACTGTTCCCTCCGTGAAGAGGATGTCGCAAAAGCTCTCCTTTATGACGACATTTCTACAACAACTGATGCTTTCCATTCACACCGGACGTCAGAAAAATCTACCCAAAATCGCGGTTTGTTTTCAATGCTGGCCTTTTGCGACACCCTCGCATTGGGCCAAGATTTACGGGGCAATTGTTAAAAAAAGTCTTTTTTATCTATCAGTGTGGTTTTAAAAGCGGGAAAAGAGGCCAAGCTAACCACGAAAAAACAGGTTTTAAATTGATTAAACAAGGTGAAAAGATGACAGTGTTAACGCAATAACAACAATATAACTTATCAAAATATTTAACAGAAACATTTAACAGTATTAACCACATTAAACCCATCTTCTTAAATAAAAGATTTTACCTGACTGCAACAAATTTACGAAAAATCAGAGACTATAAAAATCAGAGATTATAATTGTAGAAAACCGAACGGTCTTTAGATTAACACCAGAAAAGCAAGAATGTTTAACAATATTAAAAATAATTAAAGAAATGGGAGGGAATCTTAATACCGTTAGCCGTTCTGCCACCCTCACTGGTTTTAAACCTAAAAAGTCAAATACAGAAAAAGGAGAAAACCTAAATATCAGTTTAATGAAAACAAGGAGGTTAAATACGATTCAGAAAATGTAAAAATCATTAAACTCACTACAATCAAGCAATAAAAATCATTTAGCAAACAGATTTCCAATTAAAAACAAACAGCCCATCAAGGTGAAAACTACTGCTCAAGCTTATCATGTTTTTAATATTGTTTTTTTACTTACATTTTCATTTTATCGGTGATTAATTAACTAAGGATTAAGACAATAAGCACCTCATTAATGCCAGCTTTTTAAAAGGTATAGCGGGACTAAAAACAGCCTATTCCTTACTATGTTTAAACATTTATCGACAATACTACCCTTCACTTATTTTATATTTAACTAACCAACTATGACTATTTAAAAACACAAAAGAATAGAGATTAAATATTTCATTCAACAGACTGATTTAACCCAATAAATCAAAATTTTCAGTAACGTGATTAATGACATTTAGTCGCAATTCACTCACCATTAACCAAGAGTTGAAAAGCAATAATCAGGTAAAATAATATTAATAGAATAGATTAACGCTAAAGTGTTTTCTCACCATTATTTTACAAATAAATCAATAAATAATGCGATAAAAAAAGAGATAAAACGATTAATTTAACCTAATTTAAATGCTAAGAAAGAGTTATCCTGAAAAACATTAACGATATTTTTACACTATCAAGCTATTGATTAGTGATTTATAAAGAAAAAAATAAAGGGGAATGATTTATAAAAACCCGCAGAATGGCCAGTAAAACAATATTGGTAAAACAACGTTGGTAAAACCATGCTGGTAAAACCATGTCAGTCAAAATAAATCGGATATGATTAACGTTCGTTTAAATGTAAAACCACGATATACCATAATGTTTAAATTTCGCAAAAAGCATATAGCCAAAAGATAAAAAACGGTTAAAACCACAGGCCAGAATGCGCTGTTTTTTCTCCGGGGTGTAGCCCTGTTTAAAAAACAGAGTGATAGAAATCCCAAGACGAGAAACGGTCAGCCCATCGCCATTGAGAAATGGTAAATGCGGTCAGTTGTGATTTCAACTGGGCAAAGTCATCTGAAATTTCCATCATGTTCTCTGTTCGTTATAAGGCAGTAGATAATAGGTTATTCCCACATATTGGCCGCTTCCCGGATCAGATGCCAGAGGGTTGTGCCCTTCTCTGCACCTTCAACATCGAAAGCCATCGCGCCCTGAGCAAAGAAGTACTGCCTGCCCGGCAGGCTATCGGTTCGCCAGATCCCGCTGACCAGTGCAGGATGGTCGCCTCTCAGAGGGGTGACTTGCAGCGGGCCACGGTCATAACGGGCATACCAAGCTAGAGTGGAAGTTGAATTAAAATGGCCCTCACCATAGAAGTGCAATGAATGGCCTTCACGAGGTATCACTCGTATCGGACGTATCAACTGGTTAATGGCAAAATAACTCTCCGGGACACTGCCCGGCAGTGGCGTTAAGTCCGGGTATTCACCGGCAC
>NZ_LOIC01000070.1:27455-30687 GCF_001684335.1 Photorhabdus namnaonensis
ACCATTGGAATAAGAAGTCATCACCACATCCCGGTAGGGGCGCAGCACCTGACGTATCCAGTATTCCCCACCCAGTCGGTTTACAAATCGTTTGGACAGCAGGGTGATCCAGTTAATGCCACGGATGGAGTGTCCATACTGTAATTTAGCTGTGAACACTGCGGAGTTAACTTGCAGGGCAGGGTAACGTTGCGCCAGTTGATACTCTAAAGGAAAGTAGTCATAGAAGTCGTTGGGTAAGGCCAGACTGTAGCCACAGTCACCACTGTCCGGTTCGAGTTGTTCACACAGAAACTCCAGCCAGGCCATAAAGCGGGGCATACCCTCCTGTTCTTTCAAATAATCCCAAGGCAGTGTCAGGCTTAGGTAAGAACTGCCGTTATCACCGCTTATTTCCCGAGAATCCAAGTAACGCATCAGATAATTAGGTGCTTCATCTTCATTTTTGGCATCACTGACCACCCAACCAGAAAACTGGTTTTTTTTCTGATTAAGAATGCCTTCTTCCACTTTGGCAATATTTTCTGGGGAATATTTTTTTATCCCTTCCAGCTCATGACGATGAAAACGCAGGTGAGTGCCAAACTCTTCGCGAAAGCGGCGGTAACAGGCCAGAATGCGCTGTTTTTTCTCCTGAGTATAGCCCTGTTTAAAAAACAGGATAATCGAGAGACCCAGGCGGGAAACAGTCAGTTCATCAGCATTGCTAAAAAGAAAAGAGGTCAGTTGTGATCTCAACTGGGTAAAATAATCTAAAGTATCCATATTCTCTCCGTTAATTATGAAGCGGTGGCGAATGTCACACTCGCCAATATTGCCAGAATAGCGGCTAACGCAGCGGCGCTTACCGCAGCAGCGGCAGCTAAAATTTCCACCAGTGCAATCAGGGCGGCAGCGACAGCCAAGGTGACAAGGATAACAACGGCAACACCGGCAATAATCACCACCATTTCCAGCATGCCTTCCCCCACCTCTTTCAATATCTGCATCCAGCTAATGTTTTTTAGCTCTTCCAGGGTGATATCTGAACCCTGCTGCACCGTCTGCCAGCAGGCTTTTATCTCACTTTCAGTCCAGGTCACGATTTTCCCCGTTTGTTCATTAACCCAGGAAAACGCGTAGCTGACCTGATGGCTTATCGGGTCAATAATTTCTTCACACACCCACTTGCCGGCTTGATTTAACCAGGCACCAAACTGGGCAAGCAGCTCCCGGGTACTGTCGCGGACATAATTCAACCCGTTTTCAGCCAGACCCGCCACCTCCTGCCCGAGGATAACCCAGTCTTCATAACTGGGTAAAAACGACCAGCGGGAAGTGCTAAGAAGCGGTGGATTTTTTGTCAGAGGTTGCGGAATGGTCCCCGGCACGCCCTCTTCGGGAGGCGTAGGGGGAGGTAAAGTGTCATCGTCAGGCGGTGAACCGGGTGGTAGCGGGGCCAGCGGTATCGGATTTTTATAGTGTTGGGAACTGGGCTGATAATGTTTTCGCCACGCTTCATCATACTGTTTTTGCTCTTCTGTACGGTTATCCGTGACACGCATCACCCCAAAGCGTTTTTCGGTCGCAATCTGAATGTAATCAATTTGTTGTCCCTGAGTTAAGTCATCTCCCGGAAATTTCACCTCAATCAACATCTTTAGGTTATCAGGGTGCATGGAACCATCAAAGTAGGTAGCATTTCTGCCCGGCCACCGGAGAGCCTCATCTTTAACCAGAATAATATCGGGGCGCCGAATACCAACAATTCCAAATTTCTCCATATCGGCGTCAGAAGGCCGGGCAAATGGATTACTGGATTGCGGTAAATTATCACCATAACGCTGCTTAGAGATTTGACTGGTTGCCAGTATAGGTAGGGGCACAGCCTCCTCTCTGATAGCAAACACCACTTCCGCTTTATAGGGCCACAGAAAATCGTGTTTATACTCTTCCACTTTGATTAATCCGCTCATGACAACCTGTTTAAGAAAGCGAATAGTGCCCTGCTTAGTGAAAATTATTGCGGGAAGCCGCTGGGCATATTCGGCTTTTCTCGCCAGATAACAGGGATCTTCATCGGCGGGAAAGATCCCTATTGCCATCGTGCAGTTAATTGAGGTCACGGCCGGGCACATCTTGCCGTTGTTGGATATTGCCATACTTATTTCTCCGTAAATTCCATCACATGCTCTACCGGTGTGTTATCACTGGCCTGATATAAGGTTTTCTTTAGTTTCAGTGGGATTTCTGGTGAACTCAGTTGCAGATTTTCTTCCGCCTCACTCCGTACAGTCATCGTTCTGCCCAGTGCATCGGTTTTACCCGGGATGACCTGACCCTCGCCGGTGGTGATGGTGTAGGGGACATTCACCAACGGCTTATCGCTTTGCTCACTCAGTAGGGTATAGCGGGCTGAATAATCAAACAGTGCGCCGGCGGATTTCTTGCCGGTAATATGGTCGGTCATGGTGATGCTGACCCCTTCGATACGAATATTCCCCATCGGGTCAATGACTATCTGTCCGCCCGCGTTCCCAATGATGATTTGCCCGCTTTCCGAGTGCATTGTGATATGTTTACCCACGGTAATTTGCTGGTTATCTTCGATGTTTAATTGATGGCTTTTACCAACAGAAACGGTTTGCTGGCCTTTAATGGTCACCGTTTGATTTTGACCGACTTCAAGCGTCTGGCAGCCCTGCACGGCTTCATCATCATCGTTTTTAATTATCGCCGTGCGGTTATGCGCCACTTCTGTTTGCTGGTCATGGCCTATCTGCATGGTTTTATCCCGGATAATCTGCATTTTCATATCCCGCTGAGTATGAATAAACACTTCCCCGCTTCGCCAGCCGGCACCAGAAATCATAGGCGGATTCGCGTTTTTTCGTGGTGTATTCCCGTTCGGCATGGCGTTTATAGAGCGTATCGCAGGTAAATAAAATACGATGCTCTTTCAGCAGGATCGCTAAGATTTCCGGTACGGACTGTCGATGGAAAATACGGCTGTCCTGATTGAGCGTCATCAGCCACATTGTGGGGCGGACAGTGAAAATATAAACAGTGCGACGGCCATCGGTATTATCTTGTTCAACCCCGGTTATCAACCCATTAATGGTCCGTTCGGTGACGCCATTGCGGGTAATGGTCAGTGACGCGCTGTCCCCCAGCAGTTCATTCAGGGGAATGTCATCACGTGAGCTCACCACCTTTAACGTCAGGCGATAAAGCTGTGACAGCTCTTCCTGTA
>NZ_LOIC01000070.1:30697-90417 GCF_001684335.1 Photorhabdus namnaonensis
CTACCTGAAAGGTGGTTTGGGGCAGTGCGCCAATTCGGCAAGTGAAAACTAATCCATCCATATTTGAAACCTGACATAATTGAGCCATTATCCTGCAACGGGGATAACGCAAGAAGCCATTAAACGAGCCATGACAGGCGGCTCTTTTAAATAGCGCCGGTCTGTTCCGCGGTAAAAAAATGACAGCGTAAAATAGCCATCATTTAATACGTGGCGTTAGAGAGAAAACAGACCGCGTCCAGCTAAGTAGGATGGAGTGGAGACAAATAACAAAGAATTTCGCTCTCTCAATATTATGACCCCAGGATCACGATATTTATTAGATGAATATGAGGAAAATGTGATTAATGTCACGCAAAATGGCTAATTAATCGCCATCAATTCCGATTTTTCATATTGAATTCTTTGATTAATAAATCGCTCAATAGCTCCTTTTTCAATCGAAAAATTTAACCTGTCATGGGTCGCCACTCCCAATAACAGGCAATAAATTTCTGCGAGTTTATTTTCAATGCTGGCTTTTTGCGACATCCTCGCATTGGACAAGGATTTACGGGGCAATTGTTAAGAATTGGCAATAAATTGCTCACGCAATGCCTGAACCTGATCTCGAACACTCGCCGCCTGTTCGAATTCAAGATCCTGCGCATGCTGGTACATCTTCGCTTCCAGCTCGCGGATTTTGCTTTCCAGCTCTTTGGTAGACAGTTTGTTGAATGTTTCCGTTGTGGCAGCAGCTTTACCTCTGCCTTTCCCTTTACCATTCGTCGGCTGTCCGATTTGCAGAATATCACCAATTTTCTTATTCAGACCTTTTGGAATAATGCCGTGTTTTTCATTAAATATCTGCTGTTTAGCACGCCGACGTTCCGTTTCACCAATCGCTTTCGCCATTGAATCAGTTACCTTATCGCCATAAAGAATCGCTTTACCATGTAGGTTACGGGCAGCACGCCCAATCGTTTGAATTAATGAACGTTCAGACCGCAGGAAACCTTCTTTATCCGCATCCAGAATGGCTACCAGAGAAACTTCCGGCATATCCAGCCCTTCCCTCAGTAAGTTAATCCCCACTAATACGTCAAACTCACCTAAACGAAGATCCCGAATAATTTCCACACGTTCGACAGTATCAATATCCGAATGCAAATAACGAACCCGTTCACCGTGTTCTTCCAAATACTCCGTCAAGTCCTCCGCCATCCGTTTAGTCAATGTGGTGACCAACACTCGCTCATTTTTCACCGCCCGGATGCGAATTTCAGACAATAAATCATCAACCTGCGTTGCGACAGGACGCACCTCCACTTCCGGATCAAGCAAGCCAGTAGGACGCACCACCTGTTCCACCACATCGCCACCAGATTTTTCCAATTCATATTTGCCCGGCGTTGCCGAAATATAAATTGTCTGTGGAGCCAGCGCCTCAAATTCTTCAAACCGAAGTGGGCGATTATCCAGCGCGGAAGGCATGCGGAAACCATATTCCACCAATGTCTCTTTGCGGGAGCGATCCCCTCGGTACATCCCACCGATTTGCGGGATGGTAACGTGCGATTCATCCACTACCAGCAAACCATCCGCCGGCAGATAATCAAACAGTGTCGGCGGCGGCTCACCTTCAGCACGGCCAGAGAGGTAACGGGAATAGTTTTCAATACCAGAGCAATAACCCAATTCATTCATCATTTCCAAATCAAATTGAGTACGCTGCGTAATACGCTGTTCTTCCAGCAATTTACCATTTGCCAGCAATACCTTACGCCGCTGCTCAAGCTCAATTTTAATCTCTTCCATTGCCTGAATAATACGCTCACGCGGAGTAACATAGTGAGTTTTAGGATAAACGGTGTATCGCGGCACATGATATTGAATCTGTCCCGTTAGCGGATCAAACAGTGATAACCGTTCTACTTCATCATCAAACAATTCAACGCGCAGGGCATGCTCATCAGATTCAGCCGGAAAGATATCAATCACTTCACCGCGTACCCTAAATGTCCCTCGCTGAAATGCCTGATCATTACGGGTATATTGCAATTCAGCCAAACGCCGCAGAATGGAACGTTGATCGATAATCATACCGTTAGTCAGGTGAAGCATCATTTTTAGGTAACTATCGGGATCACCCAAACCATAAATAGCCGAGACAGACGCGACAACAATGACGTCTCGCCGCTCCAGTAAAGCCTTGGTGGCAGACAAACGCATTTGCTCAATGTGTTCGTTTACGGAAGCATCTTTTTCAATAAAAGTATCGGAGCTTGGCACATAGGCTTCCGGTTGGTAATAATCGTAGTAAGAAACAAAGTACTCTACGGCATTTTCTGGGAAAAAGTCCTTCATTTCACTGTAAAGTTGAGCCGCCAGTGTCTTGTTCGGAGCAAGTACCATCGTTGGTCGGTTTAAATTGGCTATCACATTAGCGATAGTGAATGTCTTACCCGACCCGGTTACTCCTAGCAAAGTCTGATGGGCAAGCCCGTCTTCTAAGCCTTCCTGTAATTGGCGGATAGCCTCTGGTTGATCACCGCCCGGTTGGAAGTCAGAATGTAATTTGAACACCTTAGTCATCGGTATCTCACTTTCCTAACATTAATGCACATATAATACTGGATAAAAAACCAGCTTCAAGTTAGTTTTATAAAAACGGACTCAAACAGGTCGCTTCCCTATCAATTAAACATGCGTTGATATCAAAATAAATGCCATTTTATCCCCAAAATTATCTTGATTTTTCCATTTTTTATCTGATCCGCTGAAAGGTGACAACATGGAGCATCATCACTGGCCAGACAGGGCTTGATTTTAGTTATCTCATTGATATTTAAAAGGATTAAAACAAAGACGAGAATAACATCAACCTTGACTCAAGCCGCGTATTTTCTTGCGTTGCGTCACTTTTCTAAGTCTAATACACAAGGTTATCCACAGGAATAGTGGATAACTCTACAAACCCTATTAACTGTACGAGGTTGCAACATCATGCCACAAAATAGGTATTCTCTATCGATAAAAATTTTTACTATTTTTTTACCTTTATCTCAGTTATTTATTTCAAAAAAATGAATAACTTTGCTGAAAAAGTAAGAATTTTCTCATGGAAATTAAACGTCAATAAATTATATTCGTTCAATATTATCAACATTAAAGGTAGATAATCATCATATTTTTCTGTATGATGGTTACAAAAAACCATCTTTTCCTCGTCAAGCAGCAGGAAACAATGCAGCATTATATTAGAATTTTTATTCAATAAGAGATAACCGGTGAACAGTTTCCTGTATGGAAATCTGTTACTCAAGAGGAAAGTTGTGTTTTTGCTAAGCAGAAATAGGCTTTTCTGCTTCCTACGCTTTTAGCAATAGCAGATTCAATATCATCAACAGCATTTTTGACTATTTTTACTATGTCGATAAATAATGCCGTCAATAAACAATGCCAACAAATAATACCTATAAGCAATTACCTATAGACAATGGCGATAAATATTTACCAAAAAAATAATTGGCTTAATTGGCATGAACAAAATCCGTTTTTTAATTAGGATATTAATGTATGTTATTGATAAAATAATGAATTTACATCAACATATCTCCTATTTTACAAAATGAGCTCCATCGCAAACACATAAAAAAATGATAGATACACAAATATCAAATCGACACTGCCCTCGTAAAACGTCCAATATTCTGTTGGCTATCTCCGATCGAAAAACTACTCTGTATCTATCATTCACAATTTCAATCGATTGCTGTTCCAAAGCATCTTTATACTGCCATTTCCTGGTGTTTTAACCGTGTTATCATTTTATTAATTTACTAATTTCTGTCCTAATGTTTATTTCACTTCCTCTGTTTTCTTGATATTCCCTAGTGCTAAAAGAAATAACCCACTTCCAAACTCGAAGGATAAAGTAGCTCTTTCCCCGAGAGATTTATAATAAGAATAATATTTTGTTTGATGCTATCTGATGACCCAAAAACACATCAACACAACTTAACATTATTATAATAAAATCCATAAAGTCAACACAAAAATAAACATAAAGTTCAGTTTTGTGTAAACTTTATAATGAATTTTACTTAATTACATGATTTAACTTTCATTTTTAGAATATAAATGTAAATCCATGAGCATTTTCTGATATAGGATGTGCTAATATAGATCATCATAAAATTAAGATATTAAAAGTAAAATCAATAAATTATCACAATGAGTGGTTTTTTCACACAGGACAATATCATCAAGTAATATATAGTAATGCTGTTATTTTTATATAAAGGATTTTCATGAAAACGTCTAACGCACAGCGAAAAACAAATATCATTAAAAATATAGAATATTTGATACGTACCCGTGGAGAAACCAAGAGTTCTTTTTCCAATCGAACAGGATTAACCCGCACCACCATTTATAAAATCCTAGAAGGGCAAGTCAATAACGTTCAACAATCTACTATTCTTCGGATCTCCGATTTTTTCGGTGTTTCCTGTGAAGAAATAGAATATTATGACCTTGAACAATTAGAACGCCTCAATGAAACACTCTCAACCGAAGGCAATAAAAATCCTTCGGCTATCCCTATCGTTCCACAATCTGAATTTTTAGCCGTTTCTGAGAAAAAAATCGGTCAGCTTGTTACCGAGTATCCATTGACCTATTTCTTTGGTGATGAATCAAACATGCTGGCTCTTAAAGTTGAATCGGCAATAGAGGATACCTTCATTCCCGGCGAGGTGATCCTGATAAAACGTCCCCCCGCATTAGTCACCAATACGCCATTATTGTATTACGCTAAGGGAATTGGGTTCTTTATCCGGCAAGAGAGAAATGATGATTACCTCGATAGGAAACCCTACAAAAATGCTCATTTCTTAGGCTACATCGTAGGAGAAAGACTGTAAATGACGGCAAATCAGAAGTTTAAGTTACTGGGGTTTTCAAGGTACGGTAAATTATCGGCAAATGTCATGGTACTAGCGACAGGCAAGACCATTACTATGGGGCTAAAAGAGTTAGCCGACAGTGATATCTCAGAAGACCTGAGCAGGCATGAACTCAGTACGATATACCGGAAATTATACAGCCACAGTAATATCGTAACCGCTTATGAACTAGGGGATCGTCATGAGCGTTCATGGCAAGCCTATTTGCTCATTAGCATCGCACTCAGTGTTATCTATATTTTCTCTACCATATGTGGCGTGAAGCCCATTCATATCCCGATCCTTAATATCGTCACGCCTCCTGGGGTTTTTATTTACCCTATTACCTTCTTGCTGGTCGATATTCTGAACGAATTCTATGGATTACGTCTGGCAAGAAGAACGATTATTATCTCTTTTGCAGCGAACTTATTATTTGTTCTCGGGCTTTGGGGAACCGCACTGATGCCAGGTGTTCCTGGATGGGAGTTTGGTGCGACTTATAATGGAATAGTCAATAGTATCGTATCTGTATTATTGGCATCATCTCTTGCTTATTTCATCTCTGAGAATATAAATTCGTATCTCCTTTGCAAAATAAAATCTCTCACCAATTCAAAGTATCTTTTCCTGCGAGTAATAACCAGTACTGTTATCGCCTCAGCATTCGACAGTATAATATTTTGCTCCGTTGCTTTCTATGGCGTTCTCGGCATAGATATCATAAAAGAAATGATTATCGCCCAGTTCCTCATTAAAGTGGTTTATTCTATCCTGGGTGTAGGCCCTATTTACCTGGTAAGGAAGATATTCAGGAGCTATATAAATCGCCCAGAAGACGCGCCTGTGAATAAAAAACTCGCCGAAGTATGAATAGATATCCACCTTTGTCATAATATAAAAAGCCATTGAAAAATATCATTTTTATGCCGGAACACCGCTCCGGCATATTGTCCTAAAATAACTCTTCACATATCATCAGCAGTGAAATCCATATATTCATTATCAAAAGTATAGATATGAATAGTGTAATCATTTATCGTGACATTAAAATAAAATTCCACCAAATCAGATTTGTAGATTAATAATTCAATTAACCAGTAAATTTAAATCTATATATTCCTCTAAATGATTAAAATATCCTTGGGTTAAATGAGGAATCTTACCCAATAAAGGCGCGGGTAACATACGCTCTAATGTCGCCAAATATTCTTGTTGGCGTTTGCCTGCGGGTTCAACCTCATTAGCTATCCAACCTGCAAAATGCAACCCCGAACCTATAATCGCCTTCATGGTAAGTATCGCGTGATTAATACAGCCCAGTTTTACCCCCACGGTCAAAATAACCGGCAATCGCTCTTTAACCACCCAGTCAGCAAAAGTCGCCGATTGCGATAAAGGGGTATACCAACCACCAGCGCCCTCAACTAAAACCCAGTTCGCTTTCTTTTCTAACTGATGCAATCCCGCAGACATAACAGCAAAATCAATAGGTTGATTCAGGTCATCGCTGGCAATATGGGGCGATGTTGCTTCAACAAATACTAACGGATTCACTTCTTCATATTGCAAAGGCACAGAACTATTTGCCAACAATGCCAGCGCATCGGAATTACGAATACCTGCCGGTGTTATTTCACTACCGGAAGCGACAGGTTTATAACCTGCTGTTTTATATCCTGCTTTAGTTGCCGCTTGTAGCAAAGCACAACTTACAACTGTTTTACCCACTTCGGTATCTGTACCTGTCAAAAACCAGCGCTTAGTCACGATAAATCACTCCAAAGACAACTTGATAGCTAAGAGGCAAATGTTCATTTTCTCGTGGATAAGCCTGTTCCAGAGCAATCAGCCGTTCACGCGTCATCAGCCCCTGCTGACGCCCATAATGAAGGTGAGTCGCGCCAATCCCTTTCAGCGAACCCAATAGCGGCAATATATGAGAATATTGTTGGCGATAAACATGACTAATAAGACAATGCCGGAATCCCCGACACGCATCTTTAATCGTCTGCTGCGGCAGGAAGTGATTAATATGCTGGTAGTTATCAACCACGCTCCAGGCTTGTTTCAATTCATGTAATGAACCTTTAGCCAAGGTGGAAAACAGAATCAATCCACCAGGACGTGTTACCCGATAAAGTTCTCTTAAAGCGCTGGATAAATTTTCACACCACTGAACAACCAGATTACTGAAACAGATATCAACACTGCTGTCAGCAAGCCCTAAATGCTCAATATCCCCTTGTAGATAATAGTCCGCCGCCAACTGCTTACGAGCATGAATCAACATACCCGACGCCAAATCCAATGCAATAACCTGCTTCCCCTGTTGCCGCCAGCGGTGACTAAAAAAACCCGTACCGCAACCGGCATCCAAGACTAACTTACCAGGATGCCCATCGGCTTGTTGCATAAGGAACTCACCGGCTTGCTGCTGTAATTTTGCAACCACATCATAATTAGCGGCTGCTCGACCAAATGCTCCGGCAATCGCCTGTTTATTAACAAATTCAACTACGGAACTCATGCAACACCTCCATCAACATATCAATATCCTGTAGCGTATGGCTGGCCGTCAAAGTAATACGTAATCTGGCACTGCCCGGCGGCACTGTTGGTGGACGAATGGCTGTAACCCAAATCCCTTTTTGTTGCAAATACCGGGATAAGGAGATACTCAGTTCATTATCACTCACAATCAATGGCTGAATCGCTGTGGTTGAATCGGTCAGATTAAAGGGCAATTTCTGCGCCTGCCGACGAAAGTAATTGATATTCTGTTGCAATCGTTGACGTAATTCATCACCAGCTTGTATCTGCCGAACAGCTTCAGAAAGCGCCTGTGCTTGCGCAGGAGGCATAGAAGTGCTGTAGATCAGATGACGGGCATACTGAATCAGATATTCTGCCGTCTGCTCATCACAAAGCACCGCGGCGCCACTCAACCCAAATGCTTTACCAAAGGTGACAATCAAGATCTCTGGTTTGACTTTCTGTTGCCAACAACTTCCCCTTCCCTGCTCACCACAGACGCCAATACCATGAGCATCATCTACCATTAGCCAGTTGCCAGAGATTTTGGTTTGCTGATGAATATCTGCCAGCGGCGCATAGTCACCATCCATACTAAATACACCTTCCGTCACCACCAGCGTCTTTCCAATACAAGGTTTTGCCAATAAATCTGCAAGTGATTCAGGTTGATTATGAAGAAAACGCCGTAATTGAGCCGGAGAATGCATCGCCGCTTCCATTAATGAAGCGTGACTCAGACGATCGGCAATAATCCGATCCTGTTTCGTCATTAACGCGGCAATAACCCCTTGATTCGCAGAATATCCTGAAATAAAAAGCAGTGCTTTTGGGTAACCCAACCAGTCAGCTAATTGCTGTTCCAATAGCTGATGGGCTTTTGTATAACCCGCAATATGACCTGATCCCCCACTGCCAACGCCATATTGTTCAGCTCCCTGTTGCCATGCGGAAATGACTGCGGAATTGGCGCTTAATCCAAGGTAATCATTACTGGAAAAATTAAGATATTTGTCATCAACGGTATACAGGAAACGCCCATCTGATTTCTGATTGACCTGCCGCTGACGCCATAGAGAAGTATCCCGACGCTCAGACAATTGCCGGGAAAGATAAGCTGACCAATCCATTATAATGCCGCGTTATAAAATTGTTCGTTATCTGCATTGATGATGGCTTCTGCCAAATACTGCTGTTGCTGATTATCACCGAATGCCGTCTGAGTCTGCTGAGGATTAATACCCAGCTTGCGAAACAGTTGTAAATCTTTATCTTCCGCAGGATTGGGTGTAGTGAGCAATTTACAGCCATAGAAAATAGAATTAGCGCCAGCCATAAAACACATCGCTTGTGTCTGCTCATTCATCTGTTCACGACCTGCGGATAACCGGACATGAGAAGATGGCATCATAATCCTAGCAACAGCAATCGTGCGGATAAAATCGAAAGGGTCGACATCTTCGTTTTCAGCCAACGGCGTGCCCTTGACTTTAACCAACATGTTGATGGGTACACTTTCCGGCGGTTTTGGCAGATTTGCCAGTTGTACCAATAACGCGGCCCGATCACGGATCGCTTCACCCAGACCGACAATACCACCAGAGCACACTTTTATTCCTGCTTCACGTACTTTATCAAGGGTATCCAATCTGTCCTGATAGGTTCGAGTGGTAATGATGTTGCCATAAAATTCCGGGGAGGTATCAAGATTGTGGTTGTAATAATCTAATCCTGCCTCCGCCAACCTCTGTGCTTGTGAACCATTGAGCATGCCCAGTGTCATGCAGGTTTCCATTCCCAGTGCTTTGACTTCCTTAACCATTTTTTCCAGATAAGGCATATCCCTCTCATGGGGATTTTTCCACGCGGCACCCATACAAAAACGTGTCGAGCCGGCATTTTTAGCCTTACGAGCGGAATCAATCACCTGTTCCACTTCCATCAACCGCTCTTTTTCAAGACCTGTTTTGTAACGGGAGCTTTGCGGGCAATATTTACAATCTTCCGGACAAGCCCCGGTTTTGATGGAAAGTAGTGTACTAACCTGTACTTGCTGTGGGTCAAAATAGATACGATGAACCTGTTGTGCTTGAAATAATAATTCGAAAAAAGGTTTATCAAACAGCTCTTGCGCCTGCTTAATTGTCCATTGCTTACGCTCAATCACAATAACATCTCCAGTGTGAAAAAAGTGTAGCCAGTTTAAATAATGCCGCTATACTGTCAACCAATTTTAAGTAAATTAGTTTACATCAAGCCTTATGACAGCTTCCGATATTGAATTTGATCTACGCCATATTTGGCATCCCTATACCTCCATGACCAACCCTCTTCCGGTTTACCCTGTCATTGGGGCTTCTGGGGTGGAATTAGAGTTGTCTGATGGCCATAAGCTGGTAGATGGCATGTCTTCCTGGTGGGCCGCCATTCATGGATATAACCATCCGGTTTTGAACCAAGCCGCTAAGATTCAGCTTGATAAGATGTCCCATGTCATGTTTGGCGGCATTACTCATCCACCCGCAGTGGCGCTTTGCAGGCAATTAACAGCAATCTGCCCACCCTCGCTGGAATGTGTCTTTCTGGCGGATTCAGGTTCTGTGGCGGTGGAAGTAGCGTTAAAAATGGCATTGCAATACTGGCAAGCAAAAGGTGAGAAACGTCAGCGTATTTTGACATTACGGCACGGTTACCACGGTGACACATTCGGCGCTATGTCAGTCTGTGATCCCGACAATTCAATGCATAATCTCTACAAAGGCTATCTGCCACCCCATCTGTTTGCCGAATCGCCTCAGTGCGGATTTGATTCTCAATGGGACGAACGGGATATCATGCCATTTCGTATTTTGCTGGAACAGCATTCCCATGATATTGCCGCGGTGATCCTTGAACCTATCGTACAGGGTGCTGGAGGAATGCGCATTTATCATCCTGAATATCTGCGTCAGGTCAGAATGCTTTGTGATCAGCATCAGATTCTATTAATTGCGGATGAAATTGCCACCGGTTTTGGCCGCACAGGAAAATTGTTTGCTTGTGAACATGCTGAAATTGAGCCAGATATTTTATGTGTAGGAAAAGCGCTGACCGGTGGTTATATGACATTATCAGCAACACTAACCACCCGTAAGGTAGCCGAAACAATTAGCAACGGTGAAGCAGGCTGTTTTATGCATGGACCAACGTTTATGGGCAATCCATTAGCTTGTGCCGTGGCGGAAGCCAGTTTGAAATTGTTATTACAAAGCCCTTGGCAACAACGTATTAAATCAATTGAAAACCAATTAAATACTGAGTTAATGCCACTAAAACACCATGCAAAAGTGGCTGATGTTCGGGTATTAGGTGCAATTGGCGTCGTGGAGATGAAACAGCCTGTGAATATGGCGGTGTTACAGCACCATTTTGTTTCTCAAGGTGTCTGGATAAGACCATTTGGCAAGCTGATCTATTTGATGCCGCCTTATATTATTCAACCAGAGCAACTTTCACGCCTGATAAAGGCTGTCTCTGGTGCAATTAATTTGTAATTTTTCTTTATTAAATAAATTCTGCTGAATTTATTACTGAGCAGTTAATAAAGTTAAGTTTCAGTTCGATCAAAAAAGGCTCCTAATTAGGAGCCTTTTTGAAAAATTTCTTCACACTCCGACCTTCGCAGTGAGTAGGGGCGGGTGCTTACACAAGTAGAGTTACCTCTGGGTAAAGATTATCCAGCAAATCATCAAAAATGTCAACACTAGCTTTACATAGAATATAAAGCAAGCCTTAATATAGGTATAGTCAAACCACTCTACTGGGGAATGAATAACTATGACCATAACGACAATTATAGATTCACTATCGAGTTACAGATTTTCTACCTATCAGCTTCCTGTATTAGGTGGAATGACAAAAGAAGAATGCTTGGGCATCTATCTGTGGAATAAACAACTTGCCAGCGCTTTTTTCCCCGCACTTCAAATTATCGAAGTCTCCCTACGCAACTCCATTTATCAAGGATATATCCGTTATGAAGAGATAAAAATTGAAAATACGTTTAACCAAGCACAATGGCAAGTAGAAAAAAACAAGATTGATAAATTCTGGTTTATTAATGCTTTCACTCAAAAAAATAATGCCGAAGCATATAAGAACATTTTATCAGCAACAAAACAACTACAAAAAGATGGGAAAACATTAACTCCAGAGAATTATATTGCAAAACTCACACTAGGTTTTTGGGTATCAATGGTAAATAATAGTTACGATATACAAAGAAATTCATATCTGACATTATGGCCTGAACTCCGTGGATTAGTTTTTCCATATGCTCTAGATACACAAACTCAGCGCCCTCTTTCTATTAATAGTATCGGCAATGAGTTAAAAGAAATCAACAAGATCCGAAATCGGTTGTCACATCATGAACCTTTGTGGCGCTCTAAAAATGCATACCAAATGGAACACATAATTAATAAGGTTGTTGAAAGTTATGAGAAGTGCTTAAAGGTTATCAGGTGGATCAATCCATCTAATTTAAAACTGTTATCCATTATTGAAAATAACATCAAAATGAGTGAATTATGCAGTATTCATTCTCTTTGGAAAAATAAACAATTATCCACGGGGCTATCATCTCTACCAATAATAACCGGATGGGGGGATGAAAATAAACTAGATGTTACTCATATAGGCGAAATAGTAAAAATAGTCGATACCAGATATGCTTTGATAAAAAGCCAAAAGGATAAAACTATATTTTTTGCCAACGCTAAGGACATGAAAAATAATATTCAAAACTATAGTACTGGAACACTAGTAAAGTTTACCCCAGAAGCGAGTAAAAATCAGTATCCCAATGCAAAAAATGTTGAACGAGCTTAACTTCGTTAGAGTGGCTAACCATAAATAAGCACAAGAAATTTTGCAACATAAATGACCAAAAAATTTAGCAGATGAGTTTAGAGCAACCGAGCAGACACAGGAAACCATTTTGCATCTGCCCGGTTGTATGATTGCGAAATTTGGAGTTGTATTAGCTCAAACTTGAGCTGGTAACTACCGGTTATTTACATCAATGTCTACCAGATTAAACCGTAACCAGCACACACGATCACCGTTAACACCCAACAACTTTATCAAATTCACAGGGCCAGCACCGTTACCCACATTGGGCCTTTACCTACTGGATAGCGCGCCAACTCAGTCAAGTTACCGGTATATTGCTCAATAGAAGAGACTGAAATATGGTCAGACTTTTGACCGGATGCAATCAGATATTTTCCACTCTGATCGATAGCAAAACCACGTGGCTGAGTTTCGGTTCTATAGTGTCCTGCCAGCGTCAAATTAAGGCCATCTTGTGAAATAACAAAATGGCTGATCAAACTTGAAGTTCGTTCACTGGTATAAAGATGACGACCATCCGGTGTAATATGAATATCCGCAGACCAACGAACACCCGCTAAATCCGCCGGTAATGAATCAATCGTCTGAACAGACCGATACTTTTCCCACTTGCGATAAACATCCACCGTAGAATCCAGCTCATTAATACCATAAATCACCTGCTGATTTGGATGAAACGCCATATGACGAGGACCCGCACCCATTGCCGTAGTGATTTCCTCAGCACGTTTTTCCGTCAGATAACCCTCTTCTGCCATATCAAAAATACGGATGTGATCTTCTTTCAGACAAGGAACCAATAGTTGTTTATTATCCCAGTCAATATTAGCTGAATGCGGTGCTTGCAAACCTTCAATAACCTGAACCGGTTCACCCACAATCCCCTGTTCGTCAATTAGGCTGACACTCAGATTGTTATAACTATAGGAGGCAGAGAATAGAAAGCGACCTTGTTTATCTGTAGAGATATGAGTCGGGCTACCCGGTATTGATGAAATCCCCTGTTGTACCAGTTCCCCACCAGAGCCAATCTGGTAAGTGACAATACTGAATTGTGGTCGGATGCCAACATAAAGATGTTTACGATCCGGGCTAACCACCATTGGTTGTACTTCCCCCGGCGCATCAACTGTCTGAATGAGTGATAACTCACCTTCATTATTCAGGCTCCAAACATGAATCTGACAACTGTTTGGACTCGCCGTATAAACTACTTGTTTCATCTTCACTCCTTAATTATCTATTACCATTTTATTGCGCTGTAACGACTCGATTAGTTTTATCGGTTAAACTCACCGCACAATTGGTGTAGCTTTATTCAGTTCCAATGTAATATCTTTATATTATATATAGTTATGAGGCTAATTTATGTCATATCGCATCATTGCGCTGGATCTGGATGGTACACTACTCGATCCTCAAAAAAATATCCTGCCAGAATCACTCATTGTACTAAATGAAGCATGTAAAGCTGGTATTAAGGTGCTGATCGCCACTGGCCGTCATCATGTTGCTATTCACCCTTTTTATCAGGCTTTGCAACTCGATACTCCTGCCATCTGCTGTAATGGTACTTATCTGTATGATTACCATGAAAAGAAAGTATTAGCCTCCGATCCACTGTCATCTCAAGAAGCCATAAAAGTTCTCTCCCACTTAAAAAACACAGATATTCACCGTCTGATGTATGTGGATGACGCCATGTTATATGAAGAACCGTATGACACCGTTGTCCGTACCATGAAATGGTCTGAAACCCTACCTGAATCCCAACGTCCAACTATGCGACATGTTAATAGCTTTCAGCATGCTATTGATGAAGTACAGTCTATTTGGAAATTTGCCACCAGCTCTCCTGATTTAGTAAAACTGCGGGAAGTAACTGCACAAATCGAAAATGACACAGCTCTTTCGTGTGAATGGTCATGGTTCGATCAGGTGGATATTAGCAAGAGAGGTAACAGCAAAGGTATGCGTCTGCAACAGTGGGTTGAATCTCAAGGCATGAGGATGAAAGATGTTATTGCCTTTGGTGATAACTTTAATGACCTGAGTATGCTGGAAGCCGCAGGACTCGGCGTCGCTATGGGTAACAGTGTAGATGCTATCAAAGAACGAGCCGATCTGGTGACACTGGATAATACTCAGCCAGGTATTGCCGAAGTTATTCGCAAGTATGTTCTATAAACCCACAAAACCACACTTCGGGGTAATCCTTAAATAGGTTCCCCGTTGTTATTTAAATTATTTATAGCTATTTATAGAGATCCGATTGCTTCCAGTGGCTACCAATTTACGAATCGCTTCTTAATAAACAGAAACTACAGTTGCCGATTAAGAGAAACACTTTTTATCTGAGCATAAAGCCACTGCCCAGGCCGCAAATTAAGTTCATCCCTTGCCCACGGAGTGATCCTTGCCCATAAATAGTGACCATTTAACACCAATTTGACATCAACTTGCCCATTATTATCAAAAAATTCAACCACTTTCACTGCTAAAATATTACGGATACTACTACCGCGCGGCGGTTCCAATACTAATGAAACATCTGAAGCGTCTATTCTGATACGCAAATCGGTTCCCGGTTGAACATCAATTTTCGGCAACCATAAAGCCTGGTCAGCGAGCGCCACCGCTGTCATTTCATAACGATTATGATGTTCAACCATTGAAACATTCAGAATACTGCTAAGGGTCTCTTTTTGTAACCAAAGACGTAGCGCACTACTGGACCAAACCTCTTCCAATTTTCCTGTTGCCCTGACTTTGCCGTTATCCATAACGAGTACATTTTCCGACAGGTGCAAGATCTCATCCAGATTATGGCTGACATACAAAATCGGGATATTGACCTCTCCAGAAAGCCTTTCAAGATAAGGCAGGAGTTCTCTTTTACGGGGGAGATCCAGCGATGCCAATGGTTCATCCATTAACAACAGATCAGGTGCCGTCAATAAAGCTCGACCGATAGCAACCCGCTGCTTTTCACCGCCGGATAAGGTAAGAGGAAAACGAGATAGTAAGTGTTCAATTCCTAACAAACTAACAATGCTATCAAATTCCGGCTTCATCTCCGGCGACATTCCGTATTGAAGATTACCTTTTACTCGATAATGAGGAAAAAGCCGGGCATCCTGAAAAACATAGCCTATACGGCGTTGCTCTGGCGGCAAGCAGGTACCTTTTTCAATATCAACCAACACATGATCATTGAGGGCAATCCGCCCTGTCTGTGGGCGTATCAAACCGGCAATAACATTTATCAGTGAAGTTTTCCCGGCGCCTGAAAGGCCAAAAACAGCCGTAATCCCCTCAGTGGGTAGCTGTGTATTGACCTGTAAATGAAAATCACCGAGTTGTTGCTCAAAATCCAGCTCTAACATGTTGCTCCCAAACGTCTCCTTCCCCAACGGGTTAACCATTCAGAAACCATCAGTGACATCAACGCCAGAATAATGGCAATGACACACAAACGAGCCGCGGCAGTTTCTGCTCCGGGGGTTTCAATCAAGGCATACATTGCCAAAGGGATCGTCCGCGTTTCGCCTGGAATATTGGATACAAAAGTGATAGTTGCGCCAAATTCACCCAATGAACGGGCAAACGCCAAAACAGCGCCCACAATAATCCCAGGTAAAGAGAGCGGTAATGTGATAGTAAAAAATACCTTCAACGGATTCGCCCCCAAAGTACGAGCAGCCTGTTCCAGCCGCCGATCGACACCTTCCAACGCCAGACGTATCGCCCTGACCATCAACGGAAAAGCAACAATAGCAGAAGCCAATGCGGCGCCACGCCAACTGAACGCAAAACTGATCCCAAACCAGTCATATAACCATTCACCGATAAATCCACGACGCCCCATACTGATCAACAGCAAATAACCCACTACCACTGGCGGCAACACCAGCGGCAGATGGATAAGACTGTCGAGTAATGATTTACCGGGAAACTGGAAACGAGCAAGAATCCACGCCATTAAGATCCCAAATGGCAGACTCAGTAATACCGCCATACCTGAAACTTCCAGACTCAGGATAACGGCTTGCCATTCGTATTCACTCAACATGACCAAAAAATTATTCCTAAAGTGGGTGAAAACCGTAACGTTTAAAAATTGCCACGGCCTCAGGGGTTTTCAAATATTCATAAAAATCGAGAACATTGGGATTACTATGGCCTTTGATTATCGCCATTGGGTATTCAATCGGTTTGTGGCTCTCTTCCGGAAAAATCCCCACCACTTTGACTTTATCACTCGCAACGACATCTGAACCATAAACGATGCCCAACGGAACTTCCGCACGTTCCACCAGCGCCAGACCACTACGCACATTACTGGTACGCGCTAGCAGAGGATTAACCGTCTCCCACGCTCCCAAATATTGCAGCGACTCTTTAGCGTAAATACCCACCGGAACATGATCGGGATCACCAACGGCAAGACGACCACCTTCTAACAAAGATTTCCATTTGGTTTCTTTATTAATATCAACTTTATTGAGCCTACTCGCTTTCGGCGCAATCAGAACGAGCTGATTTCCCAGCATAGTCAACCGAGTTTCATCAATAATCAACTTCTTCCCGGCAACATAATCCATCCACTGTTGATCAGCGGAAATAAAAATATCCGCCGGCGCGCCTTGCTCAATCTGGCGAGCCAAAGTGGAAGATGAAGCATAAGAAGCCGCCACTTCACCTTTTTGCTCTCGCTTATACAGCGCCGCAATATCATCAAGTGCATTAGTCAGCGAGGCAGCAGCGAACAACGTGACTTTTTCCGTAGCCCACACTTGCCACGTCAAAGCAAAAGAAACGACAACGCCGACGAACAGTTTGCCAAAACTCTTTCTCATTTGTTTTCCACCTGTTTCTTACCCATTAGTTCGTTGTATATAGCAAGATATAGCGTTAAATGGAAGAGTGTTCCAATATTAATCGGCAAATCGTGAGCAACTTTTACTATCTAATTTAATTCGAATTAAAATACTGTAATAGAAAAACCAAATGAATAAAATGGAAATGATTATAATTAATTAAGACAAATTACCCGGTAAATCACCGGGTAATCGGAATAGCATCTGGTGTAAAAGAAATATTAGTTTTACTTTTCAGAACGACCAATACGGGAAACGATATTAAACAATTCCCCAAGACCATAAATTAAACCTAAAATTCCAGCCATCACCACCGGTACCATGACCAGGGCAAAAGCCATACTTCTAATCAACTCAAACATGGTAGCCTCACATAATGGCTCATTTAATGAGCCGGCAACATAACATATTTTTAACCATAGCAGGTAATACCGCTATAATTAGTACCATTCTAGACAAAAGACAAACAACAGTAACCGGCTAAACGTGCGTTTTTGTGGGTTAGCCAATAAAAATTTACGATCATATTTCCTGAAAAAAACTATTATGCAAGCCGAAATTCTATTGACACTAAAATTACAACAACGGTTATTCGCCGATCCACGGCGAATATTATTACTTAAACAGATTAAAGTAACCGGCTCTATCAGCCAGGGGGCAAAACTGGCAGGGATCAGCTATAAAAGTGCCTGGGATGCTATTAACGAAATGAATCAATTAGCAGATGAAATAGTGGTGGATCGTGCTACAGGCGGCAGAGGAGGCGGTGGGGCAAATCTTACCCACTATGGCGAACGTCTGTTGCAACTTTACGATCTACTGACACAAATTCAGCAAAAAGCCTTTGATGTGCTAAAAGATGACCAACTTCCCCTCGACAGTCTGTTAGCCGCCATTTCCCGTTTTTCTCTGCAAACCAGCGCCCGTAACCAATTCTTTGGCACAATTACTGACCGTGACCATAATCAGGTGCAACAACATGTCCGCATCTTGCTAGCAGATGGTCAAACATCACTGAATGCGGCATTAACAGAACAGAGTGCTAACCGTCTTGGCTTGGTAAAAGATAAGGAAGTGTTGGCGCTAATTAAAGCGCCTTGGGTGAAACTCACTAAAGAGCGATTTTCTATCGGCCATTTCGACAATGCCCTGACAGGGCAGATCAGTAACCTTGAAACAGGCGAAGAGAACACAGAAATTATTATTGCCCTTGATGGCGGTGAAACCCTCTGTTCTACCCTGCCCAATCAAGAAGTCAATAACCTGAAACTACACCCTGGAGATAAAATCACTGCACTTTTTAATGCTGACCAGGTGATTATTGCAACTCTGTGTTAAGAATTGCGGCTATTATCACTGAACAATTCAGAATATCCAGGGATATCATGATATTACGTTCCTTACGCATCCCTTAGTGTCCGATGTTAAATGTTAATTAAAAGTTAATATTGACATTCTGCGGCATTCCGCTTATTTGTGGGAAGATATTTGCGTTGCTTAAAAAGGAATAAAAGATGTCTGAATTGCAAATAGCGCAAGGCTGTTTCCGTTTAAGTGATACTCGAACCTTGCAGTTATCATCATTAAAAATAACCTCTGGTGAAAATTGGGCTTTTATTGGCGCTAATGGTAGCGGAAAATCATCATTGGCCCGTGCGCTTTCAAATGAATTATCCCTACTTTCCGGTGAACTAAATTGCTCATTTCACCGGTGCGCCCGCGTCTCTCAAGAACAATTACAAAAACTGACGGAAGAAGAATGGCAACGCAATAATACTGATATGCTCAGTGATGATGAAGATGATACCGGTCGCACTGCGGCAGAAATTATTCAGCTTTATCATAAAGATAATGAACTTTGCCTGGAACTGGCAAAACAGTTTGGTATTATGGATTTACTTTCCCGTCGTTTTAAATATCTTTCTACCGGCGAAACCCACAAGACATTACTTTGCCAGGCACTGATGGCTTCACCTGACTTGCTGATTCTTGATGAACCTTTTAATGGCTTGGATCTATTCGCTCGTGGTCAATTTGCTGAATTACTGGAAAAATTGTCATCAAAAGGGATCGTTTTGGTACTTATCCTTAACCGATTTAGTGAAATCCCAGATTTTGTTGATCAGATTGGCGTACTCGCGGATTGCCAGCTAACCTCTATTGGCATCAAAGAAAAAGTGATGGCGGATTCACTGGTGGCTCAACTGGCTCACAGTGAAAAATTGGACGATATCCATTTACCTGAAACAGATGAATTTCCTGTCGATGAGCAATTACCGCCCGATCAGCCTCTGATTATCCTACGTAACGGTATCATTCAATATAATGATCAACCCATTTTGCATGGGCTAGATTGGCAAGTTAATCCAGGTGAACATTGGCAAATTATTGGCCCAAACGGCGCCGGAAAATCAACGCTTTTGAGTCTGATTACCGGCGACCATCCTCAAGGCTACAGTAATGAGCTGATCCTTTTTGGTCGCCAACGCGGGAGTGGCGAAACTATTTGGGATATCAAACGTCGTATTGGCTATATCAGCAACAGCATTCATCTGGAATATCGTGTCAGTATCAGCGTTCGTAATGTGATTCTATCCGGTTTCTTCGATTCAATCGGCCTTTATCAGACAGTATCAGATCGTCAACAGCAACTTGCTGATGAATGGCTGGCTTTACTGGGATTATCCGCTCAAATGGCTAACGGTCCATTTCAGCGCCTTTCATGGGGACAACAACGACTGGTTCTAATAACTCGCGCACTGGTTAAACATCCGGCTTTATTGATCCTTGATGAACCTCTGCAAGGGCTTGATCCACTCAACCGCCAATTAATATTACGTTTCATTGATATCATGATCGCTGATGGCGATACTCAACTGCTGTTTGTTTCTCATCATCAGGAAGATGCGCCGCGATGCATCACCCACCGGCTGATATTTATTCCTGATGGCGACATATATCGCTATAACACAGAAAGAATTAACCATTAAAGTATTAAAATGAGATTAATACTGGAAAAAAGCCAGCATTGCAAAAGTGTGTTTATGTCAATCTCGTAGCAATACACGTGCAAACATGCTGGCTTTATCTATTCATAGCAATGATAAATCGCCAATAAAGTCAGGTACATAAAAATACCCACCGTTAATCTTTTCTACGTAAGATAATTTAAATTTGAAAATAATACATTTAAATATAAGAACATTAATTTCATATAGCCGAAAACAATAAAATCAACCCTTCAATTATTTATATTTAAATGAAACTTAATTCACTTAACAATGCCACTTCACGATCACAATCATTATATAGACATTCATCACATTTAATTAAATAGATTATTTAGCGAATTAGATTTTCGATTAAACTATTCCTAGAAGTAAAGTGACAGAATGTTTCCATCAGGCCAAAGATGGATTCCCGACTATTACATACCCATTGGGAGAATAACAATGAGTGGTCTAAGCGCCGTCATATCAGTCAAGCTTAAACTTGGTCAAGACAGTTATAACGTTGATTTAAATATTCCATCAGCAACCCCGACTCCTGAAGCGCCTTTTCTTTTTAGTGTAGTTTCACCCGAAAAAGGTGAACAACCTGCAAATACTTTGTTGGAGGTCGCTATCGGTAATTCAAGTAATATCTATATTGCCGTCGCACCACCAAGTTCACTATTGAAAGAAACAGGTGTTGATAAAGTAGTGGAAAATCTTAATGTTGTTGTTTCCGAAGGTAAATACAACAAAACAGACAAGAAGTTTGACCAAGATAAAAACGAAGATAAAGGTAAAGACGAAGATAAAAATAAATAAGCCTAAATTATCCGCTCAATATTAACCATAAGGCTATGCGTTTAGAACCATAAATAACATAGCCTTAGCGGTACATTTCACTATCTGAGGTAAAATATGGGAACACGATTTGAGATTGACGCCCATTTTGATTGGTGCAAAATATTTGATGGCGAAATGCGTAGCCCAATGCAATGCCGGCTTGCTTTATTCAACAGTTATTCTCTCATCTATATTGATATGACTGCAAAACAGGCAGGAGCTGACAATCTCAATATCTTTAAATTACTCAACCATGCTTTTCATCTTGATTTACCTGAGAAAGAAGCCCCGTTATTAATACAGGATGCGGGGTTTTTTACTTTCTCCAATCATGCCAATCCACCAGAAACAGAGAAACTGAGTAACATTTTCCCACAAATACCTTTGCCAAAGTCAGTGACAGAAATGGAAGCGCCGGTATCCCATAGTTGTACCTTCTGGCTAACCTTGCGTTTAAAAGGCAATTATTTATTTAACAACTTAATTGAGATTGGCGTTAAAGATGGCGATCTGCCACAGGCTGATATCTCGATCAGTGGGCGTTTGGATCGGGGAATATCCGCAGGCGAATCAATTAAAAAAAGCCGCTATACTGCCGTTCTTCCTGATTTCAAGCTATTTAAAATTTTTGGCTTCAATAATCTAATACTTAAATATCAGTTTGATAATCACTCAAAATATGAAATAGCAGGCACTATCACATTAGATTTGTTCCAGAAAACGTATTGTTTTGACGGGGCTTTAAGCGCAGACGAAAAGCAAGTACAGGCATCTTTAAAAATCTGTCACGAAAACTCAAAAAGCACTATTGATAAGCCCTTTGACGGAAGAATGACTGGCGTCACATTTGGTGATTTATCTTTTGGCATTAATTACACCTTTGCCGTGCCAGAAAAGAAACAACCTAAAGTCGGATTATATTGGGTAGAGGGAACAATTAATTATGCAAAACTACCGGCATTAAGTGGACGTCTTTATTTTCTAGATAATGCCCCCATATTAGCTTCAGTCGCTATCAATCAAGATTTATCGATACATGGTATATTTGAGGCATCATTCGATAATTCTAATTTCTTCTGGCCAAGTCATTTTATCGATATCGTTTTTCATCAGGGTAGCAACCTTTATTACCGGCGCGAAACAGACGGTGATATTAAACAGGAAAATGCTATTATTTCCTCTTTAGCCGAAAAGTCTCTGTTATTAAATCAAGACATCACCCATTATCAGCCAGGATTTCACCTCCATGCCCTATTTGACATTACACTGATTGAAACTTTGCAGCTCAAAGGGGATATACAAATTACCAAAGAAGGCGTCAATGCAGAGATCCAGCTACTTAATCCAATTTCATTATTTGTACTTCAAATTACCGGTTTTGAGCAGGACCCCGGTCCAACCCTGCTTTTCTCCACCGTCAAGGAAAATAAATTCGTCTTTCGCTGTGGACTGCTGTTTTTTAAACATGATTTTGGTTTAAATGTAGAAATATCAGGTACAAAAGATAAAACCGGGAAATTAAAAATCAGTGGCTCATTGTCCTCGGATAAAATTTCTTCTCCTTTGTTACCTAATCCAACGAAATTAGGTTTTTCCTATAGTGAGAGCGAAGGATTTAAAATTACTGACTGGCCTGCGTTTGATTTAGATAACAACCAGTTTATTAATTTTATAGAAGAATTAAAGAAACTCTCACGCAATAAAGGCTCCAATTGCGGCCAATTAACCCAGTTTGTCAATGAACATTTACTCACATCCCGGTTTTCTATTTCCCCGTCGTTTAGTACTAAGACTGATAATGCTAGTCAGAACGACCAACTGTATTTTGTGTTAAACGGTAAATATACCATGACAATGGCAGGAACAGATTTCGTTACTCTCTCCTTTCCAAAAGCCGTAGCGTTTTTGCTGCCAAACAACCTCTCCTTAGAGGAATTACCTGACGCTATCGGTGCAGCGCTGAAAAGTGCGGCTGAATCTTTTGTTAAAGGGCTATTGGAAAATCGTGAAGCTATCGCTACCTTTCTGACGTTGACAGCCGCCGAGAAAGCCGCTGATTATGCCATGACATTACTGTGTGAAGGGTTGGTTGACGCCGCGCTAACAGAAGCAGTCCAGAGCGGAGCGGAAGCTTTAGCCGCTGCCGGGGGCGTAGCAGCGGGAGCCGCAGGAGCGGCTGTCATAGGTGGCATTATCAATAAAATTAAAGATGAAATTAACAGCAAACCAACACCTCCCGATCCCCCCAAGCCTGCTGATCCCAAACCACCTGAAAATTTGTCAGCAACCTATGAATATAAGGATCATAAGGCTAAATTCAAATGGGGATATACGGAAAATGCTGACGGTTATCAGGTCAAATTAAAAGCGCCAAATAATGAAACGTTACTCAATAAAAAACTGAATCTCAAAGATAATTCATTTATTTTACCTATCACGCCGGAATTAGCCGCTGGCGTTTATACCTGGTCAGTAGCCGCCACCAGGAAAGACTTTACCAGCTCAGAAAATCAATTACAGCAACATCGTCTTTCAATACCGGAATTGAACATCAACTTAGAAGAAAAATCCCTTATTGAAAGAGATATTAATCTTATATTGAAGTGGAATCTGGTAACAGACGCCAGTCACTACTATAACGTAAAAATCGAGAGAGATGGACAAACCGAAAACCGCTCAATTGCCGCTCCACAGAATTCAGAGACTATTATTTTTGATAAGCAAAAACCTACCGGGAAATATTGTTTCTCATTAGCAGCATTGAGCGACTCCAATTATATTGCCAGCGAATTTTGTCAGGTTCAGCAATGGTTACGTCTGGAGACTCCTCAGCAAATTCAGGCTAATTACCAATCTAGCGGCATAGAGATTCAATGGCAATGCTGTCCCGATACTACTCATTACTTACTCAGCTTATGGGTCCCAAACAATACATGGATACAACAAACCGAGAATTCCACAACTGGACGAGCCCATATCCCTTTACCACCAATCCCGATTGCAGGAACATATAAACTTTATCTGGCTAGTATGCCGGATGCCACCGCAACATCAATCCCAAGTATCTGGAGTGATGAAGTGGCAATAGAGGTGGTGATAACACCAGAACAAATTGCACAGTCGGCATATCAACAGCAGATGAGCGGCAATGATTGCGGCAAACTGATAATTAAATCCTTCCCTGATCTCAAGGCGAATATGCTAGCAGCAGCTATGGCGCAAGTAGGCTATATAGCCGTAGAAACTGGGAAAGGCTTAAAATCAGCTTACTCATCCATCAGCGCCAGCGAAATAACCGAAATACTACTGGCTATATATGGCAAGGCATTAACGCTAGAACAGTTAGCTCAGAAAGCCTATGACAACCGCATATCCGGCAATCAATGCGGACAGACATTAATCACTGAATATCCTGCAACCCAAACCAAAGTATTAGGCAGCGCTATGGCGCTGGCGGGTTATTCAGCAACAGAAACCGGGCAAGGATTAAAATCGGCCTACCCATCCATCAGCGCCAGCGAAATAACCGAAATACTACTGGCGATATATGGCAAAGCATTAACACTAGAACAATTAGCTCAGAAAGCCTATGACGAGCGCATATCCGGCAATCAATGCGGACAGAGATTAATCACTGAATATCCTGCAACCCAAACCAAAGCATTAGGCAGCGTTATGGCGCTGGCGGGTTATTCAGCAACAGAAACCGGGCAAGGATTAAAATCGGCCTACCCATCCATCAGCGCCAGCGAAATAACCGAAATACTACTGGCTATATATGGCAAGGCATTAACGATAGAACAATTGGCTCAGAAAGCCTATGACGAACACCTATCCGGCAATCAATGCGGACAGAGATTAATCACTAAATATCCTGCAACTCAAGCCAAAGTATTAGGCAACGTTATGGCACTGGCGGGTTATTCCGCAACAGAAACCGGGCAAGGATTAAAATCAGCCTACCCATCCATTAGCGCCAGCGAAATAACCGCTGTCCTGCTAGAAACTTATGGTAGGCAGTAGTTGTATCATGAGTTTATTTAAATAAAAATAAGGAGCATTACTATGACCTTAGTCTCCAAGGCGATGTTAATAGATACATTGCAATCTAAAAGGGATAACAACACTATTGCTAATGCTCTACGTGAAGTCTCTCTGACCCCACTCTCTCCCATTGATATCGCGGTTATTTTACGTCAGCTTGACTTTCCTATTAACGAGATTGCAATTGCACTGCACAAGCACTTCTCAACGCTTGATTCGCTAGACATTGGTCAAATGTTGCTTGAGCCTAAAGTGTACCCAACTACAACTCGCAAGGAGTTAGTCGCAGCCTTGGGTGAAGCTGGCTTTGAAACCCAAGAAGCTGAGTTAGCAGCCAATATTTTATATCCAGTAACCATGTATGTATTTGCGGATCAACCTTGGCAAAATAGCAATATGACAGTCCATACAAGTCAGACAACCACAATTACCTACCTCAGCGGCACATGGTCTTTTAACCCACAGTACAGCGATTGCAAGGCAGAAGGAAATAGTGCTCATATTGCCCAGGAAGACTACGCGTTACCAAACAAGCCAGTAGGTGCACTGGTAGGCCGTATCGGTGAAACCGTTTTTTTGATTGGCCGTGAAGCTAATGTCCCGAGTGGGTTATCTGGTGAATTACAGCTTTGTATCAATGATGATTTAAAAGGACGTTATGGCGCCGGATTAACAGATAATAAAGGTAAGCTGGAGGTTAAAATCAGTACACGAAAATAAACGGATTTGTACTCGATCAAACCCAACCTGACAGCCACCGGTTATTTATACAAGTGGCTGATCTGTCCAATATATCAGAAATAAACCTTACTAATAACACTGCTTTTCCATTAACCGAATTTTGACCAAAAAATAATTCTCACCGATGGATTTCTTCTCCGACCAGTTAAAAAAGCATCGCAATTTAGTTATTATGCATTATTATTTTTCGCTCACTAAATAACATCTATCATCGATTTTTGGTCTGCTTTTCAGATCATTTTTTAATTTGTTAAAAATAAAGGGAAATTATATGATTTGGGGTTTACTTGCTACATCACTAGCGTTATTAACGATACACCGCACAACTGCGCTTATTGTTCTACTGGCTGCGATTATTACCGGATTCGTCACGCAGACTATGATTTATCCGGCAATCGCCACTATTGCGATTATTTTTTTGTTAGGCGCGCTACGTATCTATTTTCAGCAAAATAACATCATTAAAATAACCACTGAACTGCTATTACTCGCCTTTGCAGCGGCATTATTCCTACATCTGCTCCCCGGTTTTAATAACCTGAAATATCTCGATAAAGTTCAGGTAGGCCCTCATAGCGTCCCATTCTCAATGTATTTCAACTTTGACAAAGCACTCATTCCTTTCCTGCTGTTATGCTGCATGCCTGGCCTATTTACAACAAAGCCACTGGCAAAGGTTCGCCCTTATGCATGGATAATCTTAGCGACAGCGATTCCTGTACTGTTGAGTATTGCAACAGCGCTTGGAGGATTAGCGGTTGAATTGCATATACCACAATGGCTGCCGATGTTTATTTTGGCAAATATTTTCTTTGTTTCCCTGGCAGAAGAAGCGCTATTCCGCGGCTATATCCAACAGAGGTTAAGCCAGTGGATTAACCCCTATTTTGCCCTGATCATCACCGCTTTAATTTTTGGCGGCGCACACTTCGCCGGCGGCCCATTACTGATGATTTTCGCTACACTTGCGGGATTAATATATGGACTAGCATGGATGTGGAGTGGCCGTCTATGGATCGCTGTTGGGTTCCATTTCGCGCTCAATTTGGTTCATTTGCTGTTCTTTACTTACCCAATCAAGTTGGTGAGCGCACTATAAACGTGTCAAATTTGCCCGGTATCTATTCAGCAATCTGCAAGAAATTCAGCTTTCCAAGCAAATAAAGTTTGAAACAAGACTATTGATTGCTGTTCTGGCGCATAGGGCAATATAATACGCTCAATTACCATTAAGTTTGATTTTTAAGGAGTTTAAGCTATGGCTGTCACTAAACTGGTTCTGGTAAGACATGGCGAAAGCGAGTGGAACAAAGAGAACCGTTTCACTGGCTGGACTGACGTCGCGTTATCTGAAAAAGGTCGCGCCGAAGCTCAACAAGCAGGGAAGCTGTTGAAAGAAGAAGGTTTTGTTTTTGATTTTGCCTACACCTCCGTGCTAAAACGCGCTATCCATACACTGTGGAATATTCTGGATCAAGTTGATCAACAGTGGTTGCCGGTTGAAAAAAGCTGGAAACTGAATGAGCGTCATTATGGCGCTCTGCAAGGTCTGGACAAATCAGAAACCGCAGCTAAATACGGCGATGATCAGGTTAAACTGTGGCGTCGTGGTTTTGCTATCACCCCACCAGATTTAACTCAAGATGATGAACGTTTCCCAGGCCATGATCCACGTTATGCGAATCTGAAACCAGAAGAATTACCCGTGACTGAAAGCCTGGCAACCACTATTGAACGTGTGATCCCTTACTGGGAAGAAGTTATCAAACCGCGTGTTGCTCAAGGTGAAAAAGTGATTATCGCCGCGCACGGTAATTCTTTGCGCGCGTTGGTTAAATATCTGGACGATATGAGCGAAGAAGCCATTCTTGAGCTGAATATCCCAACAGCAGTACCTTTGGTTTATGAATTCGACGAAAACATGAAACCAATCAAGCATTATTATCTGGGTAACGCTGATGAAATCGCGGCAAAAGCCGCCGCGGTAGCTAACCAAGGTAAGGCAAAATAATTTTTTTACTATAAAAAATCGCTGACAGCATATCTTTCAGCAAACATGAAAAACCGGAGTTGTCGATTCCGGTTTTTTATATTGGAAAAATATTATCAGCCACGACGCGCTTTTATTGCCGACGACAATTGACGTAACAAAATTTCAGTGTCAGCCCAACCAATGCAAGCATCAGTAATACTTTTGCCATATACCAATGGCAGACCGCTATCTGGATTCTGATTTCCCTCTTCCAAATGACTTTCTACCATGACACCAATAATCGCTTTCTCCCCAGCGATAAGCTGCCGACTCACATCTGAACACACATCCATTTGTTTTTTAAATTGTTTACAACTATTGGCATGACTGAAATCAATCATAATCCTTTCCGGTAAACCCGCTTTTTCCAGCCCTTGCTTCACGGCAGCAACATGTTCGGCACTATAATTCGGCTCTTTACCACCACGCAGAATAATATGACAATCGTTGTTTCCGCTGGTGTTCACAATCGCGGAATGTCCCCACTTAGTGACAGAAAGAAAACTGTGGGGGGAACCCGCCGCATTAATCGCATCAATGGCAACTTTTATCGCCCCATCAGTGCCATTTTTAAAACCAACCGGACAGGAAAGACCCGAAGCCAACTCACGATGAACCTGAGATTCCGTTGTACGAGCGCCAATTGCCCCCCAACTCATCAAATCGGCTAAATACTGTGGAGAAATCATATCCAGATATTCACCCGCGGCCGGTAGCCCCATGTCATTAATATCCCGCAACAACTGACGAGCTAAACGCAAACCATCATTAATATCAAAACTGTGATTCATATGAGGGTCATTAATTAACCCTTTCCAGCCAATGGTTGTACGCGGTTTTTCAAAATAAACTCGCATGACAACTTCCAGATCCTCTTTCAGCTCCTCACGCAAATCATTCAGCCGTCCGGCATATTCCATTGCTGCTTTAGGATCATGAATAGAACATGGACCAATCACAACCAACAGACGATCATCTTCCCCCGTCAGAATTTGATGAATCGTTTTGCGAGCCTTACGTACTGTAAATGCAGCCTTTTCAGTTGCTGGAAATTTTTCAAGTAGTGCCACAGGAGGTAATAATTCTTTTATCTCTTTAATTCTTATATCATCATTCTGATAATTCATAACCCTCTCTCATCTAACATCTTTGTATATTTAATTAAAGCAATCTTGTGATTTTAATCTAACTGTTAGAAGCCAAACTGTAAATATTCTTTGTAGAGAATAAATAAATCAATGCTTAGCTCAAGACATGGCAAGATATAGTTAAATGTGGTTAACTCTATTCTTATGGTTGAAATATCTTTAGAAATGAGAATTATCAAAGTAAATACCTAAAAATATGCCAGAAATCGACAAAACAATTCTCTGGCATAGTTAGGAAACTATTTCCTATGGGATAATGGCGAAGAATGGTTTTCCTTAGCTGCCTGAATCCACAAACGGGAGCCATTAAATGCAATCCCGAAGAGAATCACATACTGCAACGACATTGCCAGCACGCCTTGATGGAAATAGATAACAACGCTTATCACATTGATAACTATCCACACCAGCCAGTTTTCAACATATTTGCGGGTCATCAGAACCATTGCCACAATGGATAGCACCGTCATTGTCGAATCCCAGAATGGGAACGCATCAGGCTCCAACATCGGCATCTGAACATTAAAGCCAAATTTTTGCATAATCATAACGGCAATCTGAGTCAGATAGCCAAAGACCCGATCAATATTAAAAGTCATCATGGCAATTAATAGCACAGAAATTAGACCAATTATTACCGCCTTATTCAGACTTAACCAACGTATTTTAAGTTCAATCTGCTGCTGATCATTAACCCTGCTCCAGGCATACCAACCATAGATATTTGCCGCAAAGAAGAATAATTGCAGCAATAAACTGGCATAAAGTTGAATTTGAAAGAAAATCACAGCAAATAATGTGACATTAATGAGTCCAAACAAATAGTTAATTATCTTCTCCTGACTGGCAAACCAAATACATAACAAACCGGCGATCGTACCAACTACCTCAATCCACGATAAATCATATCCTCCCTTTCCCAGAGGTATATTGACTAATATATTGTTAATACTGAAAAAATCCATCTGTCATATCCTATCATTATCTACAATAAAATATTACTCTCACTATTCAATTTCCTATTTTAGCTGAGTTGCAAAATCAAGCATCCTATTTAAGGGAATCAGTGCCTTTTCCCGCAACTCTTTTTCAACCCATATTTCATGCAAATCCCCTCCCCGTTCCAGACCCTGAACGATGGCTTGTAAACCATTCATCGCCATCCACGGACAATGAGCGCAACTACGGCAACTCGCCCCTTCTCCAGCCGTAGGCGCTGCAAATAACTGCTTCTCAGGGCACGCTTGCTGCATTTTATAAAAGATACCTTTATCTGTCGCCACAATCAGTTTCTGATGTGGCAAAGATTGCGCGGCTTTGATTAATTGGCTGGTCGAACCAACAGCATCAGCCAGATCAATAACAGCTTGCGGCGATTCAGGATGAACCAATACCGCCGCATCGGGATGCAGACCTTTTATCCTTATCAAAGCCTGAGTTTTAAATTCATCATGGACAATACAAGCCCCTTGCCAACAAAGAATATCAGCACCTGTTTGTTTACGGACATAATTCCCCAAGTGGCGATCTGGCGCCCAAATTATCTTCTTCCCCTGACTATCCAGATAATCGATCAGCTCAACAGCAATACTTGAAGTCACAACCCAATCCGCTCGTGCTTTAACGGCTGCTGACGTATTTGCATAAACCACCACGGTACGATCAGGATTGTCATCACAAAACTGGGTAAACTCTTTTTCAGGGCAACCAAGATCTAGCGAACACTCAGCTTCCAACGTAGGCATTAAAACACGCTTCTCGGGGTTGAGAATTTTGGCGGTTTCCCCCATAAATCGCACACCGGCAACTAATAAAGTAGAGGCTGGGTGATTATTGCCAAAACGTGCCATTTCTAATGAATCAGCAACACATCCTCCGGTCTCTTCTGCTAAAGCCTGGATCTCAGGATCGGTGTAATAATGTGCAACCATAACAGCATCCTGCTGTTTCAAAAGGCGTTTAATTTTTTCACGGCAATGTTTTTTTTCATCCTTACTGAGAAAAGCAGGTTTAGGAGGGAATGGATAAATAGTTGAATTAAAATCAATATACTGGTTCATTACGCTGACCCTCTGTTTAGTATATGGTTTTAAAAAGCGAAATTTTTGGTTTTTAGCCCGAAAATCCGCCCAGATTTGTTTAATATACTAAACAAAATGATCGATTTATAGCACTTTATCGCAGAAGATTTTCGGCATAAGAATCGTTTTACCGGTTTATCATCTTTTTAACAGCGAATTAAAATTAATAATAAATATGTTTTCTAGAAAGAGAGTTAATCTAATTCAGTCGAAACCCATTAACCATTAACAGTGAGTTGAAAAATTAGAACACAAAAACATTATCCGAATAGATTGGTATTTAAATGTTTTCTCTCCGTTATTTTATGAAGTAAACCATAAAAGATAGCAAAATAAAAAAACGGTGAAAACGGTTAATATGGCAGGATTTAAGTTCTGAAAAAACTTGATTTTCCGAAAAAACATAAAGGGTAGCGACTGATGAAAACTATTTAGGATTGCCAGTAAAACAGCGTCAACAAAGACAAAAAGCAAGTATAATTAATGTCTTAAAACATAAAACCAGATATACCATGATGATTAAAATTGATAAAAAGCAGACGTAAAAAGTGGTAAAACAACTGTTAAAACCTGATACCGATTAAACCCTGGAGTTAAAACTATGACTTTTAACAGTCGCTTAAAACCCATCCATCATAAAACCACCAGTTAAAACCGGTGGTTTTAACTTTTTACATAAAAGAGTAAGCATAGCATCTAATAAAGAGTCCGCTCTGTGATGTGGTTCAGCATTTTTGTTAACAAACTTGTTTTCTAATTTGACAACAAATATTAATTTTAATATAAATTCAGTTAAAGCCGCTATATTTTAAGTTGGCATTTATAAACTGGTGAAGTATTAGATAAGTTATTTTTGGATCAAGATTATGCGAAAGGAATAATGAATATAGATAAAGAGAAATTTATTGTTTATGGTGAAAATAGTAAAGTAAAAGAATATATCATGCATGATAATGACATATTACTTACCAGGATAGTGAATTAAAATGATAAAAATCACTGATTTATGCTTTAGTTATAAAAGTAGAGAAATTAAGAAAAATATTTTTAAAAATATATTTTCATTAAATGAAGTCGAAGTGATTTTATTTAAAAATATAAACATTGAAATATTTGACGATAGCAAGATTATAGGATTACTGGGTAAGAATGGCGCCGGAAAAACAACTTTAATAAAACTAATTTCCGGTATTTTAACTCCAAATTCTGGAAATATTACCGTTTTTGGCATTAATTCAAGTGGAAGACCTCTTAATCTTTTATCCAATCTTGGTATCGTTTTTGGCAATAAATCAATGCTTTGGGAGGAGTTATCTCTCTATGAGAATATTGAGCTTTTTTCTAAGATATATAAACGTAATTATGATAAGAATAGTATTGAGAATATGATAGAAATGTTGAACCTTAGAAATATAGCAAAAAAACCAGCAAAAACGTGTTCTTTAGGTCAATCTGTGAAATCCAACTTATTAATACACTTTCTTAATAGGCCAAAATTATTGATATTGGATGAACCAACTATCGGATTAGATATAGAATCACAAATTCTATTACGCAATATCTTAAAAGATTATGCTCAAAATAATGAAAGTAAAATACTAATTACCTCACATAATATGATAGATATTGCGGATGTTTGCAAGGATATTATCTTCTTGAAGGATAGTGAAATATCAAAAATAAATCTAAATAAAAATAACTCGAAAGAAAAGAATGCGCTATATCTAGAGGGCCTTTTCTGTGATAATTAAATTTTCTTTTATTGAAACCATTAGGGCTAAGAATATAATATTTGGTTATTTATTTATAATTATAACATTATATGCGGTTGAACTATCTTTTTGGGACACCATGACAAAATCAAATGGTTTTGTTAACTATACACATGATGAAATAATAGTTTATATATTATGGTCTGTTATTATATTTCAATTAACAAGTATTACCGGATTTCCAGAAAATTTATCATTCCATATTGAAGATGGTAGTATAGATAGATTAATTACAATGCCAAAATCAATACTATTATATTATTCAGAATATGCTTTGGGACAGATATTAGCTAGATTATTTATAATGTCACCATTAATTTTATTCATAATTATATACCAAAATGACATTCCTAATTTTATATATCTATTTATTTCTTTATGCATAGGATTGTTTATCAACTTGTACTTAACAATGATATTGTCATGTATGGCATTCAAATTTAGAGGCTCGTATTCTTTTATAATTATTAAGGATACTTTGTCATGGGTCCTTTCAGGTGCGTTAATACCATTAGATGTATTTAGTGATTCTTTAAAATCAATATTTAATTATATTCCATTTCAATATATCACCTATATTCCAGTTAAAATTGCAACAAATTCAATATCTATTTATTTTATATTTAATGGATTTTTAGTCATGATGTGTTTAATGATGATTTTTAATTTTATCTGGAATTATATGTTAAAATACAATCAAGGGTATAATAGCAATGCTTAAAGTTATATTTATTGGTTTTAAAAGTGGATTGTCAGAAGCAAAAAAAAGCCCATTAAATTTTTGGTTATCCGCTTTTGTTAATTTTAGTTACTATATAGCACAAGCTTTTTTTTGGTATGCTATTTTGAACTCACAATCTTCAGGTCATATTTTACCTGACAATTTTATTATTATATTTTTTACTACGGTATGTTTAGTCGATAATTTTTATCTTTTTTTATTTGGTAAAGGAAGCCTCTTGCTGGTTAAGAAAGTCAAGTCATTAAAACTAGAACCTCATTTAACGTTACCTATAAATACTCAATTTCTATATATTACTACAAATATTGCATTTGAGCATTTTTTGTTGTCATTCCTATCTTTAGCATTATTTTTTACTGTACATATTTACCTTGGCACTAATATTTTGTTGGTTTTTTTACATTTTATAATGGCATTAGAAGGAGTCTTAATACTTACTTCAATTACATGGATCATAAGAACAACAATATTTTGGACAGCTTCATTAGTTAGTATTAAGAACTCAAATCCTTGTTTTAAAGTATTGGTGAGACCTGAACAATCTTTTCATGGTGTAGTTCGTTTTATTTTAATGTTCATACTTCCGTGTCTATTTATAACTGGTGTTCCTGCTTCAGTAGCAAGTGGAATAATGAGTATGAAATGGTTTTTTATTCAAACTCTGGTAACGTTGATTTTAATTTTTATAGCGAAATTGGTTTTTGATATTGGTGTTAAAAGATATTCAAAATATATAACGTGAGGAAACGTAATGAAATTAGGAATTATTTCAGGAAGCCATAGATCACATTCTATTTCAGGTAAAGTCGGTGATTTCTTAGATTCAATTGAAACAACTAAAAATTTACTTTTATTATGTAGTGATAACGAATTAATACATAAACCAGCATTGCCAGTGTCAATATCCGCTGAAAATGGTGACACTTTTTGTATTTCTGAATTAAGGTCATCTGGATATAAAAATAATAAAAAAAATAAAGCCAGACTAACCGGCTTTATTCTTACTTTAAGCTGTACCGTCCACCAGAATTATGCCGCCCTTACGATGTAGTTAAATGCGATGTTACGAGGTCTATTTTCGTTAGCAGTTGGGACTTGTCTTGATGCATCAATATCAAAATAGGTAAGATCAGAACTAGCGCCGCCATTTGCTGAACGTGTTTCTGCCGTAGCATATCGCGACGATGCCATGACCCCACTCACAACAGGCGTCTGAGGAGCACCGCCCATTTGGGCATGTATCATTTGAGTTGTCCCCGTAATATTTCTGATTGCATCTCCCTGCCAAGACAAAAGCCCACGACCACCATCAACACCTCGATTATCATCCCATCCGCGGATAAACTCGCCTCTTAAATCAGGTAATCTACCGCTAGGATAAGCCTCCGCCAACTTCGGATACTGTAATTTATTAAAAGGTGAACCATTACAAATGAAATAACCGAAAGGTGGATAGATTAGCGGCCAGGGAATAGGAGAACCCACAGGTATATTAATCTCTTCACGTAATGAATTTATTACGTCCTGAACAAGCTTTTGTGTAGCCGCCAATGTGTCGCTATTGCCAATCACATTTGTCAGCTGAACAACTCCTTTTTGTGTTAATGAAGCACTGGGCATACCTACTGTAATTTTTTGTTCTATCGCCTTATTTAATTGAGCGGTAAGTTTGGCTATATTTCCATCATCCAGAACATCATTACCAGATCGTGTCGCAATAAAATCAGCCACGACAGATGATATGGTTGACGCCTGACGCAATACTTTATTTAACAAGTGTGTGGGAACATTATCCGGAGAAAATCCTGTCTGCAACCCCTGGCTTTGTTCATATTTTTCTTGACTAATGACATTCGCATTATCACTAATAGAAAAAGCTTTAAAATCATTCTTGCGACTCATATACTTCCCTTAAATTAAATAATGTTATTTTATAATCAGCACCTTGAATTATTGTAGAAACAATCTCCTGTCATTCAGGCTAATCAAAGTCTAGCTCAAGAAAAATATAATACTGTACTCTTATTACTTATAAGGTTAACCGTTTTTGTATCATTGGCAGCAATAAGTAGTTCAACATTTTAGAATCTAAAATATCCCACAAATTTATATTTAATATCTGGAAATTTTTTCTTTCTTATTTCTCCTATTTCATCCTGTAAAATCCCAAGCAAGAAATATTGATGCTATTCTGAAATTTCACTGCACAGATACAGGACATTATCCTTTCTCTTTTCAGTTTTCAGGATAAAAAATAAAGCCGGACTAACCGGCTTTATTTACCAACCATTATCCTTTCCTCTTTTTTACATATTTTCAATAACAAACTATCAATACGATAGATATTATCGTCGACAGCGCTACTGATGTATCTATACCCGTCATCTTTCAAATTGCCTCTTTGTTGGCTGCACTCACACCGGTCACATAGTTACCTATGCTCCTGGGAATTCGTTCCCTTGCCGTCGCGATGCATCTTGAAATCCATTGGGTATATTATTCTCATCGTCATAACGAAAATTACAAAAGCCACTGTTATGCATTTTATAAAAGATAGAACTTTCCTCATTAGCTCACTTTTTTAAGGATAAAAAATAAAACCGGTTATCCAGCTTTAATTACTTGGCTGCTCCGGCCATTCAATATCAGGAGCTTGCAGAATATCGACACGGCTCAATAATACAAAATACTTTTTCCAAGCCATTAATGCTACTTTCTCTTCTTCTGTTGCCATTTCAACATCAACAGTATGTTGCAGTAATGTAGCTATTTCATTTGCATGTTGACGCAATATATCTCGCTGTTTCTCTGCTTGTTCAATCTGACTGGCTTTTACTGCGGCCTCATCAGTGACCCACTCTTTTCCGGTCCACTTATCAAAATGAGTAGCAGGTTTCTCGAATGTTAGCGTATCTGATAATTCACCGATTTCTGTTATCTTAATCGGCAAATGAGTTTGCGTGCTGTAAGCTATTTTCCCCCGATAATCGGGTACAATTTCCCAATATTTACCATCTTCACTACGACAGACTGCTTTGTTATCAAAATCTGGAAGTTCTGGCGCATCAGTATAGGAACTAGTTGGTAGCCCTACTCCTTCCATTAAATATTCCGGGCGAGTAAAAATAAACTCACGGGAATACGGTGCTGCATGATAAATTGTCAGCCAACCGGCTTTTTCTGCTAACCCATCTTTACCTAATACTGCTACCTCAGGTTCTAAAGAATTTTTTTGTTCAGCTCTTATGCCGCATGCTGCTCTCACTACGTAATTAAATGCTATGTTACGGGGACGGGTGACACCAAAAAAATTTGTATCTGTAATCCAATTTCCTGCTCCTCCTACTCCTCGTCCATTTACTTTAACATTCCCGGCTGGAACATCCCAATTCAGTTCTGCTCTATTATTTAGCGAGAAGTTAACAACACAATTAGGCGGATTATTAATTTCTTGTACTAAATAAGACCCTTCTTGCCAAGACAAAATGCCACGTCCACTATCAGCACCTCGACTATCATCCCAACCACGAATAAACTCTGCTCTTAAATCAGGTAATCTGCCATCAGGATAAGCTTCTGCTAACTCTGGGTACTGTAATTTATTGAAAAATGCGCCGTTACAAGTGAGATAGCCTATAGGTGGATAAGGCAATGGCCAAGGAACTGGAACACCAACAGGAATATTATTAGCTTCTTTATTTTGCTTATCTATTTCTTCTCTCGAATACGCTCCCACATCCGCCGCATTCAAATTAATATCCTCATCTAACACTTTACCATTCACTTTTCGACTATTAAGCACTCTGCTATTAATATTTTCATACAGTGAGTTTACTATTTCTTGAGCCAATTTTTGCGTCACTGCCAATGTATCACTGTCACCGCTCTCATTAGTCAGTTGAACAATTCCTTTTTGTGTTAATGAAGCACTGGGAATATCTGTTGTAATTTTTTGTTCTATCGCCCTATTTAATTGAGCGGTAAGTTTGGCTACATTTCCATCATCCAGAACATCATTACCAGATTGTGTCGCGATAAAATCAGCCACAACAGATGATATGGTTGATGCTTGGCGTAATACCTTATTTAACAAGTGAGTGGGAACATCGCCTGATGGAAATCCTGTCTGTAAGCCCTGATTTTCTTCATATTTTTCTTGACTAATTACATTTGCATTATTACTAATAGAAAAAGCCTTAAAATCATTCTTTTGACTCATATACTTTCCTTAAATTAAATCATGTTATTTTATAATCAATATCTTAAATTATTGTAAAAATAATCCTCCTGCAATTCACTCCAATTAAAGTCTAGTCCAGAAAAAGAATGTAGTTCAACATTTTGAACTCGAAAATATACTCCCCAAATTTATATTTAACATCTGGGAATTATTTTTCTCTTATTCTTTCTATATCGTCCTGTAACTCTTTCTACTTTAAATTCCAGACTGAATCTTCTGGCATCTAGACACAAATATCTAAGGATATTGATACTATTCTGCAATTTCATAGCATCAATACGATACATTACCCTTTTTCTATTTTCAGAATAAAAAAAATAAAGCCGGACTAACCGACTTTATTCTTACTTCAAATTGCTTCGGCCACTAGAATTATGCTGCCCTTACAACGTAGTTAAATGCAATGTTACGGGGTCTATTTTCATGTGCTGTTCTCGCAACATTTGAATTATCAAAATAGATTACATACCCGGTACCTGCAACTTGCTGATAAACGATTGTACGAGCCGGTCCTTCCGAAAACACGCCGCTCGTGCTGTCATGCGGTCGCGTCATCATGCCGATGTTATTACCGCCTTCAAGTGCCCCACCTAATTTCTGCATTGTATCTGTTTGCCACGTACCGCACATGCGACCGGGATCAACACCACGGCCATCATCCCATCCCCGGATAAATTCGCCTCTTAAATCAGGTAATCTACCGTCAGGATAAGCTTCCGCCAACTTCGGATACTGTAATTTATTGAAAAATGCACCATTACAAGTGAGATAGCCAACAGGTGGATAAGGCAACGGCCACGGAATAGGAGAACCAGCAGGAATTTCACTGGCAGCTTTAATCCGGTTATCTATCTCTTCACGAGTATAAGTATACTCACGTAATGAATTTATTTCTTCCTTAACAAACTTTTGCGTCACTGCCAATGTATCACTATTGCCAGTCACATTTGCCAGCTGAACAACTCCTTTTTGTGTTAATGAGGCACTAGGGATGTCTGTTGTAATTTTTTGTTCTATCGCTTTATTTAATTGAGCAGTGAGTTTGGCTACATTTCCATCATCAAGAACATCATTGCCAGATTGTGTCGCGATAAAATCAGCGACGACAGATGATATGGTTGATGACTGACGTAATACCTTATTTAACAAATGAGTAGGAACATTACCCGAAGGAAATCCAGTCTGCAAACCCTGATTTTCTTCATACTTTTCTTGGCTAATGACATTTGCATTATTACTAATAGAAAAAGCCTTAAAATCATTCTTTTGACTCATATACTTTCCTTAAATTAAATCATGTTATTTTATAATCAACATCTTAAATTATTGTAAAAATAATCCCCTGTAATTCAGGCTAATAAAAGTCTAGTTCAGGAAAAAATATAATACTGTGTTCTTATTACTTATAAGGTTAATCGTTTTTGTATCATTGGCAGCAATAAATAGTTCAACATTTTACAATCTAAAATATACAGCCAATTTATATTTAATATCTGGAAATTATTTTTCTCTTATTCCTGTTATCTCATAGAAGAGTTTCGCAAACAATTAAAAGAACAAGCGCGTAAAAAACTACAGAAATGGGGTATTAAACCGAAAAGTTGAACCTTTTGAAATGGCAACAGGTATCTAATTCTGAGTACCTCTTTTGTGAATTACTCTGATGACTTTATGTGAGGGTCTTAGCCTATCGTAATCCTAACTGGTTTCCCTAGCCAGTACACCTCAAAATCTAAAAAGATAAAGCCGGACTAACCGACGTTATTTACTAACCACACCTTTCCTCCTTTTTATATATTTCTGATAACCAATTATCAATGATATTTGAAGCTTCAATTAGTGTAATTGGATGTCCGTTATCACCTTTTCGGCCTCTGATTGTTACATTGATCATGTTTCACACCTATAAAAAGTAGGCACAACACCCACAAATATATTGATAATGGAATTAATGTATAGGTATTATACTTACACATTAACCAAACGGAGGATTTATGGGTAGTGCAGAGCTAATAAAACTCCTAATAGCTGACGGATGGGTTAAGGCCAGACAAGACGGTAGCCACATCACTCTAACTAAACCCGGTGTTGCAAAAATAATCACAATACCGCACCCAAGAAAAGACTCATCAAAAGGTGTTATCCGGCAGGCACAAAATATTTCAGGGCTGAAATTACTATGATAACGGGCACAGTTATGCCGCCCTTTCTCTGCAAAGCTCATGATCAAATTAAGAGGTAATACTATGATTTATCCACTCTTTATATTTAAAACAGAAGATGGGTTTGACGGTTACTTCCCCGATGTTGAAAGCTGTTTCTTTGCTGGCAATACCTTAGAAGATGCTATTCGGGATGCTGAAAAAGCGTTCGCGCAGCACATGGAAGTTTTAATCGAACACGGCGGCTATGTCCCCGCCCCTAAAAACTCTTCTGATTACATCGGTGATCCTCGCTTGTCTGAAGATGGAGGGATTATTGCCCTCATCGAGTTAGATCCAGCGAAATATGAGTCAAAAGCCATAAAGTTCAATTTAACTATGCCTGGCAATCTATTAACTGCCATAGATCGCTACATTGAAAAAAACGGACACTACAAAAACCGCTCTGCTTTTCTAGCTGAGTTAGCCAGAAAAGAAATAGCTCACCAGTGACAGATTTAGTTTTCAGAATAAAAAAATAAAGCCGGGCTAACCGGCTTTGTTATTACCTCAGTTTATCCAGCCATTCAATATCGGAAGCTTGTAAAATATCTGTTCTGCTCAGCAATACCCGATATTTTTTCCATTCAAGCAAAACGGCTTCTTATATTTTTGGCTTTTAAAAGGTATTTTTATTCGGCTATTATGCTGCTCTCACTATGTAATTAAATGCAACATTGCGGGGACGGGTTTCATAACCGCTTGTATTGTTAGCAATTGATGTAACAGTTGCGTCGCCTGTAACATCCCTACCAAGCGGGTATTGGTATCCATCTACAGGTCCTTGATAATTAGAAAGGTATTTTCTTCTCTCATTCCCTTGAGAAAGTTGTATTCTTTTTGTGTTGTCAGTTTGTGCGCTTAAAATAATACGACCACTATCAACACCTCGGCTATCATCCCAACCACGAATAAATTCTCCGCGCAGGTCAGGTAATTTTCCTGTAGGATACGCTGCCGCTAATTGCGGGTAAGCTGTTTTATCGAACTCTGCTCCATTACATTGCAGCCACCCCGCTGGCGGTATAACTGTAGGCCAGGGAATAGGAACTCCCACAGGAATATTATTAACTGCATTGATTAGATTATTAACTTCTGCCTTGGTATATGCACCTATATCCCCAGCCTCTAGACTAATGTCAGCAGACAATGCTTTTCCATTCACCTTTCGGCTATTGGGCACTCTGTCATTAATATTTTCACGCAATGAATCTATTATTTCCTGGGCTAGCTTTTGAGTGACAACCAATGTATCACTATTGCCTACTACATCTGTAAGCTGAACAATACCTTTCTGTGTTAATGAAGCATTTGGAACTTCTGCTGTGATTTTTTGCTCTAATGCTCTGTTTAATTGGACTGTGAGTTTAATTATATCACCATCATCCAGAATATCATCGCTAGATTGTGTAGCGATAAAATCAGCTACCACAGATGATATAATTGATGACTGGCGAAGAACTTTATTTAATAAATCGATTGAAATAGTATTAGGTGGAAATCCAGTCAGTAAACCCTTACTTTCTTCATATATTTCTTGACTAATTATATTCGCATTATTACTAATAGAAAAAGCCTTAAAATCATTCTTGTGACTCATGCACTTTCTCCTTAAATTAAACAATGTTATCTTATAATCAATATATTAAATTATTGTAAAAATAGTCTCCCTTGCAATTCACACTAATTAAAGTCTAGTCCAAAAAAAGAATGTGGTTCAACATTTTTGAATCAAAAATATACCCTCCAAATTTATATTTAACATCTGGAAATTATTTTTATTTTATTCTTTCTATTTCATCCTGTAATTTTTTCTATTTTAAATTCCAAACTGAATATTCTGGCATTTGGACAAAAATATCCAAGCGGCAATGTTCAGGAATATCACAGGATTCCCCATCTTTGTAGAAGACTCGCTTGTTGTTATTGTCGATACACTTAAATTGCTAGTTCCGAAAACATGTCGATAAATGAGAGTGATGACACTGGAAGATTTCAATAATATAATGAACCTGCCGGGTTAACGCGGTTATCGACAAAGTAGAGCCAGAGTGAATAATGAATATTAAACCCATTAGAACAAAACAAGATTATCAAGAAGCATTAAAAATTGTTGCCTCTCTGTTTGATAATCAACCTGAAATCGGCACACCTGAATTCGCCCATATGGAAGTTATGGTTCTATTGATTGAAGCCTACGAAGCAGAACACTATCCCATCGACTCACCAGATCCAATCGAAGCTATCAAATTCAGAATGGAACAATCTGGATTGACGACCAAAGATTTAAAGCCTGCACAAATCGAGAACACTGAGAAGTCCCCAGGACATGAGACAGGCATAGAGTGTTTGTGATCCACCGATTGCTCAACCAATTCAATGAGATCTCCTCTACGCCTGTCCGTAACGTATGTCAGAACTTTTCCCAGGGAAGGCTCAGGTTAAAAGAAAGAATTACTCTTCGATCCAACCTCCACTTCAATTTCCGCGTTTAAATAACTGGCAAGATTAGTGGCTGTAACTTTATAGTAGTAAATAAGGTTAGGAGGTGGTACAAGTATTTCACTTCTGCCGGGGTAGATCTCTATAGAACTATACAGAGTATAATCTCCGACTAAGGATGCCCAGAAGCCACTCACTTTAACTAGCGCCAAGCTAACGTTTTTTATAGTTATATGAGGTTGATGAGCAGGAACTAATATACTGCCATTCTTATAAATATCAAGAGTCTGATTAGGGTTTATATATACTCGTGCCATTTTATTGTTTCCTTATTATTACGGTTATTTTACTGCTTATATAGCAGGTGACCTTATCGGTAAAATTTAAATTAGCATTTACTCCGAGTAGTTAAATATTGAACTTTATCAGTGACGTAAAAATAATAAGATAACCTCATGGTCATATCAGTATTAAATGATTAGTAGGCAGAATGTTTTCTGGAGCATATTAGATGTCAGCATTAAAATCAGACAGGTTAATTATGAGCTATACATTGGTATACTTTTGGAAATTAAATAATGATGAATGTCGTTTAAACGTTTAATTTTAAAGTAATAGATATGTTTTTAATTTCAACACTTTGGGTTATTTATTACTATTAATTACATGTAATGGTTAATCATTTGAGATGTAAGAATATTTCATTGTTATTTATTAAAATTAGACTATGTTTTTAATGAATTGTCAGAGGTTTTCTACAGTAATAAGTATATTACTTATAGAATAATATGATAGTTTCGAATAGTAAGTGCAACATAATTACCCTACAAGTAAATAAGTTCGTATTCTTTTAAACAATTTATTGTGGGCTTTGCAATTACATGTTGTTATCCCGCTTCGCTCGGCTCGAACCTGCGACCCATTGATTAAAAGCCAACTGTTCTACCGACTGAGCTAACGATCTATCTAGGGAATTTGTTTTGAATGAAGCTTTAAGATGGTGGGTCGTGCAGGATGACTCGGCCTGTGGCCTCGCCCTTCGGGCCAGCGCTTACGCGCTGTTGTCTCGCTTCGCTCGGCTCGAACCTGCGATCAATTGATTAAAAGTCAACGGCTCCACCGATTGCACTAACGATCTATCCAAGGGAATTAATTTTGAATGAAACTTCAAGATGGTGGGTCGTACAGGATGACTCGGCCTGTGGCCTCGCCCTTCGGGCCAGCGCTCACGCGCTGTTGTCTCGCTTCGCTCGGCTCGAACCTGCGACCCATTGATTAAAAATCAACTGCTCCACCGATTGCACTAACGATCTATCCAGGGAATTTGTTTTTGAATGGAGCTTCAAGATGGTGGGTCGTGCAGGATGACTCGGCCTATGGCCTCGCCCTTCGGGCCAGCGCTCACGCGCTGTTGTCTCGCTTCGCTCGGCTCGAACCTGCGATCAATTGATTAAAAGTCAACTGCTCTACCGATTGCACTAACGATCTATCCAGGGGAATTAATTTTGAATGAAACTTCAAGATGGTGGGTCGTACAGGATTCGAACCTGTGACCAATTGATTAAAAGTCAACTGCTCTACCGACTGAGCTAACGACCCATCTAGGGGAATTTGTTTTCGAATGAAGCTTTAAGATGGTGGGTCGTGCAGGATTCGAACCTGCGACCAATTGATTAAAAGTCAACTGCTCTACCGACTGAGCTAACGACCCATCTTGTGACTTCTCTCGGCAACGGCGGCATATATTACTGATTTCTCCGCGCTACGCAATGATTATTTTTTCAAATTACGTTTAAATGCTTATTAAACACTCAATTAACCCCGAAAATGTATTACTACACCCTTCCGGGGCCAATAATTATAGAGTAGAAAGCTTTTTCTCCGCCAGTTTAGCTGCATTCGAACCAGGGTATTGTTTCATGACCTGTTGGTAAACCGATCTCGCTTTATCCTTCTGACCCTTGTCCTGCATGATTAAACCAACTTTATAAAGCGATTCGCCACTCTTCTGCGACTTCGGATACTCTTTGACTACCGTAGCAAAGTAATACGCTGCTTCGTCTTTTTTACCCTTGTTGTAATTAATCTGCCCTAACCAGTAATTGGCATTAGGCATATAACTCGACTTTGGATAACTCTTCACAAAACTCTGAAAGGCCACAATCGCTTTATCATACTCTTTGGTATTCACCGCCAAATGAACAGCAGCGTCATAATCACCTTTTTCACTGCCCGTGCCGACAGTTGATGATGCCTGATTACCACTATCACTTGCCGTTGAAGAAGCTGTATTTGCAGTAAGTTTATTCCCCTCAGAACTGGTAGCTCCCTCCAGTTGCTGATAAATGTCCTTCTGCCGCTCTATAATCTGATTAAGCTGATACTGATTCTCCTGAATCTGCCCTCGAAGCATGTCAATATCACGTTGAGAATCAGCAAGTTGTTGCTGGAGTTGCGTTAATAGCTGACTGTGAGCGTTGGAAATACGCTCTAATTGGGTAAGGCGCTCATCGGTAGAACCCGAGCCGACATTACTGATTGGCGCTTGGGCAATAGCGGCCCAAGGAACCGCTACGCCAACCAGTAACGACAGACCCAAAAAATGATGTCTGAAGTTACTGTTCATGAACTACTCTTAGTATGCCAGTACTGCGCGACGGTTCTTACCATAAGCCGCTTCGTCGTGACCCAGTACAGCAGGTTTCTCTTTACCGTAAGAGACGATAGAGATTTGCTCACCGGAAACGCCTTTGCCTTGCAGGTACATTTTCACTGCATTAGCACGGCGCTCACCTAATGCGATGTTGTACTCAGGAGTACCACGTTCGTCAGCATGACCTTCTACAACAACTTTATAAGATGGGTTGCTGCGCAGGAATGCCGCGTGAGCGTCCAACAGCTGAGTAAAATCTGAGCCAATGTCGTATTTGTCAAAACCAAAATATACGATGTTGTTGTTTTGTAGCTCTTGCATTTGCTGACGAGCTAATTCCTCTGCTGATAGACCCGCATTAGTTTCGTTAACAGTGCCGACACCAGTCTGATCGTTATCAGCATTCTTGTTAGAACTACACGCTGCTACGGCCATAACTGGTAAAGCTAACATCAGCCCTTTTAGCACTTTGTTCAGTTGCATCTCTTTGATCCTTTTAAAATTTGCCATACATATTATTATGCATCACAGATACGGCGACCAGGCAGGGAATTTTACCTGTCCATCGGTTACCGGAAGACGCGCTTTGAAACGCCCGTCAGTCGAAACTAGCTGCAATACAGTCCCCAACCCTTGGGTGGAGCTATAAATCACCATAGTGCCGTTAGGTGCGATACTCGGCGTTTCATCCAGGAACGTATCCGTCAAAATTTGAACGGCTCCCGTTGCCAGATCTTGTTTAGCTATGTGCTGCTTACCACTCTCTGAGCTGACCATCACCACAAAACTACCATCCGCGCTTACATCAGCATCTTGGTTTTGTGTGCCTTCCCAAGTGAGGCGTTGCGGAGCACCGCCATTAATATCGGTTTTATATAACTGTGGACGACCACCCTGATCAGAGGTGTAAACCAAAGTCTGGTTATCCGGCATCCAACTTGGCTCAGTATTGTTACTGCGGCCATCTGTAACTTGACGGATCTGAGCTGAACCCAAATCCATCACGTAAAGATTCAAACTACCCGATTTAGACAGAGCAAATGCCAATTTACTGCCATCCGGGGAAAATGCAGGCGCACCGTTATGACGCGGGAAAGAGGCGACCTGACGTACCTCGCCACTCGCCAAGGTCTGGATAACCAAGGCGGAACGGCCGCTTTCAAATGTCACATAAGCCAGTTTAGCGCCGTCAGGAGACCATGCCGGCGACATCAACGGTTCCGGCGAACGGTGAACAGTGAACTGGTTGTAACCATCGTAATCAGATACACGCAGTTCATACGGATATTTACCGCCATTAGTCTTTACAATGTAAGCCAGACGAGTACGGAATGCGCCTTTGATGCCTGTCAGTTTTTCAAATACTTGATCACTAGCTGTATGCGCAGCATAACGCAACCATTGTTTGGTTACTTTAAATTGATCCTGAGCAAGCACCGTGCCCGGAGCACTCGCAGTATCAACCAATTGATAAGAGATTAAAAAACCACCATCCGCACTTGGCTGGATCTGCCCAACAACAACAGCATCAATCCCCAACGCCGACCACGCGGCAGGCGTCACCTCAGATGCCGTCGTTGGTTGCTGCGGCATACGGCTGACATCAATAGGGTTAAATTTACCGCTGTTACGAAGATCAGCCCCAACGATCACCCCAATCTCTTCCGGTGCATTCCCCGCTCCAGTCCATTTAAAGGGTACAACGCCAATAGGACGCGCAGAATCGACACCTTGAGTGATCTCGATACGAACTTCTGCGTAAGCAACCGTGGCCCACAACATTAAAATGCCTAGTACTACTTTAAAAGCCTGCCTCATTAATCTCTCCCTTATCACGATGGAATAGTCGCAATAATTCGCAGAATATTAACAAACGTCAACAAACAAAACCAGATATACCCGTTATCTTTCAAGTTGCCTCTTTGTTGGCTGAACTCGCTTACCCCGCTGACATAGTTATCTATGCTCCCGGGGATTCGCTCCCTCGCCGTCGCGATGCAGCTCGAAATCCATTGGGTATAGCTTAATAACATTGAATGGTTCTGTTTGTTATTAATAACTCCTAAATAACAACTTTATTGAGGTTTGAAATCAAGCGGCGCGTTTTTAAACACTTCGTAAACCTCCTTACTTGGCGGCTTCGGAATTTTCGCTTGTTTAGCCGCCGCTACCGCTGCCTGGCACAACGCCGGGTCTCCCCCCTCTGACTTTATATCAATTAACAACCCATCAGGAGCAAGTTTAATCCGTAACGCACAGGTACGCCCACGATACATACTTGGATCGTAAAACTTATTCTGTATCGCTATCTGAATCTGCCCCAAATAGTTATTAATGTCGGCATTTGAAGCTCCACTTTTCTTGCCGCCACCTTTACCGGCGGCAGAAGCCCCTCCCTGCTGTTTCGGTACATTGGAAGTTAAGCCACCCAGTAAGTCATCAACTTCACTTTCCTGTTTAGCGGCTTGCGCAGCCGCTTTTTTCTTGACGTCAGCTTCGGCCTTGGCTTTAGCCTTTGCATCTGCCTCAGCTTTGGCTTTAGCATCCGCTTCAGCCTTGGCTTTTGCTTTAGCCTCAGCGTCTACTTTGGCTTTCGCTTCTTCCGCGGCTTTTTGTTTAGCAGCAGCGGCTTCCGCCTCTTTCTTAGCCTCGGCTTCGGCTTTCTTCTGCGCCTCAGCCTGCTCTTTAATCAGTTTTTCTTTTTCAGCCTTAGCCTTTGCCGCCGCTTCTTCCGCCTGTTTTTGCTCTTCACGGGCTTTGTTTGCGGCTTCTACAGCCTGCTTCTTCTGTTCTTCCGCTGCTTGTTGCGCTTTAATTCGTTCTTCTTCCACCGCTTTTAAACGCTCCTGCTCTTCAGCCTGTTTTTCCCTTAATTCAGCGGCCTGTTGTTCGGCTTTCTTCTTTCGTAACTGCTCCGCACGCTTAGCGTCAGCCTGTTGTTGTTGCTGTTGATTGTACTGTTGTACTACCGCATTCGGATCGACCATCACAGCATCAATAACAGAACCATCCTGACCGCCGCCGCCCATTTCAGTTTTTCGTGTCAGGGAACCCCAAATAAGTAACCCGATCAAAATAATATGCAACACAACCGAAACGATAACAGCGCGATTTAATTTATTGTTTTGCCCGTTTGTCTTTCCCACGCTCGATATCCAAGATCTTCAAATAACAGCAACTGCCGGCTAAACTCAGATAGGCTGAGTCATTAAACCAACGGATTTCACACCTGCCCGATGCAGCATGTTAAGTGCCTTAATAATCTCATCGTAAGGCACTTCCTTCGAACCACCGATCAAGAAAACGGTTTTTGGATTCTCTTTTATTCGTGCCTGCGCTTCCGCAATAATTTGCGGTTCAGGCAATAATTCCAATCGTTCATGGTTAACTATCATGGTGTACTGACCAACACCAGAAACCTCCACGATTACCGGTGGATTATCGGAGTTGGAAACCGTTTTAGAATCTACCGCATCCGGCAGATCAACTTCTACGCTTTGAGTGATAATCGGCGCCGTCGCCATGAAGATAAGCAACAGAACCAGCAACACGTCCAGTAAGGGAACGATATTGATTTCGGATTTCAGCTCACGCTTGCGACTACGGGTGCGTGCCATAGCTTCTCCCTTACTATTTGTTCTCTACTTTATTTTCAGCAGCGAAAGCCTGACGATGCAAAATAGCCAGAAATTCTTCCATAAAGTTATCGTAATTTTGCTCCAGCTTATTAACACGCTGATTCAGGCGGTTGTATGCCATAACTGCCGGAATCGCCGCAAACAGACCAATCGCCGTTGCAATCAACGCTTCTGCAATACCCGGCGCTACCATCTGGAGAGTGGCCTGTTTTACCGCACCTAACGCGATAAACGCATGCATAATTCCCCAAACTGTACCAAACAGACCGATATATGGGCTAATTGAGCCAACTGTACCCAAGAATGGAATATGGCTTTCCAGCGATTCCAACTCTCGGTTCATTGAGATACGCATCGCACGTGAAGCCCCGGTTAATACCGCTTCTGGAGCATGATTATTCGCATGACGCAGACGGGCAAATTCTTTGAACCCAGAATAAAAAATTTGTTCTGTTCCACCTAAAGAATCTCGACGCGACTGACTTTCCTTATATAAGCGTGATAATTCAATACCCGACCAGAATTTATCTTCAAATGCTTCCGCTTCACGAGTCGCCGCATTGAGAATTTTGGTCCTTTGAATAATGATTGCCCATGAAGCAACGGAAAAGCAGATCAAAATCAGCATGATCAGCTGCACCAAAAGGCCCGCCTTCAGGAATAAATCTAGAATGTTCATGTCAGTCACTGCTTAAACTCCGCGACAATAAACTTTGGAAGCGCAACCGGCTTCATTTGAGATGTTTTCACGCAGGCGATTAAAACTTCTGCGCTGTTAATAATTACTCCGTTACCATCAACAATGCGTTGAATAAATGTCAAAGACGCTCTACGAATATCAGTAATTTCACTCTGCACCTCCAACATATCATCAAGCCGGGCCGGAGCACGGTAATCAACTACGATACGCCGAACAACAAATGCAATTTGTTCATCAAGTAAACGCTGTTGATGAATTCCATGCTGACGTAACATTTCAGTACGTGCCCTTTCATAAAAAGCGACATAACGGGCGTTATAAACTACCCCACCAGCATCTGTATCTTCGTAATAAACGCGGACAGGCCACCGGAATAACGTATTATTCATTTCAATCCTACATAAGGCGAATTAACGCTGCCACTATACTCAAGACAATGCGGCTTTGGAATAATGTGCAAATAAAAAATTTATGGGTTAGAAGCCTCATAACATACAGAATTAACTCATAAAGAAATGACACAAACCCCAAATCAAAATCAAGAATGCCGGCAAAGGATGGAAAAAGATACGCAAAACAGTCAGGTCCCAGAATACACAAGCGGCAAACATTAATGCCACAATAAGGATAAGGCCCCGAATAGGGGCTTTATCCATTAGCCGATAGTATTTATCTATCAACACGATTCCTCGCCATTTTTAGCGGTTTTTTCTTCTTCATTATGCTCAAAAGCTAAGGCGGCGATTATAGCGAAACTACAAGCCAAGAGCGTTCCGAGAATCCAAGCGAAATACCACATGCTTTATGTTCCTTAGTACAGTGAATGTTTGTTATCTTCAATAAAGCTTTTATCCAAACGCCCGAACATTTTGTAGTAACACCAAATGGTATATCCCAGAATGATTGGGACAAAAATCAATGCAACTACAAACATGACGCGCAGCGTCATCAAGCTTGAAGTCGCGTCCCACATCGTCAAGCTGACATTAGGATCAGTGATTGAAGGCATCACAAATGGGAACATCGTTACACCACAGGCCAGAATGATGCCAGCAATTGTCAGTGAAGAGAACAGAAATGCCCATCCAGCCTTATTCATGCGCGTCATCAGCATCGTCAGCAAAGGCGAAGCCACGCCCAGCGCCGGTAGAACCCACAACCACGGATAGTTGTTAAAGTTAGTCAACCAAGCGCCCGCCTGATGGGCGACCTCTTTATGCAATGGATTAGACTGAGCCATCGTATCCAAGCCGCCGGTCACAACATAACCATCAATACCATGAATCAGCCATACGCCTGCCAACAGGAAAGCCACCATTGTCACCAGCGCACAGAGGTAAGTCGCGGTACGAGAACGCAGACGCAGCTCACCCGTAGTACGCATTTGCAGATAAGTTGCTCCCTGCGTCACAATCATCATCAAGCTGATCACTCCCGCCAATAAACCGTATGGGTTGAGCAATCCAAAGAAGGAGCCGGTGTAGAACAGGCGGAGTTGAGAGTCAACGTTAAACGGCACTCCCTGTAATAGATTACCGAATGCCACGCCGATAACTAATGGCGGAACGAAACTACCGACAACGATTCCCCAATCCCACATGTTACGCCACTTGCGGTCTTCCAGTTTGGAGCGGTAATCAAAACCAACCGGACGGAAGAACAATGCAGATAACACCAGGATCATAGCAACATAGAAGCCAGAGAATGCCGCGGCATAGACCATCGGCCATGCCGCGAACAGCGCTCCACCGGCGGTAATCAGCCAAACCTGGTTACCATCCCAATGCGGCGCCACTGAGTTAATCATGATGCGACGCTCAGTGTCGTTTTTGCCGATGATACGTAACAGGATACCAACTCCCATATCAAAACCATCAGTTACCGCAAAACCGATTAGCAACGCACCAATCAATAGCCACCATATAAATCGTAGTACTTCATAATCAAACATAAGTGGACTCCTGTTTACTGAGCATCGGGTGCTGAAATTGTTTTCTGTTCAAAATGGTAACGCCCGGTTTTTAAGCTACTCGGGCCAAGGCGGGCAAATTTGAACATCAAAAACATTTCCGCAATCAGGAATAAGGTATAAAGGCCGCAAATCAGCGCCATAGAGAACAAGATATCGCCGGCTGTTAAATTGGAACTCGCCACCGCAGTCGGCAGAACTTCACCAATCGCCCACGGTTGACGACCATACTCCGCCACAAACCAGCCTGATTCTATGGCAATCCACGGCAATGGAATACTGTACAGTGCGGCGCGCAGCAACCATTTTTGTTTACCAATGCGGCCACGGATAACACTCCAAAACGCCAAACCAATCAACAATAACATCAGGAAGCCGGCTGCAACCATGATACGGAATGCAAAATAGAGCGGCGCAACACGAGGGATAGAATCTTTCGCGGCGGCTTTGATCTGTTCTTCACTAGCATCAGTTACTTTGTTGGTATAACGTTTCAACAACATGCCATAACCCAGATCTTGTTTACTCTCATTGAATGCGGTACGAACAGTCGGGTCTGTGTTACCGGCACGTAATTCTTCCAACAGTCCATAAGCCTTTATACCGTTACGAATACGCACCTCATGCTGCTCCATCAAATCACGCAGACCAATGACCGGAGTATCAACGGAACGGGTAGCAATCAATCCCATAAGATAAGGGATCTGAATTGCGTATTTGTTTTCCATTTTATCCTGATCCGGGATACCTATCAGTGTAAAAGCGGCCGGAGGTGGCTGAGTTTCCCATTCAGCTTCGATTGATGCCAGCTTAGTCTTCTGTACGTCGCCCATTTCGTAGCCAGATTCATCACCCAACACAATAACAGACAACACAGCCGCGATACCAAAGCTTGAAGCAATCGCAAATGAACGCTTAGCAAATGGAATATCACGGCCTTTAAGCAGGTAATAAGAGCTGATACCGAGAACAAAGATCGCTCCTGTCACATAACCCGCTGCAACGGTATGAACAAATTTCACCTGAGCAACTGGGTTCAGTACCAATTCAGCAAAACTGACCATCTCCATACGCATGGTTTCAAAGTTGAAATCAGAAGCAATCGGATTTTGCATCCAACCGTTAGCAATTAGAATCCAAAGCGCAGAGAAATTAGAGCCTAGTGCGACCAACCAAGTTACCGCCAGATGTTGCGTCTTACTGAGACGATCCCAACCGAAGAAGAACAGGCCTACGAATGTAGACTCCAAGAAGAACGCCATCAAGCCTTCAATCGCCAGAGGCGCACCGAAAATGTCACCAACGTAGTGAGAAAAGTATGACCAGTTAGTCCCAAACTGGAACTCCATAGTCAACCCTGTTGCAACCCCCAGAGCAAAGTTAATACCAAATAACTTGCCCCAGAACTTTGTCATATCTTTGTAAATTTGTTTACCGGAGAGCACATATACCGTTTCCATGATCGCCAGCAAAAACGCCATACCAAGCGTTAGCGGAACGAATAGGAAGTGATACATCGCAGTTAAGGCAAACTGTAATCGTGACAGTTCGACAATATCAAACATCTTGACTCCTTGCTCCTAGCAGGAAGACACCGACTTGCGGCAACCTGGCTTCATGTAAGTACTTTTCTCAAAGTACTCATACAGAAGCCTCATAACTACCAGCAATAAATGCCTTTAAAATAACAACTCATTAATAAGTAAATTAAAAACTAATTAGACTAATAGTATAGTACGCTTATATTCCCATACAATAAATAGGTTTTACGTGATTCAGATTAGAATTCTGAATATAGGTCAATAATTGCGGTTATTGTTTAATGGAAACTCATTGATCAGGATCAATTTAAGCAAATTAGAAAAATAATGCTATAGGTAATAACCTGATTTTATTCATTTATTTTTGGCTCGTGTTAATAACTTTATCTATTATTTCATTTTAGTTGATATATTGTTAATTATTTGTTTATTTGGCTAAATATTGATTTCTATATTGCTGTGAAATGACTTTTAAAATTAACTTGTTATTTTCATCCTTAAGAAAATATTATTATTAACTCTGCATTAACAGTGAGATCACCACCATTTGGCTGTCATTCAGATAGCACAATGACACACAGCTCGAGAACTAAGCTTCCCTCTTAACGACAGATCTCTTCAAACTGAGTGAAATGACTTAGTATCTTAAGTTACACAGCCCAACAATAATTGTGTAAAAATATTTTACACAACAGAAAAACTGCGCGTACCAGCAAGTAATGACCGAAATACCTTTCTTCCGGCTCCCACAGACAGGCTTTTCCGGGCTCGCGCTAGTCACCACCATAATACGCTGTTGAAACTGAGATGCAGTCGGAAGCTAAAAAAGCGTTGTTGCTGAACTGGAAAAAGCATTTGGTATTATTGAGTTTGGTTGATGTTTCATTGGCACCAAACATTAAATGAATAATTATTTTTTCTGATTATTTAATACAAAATCAAATTTTTCACTGTAAATTAATTATTAGATAACACGGATATTATTGAGGATGGTTTATAATAAGAAATTAATAGAAAAAACAATAGCTTTTAGATGTTGAGTTTTTTATTTTCACCAATTAACTAAAAATAGTTAATCCCTTAAGGTATAAGAGAATTTAATTATTAATTAACTGAACTAGACTGTGATTGATGTGAATTATTGAAGTATTTTTCAATAATTAAAGATATTGATTATAAAATAACGCCACTTTACTTAAGGAATATTTATGAATCTAAAAAATGATTTTAAAGCTTTTTCTATCGGCAATAATGCTAATGTGCCGAGCCAAATAAATTATGAAGCAAGTGAGAATATAAATAATGGATTTCAAGCAGACAAAGCTATCACTACTCATGATTTAAATAAAGCATTACGTCAATCTTCAACCATAGCATCTGTGGTGGCTGATTTTATCAAGACACAATCTGGCGAGAATGTTTTGGATGATGGTGATATAGCCAAGATCACTGTGCAGTTAAATAGAGCATTAGAAAAAACAAATAGTGTATTTATATTATTTTTATGCTTGAGAATGAAATCCAGCCAACGAAAAACAGCCACTATGAAATATTGAAGCCCAGATGGAGAAAATCAATCGGCAAAGATATTGTGTCCCTATTGCACCGGATAACCTCCCACATCCAGAGGTAAAAACCACAAAACGTCGCGACCCATAACGCTATCTTCTTGGTATTTCTGACTATTACTGCCAACAGACACGGTATCTGGACTGTCAGCAAACCTAGGAAACGAGCATAATGGTGCCCATGATGCGGCTTCACATCCGCAACACTTGGTTCTATCATCTCCTTTACCGGGAATACTTCTTTTTGCCCTACAACGTCAACCGGTTTTCTCTAAAATAAAAGCCAGAAGAATACTGCAATAACACTTAATAAAGTGAAATAAAGAATCCCACGAGAAAAATAGTGGTATTTGTTAACAATCTGACATGAGAAACTTGACAATATTTTGCAAAGAACTATTAATTATATAAATGATTATAGCTCCACCTTTAATATCTATTCTTCCTATACTGTAAAAATATTATATATATCTTTACAATTTTTTATATAACCAAAGGGGGGATTGATGATGCATCTTTATTATTCATCTTACTCATAATGTCCAACGTGAATTAAAGACATTAACAAATTATCAGTTTAAAGTAGTAATGCGTTAATATTATATTGACTAAAGAATAAAATACATGTAATTAATTCCTTACAAAACCTATATTATTTCACAGGATAAAATTATGACTCTATATAACAGAGCATTTGTTTTTTTCATTATGCTATCCCCCCCTATAATATCATGCTTTGCTGATACCCAAATTAAGTTATCTGCCGAAGAAAGCCAGGCTATGTCTCAGTTCTTAAATAGCCTTGAGCCAAATAAACCTACATTAATCGATTTAACTCAACCGCAAAACGAGAAAGGATATATCGCATTATTAAAATCTCACAATATTACAGAACAGACACATCCTGATATTTTTGAAGATATCGAAACTATGAAAGCACACCAAAATGCATTACTTAAGAATGGACAACGACTTGAAATACAAGATTCGTTTACAAAGCCAAAAAATTATATTAGTCATCCTAGAATCGTATTCTCCGAAAATTCCAGATCAATTTCAGCTACTGTTTTTGCTTCCCTATATTTTCCTGGCTCTAATATTTCAAACAGCAATACAATTGAAACTAACGCTGGAAAGGCAAAGTTACAGGGCGGCCTCTCAATTATTAGCTCTGATAACCAAGATGTTAAAACACTACATGTATCCGTACAAGAAAGTACAAAGAATAATGGAGTACGGAACTTTGTACTATCCACCCCCGAATATAATCTTGCTACCTCTGGACAACATGGTAATACGTATCAAGCCATTTCCTTTTTCCAAGGGGAAATAAATGGGATACCACTCAATAACGCACCAATAGTAGAGAAATCACTGCCGCTGCAAGACCTTGAAAATTCTTTTAGCAACTTTTTTCCTCAAAGTATGGAAAACAAAGCGCCAACTTATGTAAATAATTCACCAGAGAAAGAGAAACCGATAATCGTTTGCTTAAATAGAGCAAACCCTGAACCAGGAGCTCCTAGTGAATGTGATTACGGTCCTACGTCGCCAGGTAAGCCAAATGATCAGTCAACAATCAAACTGGAAATAATAGGTAATGTTACATTTAAGAACCCTATCGCCATTGATAAAAATAGGAAACCTAAAGCAGCTCAAGGGATTTCACCAGCGATAGATCTGACGCTGGTCGGTCTCGATACTGGCGGCGCATGTAAATTAGCAAGAGATATAGATGAAAATACATTTTGGAAACATAAAAAAGTCAATAATGATCGTCTCAAAGGCAATAATACAAATTTATCATGGGAATTTTCTAAAAACACAGACTACGCTGATTTTGGACCAATATGCTGGAAAAATAACGAAAGATATGTACTAGACCTACAGGCTACTATTGTAACAATTCAAGGTGATAACGCATTTCCTGTTCTGTTTTCTTATACCAATAACCCCGGTAGTGTGAAGAGCGCGTCACAACTCATCTATCCACCTATTCAAATCCAATATGGTTGTATTGCAGAAGGCACATTAATAGATATGGCTGACGGTTCAAAATGGAAAGTTGAAAATATACGCCCGGGAGATAGAGTTTTAACAAAACAAGGCGGTATCTTACAAGTAAAAAGCCGTATTGTAGGTCACGATACTGAATTTATTGATTTAACTTACAATAATGGTGAACAGGTTTCACTGACTCCAACACATCCTGTCTCAACATTACAGGGAATAGTAAAAGCCGAAGACCTTAATGTCGGTGATACAATACATACACTTGATGGCCAAATTACCCTTACCTCAGTTAAACAGAGAAAATCAGAACCATTAAACGTGTATAATTTTGTCTTAGAAAAGACAGATAGCCAAAGTGAATTATTACCTGAAGATGCTGTGCTTTCTGCCGGTGGCATTTTAGTTGGTGATAATAATCTGCAAAGAAAAGTGTCGATATCAAATTAATATCTCAGATTAATGACAAAGTGCTGGCTTTTTTAGTCAGCACTCATTTCTAAATAGCACATTTATATTATTTTTGTCGCTGGGAATAAAATTCGGTTATCAAAAAAAGCCATTATGGAATATTAAAACCCAATGGAGAAAATCAATCGGCAAAGATGGAACTTGAAATTTTCGATGCTAAAGAACCTATTTCTAACGGGCTTTTTTAACGATCTGAGGCCACTTCACAGTGGCCTCATAGATAAATATTTCTTATCAGCGCTTACTTGCCAGCAAGTAGATCTTTCACAGCATCACCAATGTCAGCCAAGCTACGAACAGTTTTCACGCCTGCCGCTTCCAGAGCAGCAAATTTTTCGTCCGCCGTTCCTTTGCCACCTGCGATAATGGCGCCGGCATGGCCCATACGCTTACCTTTTGGCGCAGTCACACCTGCAATGTAACCAACAACAGGCTTAGTTACATGCTCCTTGATATAAGCCGCCGCTTCTTCTTCCGCTGTACCACCAATTTCACCAATCATTACGATGGCTTCTGTTTGCGGATCTTGCTGGAACAATTTCAGAATATCGATGAAGTTAGAACCTGGAATTGGGTCACCACCGATACCAACACAGGTAGATTGCCCTAAACCTGCATCAGTGGTCTGTTTTACTGCTTCATAAGTCAGCGTGCCTGAACGGGAAACGATACCAACTTTACCCGCTCGATGAATGTGGCCCGGCATAATACCGATCTTACATTCATCCGGTGTAATGACTCCCGGGCAGTTAGGGCCGATCATACGCACACCCGCTTCATCCAGTTTCACTTTAACCGCCAGCATATCCAGAGTCGGGATACCTTCAGTAATGGTAATAATCAGCTTGATGCCAGCATCGATAGCTTCCAGAATGGAATCTTTACAGAATGGAGCGGGAACATAGATAACAGAAGCCGTTGCCCCCGTTGCTTCCACCGCTTCACGAACGGTATTGAAAACAGGTAATCCCAGATGCTCAGTACCACCCTTACCCGGCGTTACCCCGCCAACCATTTGGGTACCGTAAGCAATAGCTTGTTCTGAATGGAAAGTTCCTTGGCTGCCAGTGAAACCCTGACAGATAACTTTGGTGTTTTTATCGATTAAAATAGACATTATTATTTTGCCTCCACTGCGGCTACTGCTTGCTTAGCTGCGTCCGTCAGGCTGGTTGCGGCAATGATATTTAAACCACTGTCAGCCAATTTTTTCGCGCCCAGATCAGCATTGTTCCCCTCCAAACGAACAACAACCGGTACGTGAACCCCAACTTCTTCCACCGCACCAATAATACCGTCAGCAATCAGGTCACAACGAACAATACCACCAAAGATATTAACCAATACCGCTTTTACATTTTCATCTGACAGGATAATTTTAAACGCTTCTGTAACACGTTCTTTGGTTGCGCCACCACCGACATCAAGAAAGTTAGCTGGCGCGCCGCCATGCAATTTAACGATGTCCATCGTTCCCATTGCCAAGCCAGCACCGTTTACCATGCAACCAATATTGCCATCCAGTGCGACATAGTTCAGTTCCCACTGTGCCGCCTGAGCTTCACGGGGATCTTCCTGAGATGGGTCATGCATTTCACGCAATTCAGCCTGACGGAACAGTGCGTTGCCGTCAGCGCCCAGTTTGCCATCCAGACAAATCAAATCACCTTGAGTGGTAATAACCAGTGGGTTAATTTCAACTAGAGCCAGATCGCGCTCCAGGAACAGATTTGCCAACCCTAAGAAAATTTTAGTGAACTGGCTGACTTGTTTACCGGTTAAACCTAATTTAAATGCCAGTTCACGCCCCTGATAAGGCATAGGACCAATCAGTGGGTCAATAATCGCTTTATGAATCAGTTCCGGGGTCTCTTCCGCAACTTTTTCAATTTCAACACCACCTTCAGTAGAAGCCATGAACACTACACGACGTGTACCACGATCAACCACAGCACCGAGATACAGCTCCTTCGCAATATCAGTCGCCCCTTCCACTAAAATCTGACGAACAGGCTGACCTTGCGCATCTGTCTGGTAAGTAACCAAACGTTTGCCTAGCCACTGTTCTGCGAAAGCGCGAATTTCTTCTTTACTGTTAACCACTTTCACGCCGCCCGCTTTACCGCGGCCGCCAGCGTGAACCTGACACTTCACCACCCAAGGGCCAGAGCCGATTTTAGATGCTGCTTCTTCTGCTTCACGCGGTGTCGTGCAGGCGTAACCAGCCGGAGCGGGTAAACCATACCGTGCAAAAAGCTGTTTTGCCTGATACTCGTGTAAATTCATGATGTTCTATCCATAATTAAGTCTGAGGAGAGCAAAAATAAGTAGGTTGCTCTCTGATTTTTTTGTTGCCCTGGATATAGCCAGTCCAAAGAAAAGACTGGCTGTACATATACATTTGTTTACTTCAGACTGGGCAGATATTAGCGCGTATCCGCCCTGATTATGTTGCTATACGTCCAGCAGCAAACGTGCAGGATCTTCCAGCATTTCTTTGATGGTCACCAGGAAGCCTACTGACTCACGCCCGTCAATCAGACGGTGGTCATAAGACAGTGCCAGGTACATCATTGGAAGGATCTCCACCTGACCATTAACCGCCATTGGGCGATCTTTGATGGCATGCATGCCAAGAATCGCACTCTGTGGCGGGGT
>NZ_LOIC01000070.1:90441-105163 GCF_001684335.1 Photorhabdus namnaonensis
GTCAGCTCTTCAACGGTCAATTTACCGTCGCGGCCTTTGATAGCCAGCTCTTTAATGCGTTTTTCGAGATCAGCCATGCTCAGCGCATCAGCATCACGCAGTACTGGCGTTACCAGACCACGCGGTGTCGACACCGCAATACTGATATCGAAATAGTTGTGGTAAACCACATCAGTGCCATCAATAGAAGCATTCACTTCTGGATAGCGTTTCAGTGCTTCAACCACGGCTTTCACATAGAAAGACATAAAGCCCAGACGCACGCCGTGGCGTTTTTCAAACGCCTCGCCGTACTGCTTACGCATTTCCTGAATGGGCTTCATGTTAACTTCGTTAAATGTTGTCAACATCGCGGTGTTGTTTTTCGCTTCCAGCAGACGTTCCGCCACACGCTTACGCAGGCGAGTCATTGGGACACGTTTCTCACTGCGGTGCGGCAACAGAGAATCCTGGGCGGAAACAGGGGCTTCTGCGGACTTGCCGGCCACTTTTTCGTTATTAGCCATGTATTTTTCCACGTCTTCACGGACGATACGTCCACCAACACCACTGCCTTTAATCGCTTTAGCATCAAGATCATGCTCCGCAATCAAACGGCGAACCGCCGGGCTGAGTGCGTCATTGCTCTCTTCTTCTAAACCCGCTGTCTGGCGTTTCGCCAAAGTCGATTCTGTTTTTTCTTTTATTTCTGCCGGCTTGCCGGTGCTATCGCCCAGACGGATACGCCCAAGAAGCTGACGGGACAGAACAGTGGCGTCTTTCTGTTCTAAAATGGCTTCTAAAACACCCGCCTCACTAGCAGGCACTTCCAGCACAACTTTATCTGTTTCAATTTCAACCAGCACTTCATCACGTTCAACACGGTCACCCGCTTTTTTGTGCCAGACCGCCACAGTGGCATCAGCAACAGACTCAGGCAGATCCGGAACCAGAATATCTACGCTACTCATTTTATATCCTTTATTTATTCAACGTTCAGTGCGTCATTAACCAGCTCTTGTTGTTGTTGCTGGTGAACTGACATATATCCAACTGCCGGGGAAGCAGACGCGGGACGACCCGCATAACGTAAAGAAGCCCCGAACGGGATCACTTCACGGAAGTTGTGCTGACTACAATACCAGGCCCCCTGATTTAATGGCTCTTCCTGGCACCAGACAAAATCATGTACATGAGCATACTGTTCCAGTGTTGACTGAACATCCTGATGAGGGAATGGATAGAGTTGCTCAATACGCACGATAGCGACATCAGTTTGTTCATTTTTACGACGTTGCTCCAACAAGTCGTAGTAGACTTTACCTGAACAGAGTACAACGCGTTTAACGCCTTTCGGATCAAACTCATCAATCTCACCAATAACCGTCTGGAATTTACCGTTAGCCAGCTCATCCATGCTAGAAACAGCCAATGGATGGCGCAACAGTGATTTTGGCGACATCACGATCAATGGACGACGCATACCGCGCAAAGCCTGACGGCGAAGCATATGGTAGACCTGAGCTGGCGTTGATGGTACGCAAACCTGCATGTTCTGTTCTGCACACAGTTGCAGATAACGCTCCAAACGGGCGGAAGAGTGTTCAGGCCCCTGCCCTTCATAACCATGAGGCAGCAACATAACCAAGCCGCACATACGGCCCCATTTCTGCTCGCCAGAGCTGATGAATTGGTCAATAACAACCTGTGCACCGTTAGCAAAATCACCAAACTGAGCTTCCCAGATTGTCAGAGCACGAGGTTCTGTTGTCGCATAGCCATACTCAAATGCCAACACCGCTTCTTCGGACAGGACGGAATCCCAAACATTGAACGCTCCCTGACCGTTATGAACGTTCGCCAAAGGAACATAAACGGAGCCGTTAGCCTGATTATGGATAACAGCATGACGATGGAAGAAGGTGCCACGACCAGCGTCTTCGCCAGACAAACGCACCGGAACCCCTTCATCCACTAAAGTCGCGTAGGCTAAATTTTCCGCCCCACCCCAATCGAACAATTTATCGCCGCTCGCCATCTCTGCGCGGTCATTATAAATTTTCGCTACGCGGGAGTGCATTGTCACTTCTTCCGGGACAGAACTGATGCGTCTGCCCAGATCTTGCAAACGCTTAACATCAACTTTATGTGGGTACTCTTCATCCCATTCGTGATTCAGATAAGGCTCCCAAGTAAATGAGTGCAGCCCCATTGAGCGCCACTCATCAACGACACAATCACCACGGTCGAGGGCGTCACGATACAGGTTAACCATCTCGGTCACATCATCGACTGATATCAAGTTCTCAGCCGCCAGCTTGTCACCATAGATTTTACGTGGCGTTGGGTGTTTCTTAATTTTCTGATACATCATTGGCTGAGTCGCACTTGGCTCATCAGCTTCGTTGTGACCATGACGGCGGTAACAGACCAGATCGATCATCACATCACGTTTGAAGGTGTTACGGAAATCCAGTGCTAAACGGGTGACAAACGCCACCGCTTCTGGATCGTCCGCGTTAACGTGGAAAATCGGCGCCTGTACCATTTTGATAATATCGGTACAGTATTGTGTTGAACGGGCATCTTTCGGGTTAGAGGTTGTGAAACCGATCTGGTTATTGATGACAATACGAATTGTACCGCCTACCTCATAACCACGAGCCTGAGACATGTTCAGAGTCTCTTGCACCACTCCCTGACCGGTAACAGCGGCGTCACCGTGGATAGTGATTGGCAATACCATATTACTGAGACCTTCATCCAGACGGTCACGGCGGGCTCGTACTGAACCAATAACGACAGGGCTTACAATCTCAAGGTGAGATGGGTTAAAGGCTAATGCCAAATGAACCTGAGCGCCCTCGGTGGCAAAATCAGACGAGAAACCTTGATGATATTTCACGTCACCGGTACCAAGGTGCTCTTTATGTTTACCGGCAAATTCATCAAACAGATCAGCCGGTTTTTTACCTAAAATATTAACCAAGACGTTGAGGCGACCACGGTGAGCCATTCCCAGCACAACTTCTCGTGTATCATGTTTACCCGCATGGCGGATAAGATCCTTCAACATTGGGATCAGCGCATCACCACCTTCAAGAGAGAAACGTTTCGCTCCCGGAAACTTAGCTCCCAGATAACGTTCCAAACCTTCCGCCGCCGTCAGCTCCGCCAGAAAACGCCGCTTTTCTTCTACACTAAACTGGGAGCTGACAATAACAGATTCCAGACGCTGCTGAATCCAACGTTTTTCTTCCGTATTGGTGATGTGCATGTATTCCGCGCCAATAGAACCGCAATAAGTGCGTTTCAGCGCTTCATACAAATCAGCCAATTTCATCGTCTCTTTGCCGACTGCAAAAGAACCTACGTTAAACGTCTCTTCAAAATCAGCTTCCGTCAGATTATGGAAAGCAGGATCTAAATCAGGAACACTATCCTGTTTCCATAATCCCAGCGGGTCAAGGTTCGCATTTTGATGGCCGCGAAAGCGGAATGCGTTGATGAGCTGCAAAACTTTAACTTGTTTTGCATCCATTGCTGGATCGCTGACAGAGGAGTGATAACGCGTAGTATCTTTCGCGAGACGGCGGAAGTAATCACGCGTCTGCGAGTGGAGTTGTTCACCGTTGAGTCCCGCATTCGGCAATTGTTGGAAAATCTCTCTCCAACTTGCATCAACGGAATTTGGATCGGTTATATAGTCTTCATAGATCTGCTCTATGTAAGACTGGTTTGAACCAGCCAGGAAGCTTGAATCCAGCCAGTCCTTCATTGCGCCGTTCTGCATTGTGATCCCTTAAGCTTTAAAAGCTTTAGTTTTCGCCGTGGTTAACTATTACCGTCTAAATACGGTATCGATAAAAGGTTCATTTGGACGTGCTTTATGCATGTTCTCTTTTGGGTTTCGGAACCCTTCAAGGAACCTTTAAAAAACGCCCAACCGTTTTTAAAGGTTCCTCTCCTCAAGCTTTTGTCATCATTAGCAGTTGGCAACTCATACTCTTCAATTCTTTGTGCCCTCCACAAAAAAATTTCGCGGAGGGCGGACCTATTATGCGCTATGTTTCAGTAACATAGACTTAATATGGCCAATAGCTTTTGTTGGATTCAACCCCTTAGGGCACACACTGACACAATTCATGATGCTATGGCAACGGAAAACACTGAAAGCATCATTCAGCTTGTCTAATCGTGAAGCCGTTTCAGTATCACGGCTGTCGATCAGGAAGCGATATGCGGCCAGTAAACCCGCAGGCCCGATAAATTTATCAGGGTTCCACCAGAATGACGGACAGGAAGTTGAACAACACGCACACAGGATACACTCGTATAGACCATCGAGTTTTTCCCTTTGTGCAGGTGATTGTAAATGTTCACGCGCCGGTGGATTTTTACCGTCATTCAGCAAATATGGGCGAATCTTCTCATATTGCGCATAGAATTGCCCCATATCTACAACCAGATCACGGACGACCGGCAAACCTGGCAACGGACGGATAACAATTTTCTTGCCGCCACGCCGCAAAGCCGAAACAGGCGTAATGCAGGCCAGGCCATTTTTACCATTCATGTTAAGGCCGTCAGAACCACAAACACCTTCACGGCAAGAACGACGGAAAGAGAGTGTTGGGTCCTGCTCTTTAAGCTGGATTAACGCATCCAGCAACATCATGTCACGCCCTTCTTCTGCTTCCAGCGTGTAATCCTGCATACGAGGAGCGCTGTCAACATCCGGGTTGTAACGATAAATCGAAAATTCAAGTTTCATAATCTATTCCTCCGCAACTGGATCATCAGCAACTCATTAGTAAGTACGCGCTTTCGGCGGAAATGCTTCACGCAGCTTTGGCTGCATGTTGACATCTCGACGAGTCATGCTCTCAGTTTGCGGTAGATAGAGGGTATGGCATAACCAGTTCGCATCATCACGATCCGGATAATCGAAACGGCTGTGAGCACCACGACTCTCAGTACGGAAATTAGCGGCAACAGCCGTAGAAAATGCCGTTTCCATCAGGTTATCAAGCTCCAGACACTCAATTCTCTGAGTATTGAACTCAGAAGAAGTATCATCCAAACGGGCACTTTTCAGGCGTTCACGAATAACTTTAAGTTCTTCCAGCCCTTTCGCCATTGCATCGCCTTCACGGAATACCGAGAAGTTGTTCTGCATACACGCTTGCAAATCTTTACGAATTTTAACCGGGTCTTCACCAATACGGGTGCTATCCCAACGGTTCAGACGTTGCAGGGATACTTCAATGTCAGATTCGCTAGCTTCGCGGCTCGTGCCTTGCTCCATCAGCGACTCTTTCAAGTGCAAACCAGCAGAACGGCCAAACACCACCAAATCCAGCAGAGAGTTCCCCCCCAGACGATTTGCGCCGTGAACCGATACACAGGCAATTTCACCGACAGCAAACAGGCCCGGAATAACGACATCTTCACCTTTTTCATTAACCGCCAATGCCTGACCAGTCACTTTAGTTGGGATGCCTCCCATCATATAGTGGCAAGTCGGAATAACCGGAATAGGTTCTTTTACCGGATCAACGTGGGCGAAAGTACGGGATAATTCAAGAATACCCGGCAGACGAGATTCCAGCACCTCTCTACCCAAATGATCCAGTTTCAGCTTAGCATGAGGCCCCCAAGGACCATCACAGCCACGGCCTTCGCGGATTTCGATCATGATGGAACGCGCCACGACATCACGACCAGCCAGATCTTTAGCATTCGGTGCATAACGCTCCATAAAGCGCTCGCCATCTTTATTCAACAAATAACCACCTTCGCCACGACAGCCTTCCGTCACCAGAACACCAGCCCCCGCGATACCGGTTGGGTGGAATTGCCACATTTCCATATCCTGTACAGGTACACCCGCACGCAGCGCCATACCTACACCATCACCGGTGTTAATGTGAGCGTTAGTTGTTGATTGATAAATACGACCGGCGCCGCCCGTTGCCAGAATAGTTGCTTTCGCTTTGAAATAAACCACTTCACCGGTTTCAATACAGATAGCCGTGCAACCAACAATGCTGCCATCCTGATTTTTAACCAGATCCAACGAATACCATTCAGAAAAAATAGTGGTGTGATTTTTTAAGTTCTGCTGATACAGCGTATGCAACAGGGCATGACCGGTACGGTCTGCCGCCGCGGCTGTACGTGCCGCCTGTTCACCACCAAAGTTTTTTGACTGGCCGCCGAATGGACGTTGATAAATGCGACCGTCATCCAAACGCGAAAATGGCAACCCCATGTGCTCCAGCTCCAAAATCGCCTCCGGCCCGGTCTTACACATGTACTCAATCGCATCCTGATCACCGATATAGTCGGAGCCTTTCACCGTGTCATACATGTGCCATTCCCAGTTATCGTCATGGGAGTTACCCAACGCAACGGTGATCCCCCCCTGCGCGGATACAGTATGAGAACGGGTTGGGAATACTTTGGAAATCAAAGCACAGGATAATCCCATTTGTGAAATTTGTAGCGCAGCGCGCATGCCAGCGCCACCCGCACCAATAACGACTGCATCAAACTCTCTTACTGGCAGTTTCATCTATACACCCCACACCACAATTGTTCCATAAATCAAGTAAGCCATCAGCGCGACGATAATCGCCAATTGCAGCATTAAACGCAGCGCCAGCGGCTTTACATAGTCAGTTAGTACTTGCCACATACCAATCCAGGCGTGAGCCAGAATGGAAAACAGGGCCAGCACAGTGAAGACTTTAGTGATGGATGAGGCGAAGAAACCCCGCCAGACTTCATAAGTGATATCCGACGTTGTAACGACAAAGCCCAGCATATAAAGAACATATAAAACAATAATCATTGCGGACGCGCGCAATAATAGCCAATCATGGATACCCGTGCGACCCAATGCAGATGCGTTACTTACCATACCAGTACTCCAGCCAGAATCGACAGAATAATAGCAATCCCGATCGCCGCTTTGGCAGAGAGACTACCGACCGCTAAGTTTTCTTCCAAGTAGCCGAAATCCATCAGCATATGACGGATACCACCACAGATATGGTAAGCCAGTGCGGTCAGAATGCCCCACACAATAAACTTGGCGAAAAATCCCGTCATAATATCGGCGGCTTGCTGAAACCCTTCTTGCGAGGAGAGAGACATTCCTAACAACCAGAGGAGAATTCCTACTGCTACGAAAGTAATGACGCCAGAGACACGGTGCAAGATCGAGGCTATTGCAGAGACTGGAAAGTGTATCGTCTGCAAATCAAGGTTGACAGGTCTTTGTTTTTTCACAATTTTGCCCACACAGCTCTTTTATTATTTTCCTTCCTCCGGACCTGGGCGGAAATCAGACAGCGATAAGAGGATACAAAGACACAACATTTAACCAAACGATAAATCCTTCATGTTAAAGAGTGTTGTGATTTAGTTACGCTGGGTGCTCCTACAGCAGGGTAATCCGGAGACCTGGCGGCAGTATATGTGCTTCACATTATTATTACAATTCCAACACAATATGATTAGCTACATTTCCACTGAACAGTGATTAAGATCACGATTCAAACATATTGCACAAAATTAATTATCTTGTTTGACAAACTTTAAACATTTATCTTACATATATGGTTGAAAACACTTTTGAGATTGATTTTTGGTAAGAGGAAAGACCTCAAGAAAAGCTAAAGTTATGTAACTGTGTAGTCCGCACGAATCATAATCATTTTTGTAGTCAATGCATAAAACATAACTCTCAAAAATTCGCTAACAACCTGAAAACCATTGTCGTCCGGGGTGAAATTTCAGCCTTAAATGTGATATTGGCCTGATTTCAGCTTTTCCCCGGTAGTACAGTGTCAGGGGACACAGTATAAGAACCTATTCCACCAGGCATTATGAGTGTAGGCCATCTTGTCAATAAATTGGGAACACAGATTGCACCGCAACCGGAGTATGCGCACAGTCTGTGAGAGGCGATTCAATCACAAATCGCTCACCGGCGCGGGCCACACCAAAGTGCATTCAAAAGTGATCGCTTTTGTCCGAGCACCGTCCAAGCCTGTTCTTGATGACAAAGAATGGTCGATAAAATAGCCTGATAAAATAGACTCTATACGGTGTCTTTCCGCCGTGATTGTTAAGAGTTATAAAAATGAAAGCGCTAAGGAGACTGTAATGGCAGATAACAAAGCAACTCTAACCCCAGACGGTTCAGTTGCTATTGAATTGGACGTGCTAACACCGACCCTTGGGTCTAAAGTCATCGACGTTCGTACTCTCGGCTCCCAAGGTTTCTATACCTACGACCCTGGTTTTACTTCTACAGCATCTTGCGAATCCAAGATCACCTACATTGATGGTAACGAAGGTGTATTGCTGCACCGTGGTTTCCCTATCGACCAGCTAGCGACAAAATCTACTTATCTGGAAGTCTGTTATATCCTGCTGTATGGTGAAACACCAACACAAGAACAGTTTGATAAATTCAAAAAAACTATTACCCGTCACACTATGATTCACGAACAGATCCATCGCCTGTTCAACGGCTTCCGCCGTGATTCACACCCGATGGCAGTATTGTGTGGTGTTACCGGCGCTCTGGCTGCTTTCTATCATGACGCTCTGGATGTGAACAATCCACGTCACCGTGACATTACCGCATACCGCCTGCTGTCAAAAATGCCGACAGTGGCCGCCATGTGCTACAAATATTCTATTGGTCAGCCATTTGTTTATCCACGCAATGACCTCTCCTACGCAGGCAACTTCCTACACATGATGTTCGCTACGCCATGCGAAGAATATAAAGTGAACCCGGTGCTGGAACGCGCTATGGATCGCATTTTAATCCTACATGCGGACCATGAACAAAATGCGTCTACCTCAACAGTACGTACCGCAGGTTCTTCCGGCGCCAACCCATTCGCCTGTATTGCCGCAGGTATCGCTTCTCTCTGGGGACCGGCTCATGGCGGTGCAAACGAAGCTTGTCTACGTATGCTGGAAGAAATCCAGTCAGTTGAACATATTCCTGAATTTATTAACCGGGCCAAAGATAAGAATGATGCTTTCCGTCTGATGGGATTTGGTCATCGTGTTTACAAAAACTATGATCCTCGTGCAACCGTCATGCGTGAAACCTGCCATGAAGTGCTAGATGAACTCGGCCTGAACGACAGCCTGCTGGAAGTTGCTATGGAGCTTGAACGTATTGCTCTACACGACCCCTATTTTATTGAGAAGAAACTGTATCCGAACGTGGATTTCTACTCAGGCATTATCCTGAAAGCAATGGGTATTCCATCCACCATGTTCACTGTTATTTTCGCCATTGCCCGTACTATCGGCTGGATCGCTCACTGGAATGAAATGCATGATGATGGCGTGAAAATCGCTCGCCCACGTCAACTCTATACCGGCTACACAAAACGTGATTTCAAAAGCCAGCTTGAAAAATAATAATAGAATCCAATTACGATAGAAGGCAGAGCTCTAACTTGATAGTTAGGGCTTTATTTAATTGGAAAGATCGTTCGGTGAAATTTGATGCCATACCAGTACGGCTTAAAGCACTGTAAAAATTGATCTCATCACCTTCCTTGTGTATGCTCGTTATCCAAGAGTGGGTACAAGCGACTTACTCTCTAAATTATCGAACGTAGCCTCTACTTGCGTGTGTAGCGAGATCACCAAGATCAAAATTCACAGTTCTATGAATCGGATAGAATAACGTTATTGATAAAAAACGTTAATTATGAAAAGCTTGTCAAAAGCTTTGAAGCCCACCAACGGTGGGCTTCGCTTATTTCAATGTCAGCATTAGAAAGATGTGATCACGCCGGGTTTGGAATATCGATAAACGTTACATCCAACCCATGATTATCAGCTAACCACTCCCCCAACGCCTTAATACCATAACGTTCAGTGGCATGGTGGCCCGCAGCATAAAAATGCAGCCCCATTTCACGGGCGATATGAATCGTCTGCTCTGACACTTCACCGGTAATGAAAGCATCAACACCAAATTCAGCCGCCTGTTGAATAAAACCTTGCCCACCACCGGTGCACCAGGCAAGCGTGCGAATCTCCGCAGGTGCGTTATCGCTCACATGCAACACTTTACGACCAAGCGCCTGTTCAATACGTGAAGCTAACTCCACCGGTGATATCGGCTGATCAAATTCCCCATGCGGTACGAATGGTTCAATCAACCCAACAACTTTCGCATTCATCAGACGGGCCAATTGCGCGTTATTTCCCAATGATGGATGAGCATCAAGCGGCAGATGATAGCCGTATAAATTGATATCATTACCGAGTAGAGTTTTCAGACGATTACGTTTCATACCACGAATCACCGTTGGCTCATTTTTCCAAAAATAGCCATGATGAACGATAATAGCATCAGCCTGATGACGAACCGCTTCATCTAATAACGCCTGACAAGCGGTCACACCGGTAACGACTCGCTGAATATGAGTACGCCCTTCAACTTGTAAACCATTAGGGGCGTAATCCTGAAACTCACCAACATTCAGCTCTTGGTTAATCACATTTTCCAGCTCAATATTACGCATCATATTCGTCCTGTGTATTAGTTGTATGACAGTAATATACCGTTACCTGCCGCTAATTGTCAGTTGTTAGCCGTTTCTGACAGTCATAACCTGCTCTGACTGTTTTAACCATACGGGTTTATCGCTGGTTTTTATCCATATACGATACAAATAACTGTAAAAACGGACGCGATCACGACGAAACAACATCACCGGCAACGCCAGGATACCGAAAGTGACAGCGCCAATACGACGCAAAAGAACCTGATACCAAGGATATTCACGATATGAAGACATATTAGTCCTCCTTAAAATGATCCCACTTTTCCGCAGAATCTTAAAAATAATCAATATGTAAATTGTTTAAAATTTTATCGTAAAAAATGAAAATTTACCACTTATCAGACCGCTTTTAAGCCGTTATTATCGCTACATTTTCTATTTTATGTAATTTTATTACATAAAATATGATAAAAATGTAATATTACAAACATTTTATTAACAGTCAGTGAAAATGAGATTAACGATACAGGCATTTGAAAATATCCGTTTGACGCTAGCGATAAAAGCAAGGATTGCCAATATGAAGACTTTCATTGATAATCATTTTAATAAGCACAGAAAAACGATATTATTCTTTGCGCCATACCATTTTCCAGAATGATCGTGGATTAACTATGACAGATAATAGGAGGAAAGATGAAGGTATTAACTGTTATATTATTAATATTAGTAATAAATGTTTCAGGCTGTGTCTCCAAAAAACACGCTTTTTCTATTGACTATAAAGCAAATGGTGAAACTTTTCATTTGACTCCATTATGTATAGAGGAAATTACCCCGAAAAAATGGGATAATTACTATTCAATTTTCATCAAAGTAAAAAACAACTCTCATTGCAGTAAACCATTTAATCTCCTTATAAAACAAAACGTAGAAAAAAACTATCTGTTTTCTTTAACAATAAACCAATATTAGAAAATACCAATATCATTATACCAATGCATGTTGAAAATGGTTTCTATCAGGCAATAAATTCAAATATAACATTTGAAGAAATAGAAAAACATTTAACTCATTAAAAACAAATGGCTTTTTGTCAAAAAGCCATTTGTTAAATTTTAACAATCACATTAACACTCAACCTTACATTCGCATAATAGGATAAAATAATTTAGCCCACACTATAAAATCGCAATCAATTTAATCTACAACGCAACAAGATATAATTATAAAAATACGAAAACCATACGCCAAGTTTTTAGTATTTCGATTACCTTATCAATATCACCAATAATCAGAATATTCATATGCAGAATTATTCATTAACTTAAAATCACCTAATGTTCCTAGCCATCTTCTGTTATCAGCCATTTTTACACCTTTTTTACACATCCACTCACTCTTTTATCAGCATCTTTGCATCCCCTTCCCTAATCTTTATCCATCCAAGTTTTCGGGAGATAAGCAGTGAATATATTCTTCATTTCCGGCACGTTATTAGTAGCCCTATTACTGGTTTATCTGATTTATGCGTTACTCCATGCGGAGGATTTTTAAATGGCCGCATCCGCTTTTTTATTGATTACCAGTTTCTTACTGATTTTGATGGTACTGGCAAAACCACTCGGAAATGTTATCGCCAATATGATCGACGGTAATATTCCGCGCGGGTTGACTAAAGCAGAATCAAGCCTTTGGCGTTGCTGTGGCTTACAGAAACCTGGCGGCACAGTCAAAGAGATGAACTGGTGGCAATACGCATTAGCTATCATTATCTTTAATCTGACCGGACTACTGCTGCTATTCACGCTTTTAGTCACACAGCACGCCCTTCCCCTTAATCCTGAACATTTCCCCGGACTCAAATGGGATCTGGCGCTGAATACAGCCGTCAGCTTTATCACCAATACCGATTGGCAGTCATACAGTGGAGAAAACACCCTCAGTTACTTTAGCCAGATGACAGGTCTAACGGTGCAGAACTTTCTTTCTGCGGCGACCGGTATTGCCGTGGCATTTGCGCTGATACGCGCATTTTCCCGTCATGGCGTCAAAACCGTAGGCAACGCCTGGGTTGATATCACACGTATCACACTTTATCTGCTATTACCGCTGTCTATGGTTATCACGCTCGTTTTTGTCAGTCAGGGAGTGATTCAGAATTTCGAGCCATATCAATTAGTTCACACCATTGAAGGCCAACAGCAATCAATTCCGATGGGTCCCGTCGCCTCGCAGGAAGCCATCAAATTATTGGGAACCAATGGTGGTGGATTCTTTGATGCTAATTCATCACACCCCTTTGAAAATCCAACCGCTATCAGCAATTTCATTCAGATACTCTCTATCTTCTTGATCCCTTGCGCACTCTGTTTTGCTTTTGGGCAAGTGGTTGGCGATAACCGTCAAGGGCACGCTCTATTGTGGGCAATGAGTATCATCTTTGTCATTGCCACCGTAGGAGTCATGTATGCCGAATTGAAAGGGAATCCCCATTTCAGTCTGTTAGGCGCCAACAGTAATATCAATATGGAAGGTAAAGAGAATCGCTTTGGCATCCTGGCAACCTCAATTTATGCCGTCGTCACCACCGCCGCTTCCTGTGGGGCAGTCAATGCGATGCACGACTCTTTCACTGCGCTTGGCGGCATGATCCCAATGTGGTTGATACAAATTGGCGAAGTCGTGTTTGGCGGTGTCGGTTCTGGTTTATATGGTATGTTGCTGTTCGTTCTGCTGACCGTTTTTATCGCCGGTTTAATGATAGGCCGCGCCCCTGAATATCTCGGTAAAAAAATCGAAGTATTCGAGATAAAAATGGTGGCGCTGGCGATTCTGGTTACCCCGACACTGGCTCTTTTAGGTACAGCGCTTGCCATCTCCACCACTAGTGGGCGTGCCGGTATTTTGAACCCTGGCGCTCACGGTTTCAGTGAAGTGCTCTATGCCCTCTCCTCCACTGCCAACAATAATGGTAGTGCTTTCGCGGGCCTCAGCACCAACAGTATGTTCTATAACCTGTTACTAGCCATCATCCTATTTTTAGGTCGCTTTGGCATGATCCTGCCAATACTCGCTATTGCCGGTTCTTTGGTCGTAAAAAAACGCCAGCCTGCCAGCAACGGTACACTCCCCACCTACAGCCCACTGTTTATCAGTCTATTGATTTTGACCATCATGCTAATCGGTGCGTTGACTTTTATTCCGGCTCTGATCCTTGGCCCGGTCATTGAACATTTACAAATCTGGCTAATGGCCCGATAAGCGCCAAAGAGAGGAATATCATGACCAACAAGCAACAGACATTATTCGAGCCTACTTTGATTCGTAATGCCCTAATTGATTCAGTCAAAAAATGTCATCCGGCGGCACAATGGCGTAACCCAGTGATGTTTGTCGTCTATCTAGGCAGTGGGTTAACCACCATTTTATGGATTGCCATATTAGCGGGTCAATTCAAGGGAAATACATTGTTCACCGGTAGCATCGCCTTATGGCTGTGGTTTACTGTGCTCTTCGCTAACTTTGCCGAAGCACTGGCAGAAGGGAGAAGCAAAGCTCAAGCCGCCAGTCTCAAAGGAGTCAGAAAAACCAGTTGGGCCACCAAACTCACCTCGTCCAATCGCCATGCAGCCAGAGAGAAAGTCCCTTCTGACAGCCTTCGTAAAGGGGATATCGTTTTTATTGAAGCTGGTGAAACCATCCCTTGCGATGGTGAAGTTATCGAAGGCGGCGCTTCTGTTGACGAAAGTGCAATCACCGGAGAATCTGCTCCAGTTATCCGCGAATCTGGCGGTGATTTTTCCTCTGTGACCGGCGGTACCCATGTGCTATCTGACTGGCTGGTGGTCGAATGTTCGGTTAATCCCGGTGAAACTTTTCTTGACCGCATGATTTCAATGGTGGAAGGGGCTAAACGTCGTAAAACCCCAAACGAGATCGCACTGACTATCTTGTTGACAGCTCTGACAATCATCTTTCTATTGGTGTGTGTCACCCTGCTACCCTTTTCAATATTCAGCGTAGAGACTAACCAATCCGGTCAACCTATCACTGTCACAGTATTGATAGCGTTATTAGTCTGTCTTATTCCCACCACTATTGGCGGTTTACTTTCCGCGATTGGCGTCGCAGGCATGAGCCGCATGCTAGGCGCCAATGTTATCGCTACCAGCGGACGAGCC
>NZ_LOIC01000070.1:105176-166572 GCF_001684335.1 Photorhabdus namnaonensis
CCGCGGGTGATGTGGATGTGTTACTACTGGATAAAACCGGTACCATCACCTTGGGGAATCGCCAAGCCTCTCAGTTTCTGCCCGTGCCCGGCATAACGGAACAGCAGTTGGCGGATGCCGCTCAACTCTCTTCTTTAGCCGATGAAACACCAGAAGGCCGCAGCATTGTCATTCTGGCAAAACAGCGATTCAATCTGCGTGAACGTGATCTGCGTTCACTGAACGCGACTTTTGTGCCTTTCTCAGCCATGACTCGAATGAGTGGCGTTAATGTGGAAAACCGCATGATCCGCAAAGGCGCTGTCGATGCAATCCGCCGCCATATTGAAGTCAATCACGGAAAGTTCCCTGAAGCCGTGGAAATTTTGGTGCAAACAGTAGCACGTAAAGGAGGTACGCCGCTGGTTGTCGCAGAAAATCAACAGGTACTGGGCGTTGTCGCGCTAAAAGATATCGTAAAAGGCGGCATTAAAGAGCGATTCAGTGAAATGCGCCGTATGGGAATCAAAACCGTTATGATTACCGGCGATAACCGTCTGACCGCAGCCGCGATTGCCGCAGAAGCTGGAGTGGATGACTTTCTGGCGGAAGCCACCCCCGAAGCCAAACTAGCCCTGATCCGCCAATATCAATCCGAAGGCCGTCTGGTCGCCATGACAGGCGATGGCACTAATGACGCCCCTGCACTTGCTCAAGCCGATGTTGCTGTCGCTATGAATTCAGGCACTCAGGCAGCCAAGGAAGCCGGCAATATGGTGGATCTGGATTCCAACCCAACCAAACTGATTGAAGTTGTCCATATTGGTAAACAGATGTTGATGACACGTGGCTCTTTGACCACATTCAGTATCGCCAATGATATCGCAAAATATTTCGCCATTATCCCGGCGGCGTTTGCCGTCACTTACCCACAATTAAATATCTTGAATATCATGCATCTGCATTCGCCCACTTCGGCGGTTTTATCGACCGTTATCTTTAACGCACTGATTATTGTTTTCTTGATCCCATTGGCGCTAAAAGGCGTGAGCTATCGACCAATGAATGCCTTGTCGCTTCTACGCCGCAACCTGTGGATTTATGGCTTAGGTGGTCTGATAGCGCCTTTCATCGGCATCAAACTAATAGATATGTTGCTCACTTTGCTGATACTTAAATAAAGGTGATGAAAATGATTTGGTTACGTTCTTCCGTTGTGTTGTTGATATTTCTGACACTGATTACCGGCGTAGCTTATCCATTGCTGGCAACAGGTTTGTCAGAACTGATGTTCCCTTATCAAGCACAAGGCTCCATAGTCAAACAAAATGGTCAAACCGTTGGCTCTGAACTGATTGGTCAACCCTTTGCTAAAGCAATCTATTTTCACGGTCGCCCTTCTGCCACCGTAGATTATCCCTATAACGCTCTGTCCTCTGGCGGCAGCAATTTAGCGCCCTCCAACCCGATATTGGATGATGAAATCAAACGCAGAGTTGAGCAACTGCGCCAATTTAACCGCCAGCCAGACACTCCTGTACCCGTTGATCTAGTCACCGCATCCAGTAGCGGCCTCGATCCTCACATTTCACCCGCCGCCGCTGACTTTCAAGCACAGAGAGTCGCTGACGCACGCCGTTTACCGGTTAAAGTGATAAAACAATTAATCAGGGATAATATTGAGCTGCCCCCATCGGAATTCCTCGGTGAGCCGGTGATTAATGTGTTAAAACTTAATCTTGCCCTTGATAATTTGCATAAGAAAAAACAGAAAGGCTGAACATGGATCAACACGAACCACAGCGCCCTGACCCGGATGAATTACTGATACTGCTTAACGAGAAACAGCGCGGTAAATTAAAAATATTTTTCGGTGCCTGCGCCGGCGTGGGAAAAACCTACGCCATGTTGCAGGAAGCGCAAAGATTGCGTGCTCAGGGGTTGGATGTGGTTATCGGCGTGGTAGAAACTCATGAGCGGCAAGGAACTGCCGCTTTACTTGATGGTTTGCCACAACTGCCACTTAAACAGATCCACTACCGACGGCGCAGAACCACCGCCTTTGATCTTGATACCGCCATTGCCCGCCACCCGGCCATCATTTTGATGGATGAGTTGGCATTCACTAATCCCCACACCAGCCGTCATCCCAAACGCTGGCAAGATGTTGAAGAATTACTTGAAGCCGGCATCGATGTGCTAACCACCATCAACGTTCAGCATCTGGAAAGCCTCAATGATGTTGTGGGTGATATTACCGGCATCCGGGTCAGGGAAACTATCCCTGATCATATCTTTGATCAGGCAAATGAAATTGTTTTGGTTGATCTACCTCCAGATGATCTGCGCCAACGGCTCAATGAAGGTAAGGTCTATATTCCTAGTCAGGCAGAACGTGCCATCGAAAATTTTTTTCGCAAAGGGAATTTGATTGCATTACGGGAACTCGCTTTACGCCGGACGGCTGATCGTGTTGACGATCAAATGCGTGCTTTCCGCGACACACAAGGACCTGAACCGGTCTGGCATACCCGTGATAATCTTCTACTATGCATCGGTAATAGCTCAGGTAATGAGAAACTCATTCGCACTGCCGCTCGCCTTGCGGCCCGATTAGGCTGTATCTGGCATGCCATCTATGTTGAAACCCCAAAGCTGTACCAATTACCCGAAGGTAAACGGCGCACTATTTTAAAAGCACTCAGATTAGCGCATGAATTGGGGGCTGAAACCGCGACACTTTCCGATTCAAACAAAGAAAAAGCGGTATTACGTTATGCCAGAGAACATAACCTTGGCAAAATTCTGATAGGCCGTCGCTGTACCTCCAAACAGAAGTTGTTTGGCTGGCAATGGCGTCCTGGTTTTGCTGACCGATTGGGAAAACTCGGGCCAGATTTAGATTTGGTCATTGTCGCATTAGAAGAACGCAGCCACTGGGATAAAGAGCATGATAACCGCCCTGTGAGTGAAAAATGGCGAGTACAGATTCAAGGCTGCCTGATCGCTATCGCGCTCTGTACACTTATCACCTTGTTCTCCCGAACATTCTTGCTGACCCTTGATAAAGCCAATCTTGTCACGCTCTATCTGCTTGGCGTCGTCATCATTGCGCTATTTTACGGACGCCGACCATCAATCTTTGCCGCTTTTATTAATGTCATTAGTTTCGATATCTTCTTTGTACAGCCTCATTGGTCCCTTGCTGTTACCGATATGCAGTACCTGCTGACCTTTAGTGTCATGCTGATCGTGGGCGTCGTCGTTGGAAACTTAACCGCGGGAATGAGATATCAGGCGCGAATTGCCCGTTACCGTGAACAACGAACCCGCAATCTCTATGAAATGACCCGTGAGCTGAGCCGAGCGCTGAATGAAGAAGATATCGCCCGCACCAGCTACCATTTTCTTACCAATGGTTTTCAGGCTAAAACTGGGCTCTTTTTACCCAACGACGATGGCAACTTATATCAATTGACGACAAATAATGGCGGTCACATGCTGATTGATGACGCCATTGCAAAATGGAGTTTTGATAAAAATCTGCCGGCCGGAGCGGGAACCGACACGCTACCTAGCGTACCTTATCAACTACAGCCTATTGCTACACCTTCTCAGACACTGGCTGTATTGGCTATTGAACCATCCTATTTACGCCAGTTACTGATCCCTGAACAACAGCGATTACTGCAAACATTTACCGGCCTCATCGCCAATGCCTTGGAAAGACTGCAACTCTCTCGTCGGGCAGAATCGGCGAAACTGGATACAGAGCGGGAACAGTTACGTAACTCGCTTCTGGCGGCCCTGTCTCACGATTTACGCACGCCGTTGACAGTCCTGTTCGGACAAGCAGAAATTCTGATGTTAGATCTATCTGCCGAAGGCTCTCCGCATACCAAACAGGTAAATCAGATCCGCCAACAAATTCTCAGCACTTCCCGTCTGGTTAACAACTTACTGGACATGGCGCGTATCCAATCGGGAGGAATTCAGCTCAATCTGGAATGGCAATCGCTGGAAGAGATCGTCGGCAGCACCTTACGTTCTCTGGAATATGCGCTCAATCGTCACCCAGTCGCGGTTTCCCTGCCATCCGATTTGCTGTTGCATTGTGATGCGAGTTTACTGGAGCGGGTATTTATCAACCTGTTGGAAAACGCAATCAAATATACCGATGATCAAACACCACTGGGCATCAAAGCGACAACCGAGAAAAATCAAATTCATATTGAAGTTTGGGATGCGGGTAAAGGCATTCCCCCGGAACAAGAACAATTAATTTTCGATAAATTCTCCCGCGCTCGTAAAGAGTCCGCCATTCCGGGCGTGGGCCTTGGATTGGCAATTTGCCGGGCAATTATTGAAATCCACCAAGGAAAGATTTGGGCGACCAATAACGAAAAAGGTGGAGCAAGTTTTCACTTTGTTCTACCGTTAGAGAAACCGCCAGAAATTATTACTGAGGAGATGTGATTATTACCAATAATAGCACCATCTTAATTATTGAAGATGAAAAAGAGATCCGACGCTTTGTCCGGTTAGCGTTGGAAGGTGAAGGCTATCGCGTATTTGACAGTGATACGCTGAAATGGGGCCTGATTGAAGCGGGAACCCGTAAGCCTGACTTAATTATTCTCGATTTGGGCTTGCCGGATGGTGACGGTATTAATTTAATCCGTGATCTGCGCCAATGGAGTTCAATTCCCGTTATTGTTCTCTCTGCCCGTGATAAAGAAGCGGATAAAGTTGCGGCATTGGATGTCGGCGCTGATGACTACCTGAGTAAACCCTTTGGCATCAGTGAGCTATTGGCAAGAGTCCGGGTTGCCTTACGTCGTTTTGCCAGAACCAATAAAGAAGAGTCGATCATTCATTTTTCTGATGTCGTTGTCGATTTGGTTAACCGCCGAATCACCAAAAACGATGAAGAACTGCATCTCACCCCGATTGAATTCCGATTATTAGGTGAATTATTGGCGAATAGCGGCAAAGTACTCACCCAACGCCAATTACTCAACCAAGTTTGGGGCCCTAATTATGTTGAACACAACCATTATTTACGGATTTATATGGGGCATTTACGACAAAAATTGGAAGCTGACCCAACCAGACCAAAACATTTACTGACTGAAACCGGCATTGGTTATCGGTTTATGCCTTAATGCCTGAAACACGAATCAAATCTCTTCATGTCTCAGGCAATTAACATCTCTCAGCAAAGCTTAGCTTATTTCACCTGACACACATATTCAGACAAATAATAAGCGACAGACTCTTCGCGGCAAGAACCTATAACATCTGCATGAGGAAGCGCTTGTTTAACCCTATCCTGTGCCGTGCCCATGATGACCCCTTTAGCGGCGGTTGAAAGCATTTCTACGTCATTCATACCATCGCCAAACGCAATAGTTTGGTTGATTGGGACGCCAAGAAACTCAGCTAACTGAATTAAAGCCCGTCCTTTCGAAACACCACTACCCATTACCTCCAGACACCAAGGAAATGAGAAAGCGACACTGACATTATCAGAAAATAGATCAATTAAATGACGTTCTAATTTAACCAACGCATCATGATCTCTCTTCTTATGAATGAAAAAGATTTTCTCAACCGCATCACAAGGCATTTCATCAGCCTGTCTAACTACGGGATTAAAATTATCATTCTGATTAAAATCACTGAAACTATGGTGTAGCTCACTGGTTAACCATTGGGAACCACAATACATATTAATCACTAAATCCTGATCCGCCTGTGTTTCCTCAATCACTCTTTTGACTACATCACCCGGTAGATATTGTCTGATATCCAATTTTTTACAGGCACTAGTCAATCTGGCGCCATTAGACGTAATCAGATGTACCGGTATATCAAAATCACCAATAATAGCGTTAACATCAGTATGATGCCTGCCGGTGGCAAATACGATCTGCTTGCCTTTATTTGACAAATCAGTCAACACCTGATGGGTAAATTTACCTATCGTATCCCCGTGAAGTAATAGAGTTCCATCAAGATCTGTAGCAATAAGATTATACATAAGCGCTTCCCGGTACATTAAGAACCATTATTATCTACGCTTGATTCAGCAATTCAAGCGATGCTTTCTTGGTAAATGTCATCCTTTCTTCCAGACTATGATTGTCCTTTTCATAATAAATCGTTGCCTCTGAATTAACCTGAGGTCTTGGTGTTATTCTTTCCAATATTGGCATTGTGTCAAGGAATAATTGTCTGGAATAGTTAATAGCCCTTGTATAAGTATCAATAACCTCTTCAAATTCAGGGTAAATAGAAAATGAGATCTGATTGACAATCGGCCCCGCGTCAATACCTTCGTTAATTTCATGGATCGTCACACCGTGGGACTGTTCTCCATTTTTCAATGCCCAGTTTACCGGCCTTACGCCGCGATATTTAGGCAAATAGGACAAATGAATATTCAATATTCTCTTACAAGAATTAATGAATTTTAACGGTAATATCCGCTTATGAAACACGACAAAGCATAAATCACAAGTGAAATCACCACTTTCATAACCAGGCAGATTCTCAACTTTATTATCCTCAATAACAGAAATATTATTTTGATAACAGAAGTCGATTAACGTCTGATCAGTGCTTACGGGTTCGAATTTATCTGCCACCACATGCAATATTTTATACTCTTTATGATTTAAGAAATATTGACAAATGAAAATTGCCAATTCTCCTTTACCACAAATTACCACTGTTTTTGGATGGCTCATTCGCAAACCTCATTAACTTTCTTAACCACACTAATATCACTAATATTAATTAGTCCCTGCATTACCATACGCAATGAACGTATTAAAATTTCATTATCGCTTGGTGTTCGGCAGGAAATACGCAAATACCTATCAGAGTCTATATTTCCTTTACCAGAACACTCTTTTACATATAATCCATGAATATCTAAAAGTAACCGTGATATCGTTTTTGCATCAGAAACATGCAATTTACAGTAAACAAAATTAGAATCCGTTTCATAGGCAGTAATACCTTCGATTGAATTTAATTCTTGCTGTAATTTTAACGTATCAATAATCACTTGTTCACAACTTAATTTATAACTCTCTCTATATTGAGGTAATCTCAATAAAAACTCTTCAGCAAAACCATTAATATTCCAAATGGGTAACACAGCTCTTATTTTACCAAGTAACTCCTGATTTGCAGTGGCAATATATCCTATACGAATACCACCAATCCCGAAGGTTTTACTCATACTGCGAATGACAGATAAATTCTTATAGTTATCTAAATGCATTAACATTGTGTCATCACGCATTTTAGAGAAATCTAAGAAAGATTCATCAACAATTAAGTGGATATTTAATGCTAACAATTCTCCAGCCAAATATAACAGGCTATCAATAGGTGTCAGTTTACCTGTCGGATTATTAGGTGACTCAATCACCACCACATTTGGCTTCTCTTCTTTCGCCAACGTTAATAGTTCATCAATATCTATCTCAAAATCTCGGCTCTCTTTACTATAGCTAAATATTGTTCTGTCTTTACCAAAGCAATTAGCATACTCATTAAATGATGGCACAGTAACTAATACTCTACCTTTATAAAGGTCAGGAAGCCGTTTAATTATCTCAGCAGCACCATTTGCAATACATAATTGTGTTCTCTCTATCCCAATAAATTCAGATAAAGCATGTTCGACTAAACGATTCCCACCAGGATAATTTAAAAATATTTCATCAAAATTATTCTTTATTTCATTTTTCAATTTCTTAGGTGGAAAGTTGAAATTATAAATTAAGCCAAAGTCAATAATAGGATAACGCCAGTAACCACCGTGCCTATTTTGAATAAGATCTAATTTATTATTACTTGAGATAAAGTCACAAATAGTAAGATCATAAGTATTATCTACCTCATACCATTGAGAATGATCAACAATAGTTGCTTTAAATTCAGCGATATTATTCAGTAAAGACTGTTTAAATATATCCTCATAATATAGCCCTGTCGACCCATTACTAACATAATTTTCCAATTCCTTAGTAATATGTTCAGCAAAATTAGCGGTGCAAATATTATAAATATTTACCGTCTTATATTGACCTTCTTCAACCTGATAATGGCTATCCTTAGTAGAATTTAATGCAATAATATTATCTTTATCTATTCTTGCATAAGTCCCTTCCATATTGCCACTAAGAGGAGAAACAAGGACATTGAGATCTCCTGCTTTTAACATCACTGTTTCCAAACATTTCTTGGTGAAGAAGATATCCCCTTCAAGGATCAGCGTATCTTGCTTAATCCAATTCCTGGCAAGATATAAAGAATAGATATTATTGGTTGATTCCCACTTTTCACTATTAACAAATTCAATATCCAGATTATATGTCTTTTGTTTAATATGAGACATTAAAATATCACTTTTATAACCCACCACAATAATCACTTTCTTAATACCGACAGCTTCGATATTTTTCAGCGCATTATCGATAAATGATGTTTGATTTGTTTCTACCAAAGGTTTTGGTTTATTTGCTGTTCTGGTAGATAACCGGCTGCCTCTTCCGGCACAGAGAAGGATTGCTGTTTTTTTATTCATAGTCTTAATAAATTATTTTAAATTGATGTTAAAAGGTTATTTTATTCTTAAATAATAATTAACCTAAAATATAGTCCGTTAATAATGATATAAAATTGATATTGAATTAAATATTAATTAAATAAGAGGTCATATATAACATGCTGATATACCCAAACCCCATCAATTCTTCCGTGGAAACTTGCCTCACCACCATTTTCACCACCCGTCTTTACACCAGCCCCCAGACCAAATGTATGAAAATTATTGAGCGCTTCGCCTGACGTTGATACAGGATTTAATTTTTCGTTGATCAATAAACCATATTTATCACTTTTAAATTCAAGAGTAATGTTATTTTTATCAATAATTTCAACAAGTTTTGAGTGATATCCCGTACAGTGAATCAATAAATCATCACCATTAATACGTTGCATAACTTCATCACTCGATATTTCTGAGATATTTAAAATAGAAATATTTTTATGTCTTCTTTGTTTAAGTTGTTGAGCAAATACAAAAGAATCATATCTCAAACCTGAATATCGGTTAACCCGCCCACTTAGAGGACAGATATCTTCCTGAGTGAAAGCATAACCGTAAGATTCCGCACTTGCAGGTGAATCAAAGAACAATTTAAAATCTTTATTAACCAGAACATTTATCTTACCGGTAAACTTTAATTGCTCTATCAGCCGAATTAAACAAGAAACAGAACTATGTGACGAACCCAATATTGATATACTTTTTATATCACCTTTATCTATAACCTCATCATAGAAACCTTTAATGAAATCACCTGAGGTAATATTGTTGCTAGTATGCAATAATTTGGATTCGTTTGGAGTTCCACCTATATTAAACAGTACTTTTCTCGCTGATACAATATAATCTTCATTATTTTTATGATAAGTTATATCGTAGTTACCATCTTCATTCTGCTTAATCTTTTTTACTTCCGCATCAGTCCAAATATTAAACCGATCTCCATATTTGTTTTCCTGAATAAAGCGGGCGATTCTCTCCAAATATTGGCCGACAAATCTCAATTCAACTGGCTTATCTCTATTGGCGCTAAAATGTTCCCACTCTGATGTCGATCTTATATATTGACTAAGTTCGTCATCACAACCGTCAAACTTCTCTAAAAATACACTACCTAAAGAGTTCGCGGTAATTTTATATTTCTTTAATGAGCCAGAACCCACCATCTCTGTTTTTTCTAAAATCAGACAATTTTTTATGGCTTCATCTTTTAATAAATCCGGGATTAATGAAATATTCGCAGGCCCCGCACCACACATTACCACATCATAAAACTGTTTATTCATTGACAAACCCTAACATTTTTAACGAAATTTGTGTTTCAATAACATTTCCGGCAAACTCATGACGAGTCTGTTTATAACCAAGAGGTTGCCCATCCAGACCCGCCTTAATAACATCACAATGGCTAATTGTTTTATTCTCATTGCGGGAATAAACTAACAGCTCCTTCTCATAATCAAATGCCAGACAAGGAATGCAACTTAATTTTAGTGTTTTGGCTAATTCAAGCCGATGATGACCATCAATAACCACATTCGTTGCTTCATCAATCCAAATTGGTTGAGTCCAAAAACCTTCAAATTTAACTTTTTCGATTAACTGCTCGACACGAACAGGACAATGTAATTCAGTTGGTCTAAGATTTGAGACTTCTTCTAATATTAATTTCATGTTTATCCCTTAGTTTAAACATCCGATAGAAAACTACCAACATCAACACACTTAATATCGCCAATAATTGAAACAACACTCCACCATCAAATAATTGGATAACAGCACCACCAACCAATGGAGATATAGAAAAACCAATACTATAAAGTGACGCCGCACCAAAATATGCTCCACGTAAATCATTTGGCGCCAAACGATCGATAAAAACATTCACACATGGAAACAAAATAGTTTGACTGATACTCATGGTAAAAGCAGCTATATACCACAATAAATAAACATCATAATACTTGAATGAAATAAAGAACATAAATTCAGATAAAATGAGTAATACAGATCCTATATTTATTTTCGTTTCCAATTCCATTTTTTGCGTTAACATGGAAAACGGTAACTGCATAACGACAATGGTTATCGCATGTAACATAATAAGCGAAGCAATAAACTCAGCATACCCATTAAACCCTAATGAAGCAATTAACTGTGGTAAAGTTGAATCAAAATGACCAAAAATAAACATCATGAGAATATTATTGATGACCAACATTAAAAATACCCGATCATTCAATAAAACCTTCATCGTTCCTTTAAAGTCATCATTATTTGTCAAGTTTATTTTTATTTTCTTACCAAACAGATAAACAGGGATCATAAAGATTACATAGGATATCGAAACAATCAGAAAAGAGATAGAATTAATATCCAGACTTAATTTTACTCCTAAATAAGGCCCGACTACCGCACCCGCATTTAGAAATAAATATCTTAAGTACATGGCATTCTCTCTTACCTGTTTTTCTTCAATAATATCACCGATAACCGCTTTTATTGGATTATTCACCAGCGCCCAGGAAATATTCGCTAATAAAGTGCCAATAATAAAACCAGACTGATGTTCAGATAACCATAATATTAAATATGCCAATGAAGATATAAGACATCCAATGATAATTATCTTAGCCCGACCGACTTTATCAGAGAAGTAACCTGCATAAAAACTTAATATCGATGAAATCGCAATCGATAAAGAGAGAACTAATCCAATCATCGACGCTGTAAAATGGAACTTTGTATATAATATGATAGATATAAAAGGCCATACCATCATTGATGTTGATCTTGTTACAAAAGTCCCAATAAATAAACCCCATATACATGCCGGTATGGCTGTATAACTCTTAAGAGAAAAATTTTTCATTGTTATGTACTTATATTATTTATATTGATATCTTCTAAACCAGGTATTTAAAATACTTATGAAAGCACATAAAATCCACTTTCCTCTATAAAAAATAAAATGTAGAGGAAATCACTAGGATGATCTGTACGATAAAGTAAACTCAATGATATATGATTTATTCTTAATATATTATCAAAACAGATTTTAATTGCAAACTAAATATGACACTTTTGTTACATGTTAAACGTAGATCAAATGCTGGTGATGTGAGTAAGCAACATAATGGCATAAGTATTTTACACTTTAACAGGCAAAAACACAGGTAAAAAGGGCTCTTAATAGCAGATAAAAATCTTTTAGTTCAATCTTTATCTATTCAAATAATGATCAATCAACTGAAAAATCCAGCTTAATTTAACCAAAAATAAACTGTAATATTATATTCAAAGTGAAATAAATAAATAAAACTGTATTTTAGTTTAATTGCTAAACTCCTGTGGGGATAATTATTATTTATAGATTTTTATGAAGCCATCTGAGATTAAAACTGGAAACCATTTCACAGGCCCAAAATATTCACTAACTAAAATTGGGATTAGTAATGAGTTTATTCTTTAATTTCCTTAATGAGAGTAATGGTATATTCAAGCAAAGAGAACTGTCTTATCATCTCAGCTCATTTGATATTAACAACAGGATTTATTCACGATGGGTACCTGGCTTATCTATGCCTTATTATCAGCATTTACTGCCGCTTTGGTCGCTATCTTCGGGAAAATCGGTTTGCAAGATCTTGATGCCAATACAGCAACAGCAATACGCGCAGTCATTATGGCGTTGTTTCTTGTCGGCGTCGTTGTAGTTCAGGGAAAATTAAATCTGGTCAGTGAAGTACTGGCAAATCGCAAAGCGTTGCTTTTTATCGTTTTAAGCGGTGTGGCGGGGGCATTGTCATGGCTGTTCTACTTTCTGGCAATCAGAAACGGCAATGTTTCTCAGGTTGCCCCGATTGATAAACTCAGTGTCGTGTTTGCTGTTATCTTGGCCGTTATCTTATTTGGTGAAAAGATATCATTTATGGCCGCAGGTGGTGTTGCACTGATCACTGCCGGTGCATTAATGGTTGCCTTGGGCTGAAAAATAAAAAATCCGCAAAAGCCATTTCACCATTGCGGATTCTTTTTAATCGGACAAAAATCAACCGGCGGCAAAAACCTGGTTAACAATATCCAGTGCTTCCTGCTCAATTTTCTGCCGGTGCTCAGGGCCTAGGAGACTTTCACAATAAATTTTGTAAGCTTCTTCTGTCCCCGATGGGCGAGCGGCAAACCAGCCGTTTTCTGTTATCACTTTTAGACCGCCTATTGACGCTCCGTTACCAGAAGCTTTTGTCAACCGGGCTGTGATTGGATCACCAGCAAGCTTATCCGCTTTCACCATTTCTGGTGATAACTTGGCTAATAACGCCTTCTGCTGATACGTTGCCGACGCCTGAATGCGGCTGTAACTTGGCGTACCAAAACGAGCCGCCAACTTATTGTAATGCTGCTGCGGATTTTCCCCTGTTACCGCGGTCATTTCCGCCGCCAGTAAACACAAGATAATCCCATCTTTATCTGTAGACCACGGCGTACCATCAAAACGCAGGAAAGAAGCCCCTGCGCTCTCCTCTCCGCCAAAGCCCAACTCACCTTTATATAGACCGTCAACAAACCATTTAAAACCTACGGGCACTTCCACCAATTTACGACCAAGATCAGCGACAACCCGATCAATCATGGCACTAGATACCAATGTCTTACCTATCGCAACACTCTCTGACCATTGCGGACGATGGCGGAATAGGTAATTTATCGCGGTTGCCAAATAGTGGTTCGGATTCATCAAACCGGCTGGAGTGACAATACCGTGGCGGTCATAATCAGGATCGTTGGCAAAAGCCAAATCAAACTTATCGCGCATGGCTAACAAACCCGCCATTGCCCAAGGGGACGAGCAATCCATACGAATGACGCCATCATGATCCAAGTGCATAAAACGGAATGTCTGATCGACTTGATCATTAACCAATGTCAGATCCAAATTGTAGCGCTCACCGATACGCTGCCAAAACGCGATGCCAGAACCTCCCAAAGGATCAATACCGATTTTCAGCCCGGCCCGCTGGATAGCAGCCATATCAACCACATCGCCCAACGCGCTGACATACGGCTCAACTAAATCCTGCTGATGCAAATATTCGCTGTTCAATACCTGAACAAATGGCAAGCGTTTAATGCCTTTCAGACCTTCTGCAAGCAACTCATTAGCACGACGTTCTATAATTGCGGTCAAATCCGTATCCGCCGGGCCACCATCAGGTGGATTATATTTAATCCCTCCGTCTTCTGGTGGATTATGGGAAGGGGTAATAACAATCCCGTCAGCCAACGCTTGCCCCAAGCGGTTATAACAAAGGATGGCATGAGAAATCGCAGGTGTTGGCGTAAATCCATTATTTTCCTGCACAATCACATTGACGCTGTTAGCAGTCAAGACTTCCAATACGGAAATAAATGCCGATTCTGATAAAGCATGGGTATCTTTACCTACATAACAAGGGCCATTGATTCCCCGTTGCTTGCGAACTTCTGCAACAGCCTGAGTAATTGCCAGAATATGCGCTTCATTAAAACTGTGACGCTGAGAACTACCACGATGACCGGATGTACCAAATTTAACCTTATGCTCTGAATTTTCAGGCTGAGGATGTAAGGTGTAATATTGTGACGTAAGTTGCGCTACATTTATCAGATCACTTTGGCGGGCAATCTGTCCCGCACGCGGATGATTTACCACTTTAAATCTCCCCTGGACAAGAGCTGCGCTGTACTTTGTGTCAGCACAGCCTTAATCAGTTAAATCGTGCCACACACCTTGTCGATAAAATTGGCTGAGAATTTCATATCCTGCATAATTTGCTCAACCATATTACGCTTACGATCAGTATTGGTGTTAGTAATCACCCAAAAAGGTGTGCCCGGAATGTGACGAGGTTTAGTTTGTTTACCACTGGCGAGTAATGTCTGTTGATCACCAGCGAAATAAACACGGGTACGACCATGCATAGCATCAGTCGTCTGGGAAAAACTTTCGCTGTTCAAGCTATATAATGTAGATAAGATCAACATAAAACGCTCAACAGATTTTTTCTTATCAGAATAGTCATCTGAAAGTAACAATTCACGCATCACACGGACAGAATCACGCTGGCGGGCTACCGGCGCTTTCTCCACGGCACTGATAGGCTGTGCGTTTTGTACTGGCTGTTCGGCGTTAAATTTCAACATTCGCCGTAAAATATCAGATGCACTTTCACCAATATGTTGTGTATGGCTGGCAATATAGCGGTAAAGGTCTTCATCAACTTCTATCGTTTTCATTTCTATCCAGTACTGTTCTAAATAAAAAATTTTGACCGATTATAAAGTATAAAAAGAGAAAACAAAACAATTAAAATTTCAATAACTTAAAAGTATTTAAACATGAAAAACAGCATAATAAAATATCCACTTTTCATTTAAAATAAATCAATCAGTTACATAAACATTGTGAATATAAATCTCATTATCATGTTAAAAACTTCCCACAAGCAGGAGAATAAATTGTCGCTATATTGCAGAAAGTTTTTATGATGATAGTAAAGAATGTCACAAAACCTATTTATTCATTGTAAAATATCATATCAATCTTTTAATACCACCTATTTAGGCGTTGATAATCACATAATGATTTATTCTAAGTCACCGATAATAAGGGAATTTAATCCGCGAATGGGAAGATTGATTATAGACGGTAAAATAGTTTAAATTCATGGAGATGTATGTCTATCGACATTAAATCTTGACAGGAAATGTGTTTTAATAAATTACACACCTTTTATTTACATATAATATTCACGATTTGCCAAAACAAATCGTAACCATATAAATTGTATGAAAAAAATGTCAATGTCATTATTATTCCATTTTATAGAATTAAGGTTTTAAAATAAAATTTCATCTCCTGTTTTCAATGTGAATTATAACGACAATAATTTTTATCCATTAATTTAATAAATAATAAAATCATTAATATATAGTTACAATGATGATATTTTAAAAAATTACAGTCAGATATATACAATCATTAATTTTGAAATGTCTATATCTGACCTTGTAATTTAATTAATAAGTGAAAGCTGTTGCCGCAAATAGGTACCTGAACCTAATAATCCTGGTTGTGGATGAGTAATCAAATAAACAGGAATCTGTTGTATTAACGGTTTAAAACGCCCTTTATCTTCAAATCCATGAAGAAAGTTCGATTGCTTAAAGAACTCAAGAAACCGCGGCACTATACCACCAGCAATATACACACCACCAAAAGTCCCCATATTTAACGCCAAATTTCCGCCAAATCGCCCCATAATTTCACAAAATAGTGTCAAGGCACGATGGCAATATTGACAACTTTCATCCAATGCTCGTTGCGTCACAGTTTCTGGTTCTAAATCTTCTGGCTGACGATGATCCAAAATGGCAATCGCCTGATAAAGGTTTACTAGCCCACTACCGGACAAGATTCTTTCTACCGAAACATGCCCAAATTTACGCCGTAAAACAGCCAATATTGCATCTTGTTCTTCACTATTCGCGGCAAAATCTACATGACCAGCTTCACCAGGCAAACTTACCCATTGTTTGTCTACCTTGATCAAATGAGCTACACCAAGGCCAGTCCCCGCCCCGTAAACCGCTATCGGTTTGTCTTTAACCGCTTCTCCTCCGCCTAATTGAACCTTGTGTTCTTCTGTCAGCATTGGAATAGCCATAGATACAGCCGTGAAGTCATTGATCACATCTAATTTTTCTAGCCCAAGCGTCTGTTTCAGCTCACTAATCGAAAATGCCCATTGGTGATTGGTCATTTCTACCCAATCACCATTTATCGGGCAAGCAATAGCGATACATGCATAAGTCACTACTGTTTTTTGCTCCGCCAAATAGTGACTGATAATAGACTCTAATCCCGAGTGTTGTTTTGCACTATATGTTTCGATCCGCTCAATAGCCCCATTTTCCAAATTGCAAAGTGCTAATCTGGCATTGGTGCCGCCAATATCAGCAACAAGTCCGTAGAGATTCATTTTTATATCCTAATAATCAGCTAGTACAACAATTAGGTAAAGCTTATCCCATCTGGCATTATTGGTATAGATCGTTAAACCAACCTTACCAGTTGGTTTTTTACATTTATATACTATGCTGCTAAGACTATATGGTTAAGCAACCTTATGACGTTTATTGGATTTTCTTTTTTCACTTTTCATTGCTTTGCTGTGAGCTTCGGCAAGTACCCGTTTTTTCTCACTATTGGCAAAACGATTTAAAACTTGTCTGATTAATGGCTGATAACCCAGGCCATTAAGGTCTGCTATCATTTTCAAGTCTTCAATCAGAGACCGATTTAATCTGATTGAAATGGGCTGTAACTCCAGCGCTTCGTTAATCAGATCTTCTGTTACATCATCAGATACTTTAACATGAGCTTCACTACAACCAAGCTCACCGTTCTCCCATGCTTCATCAGTGGAAGCTATCAGGTTATTTGCTCGCTTATCAGTTTGCTTACTCATTTCTCTATTCCTACGCCGTATTTTCGGTAAATTCTCAATTCATCTTCGTTAGGTGCATAAGCTGTCCTTATAGCAACCCCTTTTTCAGGGTAATAGATAAAGACTATCTTTAACTTAACACCATAATCAGTTTCGGATATAAACCATTTAGTAGGAGGATCAGTTCTGTTATCTTCCCTTGTATCCTCAAGAAAACGCCCAACCCGATTAGAAAAACACTGGAGTATATCCTCTTCATTAACAGGCGGGTTTTTACCTGTTAATTTCAATCTGATGTTTGATGATATCAAGAGCTTCATGTGCTTCGGCGTTTTTAACTCATGGTTAATCTGTATATACAGAATACTCCGCTAGACAGATCTAAACAACTCAAAATGACTCACAAAATATCAATGGACTTTGTATCACTAATAGATAAGATATATTATTTGAACGTGAGATTTGTATATACACATAATGATGAAGCTCATGCTAAGAATATTGATGCTATTCTGCAATTTCACAGCACAAATACAGTACACGAGAATCTAGCTGTGGTAATAAAATTACTAAAAGATGAGGTGTAACATGAGTTTTCTTGACGAATTGAAAGCATCCCTAGAAGAAGCAGTTGAAATTAAACAAGGTAATAAAGCCGCAGCGCGTGTGACCCGATATGAAGTTGCCGACGTTAAAGCCATCCGTGCTCAACTTAACATTTCACAGGCAGAGATGGCGGAGGCTTTAAGCACTAGCCTTGATACAAGCGCCGAAACCCGACAGGACTAGCGGCAAAGGTGTTGGCTATCATTCAAGAAAACCCTGATTTCTATAAGGCCCTGGAGACCCATTGATTAAAAGCCAACGGCTCTACCGACTGAGCTAACAACCTGACTGTAGGAAAACTATTCTAATTGCGTCTTTTGAGATGGTGGGTCGTGCAGGATGACTCGGCCTACGGCCTCGCCCTGCGGGCCAGCGCTCACGCGCTGTTGTCTCGCTTCGCTCGGCTCGAACCTGTGACCCATTGATTAAAAGTCAACTGCTCTACCGACTGAACTAACAACCTGACTGTAGGAAAAATATTCTAATTACGTCTTTTGAGATGGTGGGTCGTGCAGGATGACTCGGCCTACGGCCTCGCCCTTCGGGCCAGCGCTCACGCGCTGTTGTCTCGCTTCGCTCGGCTCGAACCTGTGACCCATTGATTAAAAGTCAACTGCTCTACCGACTGAACTAACAACCTGACTGTAGGAAAAATATTCTAATTACGTCTTTTGAGATGGTGGGTCGTGCAGGATTCGAACCTGCGACCAATTGATTAAAAGTCAACTGCTCTACCGACTGAGCTAACGACCCATCTATAGGAGAACCACTCTGAATATCTTTTGGATTGGTGGGTCGTGCAGGATTCGAACCTGCGACCAATTGATTAAAAGTCAACTGCTCTACCGACTGAGCTAACGACCCGCACCAAAGATATGTGATACCGCCTGAAACAATCTTAATGAAGTGGTGGGCGATACCAGATTCGAACTGATGACCCCCTCCTTGTAAGGGAGATGCTCTACCAACTGAGCTAATCGCCCACTTCATGATGACTATTACTGCTTCTATACCACTGAATCTATGATTGGTGGGCGATACCAGATTCGAACTGATGACCCCCTCCTTGTAAGGGAGATGCTCTACCAACTGAGCTAATCGCCCAATCATAAAATCTTTTTTATCACAACGAGATGGTGGGCGATACCAGATTCGAACTGATGACCCCCTCCTTGTAAGGGAGATGCTCTACCAACTGAGCTAATCGCCCCGTCGTGATGGGGTCGCATTATAGGGATAGTTCAGAATGAGTCAACGCTTTTTCTAGAGAAAAATATCGTTCGTCTCAAAATTAAACAAGGGTGAGATAATTATCGTCACTATAGGGTACAGTTTAGACAAATACACTGACTTTTCTCAACAACTCCCCGTTAACAGCATTGAGGAATTAAGGTGCAGTGATAAAATAACCCCCCTATTTTATTACTTAAATCACCGATAACGTTCACTGAAAAAGTGAAACGTAATTAAGGCAATCCCCGATGAGTAAAATTAAAACCCGTTTCGCACCAAGCCCAACCGGCTATCTCCATGTTGGCGGTGCTCGTACCGCACTCTATTCCTGGTTATATAGCCGCCATAACAAAGGCGAATTTGTATTGCGTATCGAAGATACTGACCTTGAACGCTCAACTCAGGAAGCTATCAATGCCATTATGGACGGTATGAACTGGTTAAATCTGAATTGGGATGAAGGCCCTTATTATCAGACGAAACGTTTTGATCGCTATAATCAGGCGATTGATCAAATGCTGGAGCAAGGAAGCGCCTATCGCTGCTATTGTTCTAAAGAGCATCTGGAAGCATTGCGCGAAACTCAAATGGCAAATGGCGAGAAACCACGTTATGACGGCCGTTGCCGTGATAATTCATGTCAACATAACCCAGCTCAGCCCCATGTTGTCCGTTTCCGCAATCCACAGGAAGGTTCTGTTGTTTTTGATGATCGTATCCGCGGCCCCATTGAGTTCAGTAATCAGGAACTTGATGATCTGATTATCCGCCGTACCGATGGCTCACCAACGTATAATTTCTGTGTTGTCATCGATGACTGGGATATGGAAATCACTCATGTCATCCGCGGTGAAGACCATATTAATAATACACCTCGTCAAATTAATATTCTGAAAGCGCTCAGCGCTCCCGTGCCAGAATATGCACACGTTTCGATGATCCTCGGTGATGACGGTAAAAAGCTGTCCAAACGTCATGGTGCAGTGAGCGTGATGCAATACCGTGATGATGGCTACCTGCCAGAAGCACTGCTGAATTATCTGGTTCGTTTGGGCTGGTCGCATGGTGATCAAGAAATTTTCAGCATTGAAGAAATGACTGAGCTGTTTAGCCTGGATGCTATTAATAAATCCGCCAGCGCATTCAATACAGAAAAATTGCAATGGCTGAACCATCACTATATTAATACTCTGCCTCCAGAGAAAGTTGCCGTTCATCTAGCATGGCACATGGAGCAACAAGGTATTGATACCCGTAACGGTCCACAGTTGGTTGATCTGATTAAATTACTGGGCGAACGCTGTAAGACGCTGAAAGAGATGGCCGAATCCTGCCACTACTTCTATGAAGATTTTGCTGAATTTGATGCCGATGCGGCGAAGAAACATTTACGCCCAGTTGCCCGTCAACCTCTTGAAGTTGTCCGTGCAAAGCTGGCTTCAATTACTGACTGGACGCCAGAAAATGTTCATCATGCCATTCAATCCACCGCTGATGAGCTGGAAGTCGGTATGGGTAAAATCGGTATGCCATTGCGGGTTGCTGCTACCGGTGCAGGTCAATCCCCAGGTGTGGATGTCACTATTCACGCTATCGGGCAAACCCGCACTTTATCCCGTATTAATCAAGCGCTGGAGTTCATTACTCAACGCGAAACTCAATCTTAATTAATGCATCAAAGGCATCACTTATCGCAGGTGATGCCTTTCTGTTTTCAAAAAATCTCATTTAATTGCTGCCTTTTTACCACTTTCCCAAACACCTTCTATTTCTCTTCAACCCATTGCTCAGTCTTTGTGATCATAAAATTGATGGCTTTTTCAACGCTTGTTGTGAGAATGATAAGTTAGCCGTTGACAGTATTTGCAGGGTTTCATATTATGCGCCCCGTTCCATTAATTTTGATTGGGGCTATAGCTCAGCTGGGAGAGCGCTTGCATGGCATGCAAGAGGTCAGCGGTTCGATCCCGCTTAGCTCCACCAAATCCTTTATATTGAATCAAGGTATTTGGTACTAAAATTAGGAAATACCACACTCGTGGGGCTATAGCTCAGCTGGGAGAGCGCTTGCATGGCATGCAAGAGGTCAGCGGTTCGATCCCGCTTAGCTCCACCAAAATTATCAGGCCCTGAAAGCCATGCTTTCAGGGCCTTTTGGTCATTTCCATTCCTAACCACCATCATCGATTGAAAAACAAACTCCAGCTTTAGCTAGCCTTTTTTCAATGGTTTCACCAACGAATCTAGTCCCTCTAGTTTTATTGCTAAAGTCATTTCCATCAGCGCCCCCAATTTACCTTGTGGAAACTCCCCCTTACGAGCAAACCACAACAAATACTCTTCCGGTAAGTCAATGAGCATACGCCCCTTATATTTACCGAACGGCATTGCAGTATTAGCAATTTCTATCAGGTTCTCTTTTTCCATAATTTACACGTCTATAAGGAGGAATATGCGAAAGGGAATCTGCATCATCCATGATGCAATATTCCACGATAAAACATCATTTTTTACAGCACCAAACCTGCAATAGCCGCAGATAAGAAGCTGACAAGCGTTGAACCAAATAGTAGTTTCAAACCAAAGCGTGAAACGACATTACCTTGCATCTCATTCAAGCCTTTAATCGCACCCGCCACAATCCCAATGGAAGAGAAGTTAGCGAAAGAAACCAGGAATACCGACAAAATACCCTGTGAACGAGGAGAAAGTTCTGTCGCAATGGATTGTAAGCTGTGCATTGCCACAAATTCATTAGCAACCAATTTGGTTGCCATAACACTACCAACCCGTAATGCTTCATCTGTGGGAATCCCAATCACCCAAGCAAATGGATAAAACACGTAGCCGAGCATTTCCTGAAAACTCTTCTCAAACACCATACTGAACAGCGCATTAATAGCCGCAATCAGGGCAATGAAACCAATCAACATCGCAGCCACAATGAGAGCCACCTTGAAACCCGCCAAAATATATTCACCTAGCATTTCGAAAAAACTTTGGCCTTCGTGGAGATTGCTCATCTGAATATCTTCTTCACTGTCAACAGCATACGGATTAATCAGCGATAGGATGATAAAGGTACTGAACATATTAAGCACCAATGCCGCTACAACATATTTAGGCGCTAAAATTTGCATGTAGGCCCCAACGATCGACATAGAAACCGTTGACATTGCAGTCGCAGCCATCGTGTACATGCGACGCTCAGACATTTTTCCCAGTACGTCTTTATAAGCAATAAAGTTTTCAGACTGCCCAAGTATCAGAGAACTGACCGCGTTAAATGATTCCAGTTTACCCATACCGTTGACTTTAGACAGCAGAGTACCAATAACCCGGATAATAATTGGCAATAGTTTGATATGCTGCAAAATACCAATCAGCGCAGAAATAAAGATAATCGGACACAATACATTCAAAAAGAAGAATGCCAGCTTTGCATCCATCATGCCGCCAAAAATGAATTCAGTCCCTTCACCCGCATATTTCAGTAAATGCTCAAACAAGCCGGCAAATCCCATGACAAATTCCTGACCAACACCAGAATTCAGGAAAAACCAAGCCAAGATAAGCTCAATAACAAGCAATTGAATAACATAGCGAGGACGAATACTTTTACGGTCGCTACTCGCCAAAATAGCAAGGCCGCCAATGACAATCAAAGCTAAAAAGAAATGCAGGATCTGAGACATATCACACTCCAAACACGATAGAAAGCGAGTTTTTATCAACGCATTCTATGCAATAAAAGGCGATCAAATAAGGATATACCCGTTATCTTTCAAGTCGCGTCTTTGTTGGCTGCACTCGCTCACCCCGGTCACATAGTTCTCTATGCTCCCGGGGATTCACTCCCTTGCCGTCGCGATGCATCTTGAAATCCATAGGGTATAGATATCACATTAGACTGAAATAATTCTTACTGTAAATCTTTACTTAATGTATCTGATCACATTTTTAGTTGAATCGAATAAGATAAGCTTTAAAAATACCTTAATAGCATATGACTGATTATTGAGAAAAACTCTCAATAATCAGTATGTAAACAAAAAGTTATTCACCCAATAAACGGATCATTTCTTCTTCATCAATAACCGGAATATTTAATTCATTAGCTTTAGCGAGCTTTGAACCGGCAGCTTCACCCGCAATCACCAAATCTGTTTTCTTAGAAACGCTGCCCGTCACTTTTGCCCCAAGTGCAACAAGTTTAGCTTTGGCTTCATCCCTAGATAACTGATGCAATGAACCTGTCAGCACAACTGTTTTACCCGAAAATGGGCTGTCAATTTTCTCAGCTTTTGTTACGACAACCGGTTCCCAGTCGATACCGATATTATCGATCAGATCGTCAATGACTGTTTGGTTATGGGGTTCATTGAAGAAGTTAACGACATGTTTTGCCACCACTTCGCCAACATCTTGAACTTCTTTCAATGCTTCCTCATCAGCGGAACGTAATTTATCCAGTTCGCCAAAGTGAGCAGCCAAATTAGCAGCGGTCGCTTCCCCAACTTCACGGATACCCAACGCATAAAGGAAACGGGCAAAGGTGGTTTTTTTCGCTTTTTCCAACGCATCCACCACATTCTGGGCAGATTTCGGCCCCATGCGATCAAGCCCAGTCAACTTGCCTGCCGTCAGCCTGAAAAGATCAGCCGGGGTTTCGACATACTCTTTATCGACTAGCTGATCGATAATCTTTTCTCCCATGCCGTCAACATCCATCGCCCGACGGGAAACAAAATGTCTAAGCGCCTCTTTACGCTGAGCGCCACACACCAATCCCCCCGTACAACGCGCTACAGCCTCCCCTTCAATCCTTTCAATATCTGCCCCACATACCGGACAATGTTCAGGGAAAACAACTTCATTGCTGTCCTGCGGCCTTCTCTCTTCCAAAACACCGACAACTTGTGGAATCACGTCTCCAGCACGGCGGATAATAACCGTATCGCCAATCCGCAAACCTAAACGTTCAATCTCATCCGCATTGTGTAATGTTGCATTACTGACAGTCACACCAGAGACCAATACTGGCTCCAGACGTGCTACCGGAGTGATCGCACCAGTACGACCAACCTGAAACTCAACATCACGAACAATCGTCATTTGCTCTTGAGCGGGAAACTTGAACGCCGTTGCCCAACGTGGCGCACGAGCGACAAAGCCTAATGTTTCCTGTAATTCCAGCGAATTAACTTTGACAACGACACCATCGATATCAAACCCCAACGCGGAACGCTGGTTTACAATATCATGATAAAAATCAATAACCTGTTGACTATCAGTACAAACTTTAACTTTATCGCTGACCGGCAATCCCCATTTCTTAAACTGTATCAATCGCTCGTAGTGACTGGCTGGTAATTCTCCCCCTTCCAATACGCCAACACCATAACAGAAGAAAGCCAATGGGCGTTTAGCCGTAATACGGGGATCGAGCTGACGCAACGAGCCAGCCGCCGCATTACGTGGGTTAGCAAATACTTTTGCCCCCGTGCGACGCGCATCCTCATTCAGTTTCTCAAACCCTTTTTGCGGCATGAAAACTTCACCGCGAATTTCAATACGCGCTGGAATATTTTCGCCGAATAGACGCAGGGGAATTGCACAGATAGTCCGTATATTTGATGTAATATTTTCCCCGGTTGTACCATCACCGCGGGTTGCAGCCCGTACCAACTCACCATGTTCATACAACAGGCTAACCGCCAAACCATCTAATTTCAGCTCACAGCATACAACTAAATCCTGAGTCTCTTTCAGGCGGTCACGCACTCGCTTATCAAACGCCAGATAACTCTCTTCATCAAATACGTTATCCAGTGACAACATCGGAATTTCATGGCGAACTTGTTCAAAAGCCGTCAGAGGAGCAGCCCCAACCCGCTGTGTTGGTGAATCCGATGTAATCAACTCAGGGTACTGTTCTTCAAGGTCCTTCAATTCCTGCATTAACCGATCATATTCTGCATCAGGGATCTCTGGCGCATCCATGACGTGATACAGATATTCATGATGACGCAGTGTTGTTCTGAGCTTTTCTATTTGTTGAGCCGTTGATTTCATGATTTATAACCAGCGATAAAAAGCCCCCGGCTGGCGGAGGCTTGAACATTCGATAAATTGATTATACCTGAACACCAAGTGTGCTGCGAATACGCGCTTTATACAATTCGATTTTTTGCGGTGTCAGCATTTTTCGCTCATCATCAAGCACCACGCCCCCAACATCAGAGGCAATACGCTGAGCTGCCTGTAACATCAGTTTAAAATTCTGATTAGATTCTCCGTAAGAAGGGACTACCATAAACATGGAAATCCCCGGAGTCGTAAAATCAGCCATTGTTTCAGGATTAAATGAACCCGGTTTCACCATATTCGCCAAACTAAACAGTACCGGGCCACTACCTGATGGGTTCACGTGACGGTGAAAAATCTGCATTTCCCCAAACTGGAAGCCAGATTGCAGAATACTTTGCAGCAAGGATTCACCATTCAATTCCTGGCCGTGGTGTGCTGCTACGTGAAGAACCAAAACAATTTCTTTCACTTTGGTCTGAGTTTCTTGTTCGCCAACCGCCTCCTGAGACTTTTCTTCAATCGCAGATCTGTTTTTTTCAGGCTCGTTCTGCTCTTCGAATTCAAACAGACCGAGTTGGGGTTCCTGCTCTTCTATGACGGCTTTTCTCGCTATCGTCTCAGGCTGATGACCCGTCAGCAACGGATCATCGCTTTCTTCAAGCGTTGCAGCATCAATTTCAGTCAACTTTTGCTGACGGCGCTCGATAGCTGGCTCAGCTTTATACTCCTGATGAGATTTCACCTGTTTATGGGCATAAGGCTTTTGCTGATTGCCGAACGCTTCATCGTCACTGTCATCGACGAAACTGTTCTGACGATCATGTTTATGACGTTTGACTGGGCGATCACGAAAAAGCGAAGAACGCTCTTTACGGCTGGTCCACAACCCATGTAACAGCAAAGCTATTATTGCTATCGCACCAACAATGATTAATATCAGACGCAAATCCTGCATCATTGCTATCTCTGTTGTTTAATTAAGTATGCCACCACGGCGGAATATTTTCTGTATTAACTGTATTTGTCAAATAACACAAGTGCAAGCTTATACACACTTTTCTTATCAGAAAGATGCCTAATAAGCCCCTTTTGCGTTCTTTTTATACAGAACAATACTAGTCAGTCGAAAATCCTACCTATATGATAGCGTTTCAATCACACAGGAGAGAATAGGAAGTATGCTGAATTTGACAAAATTGCCAAGAAATTTGAGCGGCTTTCAGTATTTGATGCAAGGTTGCAAATTAATTACTCGCCCAGGCATTAAAAGATTTGTCCTATTGCCTTTGTTGGCAAATATTTTGTTTCTCGGCGGTTCATTTTGGTGGCTCTATCAGAAACTGGGGAACTGGGTCCCTTGGATAGTGAGCAAAGTACCGGATTGGATGCAATGGCTCAGTTATATTTTATGGCCAATAGCCGTGCTCTCTGTTTTGCTGATTTTTACTTACTTCTTCAGCACAATAGCGAATTTTATCGCGGCGCCATTCAATGGTCTGCTGGCAGAAAAACTGGAGGCGGATTTAACAGGGAACCCCACACCAGATACCGGCGTTATCGCACTCTTCAAAGATGTTCCACGTATCCTGAAACGGGAATTAGCTAAACTGTGCTACTATATTCCACGCGCTCTGGTCTTATTGTTACTCTATTTTATTCCTGTTATCGGGCAGACTGTCGCACCCATGCTCTGGTTTATTTTCAGTGCCTGGATGCTATCGATTCAGTATTGTGATTATCCCTTTGATAACCACAAAGTCAGTTTTCCAACAATGCGTAGCGCTCTTCGCCAAAACAAAATAATTAATCTGCAATTTGGCGCAACAGTGAGTATTTTAACCATGATACCCATTGTCAATTTGGTGATTATGCCTATTGCCGTATGCGCGGCGACGGCAATGTGGGTCGATCGCTACCGAGATCAACATGCCTTTCGTATTATGCCATGATATTCATTTAAGTTATTCTTTTAGACAATAAAAATATATTTAAGTTATATTTCCATTAACCGGTTGTTGGCGTATTGTTGACCGGATATCACTAAAGGGAGTTGAAAGACGAGTATGAGTAAAATTTACGAAGATAATTCTTTGACTATTGGTCGTACCCCGTTAATTCGCCTAAAACACTTTGGCAATGGGCGTATTCTGGCAAAAGTGGAATCCCGTAACCCAAGTTTTAGTGTAAAATGTCGCATTGGTTCCAACATGATTTGGGATGCTGAAAAACGCGGTATCCTAAAACCGGGACAAGAATTAATAGAACCCACCAGTGGTAACACTGGAATAGCGCTTGCGTATGTCGCCGCCGCTCGGGACTATAAATTAACGCTGACAATGCCAGAAACCATGAGTATTGAACGCCGCAAGCTCTTGAAAGCATTGGGTGCTCAGTTGATACTGACGGAAGGCGCTAAAGGTATGAAAGGCGCCATTGAGAAAGCTAACGAGATTAAAGCTAGCGATCCCGATCGCTACATTATCCTGCAACAGTTCAGTAATCCGGCTAACCCGGAAATCCATGAAAAAACTACAGGCCCGGAAATCTGGGAAGATACAGACGGTGAAGTGGATGCATTTGTTTCCGGTGTAGGGACCGGCGGTACACTAACAGGCGTTACCCGTTACCTGAAAAACACCAAAGGTAAAAATGTCACCGCGGTTGCCGTAGAACCCGAAGAATCACCCGTCATCAGCCAAACTCTGGCCGGTGAAGAAGTAAAACCGGGCCCTCATAAGATTCAAGGTATTGGCGCGGGTTTTATTCCAGATAACCTTGATTTGAAACTGGTTGATCGCGTTTTCAAAATCAGTAGCGAGGAAGCGATTAAAACCGCACGTGAAATCATGGTGAAAGAGGGTATTTTGGTAGGTATTTCCTCTGGTGCCGCCGTTGCGGCAGCGGTAAAACTTTCTCAGGAACCGGAATATAAAGACAAAAATATTGTCGTCATTCTGGCTTCATCAGGTGAACGTTATTTAAGCAGCCCACTGTTTACTGACTTATCTGATGAATAAAAGTTTTTAAGTAAGTTACTTAGATTTATTGATAAAAAAGCACCTAAATGGTGCTTTTTCTGTGTGGTAGATCAAACTTTTTCACTTTGCCAGATGATTTCTTACAATGGGTCTAGTATTTAACCAATAATAATTATTTCGATGCTCGAAATTAATTAACAGGAGTAGTAGTTTCAGTTAAGTAGTTCCACGATCTATCTTTACTTCAAACTATCAATCAGAAGCATCGGAAAGAACAACTTTTTTGATAATGAATAAAAAGTTTTTATTATATTATCAACCTGAGAGTCTATCTCAGTAGACGTCGTTAGTGCTGTTTATTCTTACCAGTAAAAGTAAATACAGACAGCACAACATGGCCCGGAACTTATGGGTCGTACTAAAGAACGTTCAGGGGCCATTTAGCGCTTTTGCCAGAACATTACTCAGTTCGCTCTTTAGGTAAATAAAATCGTCTTAAATAGGATAGGCATTGAATAAACACTCAAGTTAAAATTTGTCCATGACAAGTTCTTAACTTACATAGCAAAAATCTAAGTTATTGAGGAAACGTTATGTTCCAGCAAGAAGTCACTATTACTGCGCCAAATGGCCTACACACCCGTCCCGCTGCACAGTTTGTTAAAGAAGCCAAAAGTTTCTCCTCCGACATTACACTGACTTCCGGTGGTAAAACTGCCAGTGCCAAAAGCCTGTTTAAGCTACAAACTTTGGGACTCACTCAAGGCACTGTAGTGACCATTTCTGCTGAAGGCGAAGATGAGCAAAAAGCAATCGAGCATCTGGTTAAGTTGATGGCGGAACTGGAATAATTTTCCGGTGACCACTTAATTTTCCGTTGACCACTAAGCCAGTCAAGATTCAGAGATTGTGAATATACCCTATGGATTTCAAGATGCATCGCGACGGCAAGGGAGTGAATCCCCGGGAGCATAGCAAACTATGTGACCGGGGTGAGCGAGTGCCGCCAACAAAGAGGCAACTTGAAAGATGACGGGTATAAACAGGTATTCACTTAGCCGTTCCTGATCCCCGGATAAACTTTTATCTGGGGATGTCAGTTTAAATGCATGTTCTAAAACAGCAAACCATCTGCGGGCTGGCTCTTTAAAGAATAATTATTAGTAGTTAGGTAACATCATGATTTCAGGCATATTAGTATCACCAGGCATCGCTTTCGGTAAAGCACTATTACTGAAAGAAGACCCAATCATTGTCAATCAGAAAAAAATCAGCCAAGAGCAAGTCGAACAAGAAATTTTCCATTTCAAGCAAGGCCGTGAAAAAGCTTCATCCCAGCTAGAAATCATCAAGAATATAGCCGCAAAAAACCTCGGAGAAGAAAAAGCTGAAATCTTCGAAGGACATATCATGCTATTGGAAGATGAAGAACTTGAGCAAGAAATTATTTCGTTAATCAAAAACGATTTCAGAACTGCGGATGCCGCAGTCTATTCCGTTATTGAAACTCAGGCCCAAGCCCTTGAAGAATTAGATGATGAATACCTGAAAGAACGTGCCACAGACGTGCGTGATATCGGTAAACGCTTATTGAAAAATATTCTGGGTATGCCCATTGTTGATCTTGGCTCAATTTCAGAGGAAGTCATTTTGGTTGCCAACGACCTGACTCCATCGGAAACCGCACAACTCAATCTGGAAAAAGTACTCGGCTTTATTACCAATTTAGGCGGCCGAACTTCTCATACGTCAATCATGGCCCGCTCTCTTGAACTGCCGGCGATCGTCGGTACCACCCAGGCGACGACGACAATCCAGAATGGCGATTATCTAATTCTGGACGCGGTAAATAATCACATTTATATCAATCCATCTGATGCGGAAATTGAACAGTTAAAAAAGACCAAAAACGAATATCTGGCGGAAAAAACTGAACTTGCAAAGTTGAAAGATCTCCCGGCAATGACTCTCGATGGTCATCAGGTTGAAGTCTGTGCCAATATCGGTACCGTCCGTGATGTGATTGGCGCTGAACGCAATGGCGCTGAAGGCGTCGGTTTATACCGTACAGAATTTCTGTTTATGGATCGTGATTCGCTGCCAACAGAAGAAGAACAATTCCAAGCTTATAAAGCTGTTGCCGGAGCAATGGGCAGTCAGGCGGTTATTATACGTACTATGGATATCGGTGGTGATAAAAATCTGCCCTATATGAATCTACCGAAAGAAGAGAATCCATTCCTAGGTTGGCGTGCAATTCGTATTTGCCTTGATCGAAAAGAGATCTTACATTCTCAGTTACGTGCTATCTTACGTGCATCTGTTTTCGGTAAACTACGTATTATGTTTCCAATGATTATTTCTGTAGAAGAAGTACAGGAACTGAAAGCAGAACTTGAATTGCTGAAAGGTCAGCTTCGTGAAGAAGGTAAAAAATTCGATGAAGCGATCGAAGTGGGGGTGATGGTAGAAACGCCAGCTTCCGCAGTTATTGCTCATCACTTGGCAAAAGAAGTTGACTTTTTCAGTATTGGGACAAACGATCTAACTCAGTATACTCTTGCTGTAGACCGCGGTAACGAGTTGATTTCTCATCTTTATAACCCGATGCTACCAGCAGTATTGAGCCTGATTAAGCAAACCATTGATGCTTCACACGCTGAAGGTAAATGGACGGGGATGTGTGGCGAGCTTGCAGGTGATGAACGTGCTACATTGTTGCTATTAGGCATGGGGCTGGATGAGTTTAGTATGAGTGCGATTTCTATTCCCCGCATCAAGAAAATCATTCGTAATACGCGTTACGAAGATGCAAAAGCGCTAGCTGAACAAGCCCTGTCTCAGTCTACCGCTCAGGGGTTGATAGAATTGGTTGATACCTTCATCAAAGAAAAAACACTTTGCTAACAATATCGGTTAAAACGCGGTCCAGTATAAACAATTAGGAGAAGATTCATGGGTCTGTTTGATAAACTGAAATCTCTAGTTTCAGATGATAAAAAAAACAGCGGCACTATTGAAATTATCGCACCTTTATCTGGTGAGATTGTCAATATTGAAGATGTTCCAGATGTTGTTTTCGCCGAGAAAATTGTGGGCGACGGTATCGCTATAAAACCCGCCGGCAATAAAATAGTCGCGCCAGTTGATGGAACAATCGGTAAAATATTTGAAACCAACCATGCATTTTCTATCGAATCGGACAGCGGTATTGAGCTATTTGTCCATTTTGGTATTGATACGGTTGAACTTAAAGGCGAAGGCTTTAAGCGTATTGCTGAAGAAGGTCAGCGTGTACAAAAAGGTGATTTAGTTTTAGAGTTCGATCTTAAACTCCTTGAAGAAAGAGCAAAATCGACCCTGACGCCTGTTGTTATTTCCAACATGGATGAGATTAAAGAGTTATCCAAGTTGAGCGGTTCTGTCACTGTTGGTGAAACCCCCATTATGCGGATTAAAAAGTAGCGACACTAAACTGTCACAATACCACTTTCATCTTAAAAAACGGCCGACAATCACGGCTGTTTTTTTTATCCTTTATCTTCGATTTACCCCATTTTCCAGTGAAAATTAGCTAGTGTGAGCAGAGCTTGCCGCCTCTTTTACTCTACTCACGCTGAATGTATAACCAGATTAATTAAATATTCCGGTAGAAAGATATCTGTCGCCACGGTCACAGATAATGGCAACAATAACAGAACCTGGATTTTGTGCTGCAACACTTAATGCTCCAGCAACAGCACCGCCGGAACTGACCCCACAGAAAATGCCTTCTTTCCGAGCTAATAAACGCATGGTATCTTCAGCTTCCTGCTGAGTGATATCCAACACTTGATCAACTAACTCCTTGCGGAAAATACCAGGCAAATAAGCCGGCGACCAACGACGAATACCTGGAATATGGCTATCCGCCGCCGGCTGTAAGCCAATAATCTGTACACTATTAGACTGACTTTTTAAATAGCGGCTAACACCGGTAATGGTTCCCGTCGTTCCCATACTGGAAACAAAATGTGTAATACGCCCTTTCGTCTGTCGCCAAATTTCCGGCCCTGTCGTCGTAAAATGCGCTAAAGGATTATCCGGGTTATTGAATTGATCAAGAACTTTACCTTCGCCATTACGCTCCATTTGCTGGGCTAAATCACGTGCGCCTTCCATGCCCATTGCTCTACTCACCAAAATCAATTCTGCACCATAAGCTCGCATAGAAGCCTGACGCTCAAGGCTCATATTATCAGGCATCAATAATTTGAGATGATAACCTTTTACTGCGGCAATCATTGCCAACGCAATACCCGTATTTCCGCTAGTGGCTTCAATCAACACGTCACCGGGAGAAATTTCACCGCGCAATTCAGCCTGCTGAATCATTGATAGCGCTGTTCTGTCTTTTATTGAGCCTGCCGGATTATTACCCTCAAGTTTCACCCATATTTCTCCCCCTAGCTTATCGGTGATTCGTTGTAATTTTACCAGCGGGGTATTACCTATAAAATGTTCCAAGCTTGCCACAGCTATTACCCAAATTTTATTTAATAGAAAAGCGAAATAACCATATTCAGGAATATATCGCAAGACTTAAATAAAAAATGCCCATCCCTGGCGGTAAGGAGATGAGCAAAATGGTACCAACCAAATCTTAAGTAATTATCAGGCAGTTTGAGCTAAACTCAGTGTTTGCAATTGCTTATCGCCCGCATATAAACGTGCTTCAGTGCCACCAATAAAATAACGGCTTCCTCTTGTGGGTACTGAAGTTTCATCAAACCAAATAACAGCAATCGACTCATGATGCCAGCCTAGAGGCTGAACCGAAAGCTGCCAGAAATGCCCTCTAGGACTGACCTCAATCACCTGTACCGGCAACGGGCTGGAAAGTGTCGATTGCGAGTTCATCATGATATCCCACGGACGCAAGAATACATCGACATTCCCCTGATGGATTGGCGTCACATTGAGAGGCAAGTGTTGTCCGCCAATCAATAGCTGGGAACCTTTAATTTCACCATTAAAATGGTTAACTTCCCCCAGGAACTCCATCACAAAACGGCTTGCCGGATAACGCCATACCTCTTGTGGTGTACCAACCTGTTCAATATTCCCTTGTCTCATGACAACAACCCGATCAGCCACTTCCATCGCTTCTTCCTGATCGTGAGTGACAAAGACACTGGTAAATTTAAGTTCTTCATGGAGCTGGCGTAGCCAACGGCGTAATTCCATTCTTACCTGAGCATCCAGTGCGCCAAATGGCTCATCGAGTAATAGAATTTGTGGTTCAACAGCCAATGCTCTTGCCAACGCTACTCGTTGTTTCTGCCCGCCGGAAAGTTGCGATGGATAGCGTTCAGCAAGATGCGTTAATTGCACCATCTCCAGCAACTCCATAACCTTATGGCGGATAGCCGCCATATTCGGACGCTTACGTCGTGGCAGTACTGTCAATCCAAAAGCAACGTTATCAAACACAGTCATATGCCGAAACAGTGCATAATGCTGAAATACAAATCCAACTTGCCGATCTTTAGCATGCATACGGCTAACATCTTGCCCGTGGAAACTCAGTTTCCCCTCGGTTTGTTGTTCCAGACCAGCAATAATCCTCAACAAGGTTGTTTTACCGGAGCCTGACGGACCAAGCAGAGCAATCATTTCTCCAGAAAAAATATTCAGAGTGACATCGCTCAGAACCTGAGTCCGACCAAAATATTTACTGATATTGTTAATTTCAATACTCATATTCTGCTCCTACCCTAACCATGTTGGCGACTTAACCGCCACTGCAAAGCACTTTTAACTATCAAAGTGATAATTGCCATCAATGCCAACAACGCCGCCGCGGTAAATGCCCCTACGGTGTTGTAATCTTGATGCAGTAATTCAACCTGCAACGGCAATGTGTAAGTTTCACCACGAATAGCGCCGGATACCACTGAAACAGCGCCAAATTCACCAATCGCCCGGGCATTGGTCAAAACCACACCGTATAACAACGCCCAACGAATATTAGGTAACGTCACCCGCCAAAACATTTTCCAGCCAGACGCCCCCAATAAAATTGCAGCTTCATCCTCCTGGCTCCCCTGACTAAGCATCATCGGCACCAGTTCTCGCACAACAAACGGACAAGTCACAAATATCGTCACCAAGACCATCCCCGGCCAGGAAAACATCAATTGGATATCATAGGGTTCCAGCAAACTCCCTGCCCAACCATTCGAACCATAAAACAATAAGTAGAGCAAACCCGCTACGACCGGCGAAACAGCAAACGGAATGTCGATCAACGTCAATAAACATTGCCGCCCCGGAAATTGAAAACGCGTCACCAGCCAAGCGAGCATGACGCCAAAAATTAGATTCACCGGAACAGTAATTAATGCGATCAGTATCGTTAACCAGATGGCATGCAACATATCAGGATCTAAAAGATTCTCAGCGACTACCTCAACTCCTTTAGAAAAGGCGGTCATAAATATCCAGACAATGGGGATCACTAACAGTAAGATTGAAAACAATACGCCTGTTATGATCAACGTCCATTTACCCCAATTTACAGGTGGTCGTTGCGCTACATAAGATTCAGATAATTCAACCATTAATGCCCCCCAATCCGCTTACCAAAGCGGCTTTGCAGAGTATTAATGCTAAATAGTAATATCAGGGATATTGCCAATATAACCGATGCGATAGCACTGGCTGCTGGGTAATCAAACTCCTGTAAGCGGATAAAAATCATCAGCGATACTACTTCTGTTTGCCATGCAATGTTACCGGCAATAAAGATCACGGCGCCAAATTCCCCCAAGCTGCGAGTAAAAGAGAGTGCGGTGCCCGCAATTAAAGCGGGAGACAATTCCGGCAATACAACCCGCCAGAAAGTTTTCCAACGATTAGCGCCTAATGTTTGAGCTGCTTCTTCATATTCCGGCCCTAACTCTTCAAGTACCGGCTGAATAGTTCGCACTACAAATGGCAGGCTTGTAAACGCCATCGCCACTACAATACCCAACCAAGTATTGACTACTTTCACATCAAAGTGCCCAAGCAAAGAGCCATACCAGCCACTAACAGAGAATAGCGTCGCCAATGTCAATCCCGCTACCGCAGTAGGTAACGCAAAAGGGAGATCCATCAAACCATCTAATAAGCTACGGCCTGGGAAACGATAGCGAGTTAAAACCCATGCCATCAGCATACCAAACACCGCATTAAACAAGCTGGCAGCCGCTGCTGCCAACAATGTCACTTTGTAAGCCGCCACGACTTGGGGATTAGCAATCACTAGCCAATACTGTTCCCAGGTCATACTAGAAAGCTGCACAACTAATGCGCTCAGAGGTAACAATAAGATCAAGCAGGTATAGAACAAACTACTGCCTAAGCTTAACCCGAAACCAGGCAATACTCGCTTACTGGATCTCGAAAACATTACTTATGCCCCTCGGCCAGCAATTGATCCAGTATACCGCCAGTATTGAAGTGAGTTTTCATCACTTGCGGCCAACCACCAAATTGATCTTCCAATCGAAACAGCTTAGTTTCTGGAAAACGGGATTTCTGCTGAGCCATCACGTTTTTATCACTGACACGATAATTAAAGTTGGTAATAATCTGCTGTGCCTGTGGGCTATAAAGATAATTTAGATAAGCTTTAGCCGCTTTCTCTGTACCGTTTCTCGCAATATGTTTATCAACCCAAGCTACAGGAAATTCTGCCAGAATACCTACTGGTGGAACGATCACTTCATATTTATCATCACCATACTGTTTGCGAATATTGTTTACTTCGGATTCGAAACTAATCAATACATCACCCAAACCACGTTCAATAAATGAAGTTGTCGCCCCACGACCGCCAGTATCAAACACAGCGACATTTTTCAGAAAACGCTTCATCCACTCGCGAGTTTTACCCTGATCTCCACCACTTTCCTGTTGAATAGCCCCCCAAGCGGCCAAATAAGCATAACGGCCATTACCGGAGGTTTTAGGGTTTGGGAAGACTAATTTGATATCTTGACGCACCAAGTCATCCCAATTACGAATATTTTTGGGGTTGCCTTTACGTACAAGAAACGCCATCGTGGAATAGTAAGGTGAACTGCTATTTGGCAGACGGTTCTGCCAATCAGCCGGGATCAGCTTGCCGCGATCATGCAAAATTTGCACATCCGTTACCTGATTGTAAGTCACCACGTCAGCCCGTAATCCCTGAAGAATCGCCAGTGCTTGTTTGGAGGAACCGGCGTGGGATTGTTTGATTATCAATTTGTCTTGTGGATACTGTTCATTCCACTGTTTTTCAAATTCAGAATTCAGTACAGAAAATAACTCACGCGCAACATCATAAGAGCTGTTTAACAGCTCTACAGCAAAGACATGACTGCTGCCTAATAAAGTTACTACTACCAGTCCGTTTAGTATTGTATTTTTTACTGAATACTTTTTCATTTCTCACCTTATCCGTTATTTCATCAAATAACGCGCCAGTAACTAATGTATCCAGTTTATTTATAACAGGGTAGATAACTATCACCGTTTAATATACTAAATTGCAATTAGAAAGCATGAAACGCAATAAGCTGGCGAAATAGTAAGGCTTTTAAATGGAAAATGCGGGCCTGTTACGGCACCGCAAGAGGAACCTAAACCGACTCAGTTGGTGCTTTAATTAGGAACGCTTATCGCTTCCAAATGATACGTTCCACTTTCCAATTTTTCAGCACATCATCAGAAGGAATCAAACCTTCAGGACCACTCCAATGGCCTGTAAACAGATAACTAACATGTCTGCTCTGTGGGGATGCACAGACAATAGCGCTCTTCTCTGATTCACCTACCGTGTTTTGGCAAGCATTAAATGCCCTGCTATAAAGTGCCGAAAATGGCATACCAACCTTTGTTCCCCAGACGGTTTCAATATTTTCATCCAACACTTCAATATGACTGATTTTTCCATCGGCCTGACCAAATAGCGCTATCTTCAATTGATCACCGTCCATTGCTTGAAAGAGTGTCACCAATTGACCATTTTTTGTTTCCATGCCGCTGCGTAAGTGGTACTTTCTATCCAACCCCTTCTCTATTGCTTCTTTATTCATTGCTGTCAGACTATTTATTTCTCCTACACCCTGATCTGAGATTTTTAAGGGGCTACCAAACCAGCTAAAAGGAGACAAATTCGACCATGAAAAACCCGATGACCCCGTACAACCGGCCAGTAACAATGCACCACTTATGGTGATAAAACGCAATCCTGACAACATGTTAGTTAAAATATACTTCTGCATAACTGGTTCCCTTATAGCTCAATACAGCGATAGGCACTGAGACATCACATCTGATTGTTAGTTTCAGAGAATATTTAAATTAATCACTTTAGATTAATATTTTATTGATAAAATACAACTTAGCGGTATTATTACCTCCCCCTAAAAATCATCACTATTAGTAAGGTCAATATGATGAAAAAAATATTTATAACCACCGCCTTGATTACTTTGTTTAGTATGCCGTCAATAGCTCAAACCTCACAGACGCAATTTGGTGGTTTTTCCGGTCCCGATTCAACACAGCCTCCCGTCCAAGCAGCACCACAAGGTGGTTTTGTCGATCACAATGCAAGAGTTTCCACCACCCAACAAGTTAAAAATATGAGAGATGACAGTTGGGTCGTACTGGAAGGACATATTGAATCCCGTATCCACAGTGATCACTTCATATTCCGCGATAATGCAGGAATTATTGAAGTCGAAGTTGATCATAAATACTGGAATGGCCAAACGATAACGCCCCAAGATAGAGTCCGTCTTGAAGGTGAAGTCGATAAAGATTGGAATGGCATGACTATTGATGTGAAAAAAGTCACTAAATTGAACTAATGGCTTGTGGCTGAGTGGGATTCTTTCACTCAGCCATATTCTAAACTCAATATTCCTGATCGCCAATCAAACGCTTACTGAAAATAACGCTCTCTTGATAACGATCTTCATATTCCAGTTTTTCACACATATAGATAGTGGCATCATTATCTTCAGGAACAATAAGAACTATTTTTGGACAACCACGGGCGATCAATTTCTTTTCTAATCGGGCAATTAATGCATTCGCAATTCCCCTACCGCGGAATTCAGGATGAACTCCCAAATAATAAGCAGAGCCACGATGACCATCATAACCACCCATAATCGTCCCAACCACTTCACCAGCCACTTCCGCGACTAAAAACAGGTCAGGATCATGAGTTAATTTGCGCTCAATATCCACTTCAGGATCAACACCAGAATTAAGTAAATCGCAGCGTTCCCATAAGGTGATCACTTCCTCAAAATCATCTTGTCGAAATACTCGAACTTCCATCCCTAACCAACCTGTTTTTATCAAAAAACTATTTTTTCATTATCTCCGCTTTAACACCGGAATCAATACGAAAATGCGTTCTCTTCCACTAACATCTATAATATAACGCTTACCATATCATAATAGGGAAAGAATCATGAATACACCAAACATTAATCAGATTAAGTCTTTTTTCCTTTCATTACAGGATGAAATTTGCCGACAACTGGAACAGGCAGATGGCAAAGCGAAATTTACGGAGCAATGCTGGCAACGAGAAGAAGGAAGTGGAGGCCGTAGTAGAATTATGAAAGAAGGCGCGATATTCGAACAAGCAGGCGCTAATTTTTCTCATGTATCAGGAGACATACTCCCCTCATCAGCAACAGCTCTCCGTCCTGAACTGGCCGGTCGGCATTATCAAGCAATGGGCGTCTCTCTGGTCATTCATCCTTTGAATCCCTATATACCAACCAGTCATGCTAATGTTCGGTTCTTTATTGCAGAAAAAGAAGGTGAAGCGCCGGTATGGTGGTTCGGTGGAGGTTTTGATTTGACGCCTTATTATGGTTTCAAGGAAGATGCTATTCACTGGCACACCATCGCCAAAAATATATGTCAACCCTACGGAGAAGATGTTTATCCAAAATATAAAAAATGGTGTGACAATTATTTTTATATTAAACATCGTGACGAAGCCCGTGGAATTGGTGGCTTATTTTATGACGACTTAAATACGCCTGACTTTGAACATTGTTTTAATTTAACTCAAGATGTAGGTAAAGGTTTTCTTTCTGCCTATTTACCTATTGTAGAAAAAAGGAAAAACATATTATGGGGTGAACGTGAACGACAATTTCAACTATATCGCCGTAGTCGCTATGTAGAATTTAACCTCGTTTGGGACAGAGGAACCTTGTTCGGATTACAAAGTGGAGGAAGAACAGAATCTATCTTAATGTCCATGCCACCATTAGTACGCTGGGAATACGATTATCACCCTGAACCAGGATCTGCGGAAGCCGCTTTATATACTGACTTTCTACCAGTAAAAGACTGGATATGATTCTTTTATCAATGTTAGGAATATTATAAAAAACTATTCCTAACTATTTATATTTTTATTACAGCCAATGCAATAATCCCTCACACAAAAAACATTAACAAATTGTTAACAACCCCTTAACATAAAAGAAGCAGGTTGGACCTGATGACTATCTGCTGGAAACATGTTTAATATGAATCCGTACCTAAAGAGTACCTCTAATTAATAACTAAAAATTTATTCCAGGAGATATTTTATGCAAATACAAAACAATAACTACAGAGGCGTAATACCGCCGTACATTCTTCAAAATATTTATAATAATGACAATGAAAAGAAGAAAGTATTAATGACATTAAATCACACTCAGAGTTTAATGTTGGACAATGTTATTAGAGAATCTTCCGATGATTCCGGCGATGACGATAAAGTTACCAATACAACTATACATCGTTCTATTCACGATGCAGAAAATAAACGCAAGTTGCCAGGAAAATTAGTACGAGATGAAGGAGATCCAGATAACGGAGATAAATCAGTTGATAACGCATATAGATATTTAGAAGCAACTTACAATTTCTATAAAGAAGTTTTCAATCGCAACTCATTAGATGATAAAGGAATGAAATTGATTGCCACTGTGCATTATGGCGAAGAATATATGAATGCATTCTGGGGCAACGGACAAATGGTATTTGGCGACGGAGATGGCAAAACCTTCAATGATTTCACGACATCTATTGATGTGATAGGCCATGAATTATCTCATGGCGTTATTGAGAAAACCGCGGATCTGGTCTATTTCTTCCAGTCTGGCGCGTTGAATGAATCAATAGCAGATGTTTTTGGCTCATTAGTAAAACAACATTATCTAAAACAAAAAGCTGACGAAGCAGATTGGATTATAGGTAGTGGATTACTGGGCAAAGATATTAAAGGTGTAGGGATTCGTTCAATGAAAAACCCCGGCAGCGCATATGATGATGAAGCTCTCGGTAAAGATCCACAGCCTGGTCATATGGATAATTATAAAGATCTGCCGATTTATAGAGACAATGGTGGAGTTCATATTAATTCAGGTATTCCTAATAAAGCCTTCTATAATCTGGCGACAAAATTAGGTGGATATGCCTGGGAGAAAGCAGGAAAAATATGGTACAACACATTGTTGGATAAAGATCTTGCACGTGATGCTAACTTCGTAGCTTTCGCTAAATTAACAATTAAACATGCTCGTGAGTTATTTGATGAGGATGTTGAAAAAGCAGCGATTGATAGCTGGACAGAAGTGGGCGTTAAAGTGAAGGAGGATAAAGACGATAAAGGCGGTGACAAAGGCGATAAAGGCGGCGACAAAGGCGATAAAGGCGGCGACAAGGACGATAAAGGCGGCGACAAAGGCGATAAAGGCGGCGACAAGGGCGATAAAGGCGGCGACAAAGGCGATAAAGGCGGCGATAAAGACGATAAAGGCGGCGATAAAGATAAAACTGAAGAGTAATCCATAAATATATCGCTGGTTTAACGCCAGCGATATTTTATTATTTGTAATACCTGACTTGTAAAAAATATATCTAATAGAAGATACCAAAATTGTTAACGAAGAATTTCACGCTATACTAAAGAGACCTGAAAAATAACCGTAAAAATTTGGTATATCATGAATAATAAAACTCTCAAACTCACAACTGATAGTAAAATCACAATTTCCCTACAAGGAGGATTTGCCGCTACACCTGGCCTTAACCAAGATAAAACAGTGAATTTAGAATCATTGTCTTCACACCAACAACAGTTATTTCTTCAAGCCATAGAACAAGACTTTTCCGATTCTATGCCATCAGAGCCATATCCTGACCAAGATTATTATCTGCTTAGTATCGTCAATGGAAATGAAGAACACCACTTCACCCTTCCTGAGTCAGATGCACCAGAAATCATTGCCCAGATATGGGATGCCGACAAAAAGGGTGGTTAATCACCACCCCCTTTTCCTAATTAGTATTAACGCTTTTTCAGATGCGCCATCAGACGTTTACGTTTACGCATTTGATTTGGTGTCAACGTATTACGCTTGTCAGCATAGGGATTTGCCCCTTCTTTAAACTGAATCCGAATGGGCGTCCCCATCACCTTTAGGGATCGACGGAAATAGTTCATCAGATAACGCTTATAAGAATCAGGCAAATCGGTTACCTGATTACCGTGGATCACAACAATTGGTGGATTATAACCACCGGCATGAGCATATTTCATTTTCACCCTGCGACCACGGATCATTGGCGGTTGATGATCTTCTTCGGCCATATGCATGATACGGGTTAGCAGTGAAGTATTGACACGGCGAGTGGCGCAATCATAAGCTTCAAGAATCGAGTCAAACAGATTCCCTACCCCACTACCATGTAGAGCAGAGATAAAATGTACTCTGGCAAAGTCAACAAAACCGAGACGATAATCCAGCATCTCTTTCACACGCTCTTTATCTTCTTGCGACATGCCATCCCACTTATTGACCGCAATGACCAATGAACGCCCGCTATTAAGAATGAAACCCAATAGTGACAAATCTTGATCGGAAATACCTTCACGTGCATCAATCACCAGTAATACAACGTTAGCGTCTTCAATCGCTTGAAGGGTTTTTATGACTGAAAATTTTTCAACCGTTTCAGTGATCTTACCGCGCTTACGTACTCCTGCGGTATCAATAAGGATATATTCACGGCCATTGCGCTCCATTGGAATATAAATACTGTCACGGGTCGTGCCGGGCATGTCGTAAACCACAACCCTTTCTTCACCCAAGATACGGTTAGTCAACGTAGACTTACCCACATTTGGCTTACCGACAATGGCTAATTTCAATGGCAGAGTTGACGGATCAAAATCCTCCTCCTCTTCTACCATCTCAATTTCATTCTGTTCCTGCTCTGCCCAATAAGCTGCGTTGGCTTCTTCCTCAGTCAGCTCAACCTCTTCTTCTTCACCTTTACCTGAGAAAGGTAACAATACTCGTTCAATAAGTTGGGTGACGCCACGCCCATGAGAAGCAGCGATAGAATAGATATCCCCCAATCCGAGGGAATAAAATTCAGCAATAGCGGTATCAATATCAACACCGTCGGTCTTATTCGCGACCAAAAAAGTGGCTCTTTCGCGGCTACGTAGATGTTTTGCTATTGCGTGGTCTGCTGGCATAAGTCCGGCGCGAGCATCTACCATAAACAGAACAATATCGGCCTCTTCAATCGCCATCAAAGATTGAGCTGCCATATGGGTTTCCACACCCTCTTCAGCGCCATCGATACCACCAGTATCAATGATGATAAACTCCTGCCCTTCAACCTCAGCTCGACCATATTTACGGTCGCGAGTCAGACCTGGAAAATCCGCTACCAGCGCATCTCTTGTACGGGTTAAACGGTTAAATAATGTGGACTTACCCACATTTGGGCGCCCTACCAGAGCGACGACAGGTATCATTTGTTGATGCCTCATGACTTAATTTGAAATTAGTACTCCACTGTTCATCTACAACAGAACACTAAAAAGACGAAACGGCTCCTGTTCTCGTCAGGAGCCGTAGGACTATAACTAACGCTTTACTCTATTTCCGGTAAACAGGCAGTAAGCAATACTCAACGAGTAAACAGATAAACCGTACCGTCTTTCGCCTGTACCATTAATTTATCACTGGCTACAACCGGACGACTCATTAAACCGGAACTATCAACTTTATGTTGAGCGACAAACTTACCGTCATCCATATTCAGCCAGTGCAGATAACCTTCACTGTCACCGACAACCAGATAGCCATTATACATTTCAGGCGCGGTTAAATTACGGTGCTGCAATTTTGTCTGAGTCCACAAAGTGACGCCATCACTTTGACGCAACCCCATAACCCGATCGTTTTGGTCAACAATATAGATATTATCACCAGAAACAACCATCTCGTTCACTGAACCCAAATCGCGCTTCCAGAGGATCTGGCCTGAACGCATATCAAGCGCCACCAGATTACCATTATAAGCTATTGCATATATCACGCCCTCAGAAATAACCGGTGTCGTATCAACATCATTAAGACGACCGATTTCTGTAGAGCTAGTTACCTGAGAAATACGTTGTTGCCAAATCAACTGCCCCTGAGAAATCAAGACGGCGTTGACACGACCATTATCCCCACCGACGATGGCAGCACCGTAAGCCACGGCAGGCGCTGATTCACCACGCAATGATAATGATGGCGAATCCAAATTAACAGACCATTGCACTTTACCATCTGACTCGTTTAATGCCTGCAACATCCCATTGCTAGTATGAATCAATACCAAACTATCACTCACCACAGGACGCGACAACGCTTCACCGGCGACGTCAGATTGCCAGGCAACTTGGCCGTCTTTGGTATCCAATGCAATAACTTTGGCACGTTCAGTGCCTACATATAAATGATCCCCAGCAACAGTCAGACCACCAGAGAGCAATGCAGGTATACGGGAAGAGAGGAGACCTGCTTTTTCAGCCAGATTCACCGACCATATCTCTTTACCACTATCAATGTCCAACGCCTTAACGATGCCATGACGATCAGCAACATAAACAGCGGAACCCTGCCAGGTTGGCGTCAAATGAGAATAATAACGGCCTACACCATCACCTACAGATTTATCCCAAACCTCGTTTGGGTTAAATTGATTTTCGACCTTTGGCAACGGTGACATCGTTACCGTGTCTTGCTCACTTGAACAACCAGCTAGCAGAACAGAAGCTACCAAACCAACCAAGAGTGTTTTACGCAGTTGCATTGAAAGAATTCCCCTTAGCTGGATAAGTTATTCAATTTAAGATTTAACATCGATTTGATCGCCTGTGGCGAATCTGAACTCAAACCTTTGGTGTACGCTGCGCGGGCACCGGCAATATCACCTTTTTTCAACAGTGCATCACCGCGGATATCCTCTGCGACGGCAACCCAACCGGAACCTTTGACCTGTTCCAATGTTTTCAATGCAGCATCCGTTTTATCTTCTGCCAATTGAACCCTGGCTAAGCGAATATTCACCAGAGCCTGCAAATCCTCATTTTTTGCCTGACCAGCAGCCGCAGATAAAAACTGATCCGCTTTAGTTAACTCACTCTTTTCAACAGCAAGTTGTGCCAAATGCATGTGCGTCATCACGCCATAACTGTTATTCGTTTCACTGGCAAATTTTTCAGCAGCAGCATGACCCTCTTTTGTACTGGCAATTAATCCTCGATCTACCCGTTCAAAAGCTTCTGCGCTTTCCTGCAACTGATTTGTCTGATGAGATTGCCAATAACGCCAGCCAATCAGCGCCCCGGCACCCAATACCAGCCCAAAAACCAGGGCCTTACCATTATTGGCAAAAAAGCGACGGATTGCGTCTACTTGTTCGTTTTCATTGGTATAGACTTCCACAGAGTCTCTCCTTAACCTAACAGTTCAGCCAAACGAGCTGCAATTTCACTTTGCAGCGACGTTTGTTGTTCACCCGTACGTAAATCTTTAATGGCTACCTGACCAGAACGAACCTCATCCTCACCGAGGATCAGCGCAATTTTAGCGCCTTGTTTATCCGCACGCCCCAGTTGCTTCTTAAAGTTACCACCACCGTGGTTTGTTATTAGGCGCAAGTGCGGCAACCTATCACGTACCTGTTCAGCCAAAATCAATGCGGCCTGCTGACTACCTTCACCAAAAGAAGCGAAATAAACATCCGCAACTGACCGCTCCGCAGCAAATGCTGGATTAATTTCTTGCACCAGCAAAACCAGACGCTCCAGCCCCATAGCAAAACCCACAGCAGGCGTTGGCCGGCCTCCCAGTTGCTCAACCAGCCCATCGTACCGACCACCGGCACAAACCGTCCCTTGAGCCCCGAGTGCCGTTGTCACCCATTCAAATACCGTGCGGTTATAGTAATCCAGACCACGAACCAAACGCGGATTAACTCGGTACTTAATACCCGCTCCGTCAAGAAGTGCACACAGGCTGTCAAAATGTTCCTTTGATTCGGCATCAAGATAATCAAACAGTTCCGGCGCATCATTAAGAAGTTGCTGCACCTCTGGATTTTTTGAATCCAGAACACGTAATGGATTGCTGTACATACGGCGTTTGCAATCTTCATCCAGCTTATCTTTGTGCCGCTCAAGAAATGCCACCAACGCTTCGCGGTAATTGGCGCGTGCCGCCAACGAACCAATGGAATTCAGTTCAAGCGTCACATGCTCAAAAATACCGAGCTCACGCCACCAGCGGGCAGTCAATAAAATAAGTTCGGCATCAATATCAGGCCCTTGAAGACCAAAAACTTCCGCCCCTAACTGGTAGAATTGGCGGTAACGACCTTTTTGCGGTCGTTCATAACGGAACATGGGCCCCAAATACCACATGCGCTGTTCCTGATTGTACAGCAGACCATGTTCAATACCGGCACGCACACAACCTGCGGTATTTTCAGGGCGCAGGGTCACACTTTCACCATTGCGATCATCAAAGGTATACATCTCCTTTTCAACCACATCAGTGACTTCCCCAATAGCCCGTCTAAATAACGGGGTCTGCTCTACAATCGGTGTGCGGATCTCACTATAACCATAACCCGCCAGTACCCGTTTCAAAATAGTTTCGATACGCTGCCAGATAACCGTATCTGTCGGCAAGTAGTCATTCATGCCTCGAATAGCTTGGATATTTTTTGCCACGTTTTATCTCTAGTTAATGATTCAAAAATGATGTCGATTATAGAAGCGAATACCGACGAGCTTCAATTAACAAACAAAACAATGCTGGCTCATCATAACGATGAGCCAGTATCGATACATTATTTGTCCAGTTGACTTATGCCAATGCGCTTATTTTCATCCAGTATTGATGCTTTAGCACGGATTTTAGCCTCAAGCTGATCAATCATATCAGTATTATCGAGGCGCTCTTTCTGCCGAACGCCATCTTCATAAAAACCACTTTTCGTTCTGGCGCCGGTGACGCCTAAAGTAGAAACCTCCGCCTCACCTGGCCCGTTAACCACACAGCCAATAATGGAAACATCCATCGGTGTGAGTAAATCCTCTAAGCGCTGTTCCAAGGCATTAACTGTGCCAATAACATCAAATTCCTGACGGGAACAGGTTGGACAAGCGATAAAGTTTATACCACGGGAACGAATACGTAATGCTTTCAGAATGTCGAAACCCACTTTAACTTCTTCGACAGGATCAGCAGCCAGAGAAATACGTAAAGTATCACCGATACCTTCTGACAGGAGGATACCTAAGCCAATGGCTGATTTTACAGAGCCTGCACGTGCGCCACCCGCCTCGGTAATACCAAGGTGCAACGGCTGATCAATCTTCTGAGCCAACAACCGATAGGCACCAACCGCCAGAAAAACATCCGACGCTTTTACGCTGATTTTAAACTGTTCAAAATTAAGTCTGTCAAGAATATCCACATGGCGCATAGCCGACTCCACCAGCGCTTCTGGAGTTGGCTCACCATATTTTTCCTGAATGTCCTTTTCCAATGATCCGCCATTTACACCAATGCGGATTGGGATATTTTTATCACGAGCAGAAGCCACAACCTCACGGATACGCGCTTCATTACCGATATTGCCAGGGTTAATACGCAGACAATCGACCCCATACTCTGCAACTTTAAGCGCAATACGGTAATCAAAATGGATATCTGCGACCAAAGGAACACTCGCTTGCTGCTTAATCAACTTAAATGCTTCTGCGGCGTCCATTGTTGGTATTGATACGCGAACAATATCAACGCCAACACGCTCGAGCGATTTAATTTGTTTAACAGTCGCTTCCACATCTGTAGTACGTGTGTTTGTCATTGACTGCACCGAAATGGGCGCACCATCTCCGACTGGCACATTGCCTACATAAATACGCGTAGATTTGCGTCTTTTTATCGGCGATTCATTATGCATATAGGTGTATCTCCCATACTTCCATGTGTTTACTGATAAAACTACAACTATGCCCTACTGCAACAGGCATTTTATTGTGCTGTTGGTACTTTAAAACGCGCGATACGGCCTGCTTTAGCAAAGCGGCTTAAATCGACGACTTGCCCCCGGAACTGTACATCCACTACAGCCGGAGCGCCGATAGTTAAATTATAAGGTAACGAGCCAGAAAGACTCAGGTGGTCACCCTTATGTTTAGTTCCACTAAACAACGTTTTTCCATTTGCATCCACAACTTGCAACCAACAGGATGCTTTAAAATTCATCACCAATTTATTACTGTCAACCACTGCCGTTGAATTATTTTCAGGCACATTAGGTACTTGCATGGCCCCTTGATTAGCTGGCAACGGCGCAGTCTGAGTTTGCGGCCCGTTACCTGCTAGTTGAGTTTCAGGTGTTTTCACCACTTGGTTTTGAGTTGATGGCACAGATTGAGTCACTTCCTCACTATTATGACTATGAGTATTCGGACTATGAGTATCCGCTGCCGCTGCATTTTCAGCCGCAGATACTGACGGCTCACTTGTTGCCTGTTCGCTGGCCGGCAACTGTGGCGCCGACTTGTGACTTTCAGTCACCTTAGCTTTTTTCTGAGCAATCTGAGCCGCCGAATGATCAACCATCGAAATCAATTCTTTCTGTTGAGCCGTGTGGTTTTGCCACCACCATGCTCCCGTCAAACTAATTACAACTAAAATAATCAACCACGTAATCCACATCAACCAACTTTCGCGTTTTTTACGTTTTTTACCCAATGAAAAACTCTGCATCGGTGAAACTTTCGCTGTTTTTGCCGGAGTATGCTTATCCAAAATTGCCAGAATTTCCGTTTCTGGAATTTGCACCAACTTAGCATAAGAGCGAACATAACCACGCAGGAAAGTCGGTACCATCGTGGCTGGAATATTGTCCTCTTCAATATCACGGATAGTAGAAAGTTTTAAACACAAGCGATCAGCTACAGTCTGCTGGGTTAACCCGTGCTGTTCACGAGCCTGACGCAGGAGCTGACCTGCGGTTAAATGAGCTTGTTCTGGAGTCGTTTCAGTATTCATTAGCAAGAAGACGCGGTACTGTTCAGGTTGTGAAAAACTTCGCGCCGGCTCCTGCTATAATCTTTAAATTACACAATAGCCTGCGCGGCGAAATAGATTTGCTATTTTACTAGCGGCAAATCACTGATAACAAACACGCCTGTTAGCATGGCTCTCAGTAAACAGAGTTTTAACTTCTTCATACTGCCCCTGCTCACAGAGAAAAACGCTGTAATGATACAATACCGTATCATTTCCTGGCGCATACTGCATCGCCATTTTGTAACGTTGGCGGGCAGCTTCCGGCTGACCAGAATATTGCTCATACAACGCCATACCTAATTGAGCCTGATAATGGTCTGGCTTTGCCAGTAAAACCTTATCAAAGTGATATCTGGCGGCGGACAAATTACCTTTAGCCAGATAGGCCATTCCCAGTTGAATCCGGGTTTCTGCCGCGACTTTTCGCTGTTGATCGCCGTTTGTTGGTTGATTGGAACATCCAGCCAACAACATAGCAACCACCATCATTCCCGATAACGATTTCCTTATCATTCCATCCCCACCGACCAAAGATACGCAATTGTAACTATTATTTTACTTATGCATTTCACTTATGCATTTCAGTGACTGCATGAAGCGACATACCCACATTCCCATTCAGACTGTTCTTATCTGAATAGGTTCACCTGCCTGACGTTTTTTCAATGTACGTTTGGTACGATCAATGACATCACCGGCAAGCTGACCACATGCGGCATCGATATCATCACCGCGAGTCTTGCGGACAATAGTGGTGAAACCATATTCCATCAACACCTTGGCAAAACGATCAATCCGGCTGTTGGAACTACGACCATATGGCGCCCCCGGGAACGGGTTCCACGGGATCAAATTGATCTTACTCGGTGTCTCTTTCAAGCATTCAGCTAATTGATGCGCCTGTTCCACGCTGTCATTAATATGATCCAGCATGACATATTCCACCGTCACACGCCCCTGATTCGCATTGGATTTAGTCAAATAGCGGCGCACACCGGCAAGGAACTGCTCGATATTATATTTACGGTTGATAGGAACAATGTCATCCCGCACATCATCTGTCGGCGCATGCAAGGAAATCGCCAAAGCAACATCGATCATATCGCCAAGTTTATCCAGTGCCGGCACCACACCGGAGGTGGATAAGGTCACGCGGCGTTTTGACAGACCAAAACCAAAATCATCCATCATGATTTCCATCGCAGGCACCACATTATTCAGGTTAAGCAAAGGCTCTCCCATGCCCATCATCACCACATTGGTGATAGGACGGCGACCACTGGATTTCAGTGAACCAATAATTTTCGCGGCACGCCAAACCTGACCAATAATTTCAGAAACCCGTAAATTACGGTTAAACCCTTGCTGAGCGGTAGAACAAAATTTACATTCCAGTGCGCAACCTACCTGAGAAGAGACACACAAGGTCGCTCGATCATCTTCCGGGATATAAACCGTTTCAACTTGCTGATCGCCAACCGTAATTGCCCATTTAATTGTACCATCGGCTGAACGCTGCTCTTCCGCAACTTCAGGTGCACGAATTTCCGCCACTTGTTGCAATTTTGCTCGCAGAATTTTATTAATATCGGTCATCTGCTCAAAATCGTCATAACAGTAGTGATACATCCACTTCATCACCTGATCAGCTCGGAAGGGTTTTTCTCCCATATCAATGAAAAACTGACGCATTTGCTTACGATTCAGATCAAGCAGGTTAATTTTACCGCCTTTCTTTTCTGGAGTTTCAGACACGACAGGTGCAGCAAATTGTGCCGCAGTATTTGGTTGGGACATTTTTGTATATTGCCTCGTTGTGACACTTTCGGCTCTGCGTTGATGAATTCAACGCGAAGTTCAATTCGAATATCACTATCAGTTTAGCATAGTGACAAATAACAAACGCCCCGTCGAATTAACAACGGGGCGCCGCATTGTACAAACTTTAATGCAATGATGCTACGGGTAACGGCAAATCAATTAACGTGGGCAAATTTCATCTTCTGTGAAGAAATAGGCGATTTCACGGTTTGCAGATTCAACCGCATCCGAGCCGTGAACCGCGTTTTCAGTGAAGCTATCCGCGTAATCGGCACGCAGAGTACCTGCTAATGCATTATCAGGATTAGTTGCTCCCATCAGGTCACGATGACGCTGTACTGCATTCTCGCCTTCCAACACCTGAACCATAATTGGGCCAGAAGTCATAAATTCCACCAGACCATCAAAGAAAGGACGGCCTTTGTGCTCCGCATAGAAGCCCTCAGCCTGTTCACGGGTCAGGTGAAGCATTTTGGCGGCAATAATTTCAAACCCGGCGCTTTCAAAACGAGCATAAATCGCCCCGATGGCATTTTTCTTCACAGCGTTAGGCTTAATAATAGAAAAAGTACGTTCAACCGTCATGGATAACCTCTTGGCTCTTCGTTCAGCAACTGATAATTTTAATTTTTCATTCCCGATAAGTTAATCGGTTAATACTCATTCCGCAACCTTAGCGGAGGTAAAAGCGGCGTTGATTATAGGGGCACGAATAGCAGTTGCCTACAGAAAACATAACATTCCATTAAATTTTCCTTAGCGAAAATTACCATTTTTTCGTACAAATCACACTTTTACCTGAATCGTTTACTTCAAGGTAAAATTGACAGCATCAACCTGTCCACCCAAATCCAAAACACTAAGCTGATATTTACCCGGTTGAGTTAAAGTCTGAACAAATCCCTGATTTTTTTCTGTGATCATTACCTGCTCTCCATTTAGAAACCACCATTGCTGCCCACCACTACCGCCTTGAGTCGTCATACGTAAATCAAGGCTGTTAAAACCGGGGAGTCGCTTTAACACATCTCCATTATGAATACCCACGATCAACAAGGGCGCCTCATCTGATTTCAACGGTGGACATTCGGTATTAGCCGGTGGCAGACGCTGCGCCCGACGCTCTTGTGCTGGTAACCATGATTCAAGAGTAATTGGCCATAAAGCGATATTTTTAGGCTGAGCATCGGGACAATCCGGGGCCACACGCAAACCTTTTTTATCCAACCATACCTGTTCATTAATACCCGAAATGGCCTCTTGCCCTACCGCAGGCAACGTAGGCGGAATGGTATTATTCAGTATCCAGCTCAGACGACGCTGACGGCAATTATTATCTCCTTTCGGCAAACTCTGCCCTCCCGGCCAACAGATAACGGCCTGACTAACAGTTACTGGGCGGGGATCAACAGGGATTCGTTTAGCCCCATTTCGCATATTAGCGAGTAACAGATTATTGATCTGATTCATGATGGGAATCGCCGTCGCGTAGCCGAACTGCCCGACAACCGGTGTGCCGTCCGGCCTGCCAACCCAAACACCAATGGTATAACGCGCGTTTAAACCGATAGCCCAAGCATCACGGTAGCCATAGCTGGTACCGGTTTTCCAGGCCAGCGGCACCTGTGCCGGCAACACATCATCAGGTTGCGGCAAAGCCTCTCCAGCCATAATCCGTCTCACTATCCATGCCGCGCCGGGGGAAAAAAGTTGTCTATCACGCAATTTCTGTTGTGGAGTGAATCTGAGAGGAGAAACCTTCCCCTGACGAGCAAACGCCGTGTAAGCCGCCACCAGTTGATCCATCCGAACTGCCGTGCCGCCAAGAATCAATGATAAGTTAGGTTCACTAGCGGGAGGAAAACGCAATACCGTTCCCACATTACGCATATTGGCGGTAAACCGCTTAGCGCCATAGGCTTCAAGCAGTTGCACGGCGGGTAAATTCAGTGAACGAACCAACGCTTCACTGGCACTCACCGGTCCATGAAAGCCGCTGTCAAAATTTCCCGGACGGTAATAATCAAAGCGGCGAGGCACATCCTGTAACAGTGATTCCCCATGAATTAACCCATCATCCAGCGCCATTGCATACAGAAATGGTTTCAAGGTTGATCCCGGCGAACGCCATGAACTTATCATATCGACATGACCAAAACGGCTATCATCCCGCAGATCCAACGAACCGATATAAGCTTTCACCGCCATGTCTGTATGATCAACCACTAACACGCCAATCGACGTTTTTTCTGGTAACTGGTACTTCCAATTCACCGCCATATCTTCAAGCTGGCGCTGTAATCCCACATCAAGGGTTGTTTTAATGATCTCCTGACGAGAGCCTTTCGCCATTCGTCTGGCAAGAAGCGGGGCAAGCTGTGGCGCCTGACGAGGAGCCAGCCACAACGTCTCTTGGCGAATATCAGCAACCTTCTCTTCCGGCCAGATTTTATACCGCGCCAACCGTTGCAACACCTTATCACGAGCAGCCTGTGCCCGTTCAGGATAGCGATCTGGCCTTAAACGACTGGGAGCCTGTGGCAAAACAGCCAGTAAAGCCGCCTCTCCCGCAGAGAGTTCAGAGGGCGGTTTCGCTAAATACGCCCAACTCGCCGCACCGACGCCTTGTAACGTCCCTCCAAACGGCGCACGGTTCAGATACATCTCAAGAATTTCGTTTTTAGAATAGTGCCATTCAAGCTGCAAAGTACGCCAGATCTGTTTCAACTTGCCGCCAAAAGTACGTGAATGGGGATCAATCAACCGGGCGACCTGCATTGACAGAGTACTGCCGCCGGATAAAATTTTACCTGCCCGAATATCCTGCCAGGCAGCCCTCAGCAGAGAAATCGGGTTAATACCCGGGTGTTTATAGAACCAGCGATCTTCATAAGTCAGCAATGCCTGAATATATTCCGGTGATACTTGATCCAACGTCACCGGATAACGCCAAACGCCTTCATCATCGGCAAAACGCCAAAGCGGCGTACCATCCTCACTCACGACAATACGCGCCATTTTGACTTCATGCAGTGGCAGAGGCCAAATTTTATCCGCCAACCATAAACCCGCCGGGATCAGAAACAACAACAGCACGATCAGCCATATAAGGCGATGCGTTTTCTTCATCAATGGATACCTGGTGAGAAATCCGCCCCTACGCCAAAGCATAAGGGCGGATAGACTTTAGCGAACAACTTCCAGTTTTTCTGGTGTAGAACCCACCGCACGCCAGTAAGGCACATACATAGATTCAACCTGTGGCGCAGGAATGGTGTAAACACCCGGAGTTACAGCACGTGCCAAATAGAGCAACGTCACTGGCTGAGAAGGATCAACCGCGACTGCCGCCACATATCGATCATCACGATATTCCATATGGCGAATCGTCGCCTGCTGCATATCGCCAATCAACTCTTGCAGATTAGCGGCACTCTCACTCAACTTAGCACTACTGTTAGCCAAATTTTGGTTCTCTAGTTCCAAACCGGCAGGCAATAAATCAACAACCAAAGCATCCGATACGGGTTTATCTGAACTAACCACCAATTTCACAACCACCATTTCACCGCTTTTCAGACGTTCAATAGCAACTGGATTACCCTTTATATCCAAATAGCTACGCTCAATTTTCAGCACATTAGCGTAAGGTTGCGGAGAACGCAGTGGGTAGGCCACCACATTCACTCGTGAATAGAGCGTGCTGTCGCCAAGGTTATCGATATTGACGCCTTGCAAAATATCCTGTGGATACAGCGTCTCACTATAAGGTTTGTCCCTACTTATCGGTGAATCCCACTGATTAGACACCGCTTTCCACGGTTGCACCAATACATCGATAAAGAAACGTCCCGCCAGATAGAGTGAATTACTCTCTTGAGTTGAAAAATAATGGCGAGATGATAATTCATCAGACAGCGCCAGTAATTTCTCATCACGTTCCTTTATCAACATATTATTTTCAGTCAACAGCGCGACAATCATTGCGTTGTCACGGATGGCGCTACCGTAATCACCTAAATCTAAATCATCATTACGGTTTTTGCTGATCCCCAAATGAACCGCTTCATCTGCTCGGGTATTATCCCCCATCAGTTTCAGTGCGACGCCCAGTTGTACCAGCGACAAGCCATTACCTGCTTGCTGACGGCGTTCATAAACTTGTCTCAAAGCACCCAATGGCGCTTTCTGTTGATTTGCAAGCACCAGGCCGGCATAAGCCTGAACCGAGAATCGCATTGCTTCCTGATCCTGGCTGTAGGGATAGTTAATAACACTCTTATCCTGTAAATAACGTAACAGACGATTATTGGCAGAAGTCAACACATCTTTAGGTACGCTATAACCCCGTTGACTTGCACGGAATAGAAAATCGGCAGCATAGGCCGTTAACCAATACTCTTCATCACCGGTTTTATCCCATAAAGCAAAACTACCGTCATGACGTTGCATACTGACCAGATGAATAATTCCCTCATCAATACTTGCCCGGCGTTTATCATCATCTTCCGTCATGATGCCCAAGCTATTCAGCTCTGCTTTGTTCGAATAGAGTGACGGGTAAAGCCCGCTGATCGTCTGCTCAAGGCAGCCATACGGATAAGCGTACAATTCACGAATATAGCGTGAAATCTGTAACGGCGGACGGCTGCTCAGTAACAACTGCCCCTCGGCTCCTTCTGGTGATAAACCCGACAAGGCATCCGACGGCATCTGCCACTCCTCCCCCGGATGAATAACATTAGCGAACAGAACAGTTTCCGCTGGCTGCGCCGGACGCACGCCAATCTTCCAACTATTTTGGTACGGCTTCACATTTTCACCCGGCAGATTCAGACCATTAATCGTCAGGGAAACCTCTCCTTGACCAAAACCGTGCTGCGCTGTGACCGGGATCTCCACGGTGGTACGTTTGCCTTTTTCCAGTACTATCTCTTTGCTAGCATCCCCCTCTAACCTAATCAGGTCATCAGCAGCAAAGTTCAAGGTCAAGTTTTGCGTCTGCTCAGTTAAGTTAGTCAAATCCAACGACAACAATGCGCTATCACCACCGGCCATAAAGCGAGGTAATGCCATCTGTGCAATCACCGGCGCCGCAACGACAACTTTACTTTCTCCGTGGCCGAACTCATCTTCACTCCATGCTTGAGCCATCAGCTTCAACTCACCATTGAAATCAGGGATTAGCAAAACGATCTGCCCTTCGCCGTTTTCATCCAATGTCACTGACTGTGCCTGTTCAGCGATAATCTTAACTTCGGTTAATGGTTTCCTACCGCCACGCTCAAGGGCGCTATCATCACCATCACCGCCAAAACGCAGGTTCGCCAGACGGCCTTCACCTTCAATCAACTGACCATAGACATCATATTGATCGACGCTGTAACGCTTACGACCAAAGAAAGCCTCATAGGGGTCCGGGGTTTTAAAATTCGTGACATTCAACACCCCTGTATCGACAGCAGAAAGCAGCACATTAACCTGCTTAGGTAATTTCCGCCCTTGCTGTGGCGTCGCTTTGACTTTAACGGTCAAATTTTGATTCGGACGTATTTTTTCCGGTGCGGATAGCATTAAATCCAGTTTACGCTTTTCATCAGCCAACGGCAGGTGCAGCACGCCAATGGCCCGTTTCGGTGTCGCCTGACGAGATTTATCATCTGGACGCACCACCACAGCGGTTAAATAAAGGTCATGACGACGCCACTCTTTATTCACTGGCACTTCCACATCCAAACCTTGTTCTGGCACATCAATTTTTTGCCACCAAAGCGGCCCTTCGCTGGATTCCACCAACAGATAACCTTTACCGGCCTGTGGCGCGACCATATGCAGTTTTATTTTCTCGCCTACCCGATAAGCCGGTTTATCCAGAGACAATTTCACCTGATCAGGGCGAACAGCCCCTGTGCCACCCGTATTGTCCTGCCATGAGTAACCGGCCCAGAAATTAACGCTGGTCACTAATTGATTTTCTGGATTAACCACTTCAATACGGTACGAACCCCAATCAACCGGAAAACTAACCTTTGCGGTGCCATCTTGAGCAATCTGGATATGCTCATCCGCCATCACCAAATCTTTCTGGTCATAGCCTGATTGCCAACCTTCACCATCCGACCAACGCCAATAATAGTCACGGCGTTCATAAACCAGACGGGCGGTTAAATCTTTAGCAGCATATTTTTTTCCATTGGCATCGGCATACACCAGCGCAAATTGCGCCAGTGAATTTTCATCCACATTGTAACGGCTTTGATAACGACCTACGCGATAGTCATAAATCTCTTTCTGATTAAACAGCGGACGGATACCCACCAGCTTTTCTGTCGGCCAAACGGCCTGTTCAACCCGCCGAGTTATCGGGCGGCCGGCCGATTCAAGCAAACTGGCCTGTACAATGACATTTACCGGCGAAGAGACTGAACTCCAGTTGTCGGCACTGACATTAATTACGGCTTTACCATCATTCCCTAAAACCAGATCAAACTCATCCAATGTGCGACTAAGATTGTCCTCTGTAACCGCCCCAAACTCATAGCCAGGCAATTTTGCTACCGCATCACGAGCTGGACGCAGGAATAATTGCCCTTGCAGGCGGTTATATGCAGCAGGCGCTCCATATAGATAACGGCCGTTAATCGCGAAATCCACATCGTGGTCTTTCATCACCGGTTGCGACTCACTGCTAATTTCCAGCGCCATACGCTCCGGCAGAAAATCTTCGACATTAAACTTGTAATAACGGGGTTTGTTATCACCCAAATCAAAACGTAGCGACCAGAGGCCGGTAGCCGCTGAGGGAGGGATCACATAACGATATTGATACAATCCGTTTTCAGGTTGCCAGACAAAACTATGGACTACCTGACCATCAGTTTTCAGTACATCCACTTTAACCGGCTGACTTTTCACTGCGCGGCCATCGCCATCACGCAATAGGCCATTAACAATCAACGTTTCACCCGGACGATAGAGATCACGAGGCCCAAAAACAAAAAACTGTTTGCTGTACCCTTGTGAGCCAGAAATATCGAACTCAGACAGATCCAGCGCCGGTGATACCAAATCAATCATACTGGTTTGGTGGTCACGAGTAGCGAGCAATAGTTTCGCTTTCGCATTTTTCTCCAGGCTGACGTGTCCATCATCGTCCGTCGTCGCCTTTGACAATAATTGCCCTTTCTCATCCAACAGCCGTATTTCCACCCCTTTTAAGCTGCTACCTCGCGCCAAAGATTGGGTAAACACATCCATCCTATCCAGATAGCTGTGCATAGAAACACCAATATCACTTAAGGTAAACATTGTCGCGGGATTAGTGTCGGTGTATTTACCCGCTTGTTGCATCACCGCCAGATAAACGCCATCTTTCTGTAACTCTTTAATATTACTTAATGGCAACAGTAATTTTTCGCGGGTATTCAGTGTTGGATTCAGATCGAAACGGCCGGTATAAACCAGTTCCGCGCCTTTGAGCATCTCTTCAGATTCCCAAGAACTCATATTATTGCGATATTGCCACTGTGCAATAAAAGCGGGCAATGCTGTCTCTTTGATCCTGAAAAAATTAACATCAATACGATTTACATTCAGTGCTAATACCGGCAAACCTTCAGCGACTTTACTGGGTAACAAGGAGCCTTTGCTGGCAAAACCGACAGACGGAGAAATCGTCGCGGTTGTCATGGTTTTCTCATAAACCGTTTCGAGTTGACGATTATTGATACCTTTAACACCTTTATCTACAGTCAATTGCAACTCACGGGAGGGCGGTAAGTGGCGCAAGCGAAGCTCCATCATGTTATCTGATAGTTCCCAGGCGCCATCAAGCTTACCCTCTTTGACATCGACCAAACGGACATTCTGAGCAAAATCCTGATTTGGATCTAAAGGAACAGAAAATGTCACCACCATTGCACTGGCGCCATCAAGCTGAACTTCGGAAGCATCCAGAATCTTCACCGGTTTACCGGCATAACGTTTTGCTAATTCAGCCAATGACGCCGCGTCTTTCTGTTTTACTGATTTTGGTGGAATATTTGATTGTTGAGATGCTTTCTCGCTTTGAATTTTAGTGGACTGTGATTGAGCCGCTTGCTTATTATCAGTGCTATCAGATTGGTCACAACCAGAAAGCATCAGCAAAGACGCTAAAATCGCCGCCAAATAACGCTTGTTTCTTCCTGGTCGTTGCCAGAATTGACCTTGATTCATAACCATAACCCCTGTCTTAACTCCAACCAACTGATGGCTGGATTTAATGAATAACTTTATATACCCGTCATCTTTCAAGTTGCCTCTTTGTTGGCCGCACTCGCTCACCCCGGTCACATAGTTATCTATGCTCCCGGGGATTCGCTCCTTTGCCGTCGCGATGCATCTTGAAATCCATAGGGTATAAATCAATACATTAAATTCAAATCAAACAGATATAATCAACGATATACCTGTGATCAGCTTATATACCACCTATTTACATTAGGCAACGTACAGACATTAAGTTCGTATAATAGCTTGTTATTTTAACGAATTAAACATCACAGAGACGATAAATAAATCTAAATTTATCGATTCAACTTTCCATTAAGAACTCTATATATCTAGTAAAACCAATTTTCGTCATTTCCCTCAGTGACCGGAGATAACTCTTTATCGCACCACCTGTCTAATAATTTACAAACAATAAAAAAATATAAAATCGACCATTGAAATAAAGTTTAACAAACAAGAAATTATCATTATCGTACCAACTATAAATATCACTATCGGATTAAACACACTCGATTTCAATATACCATTATTTAATAAATCAATTATCTCAATCAATAAAAGCAATAAATAACTTTAATAAATATATATTTAACATTTTATTTAATACATTATTAACCATTTATTAAGACTAATCATTATCTCAATAGGATATTTATAACAAATAAAAAGTCATATAAATAAAACACATTTAACTTCTGATGCAGAAATTACCATTAATCTGTACTCTGTACTCTGTACTCTGTACTCTGTACTCTGTACTCTGTAAATAGAGTGCCACTTTTTTATCAAAAGTGGCAATAATGACTTGAGTGAAACACCGATTATACAAATTATTTTCTATAAAATATGAATAAAACCCTAACCCCAACGCTGTCGCAAATGGGGTAATAGCCTGATGAACATCCATTTTCTCAATAAATTTCATTATGTTACTCTACTAATAATACCTGCCCTGTTTTCAACTGTTTAACATTCGGTAACCAAAGTCTTCCCCAGCGACCAGTACAGTGACATCCATAAACCTCTTGTATATCCTCTTTTATGAAAAATTCTCTGATCTTCAATAATTCTGTCGGCGATGCTCTCCTTAAATGTAATCCGCCTATTACCGCACATACTTTGTCTACACCCGTAATCATTTTAGCGTGGTTAATAATTTCACAAATACCAGAATGACCACAGCCAATGATAATCACCAGTCCATTATCACTTTTCCAAATTAACGCGCTATCATCCAATATATAATCATTAGCCCAAGAGCTCTTTCTAATTAATCCGTAGGATTTACGATGATTGTTTGCTATTTCTCCTGAAAAAATAAATCGATCGCTTATTTTCATATGCGATTTCGTCAAACGAAATAAAACTCTCTTCTTAACTCTTTTATTAATTTTACCCGACATTTTTTTGAATTTTAAGACACTCTTTTTATTGAACATGACACCATAATATTTCTCGCTTAATGCATCAGGGTGACATATTAATTTAGCATTATGAGGAAAATAGTTAACACCACCTATATGGTCAGAATGCCCATGAGAGATAACAATTTTGGATATATCATCAATAGATATTCCCATCCTATTTGCATTCTCAAGATAGCTACCATCTGGGCCGGTATCAAAAATTATCTTCTCTTCACCATCCTCAAGTAAAAGACTCAGACCAGGCTTAGCTATCAAATGTGAATCAGATGTTTTATTTTCCAGGAGTACAGTTATTTTTAATGACATGGCATATCCATCAGTTCTGTTGAAGTAATACTTCTATTAAACGATACAGGTAACAATAGCATTGACGTACATCAATGAAATAATGAAAAGCCATTATATTGGCACATTTTTATAAGCAGATCACAAATTCCCCCTTCTCTGTTAACCGTTAATTTTTCAACATAAAATGATTATCTCTCTATCATATTTATTGTCTTGCAATATTAACACACAAATATTATACCTTACTGTACAACATATTTTAAAAATAGAGGGAAATATATTATTAAAAAATAAAATTAAACGATAGGTTATTAAGGCAATTTAATTAGACTTACTGTACTAATACCTAGTGTAGTTGACAATGGCTAATTTTAAATATCACTATCAAGCCAGTAATTAACTTACATGACCACTTTCATTTTATCTATATTATAAGATAAAAATATAATGTGTTTATCAGATATAATTTGACTTTATATTACATAAAAAACATTTAAATAGCTTGGATTCACATAATAAGTGCAACATCGTTACTCTGGAAGTAAACATATCCGTATTCCTTATAAATAATTCATTGGATGTTTTACCACCCCAAGTTTTTCAGGGGCAATTACTTAATCGGTTTACCACAAACTTTATTTCCTGCTTAGAGATTTCATTAAAATCGGTTCCTTTTGGAAAGCATTGCTTGATTAACCCATTGATATTTTTATTGCTCCTCCTTTCCCAAGAAGAGCAATGACACCAACAAATCATGCTATTTATCCCATATGATTATGAAGGATTTAGGTTAAGTGATCTTCTGGCAGAGCGAGCAGCAGATAAGAAGCAAGATTGGCATGGATAACCCTAACCCCTCACATAATCATAAAAGACAATATCTCATCACCAATTTATGATAATTATCACACTTTATTTTGTATATTACAGAAACAACAATCATAAATGTGATATTAATCACATTATTAAAATAAAACAATAAAATTAATTTGAAATTATTAATGTTGGTTATTAAATGATTAATATTAATCTATTTTTTATACAATCCTGTTACAAAATAATCACATTGGCCTGTTTTTTGCTTTGCAATATAACC
>NZ_LOIC01000070.1:166589-167513 GCF_001684335.1 Photorhabdus namnaonensis
AGTATTCACGGTTTTTTGTAGCGTGGTTTTAGGCAGTCAAGCCGCCGATATCGCAGATCAACAACTCATTCATCAACAGGCCCGCCAGCAAGCCCTGGAGGCGCAATTAGCCCCGCCGCCTGCGGAGGTTCACCTGTCGGTACCGGAAACCGGGGCGTCAGCCGCCTTGGCGGTGGAAACCCCCTGTTTTCCTGTCACTCATGTCGTATTGGCCGGCACCGAAAATTTCCCGCACTGGTTACCGTTCCGGCGTGTCGCCCAACAGGGCGAAAACCATTGCCTCGGTGATAAAGGCATTAGCCGGCTGATAACCCAGTTGCAAGATCAGCTCATTAATCACGGTTATGTCACCAGCCGGGTTCTGGTGCCTCCCCAGGATCTGCGTACCCAAACCTTAAAACTGGTGATGATACCGGGCAACATCCGGCATATCCGCTATACCCCAGACAGCGGGAACTATATCCAGCGGATAACCCCCTTTCCCGCGCGTGAAGGCAAGTTACTGGATTTACGGGATATCGAGCAGGGATTGGAAAACTTGCAACGTTTCCCCACCGTTCAGGCTGATATGAACATTGTCCCGGCCACGCAGCCGGGGGAGAGCGATATTGTGCTGGACTGGCGTCAGTCCCGGCACTGGCGAGTCGCCACGTATCTGGATGATACCGGATCGAAAAGCACCGGGCGTTATCAGGGCGGATTGACCTTTTTTCTGGATAACCCCCTGGCGTTAAGCGACCTGTTCTATCTCTCCGGTGGGCGCGATATTCACTCATCTGCCGGGAAAGGCAGCCAAAATGACACGCTCTATTACTCTTTGCCCTTCGGCTACTGGATGGCCAGCGTGACGGCCAGTCATTACGATTATACCCAGACGATAGCCGGGCTGAATCAGGCGATCCAATACCGGGGCAAAAGCCAAAA
>NZ_LOIC01000070.1:167523-168002 GCF_001684335.1 Photorhabdus namnaonensis
CCGGACTTCGCGCAATTTTATTGATAAGACCGAAGTCGATGTTCAGCGCCGGGAAACCGCGGGCTGGAAGCTGGGGCTGTCCCATCATCACTTTATCGGCAGCGCGACGCTGGATACCAAAGTGACTTACCAGCAGGGCATGCGCTGGTTTGGCGCGCAACCGGCACCGGAAGAGTACCGCAATGAGGGGACCGCCTTGCCTAAAATCACCCAGTTCTCGGCAACGCTTTCCGGGCCGTTAACGCTGTTTTCTCAGCCTTTTTCTTATCAAACCCAGTATCTGCGGCAGATAAGCGCCAGCCCATTGACGCCCCAGGATCGATTTTCAATCGGCGGCCGCTGGACGGTGCGCGGTTTTGATGGCGAGTTGACCTTATCCGCTGATCGGGGTTGGTACAGCCGCAACGAACTGGACTGGCAGACCCCGCTGCGCGGGCAGTCGCTGTATCTGGCAATGGATTATGGCGAAGTGGGCGGCC
>NZ_LOIC01000071.1 GCF_001684335.1 Photorhabdus namnaonensis
CCCCTGATTGCCCAGGGCAGTGAAACCGTGTTTATCAACGGCTCGCCGGCGGCCCGGGTGGATGACAAACTGGCGTGTGGCGCCACCATAAAATCCGGGGCTAAAACGGTGTTTATCGGCTCCGGGCAGGGAACTTACCTGGCGGTGGCCGAAGAGTTCTCCGCCTGGGAACGGGCGATACTGATAGCCGTTGAATTTCTGGCGCCGCCGTCACGAGGCGCCCTGAAAGGGCTGGGTAAACTGTTTACCCGACAGGCCGGTAAAAAGGCCGTCAGCGGGGCGATTGCCGGTGCCCGGCATGCCGGAAAAGTGATATCGGGGAAAACC
>NZ_LOIC01000072.1:0-2726 GCF_001684335.1 Photorhabdus namnaonensis
CCATTAATAGCATAGCGGCCGTACTTGAAGTCCCAAACCCTCGCCCTTCCCGGGCTGAATCTCGGTTATCCATTCCCGTTACGCCATTGGTTTTAATATCACAAAAGGCATACTGAATATCGAATAAACTGCGAATATACAACCTCGGCTCATTTGCATTAGCACCTTGCATCACCATCACACCTAAACCTGACATAGTAATCACGCCTAATAATAGCAATACCCATTTTAATTTCATTTTATCCTCACATTCCGGGTAATCCGGTGATAAGTGGAATATTATTCAACTTTAATATTAACCAAATCCACAATCCCTGAATCGTTTTACAATCACCAAACGCTGTATCGATATCACCGATTCTTATTACATTTCCCGTCGAGAAAAAATATCGGGTCAAATAACCCGATATTGCTATCCATTAAATCACCTGAACAAAACGACCGTTAATTAATGAAAAGATTGGTGCGACGGTAGCCAAAACCGTTTCACCATCTTCCTCATCAACGTAATAGTAAGATATTGGAGAATTCTTTAAATCCGACTTATTCACTAATCTAACCATTCTGCCCTGATTCATTATTTTAACCCGATAGTCATCCCAGTTAATTGGTATCATTTTGAAACTTTTTATTTTGATCCTACTATAAACAGATTGATCAGCAAAAACACTCTCTTCACTTTCATTAGTAGCCCAAGCCCAGGCTTTGAGCGCAACTTTTTGTTGATCACGGAGTGTATTCAAATCCTTAGCGTTATAAGCCCCCCAGGCAGCCATATAAGCCTGTTGCAATTGCTGACGTTGTTCCGGGGTATCAGTATAAGGGGTTGCTTTCTCCCATTCCCATTCAGGTAAGCCACTAATTTTTACATTCCTGCTAAATCGGTATAAGGTCATATTGGGTGGAAATTTCCGGCTCTTAAAGAATTTTTTATCTTTATGTCCAGCCTCTACCTTTTCTGCCTGTATCACATGACGTACCACCGGTGTGCTGATAGTAGAGTATTTGCCTTCATTTGTGGGTGTCATTGCCACAGGTTGACCATTTTTATCAATTGCCACTTCCATCGCTGTCAACACCTCACTCTTTTTACCACGCATAGCAGTTAGTTCCAGCGTGCATTTAGCTTCAGGATTAAAGTGATTGCGAGTTTTATCTGGCATTTCACTTGGAGAAAACCAATCCAGCGCACCAAACTCCAGACTGATTTCATTTTCACCATTAGCCATTAATAACATAGATGCTGTACTGCCGGTACCAAATCCCCGGCCTTCCCGAGCCGAATTACGGTTATCCATTCCCGTTACGCCATTGGTTTTGATGTCACAAAAGGCGTATTGGATATCGAATAAACTGCGAATATATAGCCTCGATTCATTTGCCTGAGCACTTAACATAAAAATCACTCCTGATAACAGCAATAACAGTTTCAATCTCATTTTATCCTCACATTCCGGGTAATCCGGTGATAAACGGGATATTATCCATCTTAGGCTTAAAGTTAGGGTCATAACCCATTTCCCATGACCCTGTTTCAGCGCCTGGAACAATTTCGGGACGAACTACAGACCGTTCTTCCCCCATCAGGTTAATTCTCAACGGAGACTCATTAGCTTTTAACGGATCAGCAATAACCCATTTCCACTTCTCTTTGACTTGGATTAAAGATTTTTCACCATCTTCTTTCCCCACATCCACATCTACCTCAAATTCCGCAACAATCCCATTATGGTAGCCAGCCAGATCGATCCCTTTATCATGCTGATCAAGTTCAAAACCCGCCGCTGTTTTTACAGCCACACCCACTCCCATTGCGGCTTCCATTATCATAATATGAGTCTTAAAGGCGACATTCGCTTTTCCTTCCAGACTCAATTTCAAATCATTCTTATCACCGGCGTCAAAAGTCCACTGCTTTTGTTTATAAGCGGCACCCAATTGAAAGGACAGATTGCATGTCAAAATAATGCAACATTCCAGATCTAAATAGTTTTTATCATTTGAATTCCTGCGGGCCAGCGCCTCCCTGAATTTGGCTGCCACACTTTTTATCTTGCAATACGCCGCCCCCATTTGAATGAGATCCAGTTTTGCCGTCATCCCCAGAAAAGGCGCGGCGCTGAAACCCAAAAAATGGGTACGGTCATCCATCGAAGTAGTTCGGTCATAAGCATAAGCCAGCCCAATATTGATGGGGTCCACTTTGAGCTCAAGCAGTTGGTAGCTGCGGGTGCCTTTTGAATCCGGATCGGGCGCCAGGTATTCTTTGGTATAGCCCAGCAGTTTTTCCACCCGATTGATGACCTCTAAATTGGGCAGGGTTTTTCTCACCTTATTCACTTTCGCAAACTTCGCCGAGTAATCCATATCCTGAACCGTTAAAGCATATTCGACGTTAATGGCCGTCTGTCGGGTCAGATAAAATGGGTCCGTATGGGTTGTCCACCCACTGCGCAGTTTATTGCCATTTTTAGGCTTGACATTTTCCATCGCCAGACGCGCTTTTTTCTGTTCATCACGCCGCTCCTTTACAGAACGTTCTCCATGAGAAAAATCAAAGCTCAGTCCAGCCGAAACCATAAAACTGACCGACGGGTAAACCGCTATCGTCGCGTACTGTCGACTCTCCAGGCAACCCTGAGTTATTAACTTATAATAACGCGGCTCACTGTACATATCTGTCGGGTTGGCAAGATTAGATAAATAAAACCAGACACTTTCCAGGT
>NZ_LOIC01000072.1:2736-269704 GCF_001684335.1 Photorhabdus namnaonensis
AGCCAGCGCCTTCCTGAATTTGGCTGCCACCTTCTCTATCTTGCAATACGCCGCCCCCATTTGGATAAGATCCAGTTTTGCCGTCATCCCCATAAAAGGCGCGGCGCTGAAACCCAAAAAATGGGTACGGTCATCCATCGAAGTGGTTCGGTCATAAGCATAAGCCAGTCCAATATTGATGAGGTCCACTTTGAGCTCAAGCAGTTGGTAGCTGCGGGTGCCTTTTGAATCCGGATCGGGCGCCAGGTATTCTTTGGTATAACCCAGCAGTTTTTCCACCCGATTGATAGCCTCTAAATTGGGCAGAGTTTTCCTCACCTTATTCACTTCCGCAAACTTCGCCGAGTAATCCATATCCTGAACCGTTAAAGCATATTCGACGTTAATGGCCGTCTGTCGGGTCAGATAAAATGGGTCCGTATGGGTTGTCCACCCACTGCGCAGTTTATTGCCATTTTTAGGCTTGACATTTTCCATCGCCAGACGCGCTTTTTTCTGTTCATCACGCCGCTCCTTTACAGAACGTTCTCCATGAGAAAAATCAAAGCTCAATCCAACCGAAACCATAAAACTGACCGACGGGTAAACCGCTATCGTCGCGTACTGTCGACTCTCCAGGCAACCTTGAGTTATTAACTTATAATAACGCGGCTCACTGTACATATCTGTCGGGTTGGCAAGATTAGATAAATAAAACCAGACACTTTCCAGGTCACTTTCAATCTCAGCGTCTTGCAGTTGATCTTTATAAAATAATGTCACCTCCTGTGGCGCATTAAATTCTAGCGTTTTCTCTTTCTGTCCCCCCGTCAGCACCGCATGATGTTTAGCCGTGTTATTACATTTACCTTCAATCTGTATCGTCCCTTTTTGACCTTTTCCATTATCAATCAGGCTCATCTTAATTACCGGCTTTTCAGGCCAGACCTGCGTATTCCGACCAAAAGTGACGCTGATTTTATAAATACAGGGGTCCGGGTTGTCGCATGTCATGCAGGCAACACCAGCGCGGGATGAAATAGTTTGTTCAGCCATATCTATTACCTTATCAATTACCTTTTAATTACCTAATCGGGGATAAAACCCAATTCGCTTTTTAATAACGTTTCCATCCGATAATAACCCGGCCACTGGGGGTCTCTGAGCGCGGTTAACCATGCCGGCGCCAGAGCAAAACAGTCACTTTGCCCACCACCAAACATCGTGTCTGCGCGGAGTGCTTCCAAACGAAATTGACTCATGCGCTCGCCACGCTCATCTTTAAAACGCCCGGGAAAATCATAGTAAGTGTAACTGGGCAAATCTGAACGTTGGTGGTTAATTTGGCGTTCGTGATAGTAATAGTCAGCCCCCCACAGTGGATTTTTAAACGTACGATCCTTCAACTCAATATTGGCAATCCCGACCTGTAAGAGAGCCGACAATAAGTGTAAAAATCAATCCTGAATCTGCCATTACATTCCTCCTGATCCCGTGAGGTCGAGGCTCAGGGAATTAAACAGATCATGTAAAACAACCATAATTTCACCCTCTTTTACTTAAATGATTACCGAACATATTCACCGGCAGATTCATTAACCAAACTTTTCCCTGTTCAACATATGAACGGGAGGGTAGCAGATGGAAGAAATAATCAACTTATTTTTTTGAAAATACGATATTTTATTCCAATGTGAATGAGGGGTTTTAGCAGAAAACTTCAATATATTGAATGGGTTACGTTAAAATGAATTATAATGATTTTATTAACCAAAATTGCTGGCCTAAATCAGTAATAAAAATATTGATAAAAGGAAAGCAGAGAGCAGGATTATTTAAATAATAAATAATTATGCAGGATATTTAATTGAGAAAATCGCTGGCCTGAAAACCAGCGATTAAAGTAAAAATGAAAATTAAATTAACGAAATATTTCAAACAACGACATGCCTTTCATATCGGTAAATGTCTTATACGATGCTTGAAGTACGGCTTGTTGTTGATAATAATTCGAAATCGCTGAGTTCCATTCTACGTCAACCAGTTGACTCAAACGGCTTTTATTCGCCAGGCTGCGTTCCGCCCCCAAACTATCTAAGTCTTCTATTTCTCTCAGTTGTAAACCCAATACCGATTCCACCGAAGAGATATTATTCAACGCATTGCGGGCGCCGCGGTTAGCCTTATTCAACAATTCCAGCGCATCATCACGACTCTTTTGATCTGCTTCGACAAATGGTGTTTTCAATGACTGAATCGCCATGTCTATGGTTTTAAATATATCAGATTCACTCGGGCTGCCATCCGGCTCTTTGATCGGATTGCTGGTAGACGAGAGAAAAACTTGCTCTCCGGTATGTCCAATAATCATAGAGCGGTTGTTATCCACTTTCTGCGTCATTTCCTCAGAGCCGCCTCGATAGCTAACTGTACCGCTTGTACTCTCATCAAAAGGTTTCGCATCCGTTTTATAGCCGGCAAAAATATAGCGACCATTACCATCGGTGGTGTTGCCCAAATTCACCAGTTGTTCTTTAAATCCTGTCAGTTGAATAGCCAACGAGTTACGATCTTCATCACTCAATACACCATTTACTGTGGCTACCAAACTTTCATGAATATTTTGAACCACCCCGACAGCTTTGGATACCACACTCAATTGCATGGAAATCGCGTTCTTAGCAAACGAACGAGCCGTTATATATTGCTGGTTCTGAGATTCAGCTTGAGCGACCATGACCCCCTGAGAGGCCGCCATCGGATCATCGGATGGATTTATCACCCGCTGACCACTGGATAACTGTGCTCCCTGCTGCATCCATTTCGACTGAGCAGTCGTAATACTCGTCATTTTCTGGTCGTACAATATATTGGTACTTACGCGCACAATTTCATTCCTTTTAAATATTCAGCTAAATGCCTAAGATATCTCAGGCTATTTTTTATTAAATGGCACGTTTATTAGCGACGGAGATCCAAAATGGCATTAAATAACGTTGTGGCAGTCTGGATAACTTGAGCATTAGCCAGATAATATTGTTGAAAACTTTGCAACGCGCCATATTCTTCATCGATGTTGACGCCGGAAACCGACTGCTGATTAGCGTAAAGTTGTTTAGTAATATTATTCTGAGTTTCTAACTCAATATTCGCCGTGCTGGTTTGGTTACCAATGGTGCTGACCATCGAAGCATAAGCGCCAGAAAATGATGCTTTCCCCTCTACCAATTTTTTATTCTGCAACTCAATGAGTTTTTTGGCATTGACGTTATCACTCGCCCCACCATCTTTAGTACCGGCAGCCGCCAATTGCGACGCATCTTTAATATTTACCGCCATACTGCCAATAACACCGTTGACCGCTTTCAGTGTATATCGGTCATGCTCTTTTGCATTGGTTGGGTCAATTTCAACTTTTAATCCATCAAATTCCAGTGTATTACCTGTTACTTTGGCAGCAATATCCGCCTTATCAGAGGCACGCTGAATTTTCCAATTAGCCCCATCGTAGCTAATATGGTAATCACTGGCTTTTACCGCTGAGGTATCTGTATATTCCACTTTAAAATCAGCAGAACCTTTATTTCTACTATTGGCAACCACATCTGGGTTATTAAATGTGAAGAAATCTTCACCCGGTTTGCCTTTTAAATCAAAACCAGCACGGTGAACCTGATTAAATTGATCGCCCAATACCAACGCTAATTGGTTTAACTGATTACGGGAATTATCCAGCACTTCACTACGCGCCCGTAATGTGCCGCTTAATTGCCCTTTATCAATGAATTTTTCATCAATTTCAACAACATCACCAAAACCACGATCATAACCTAATGTAATGCGACTGCTATCCGCGTTGGATGAAATCGCTTCTACTCGGTAAGCGGTTGTTCCCTGAACCAGTGTCAATCCTCCTGCAAAAGTGACATTGTAAGAATCGCTATCCTGCTGAGTCACACTCACGCCAACCAGCTTATTCAGTTCATTGACCAATTGATCACGCTGATCCAATAATGCATTCGGCTCAGCACTACCGCCGCCTCTCATACGGGTAATTTCACCATTGAGTTTAGCAATTTGCTGCGCATAGTTATTAATAGATTCAGCCGAATTAGCTATTCCCCGATTAATGTTATTTTCCATTTTACGCAGGAAGGCATCCGCACTTTGCAACTGGTTTACCAGCCCCTTTGATTTACCAATCGTTGTCGTTCTGGCTGCATCATCTTCCGCGTTACTGACGACATTTTGTAAACTGGTAAAGAAGTCATCAATGGTGTTGGACAGGTTATTCGCTTTGTCTGCCAGCAAATTATCAATCTGGGAAATTTGCTGAGAATAAGTGGTTAACGCGCCTTGTTTCGCCTGAGCCGCAGACAATTGTTGATTAATAAATTCGTTATATTGACGGTTAATACTGGTAACAGTAACACCATTTCCGATAAAGCCAACGGACGTCATCGTGCCGCCGTTTTGATTGACAACTGTCGATTGCCGGTTATAACCAGGAACTTTGGAATTTGCGAGGTTATTACTCACGGTTCCCAGAGCAATTTGAAACGCTTGAAGGCCACTCATCGCGGTATTAATAAGACTGTTGGACATCAGAAGATCCTTTTACGTTTTATTTATGTCTCCGCTAACGGCGGCAAACAATCTTTCAGATAACTAAAAACAAAGTCTGAACTGCTTTAATTTATCGGCTGAACTCAATAAAACTTGAGCAAAATAGCGATCAGAATAGTTTACTCAAATCGTAGGTATAGGCTTTCACCGCCTTTTCTCCGGCATCTTTTAGCTGTTGAATAACTGAGACCAGTTTTTTCGCATATCCGGGATCGGTCGCATAACCTGCCTGTTGTAAGGAATAAGCCCCTTGCTCCGGGGTAACAGAGCGGGCAACGTTGGCGTAACGAGGACTTTCTGTCAGTAATCTGACGTAATCCTCAATCGCTTCCACATAAGAGCCATAAACACGGAAGTTATCCTTCATTTTCTGAGGCTCGCCGTTGATATATTCTGTGGTCAGGATATTGGTTACCGGCCCTTTCCAACCTTTACCCGCTTTAATACCAAACAGATTATGACTTGGCTTGCCATCAGCGGTCAGAATCTCTCTTTGCCCCCAACCAGACTCTAATGCGGCCTGAGCAATAATCAGCAAATGAGGAATACCGCTGCGTTGGCTGGCTATCCGGGCAGGGGTCGAGAGCGTGGATACGAAATTCGTACTGTTCAGCGGCAGCGGTTTAGGCGTCGTCTCGGGTTTTGGTACCGTTCGACGGATAAATTGCTCAAGCGCCTGCCTCGGCAAAGTCTGCAAAACTTCGTTATCCAGCGTCATGGGTATTTTACCCGCTATTTCGCCAGGGGCGGTTTTAGCGCCAGAAAGTTGCTTGAGCATCATATCGGCAAAACCTAGCCCCTTCTGAGCCAAGTTCTGCGCGATTTGCTGATCGTATATCGAAGTGTAGAGGCGGGTCTGTTCACTGCTCAACATGCCATCTTTAGGCAGAGCCGAGCGCATGCTTTTCAGCATCATCTGAACAAAGAGCCCTTCCATTTGTTGGGCTACTTGCCGTAGCCCCTGTTGTGGATCTTTCGCCAGATTGGATTTTAATGTGTTAACCGACTGGACATCGTAAGCCGCACCGGGCAGGGTTAATAAATCATTCATCAAATGATCTCCAGTTTCGCCCGCAGACAGCCTGCACTTTCCATTGCCTGTAAGATTGACATTAAATCATTCGGGGTCGCACCCAATGCATTCAATGCTTGAATAACATGGCTCAAACTTGCACTGGCGTTAACCTGCTGCAACGCGCCATTTTGTTCACGGACAGCAACAGCGGGATTACGGGTGACAACGGTACTGCCGCCTGCTAACGGTGTATTTGGCTGACTAACAACCACCTGATTATCAACAATGACAGAAAGATTCCCTTGAGCAACCGCGCAGCTATCCAGCATGACATTGCGGTTCATCACGACAGAGCCGGTGCGAGAGTTGATAATCACTTTGGCATCACCGACATCAACGCGAAGAGTCAGATTCTGCACATGAGAAAGGAATTTAACCTGCTCACTTTTATCTCTCGGCATACGCAATTGTACTGTGCGAGCATCCAGCGGCGTTGCCGTTCCCGTTCTCCCAGCACGATTGATGGTATCGCTGATTTGCTGCGCCAGTGAGAAGTCTTCGTTATTTAATTGAAGATTCAGTATGCCATTTTCGCCAAATTGCGTAGGCAATTCGCGTTCAATCACTGCACCGTTACTAATCCGACCACCCGCAAGCTGATTGACTTTTACACTGCTTCCCCCCGCGCTGGCGCCGGCGCCGCCAACCAGAATATTACCTTGCGCCAGAGCATAGACCTGATTATCGACACCTTTTAGTGGTGTCATCAGCAAAGTACCGCCACGTAAGCTTTTAGCGTTCCCCAGTGAGGAAACCACTACGTCAATGTTCTGCCCGGCACGGCCAAACGGAGGCAATTTCGCGGTGACCATCACGGCAGCCACGTTTTTTAACTGCATATTGGTTCCCGGAGGAACAGTAATCCCCAATTGGGATAACATGTTGCTTAAGCTTTGAGTGGTGAATGGCGTTTGAGTCGTCTGGTCGCCGGTTCCATCCAATCCAACCACTAATCCATAACCAATCAACGCATTTTCCCGTACTCCTTGAACCGTGGTGAGATCACGGATACGTTCTGCGGATACCGTCGTTGTCACCAGAGTCAGCAATACAAGAAGAAGGCTGACAGCAAATTGTTTTATCATAACCATCCCCTGTTAAAATGGTGCGACATTCAGGAAGAAACGCTGTAACCACCCCATGTTCTGCGCTTCATTAATATAGCCGTTTCCTACATATTCAATGCGGGCATCCGCGACCTGATTGGAACTGACGGTGTTATTAGCATTAATTGTCCGTGGATTAACGACACCGGAGAAACGAATAAACTCGGTTCCCTGATTGATAGCAATCTGCTTTTCACCGACCACATGTAAGTTGCCATTTGCCAGTAATTGATCGACTGTCACGGTAATCGTCCCTCTGAAGGTGTTATTCGCATTAGCGCCGCCTTTCCCACCAAAAGTATTCTCAGCTTCCATATCCAGATCGGTTTTATCTCCACCAATCAACCCTTTCAGGAAACGGGGAGTCAGTGCCGCGGAAAACGTGTTTTTCCCATTACGGCTGGCATTGGCCGAAGAGTTCTTACTGGCGCTGACATTTTCCTGCAATGTAATCGTCAAGGTGTCGCCAATATTTCGTGGTCTGCGATCTTCAAATAGCGGCTGATAACCATAATAAATCGGCTGTACTACTTGAAAAATAGCGCCATTAGGGACTGGCGCGGTTGCCACAGAAGGTGCCGCGGTGGTTGCCCCTTCAACCAGGGGTTTCTGCGGTATATACGCGCAGCCCGTTAGTGACAATACCGCCAGTGCTATACTGCAACGCCATTTATTCGCCATATTTTTCCGTAAACGGCGGAACTGGCAAACGGCGCTGGTCTCGGCAACAGCCATTGTATCCATCTTCGATACTCTTAATTTATCCCTGAATAACGGGGAAACTGAGTGTTTCCCCGCGGTTCTGATTGACGATTAGGTTATAACTGAGTCAGTTTTTGTAGCATCTGATCAGATGTCGATACCGCCTTACTGTTAACTTCATAAGCACGCTGAGTCTGAATCATGTTGACCAATTCTTCCGCGATATTGACGTTAGATGTTTCGACATATTTATGCTGGAGCAACCCTGCGCCATTGATTCCCGGTGTGTTTTCAATCGGTACGCCAGAGCTGCTAGTTTCTACATAAAGGTTTTCACCAATACTTTCCAACCCACTGTCATTGATAAAAGTTGTCAGGGTAAATTGACCAACTTGCTGAGGCGCCGATTGCCCCTGTACTTTCACACTGACAATACCATCACTGCTAATGGTGAGGTCCGTCGCGTTATCAGGAATAGTAATGGTAGGGAATATCAAAAAGCCGTTAGCGGTTGTCAACTGCCCATTTTGATCTTCCTGAAATGAACCGTCACGGGTATAGGCGCTGGTCCCGTCAGGTAACTGAACCTGAAAGAAACCCTTCCCTCTAATGGCGACATTGTGACTGTTATTAGTTTCAGATAAGTTTCCCTGACTATGTATACGCTCTGTCGCTACCGGACGCACCCCGGTACCTATCTGTAAACCAGAAGGCAGGCGGGTTTGCTCCGATGACATCGCCCCCGGTTGACGAATGTTCTGGTAAAGCAGATCTTCAAAAATAGCACGCTGGCGTTTAAAACCATTGGTGCTGACGTTCGCCAGGTTGTTGGCAATCACATCCATATTGGTTTGCTGGGCATCCAGCCCAGTTTTAGCAATCCATAATGATCGGATCATCGGTTTTTTATCCTCTGTGTCTAAATCAACCCATTGCTAATAGCTGATTTGCACGTTGTGCGTTTTCATCTGAGCTATGAATGACTTTCATCTGCATTTCAAAACGACGGGCGTTGGCAATCATACTCACCATACTTTCCATTGGGTTGACATTACTGCCTTCAAGCACACCGGGCACTAATTTCACCTCGTCGCTGGCTGGCAAGACGTCACCCTGTAACGCTCGCGCCTGTTCCGTCATGTGAAAGAGGCCATCATCACCGCGGATTAGCTGATCGCTCTCCGGTTTCACCATTTTCAATCTGCCAAGTTGCCCCAACTGTGTTGGCGGATCACCGGGAATCAGCGCAGATACAGAACCATCTGTCGCCAAGGTTAACTCAGCCTGTGGCGGAATATTGATCGGGCCGTTGTCCCCCATCAGCAAGTTACCTTGGATGGTTAACTGACCTTCCGCTGAAATCTGAATGCTGCCGTTACGGGTGTAAGCCTCAGAACCCTCTTCAAGCTGAACCGCCAGATATCCCCCCTGCCCAATCGCCACATCCAACGGACGAGAGGTATAGTTCATCGGCCCCTGACGATTGTCAGAACCGGGCGTTGAAGCCACAACCAAAGTTCGGGTGTTAAAGGCGGCCCCTTCAACAGGTACCGCCCGCAAAGCAGCCAGTTGCGCCTTAAAACCCGGCGTCGATGCATTCGCCAGATTATTTGCCGTCACTGCCTGATGCTCTAGTGTCTGACGAGCGCCGCCCATTGCGGTATAAATGACATGATCCATAATGCTATCCTGAAACTATTAGCGCATACTGACCAGCGTTTGCAGGATCTGATCTTGGGTTTTAATGGTTTGCGCGCTGGATTGATAGTTGCGCTGGGCAACAATCATATTAACCAGTTCCTGGCTCATATCGACGTTGGACGCTTCCAGCGTACCACTGAGCAATTTGCCAAAACCGCCAGAATCCGCAATACCAACAACAGGGTTGCCAGAAGCCCCCGTCTCTACCCAAACGTTGTCTCCCTGCGCTGACATCCCCTCTGGGTTAGAAAAGTTAGCCAGCACGATCTGACCCAATAACTGGGATTGTTTATTGGAATAGGTGCCGACAACGCTGCCATCTGACTCAATACGGTAGCCACTGAATTCACCTGCGGCATAACCGTCTGTCTTGAGTGTCGATATGCTATCAGCATCAATTTTTTGCTGTTTACTGCCATTAAAATCAATAGTGATATCAGCGGCATTAGAACCATTCAGAGAGGGAACATTAAATGTAAACTGATTATTGTCACCAATCAGTTTACCGTTGCCATCAAATTTCAACGTCCCCAACGAAGCGGCTTTGGCGCCCTCTACCGCACTATCCTGAGCATGAACCTGCCATTCATTATCGTTCGTTTTCACAAAGAAGACCTTGATATTATGTGGGTTACCCAAGCTATCAAAGGTGGTGACACTAGCAGGATAGTTATACGAATCCTTGTTTTCTGGCGAGAAAGCGTCTGTCGGTTTTTTATGCATCGAATTAAGGTTGGTTGTCATCGTAACCTTAGTTGTCGCCTTAGCCGCCAACATACCTTGAGGTATTGTAATCGGCTCCGGGTTAGCCCCTTTCTGAATCTCCGGTGCGCCGCCATTGACACTGGCTGCGGGATAGCCGGTCAATTTCATGCCTTGCATGTTGATAATATTACGGTTCTCATCCATCTTGAATTGACCGTTACGGGAATAGTAGATCTTACCATCACCGCCTTGCATACGGAAAAAACCGCTTTGAGTGATCGCCAAATCAAGTGGGCGATTGGTCGTCGTCGGCGTACCATCTTTAAAATTCTGATTAACACCCGATATTTTTACCCCCAGCCCCACTTGAGAACCGGCGAAAATGTCAGAAAAAGCAACCGTGCTGGATTTAAAGCCATATGTCGCCGCGTTGGCGATATTATTACCAATAACATCTAAATTACCCGCCGCGGCATTCAAACCACTTACTGCTTGTGAAAAAGCCATACTACTCTCCGTTAAAATTCTTACTTGTTAAAGAATCTGACGTATCTGATCCATAGTGACGGCGCCAATCCGTCCTAAATCTAACTTAGCGCCATCCGCGTCACGAGTTACACCATTCACCGTCGCGAACCTCAGCGGCTGAAACACTCTCTGCTCACCTTGATAGCTGGCCGCAATGGTGATTCTATAAGCGCCATCTTCCGCTATAGCGCCATCTTCTTTTGTGCCATCCCAAGTGAAATTATGAACACCCGCTTCCAACGCACCGATATCAATTTGGCGTACAACCCCGCCTTGCTTATCAATAATGGTGACTTTCACACTATCCGCCGGTCTTGCCAGCTCAATACCAAATGGTGTCGTACTGACGCTCCCATTTTCTTTATTTGAACCCACCAGAATGGTATCCCCAGGGATCATCACGCCTCGTCCAATCAGAGCCGACGCCTGTACAGGCTGATTATTATTTATCTGACCGACAATAGACCCCAGTGTGGTATTCAGCTTTTCGATCCCCGCTAGTGTGTTAATCTGCGCCAAATGGGAGGTCAGCTCATTGTTCTTCATCGGGTTAGTTGGGTCTTGATTTTTCATTTGCGCGACCAGCAATTTCATGAAGTTGCTATTTAGCTCTTCACTATTCTTTTTCTTGCTAGTCGACGCTGACTCCCCAGCAATCATGTTATCCAGAGATCCATTTACTGAACCGGTAATAGCCATGAGCCGCTCCTGTTATTGGCCTAACGTTAATGTTTTCAACATTATCGATTTAGTTGTATTAAGCACTTCAACGTTGGCTTGATAACTACGGGAAGCGGAAATGGTGTTAATCATCTCTCCGACCACATCAACGTTCGGCATCCGCACATAACCCTTCTCATCGGCCAACGGGTGTCCCGGTTGATACTCAAGGCGGAAAGGAGTGGGATCATCCACAATTTCACTGACCCGTACTCCCCCGGTTTCCTGCCCTGCCGGTGCGGCAACACGGAAAACCACCTGTTTAGCCCGATATGGCTGACCATCAGGCCCCGCGACACTATCGGCATTTGCCATATTGCTGGCGCTGACATTTAATCGTTGGGATTGCGCTGATAACGCCGAGCCGGCAATATCAAAAACACTGAGTAAAGACATTGCTCTTATCCTTGTTGTAAGACAGACATCATGCTTTTAACCTGAGAGCTGGTCGCAGTCAGTTCAGCCTGATATTTCAAGCTGTTATCCATAAAATTACCGCGTTCCATATCCATATCCACCGTGTTGCCATCCATCGCCGCCTGATAAGGCACCCGATACAGCAAATCCATCTCCATTCTCTTCTGAGGCTGAATAGGAATATGCCGATCGGATGTCAGCGTCAGCCCGATCCCGTTTCCGGTGACCCGACCGTGTGCAATGGTTTTTTTCAGTTGAGTGGCGAAATCAATATCCCGCGCTTGATAACCGGGCGTATCCGCATTAGCGATGTTAGCGGACAATATTTCTTGCCGCCGTGATCGCAATGACAGAGCTTCCTGCTGAAAATGAAAGGCTGCATCTAATTTATCGAGCATATTCCTCCCTCTGATGTGACTGACCTGTGTTGTGAACCTTTAATAGCGAATAGCGCTTTTCGCGATCGCGAAATTCGCAGTAAACAGAATAAACGCAGAAGGAAAAGCCTATCGGATGAATAGACGCTAATTGGATTGCTATTTATCCCATTGACCGATATTCAATGCGGGTAAACTTACACGCGACTAAACAGCGGCGTATTGACCGACAGAAATAATGAGAGCGAGAAGATGCAAGCTATAAACATTATCGGGCTGTTCGCATTTTTCTTTATCACTTCGATGGCATGGGGCAATAATTTACCCCAAGCCATAGAGCACTATTTCCAACAGATACATAGGGATAATCATCACAAAGTTTCTATTAACATCAAAACCCCTGAACAACAATGGCCCCAATGTGAACGGCCAGAAATTCAACCCGCTATTAGTGGTCAAAACTGGGGAAATCTCTCTTTACCTGTTATCTGCCATCAACAACGCAAATTCATTCAAGTCGCTGTCAGTGTGACAGGAAATTATCTGGTTACCCGTCGTGTCCTCGCACGTAATGATATTTTGTCAGAGAAAGATTTTCAGGTCAGAAGCGGATTGCTGGAAAAACTCCCGCATGATCTGGTTATTAACAAAAATGAGATAAAAAACAGTATCGCTATACGTAACATCCCGGCGGGGCAAGCGATAACGCATAATATGTTACGCCGCCCGTGGGTTGTACGGTCAGGCCAGAGTGTCGCGGTAGTTGTTCAGGGAAATGGCTTTCAGATACGGAACGAAGGGAAAGCTATTAATAACGCCGCTATTTCTGATAAAGTCAGGGTTCGAATGAATTCAGGGCATGTTATAACCGGCCAGGCATTAGAAAACGGCAATGTAAAAATCATGTTATAAGTCACTAAAGTTTTCTTTCATTGTGCCGATATAACCAGCAGAGCACGATTTGCAGGTATGCAAATGGCATGTAACCTGCTCCGATCCATAGGTGAACCTATGCCTGGCCATAAAGGATAATAATTATGAGTATCGAACGCACTCACCCCTTATTAGCTATCGCTGCTGTTCAACAGCGCCCCACTAATGAAAGCGCCCAAGGCACCCGCAAAACCTCCGGCGTTGCCTTACAAAGCAGCGATGCACAAGTAAAACTGAGCGAAGCACAAACAAAACTGGTTCAACCAAGCAGTCAGGATATCAATATCCAAAAGGTACAAAAGCTGAAAGAAGCGATTGCTCAAGGAACCTTAAAAATGAACAGCGGTAAAATCGCAGATGCTTTGCTCAAAGAAGCCGCCGAAAACTTTCAGTACGATAAGAAATAATTGAACCCGCTATGGAAGAACTACAACAATTACTCGAACAGCAAGTGACCTATTTGACCTCGCTGACCCAAACTATGGCGGAAGAACAGCGTATTTTGTGCGAGGGTTTTATTGAAGCACGAGATTTGCACCAGATGACAGAACGAAAAAATTTTTTGTTATCTGCGCTTAGCCATTCAGAACAGCAACGTCTTAATTTGAGCAAAGCATTAAACATCATTGCGCCCTATGATAAGCAACCTTTGCTTGCCACATTATGGCAACAGATCGGCAAAGCGGTTACTCAGGTTCGTGATTTAAATACCCATAACGGCCTGCTATTAACCCAACATCTTGAACTAAATAGCCAAGCTATCGCTTTTCTAAAAAGCCGCCATAGCCCTTCTCTTTATGGCTCAGACGGCCAAGCTGCCCGTCACTCCGCGCTTTCCGGCCATAGAGCTCAAGTTTAATTCAGCGCATTACCGCCCATTGCGGTAGTGCTGCTTTTTATTGTTGATAACTCCCTTTATTGTTGATAGTTCCCTACTTTCATCCCACCTCCCGGTTATTTTCTGCTACCGACAATTAATTTCCTACCACATTGACAACTCAACGCCTCCCACAAGGTAATACTTTGGTGAAAATAATATAAGCAAAAAATATTCATAATAAAAACTATGAAATTTATGAAATATGTAGAAGCACCTACATTTGCAATAATATCAAATTAGACTGCTAATATTTAATGTTTTTAATTTGGCAAATCAATTATAAATAAAACAATCCCTTAATACCATACACTTAAATTATGAGCCGTTTCATCGATATTTTTATAAGTGACCTCATAGGTGTTTTTATAATTTATCGTCTACGCTTTGAGAATATATACCCTATAGATTTCAAGATACATCGCAACGGCAAGGGAGCGAATCCCCGGGAGCATAGATAACGATGTGACTGGGGTGAGTGAGAGCAACCAACAAAAAGGCAACTTGAAAGATAACGGGTATAGACTATTAGCAAAACAACAATCGTGATTCATTATAAATAATACAATATCAACTTAACTGTATTACTATAGGACATATTTACAACATTATAATTTTCAATGAAATATATAATTGCCTAAATGCCCGTGGTACTTCCACTCAATGTTCATAACTATTTGTTTTAATAAACAAGTTATTTACTCATAACATTTACACTATGCAGAGAAAACTATGACAGAACAAACGATCGATACAATATCTATCACTGAGTTATCCTTACCAAAAGGAGGCGGTGCGCTAAAAGGGCTGGATGCAGAATTAAATTCTGCTGGTGTCAGTGGCATGGCGACTTTCACTATACCACTACCCATTTCATCCGGCAGAGGCTACGCGCCTTCATTGTCTTTGCAATACAGTAGTGGACAAGGGAATAGTGAATTCGGCGTCGGATGGCAGCTCCCTTTATTACGTATCAGCCGAAGAACACAAAAAGGGGTTCCTAATTATGGCCAGGAAATCGATAAAACAGGGAAAATTGATCAATTCGTTGGCCCTAATGGTGAACTATTAATATCAATAGAAGAAAAAATAAAGAAAGATATTATTAATCACGATGAAATTCCCATATCCTATAATATCACTCGTTATTGTTCACGCTCGGAAGGTAACTTCTTACGATTTGAACATTATCAGTTAAATACAGAAGACGCAGGCCATTGGCTTATTTATTCTCCAGACGGGCAAATTCATTGTTTAGGTAAGACAGAAAAAGGCCGAATTTCCGACCCTGAAAATAAAAACAAAGTCGCCATCTGGTTATTAGAAGAGTCGTTATCTCCCACCGGAGAACATATTGGCTATCACTATTTGGTTGAAGATGGTGAAGGACTACCAGAACCACTTCCAGAGTGGGAATTAGGAAGAAAACGTAACGCACAGCGTTATCTTAGCAAAATTACTTATGGCAATTTAGAACAACATGAATTCCTTTATCTGGCATCGTCATCTGTGTTACCTCAGGAGGGATGGCTCTTTACTTTGGTTCTCGACTACGGAGAAAGAGGAACCAATTTCGATGAAGTTCCCCCCTTTGATATACCAGAAAACGGACAATGGTTAGTGAGATCAGATATTTTTTCTCGCTATGAATATGGTTTTGAGCTACGGACTTATCGCCTTTGTAGACAAGTGCTGATGTATCATCATTTTCCTGAACAATTAGGTGAAAATAATGTGCTAGTAAAACGCCTGTGGCTTGAATATGAAGATAACCCGGTATTAAGTACACTACGCAGCGTAACGGTAACAGGTTATGGAGAGCTGTCGTCTCAATCTCTTCCTCCTATAGAATTTAGTTATACACCATTTTCTCCAAACAATAATACTGGCTGGCAATCATTTAATTTACCGGATACAGATTTTGAAGGTGTATATAAAGGTCAAAAATTTCAACTAGTTGATTTGTATAAAGATGGCGTTGCCGGGATCTTATATTTTAATGCGGGAGAATGGAAATACCGTTCACCAATACGTGATGTGACAGCCGATAATCCCGATGCTGTCACCTATTCCGATTGGGAAACATTACCGTTAATTCCGGGATTAAGGCCAGAAAATTCCTATCTCGCCGATATAAATAACGATTCTGAACTTGATTGGATTATCACATCGCCGGGATTGTCAGGCTTCTTTACTCATCAAAACCATAGCTGGTCAGAATTTACACCTTTTAATGCATTGCCGCTCGAATTCTTTTCCAGAGATATTCGTTTCGTTGATATTAATCATCGTGGTTTTAGTGATTTAGCGTTATTAGGCCCTATGTCAGTTCGCGTTTATCTCAATAGTGGCAATGGATTTGAGGCAGGTGTTGATGCCTCTTTACCCGCAACAGCCGCTATTGGTAATTGGCGACACGATCATGCTAGTGTCGTCGCTTTTAGTGATGTTGCCGGCTCGGGTCAACAACATTGGATGAAGGTTAGTGAGGAAGGAGTTAGCTTTAGTCCAAATTTAGGAAACGGCCAATTTGGCCCTATTATTAAGCTTAGTGGGTTTAGTCCAGAAATACCGTTTAATCCTGAACGTATCTATTTAGCCGATATTAATGGCTCAGGAACTACCGACCTGATTTATGCTGATTCAGACAAACTTTATTTATATCTAAACCAAGCAGGGAATTCATATGGAGAACCTCATATTATTCCGCTGCCTGATGGGCTCCGCTATACAGATCTATTAAGTAAGCTACTGATCGCAGACATAAGAGGAGTAGGTGTTCCCAGTTTAATATTAAGCGTTGTCGGAGACGATGGTTATTACCATCATTGGCGCTATGATTTCACCCCAGTTAAATCCTATTTACTGTCTTCTGTGAGTAATAATATGGGAGCTTATACCGAATGGGGATACCGTAGTTCCGCGCAATATTGGTTGGATGAAAAAAAGGAAACACCTGAAGCAATATCTCGTTTACCTATGCCGATATATGTCCAAGCATATTCATACGTAAAAGATGAAATTAGCGGTAATTCATTAAGCCAGTCTTATACTTATCGGCATGGAGTGTTTGATCAGAGTGAGCGAGAATTTCGTGGATTTGGTTATATATCAATCACTGAGTCAGCAATCGATCTCAGTAAGAATGACTCGCCAGATGATAAAAATACGCGCATTGATTCCTGGTATCATCTTGGTTATGAAGGTGATGATAATCATCTTATTAATTGCTGGCTTGGTGATGAAGAGGCTTTTACACCTGCGCCAATACAATTGACCTATTACGATGCAGAGAAACAGCAAGATATTATTTTAGAAAATCCAGACGAAGCTACGCTCAAAGGATTATATCGTGGCTTACAGGGGATGCTGATACGTAAAGAAATTTGGGATATCAATAACACTGCGCCGTTTAATGTACAAACTACTCGCCTACGTGCCAGATTAGTACAACCCGTTGTTTACGATGATAATCGTAATAATAAGGTAATAAAAGAACCCGTGATTATGCCTGTAGAGTTAGAAAAAATAAACTATAACTATGAAGGAATAACTAATGATCCCGTAATATCTCAACAGATTATGATACAGCAGGAAGAATATGGCGCGATATTGCATCAGGTAAGCATAAATTATCCACGCCGGGATAAGCCCCTAACGAATCCCTATCCTCCCCAATTTCCTGAAGAGGTTTGGCACAATAGCTACGATGAGCAACAGCAGACATTACATGTGCTTGAAGAACGATTTCAGTTTATTCATTTCGATGAACAAAATATTTGGCGGCTAAGTGTGCTTCAAGGAGAAAGACGAAATTATCTGACACCGGATCTTGCGGATATTCCACAAGGGCAAGGATTTAGTTTTGAAACAGTGACGGCGCCAGGAGGTATATTATCAGCGAACCGTCCCCGCCAATTTGCCGGACAAACCCAAATCCATTACGCTACTAATGTACCAGAAGTTTTAGCTCTGATTGATCATATCGATATTGCCAAATTTGATGATGAAAGTTTATCTGCATTCAAAGACGTTATGAGTGAAACAGAACGCGACAATTATCTGATTTCAGCCGGATATCACCAAAGTGAACGTATTTTACCGGTACAGGGAGTAGAACCTGAAACAAAAGTATGGGTTGCAGGTAATACATATACAACATATGCAGAAAAGAGTGAATTAAAATTCTATCGACCATTGGCTCAACAAAAAAGTCTACTCAGTGGAGCAATTAACTATGAATATGATCAATTTATCTGTGGCATTATAAAAACTCGTGACGCTGCCGAAAATATCACTACGGTTGAATATGATTATCGTTTTATGCAACCTTGGAAATTAATAGATTTAAATAATAATTTTTTCGAAATTAAATTCAATGCATTAGGACGCATCATTACTAATAGTTTTTATGGGAAAGAAGGAGAACAGGGTGATGATGGTTCCTATATCATCAGCGGGTTTTATCCAGTGAATGATTTTGTCTTACCTGACGGTCATGTTGCAGAGATGATTGAACACGCTTTGCAAAATAAAGAACAAATAGTTTCCCAATATAGTGGCATTGAATGGTTTAGTTGGATGGGAAATGTCAGTAAAGAAAAGGTTGAAAATATTGTTATTGATAAGAAACCAATAAATGTAGCCAAGAATTTATGGGATTATTTACTTAACCGCCAATTTATCACTCCATCTGGAAATGTTCGCACCGAAGCCTATCGCTGGTTGGAAAGGCAAAAAATTTATGACTACGGAGATGCTTTACTTTCGTTATTTGGTAACAAAGATTGCTTGAAAAAGAAAGATATTCATCAAACTAAAACCCATTTGAATTTATCCAGTGAAGCACTCTGGTGGCGTTTAGTTAAAGCAAGAATTATCAGTGTCCAGGGAGAGATTCTTCTTCCTATATCCTGTTGGCAACAGGATGCTCAAAGTGATGGATGGGGAGGAATAATGCGCAATGTGTTGGAAGAGGTTTCACAAACGCCGGTGCATGAAGCTAGCTTTATTGCTGACAACTATGCCCGACCTAAACGTGAACAACGTATTCGTATTACAGTTAGATTTAGTGATGGTTTCGGCCGCATATTACAAGCATCGGCGCTCAATGAACCTGGTTTATCTTATTTACTTGACCCATCAGGGGAATTAGTTTTGGACGATGAGAATAAACCAAAACAAAGCGAATCTGAACCTCGCTGGGCTGTCAGTGGACGAACTGAATATAACAATAAAGGATTAGTCAAACGTACATATCAACCCTTTTTCCTCAACGACTGGCATTATATGTCCGATGCCAGTTTACGTATTAATCAGTATGCGGATAAATATGAATATGATGCTTTAGATAGAGAAATCAGAGTAGAAACAGCCAACCAGAAGTTACGAAGAACGTCTTACTTCCCCTGGTTCAATGTGCATGAAGATGAAAATGACACAGAACTAGAAATGGAGGAACAACGTAATAATATGAAATAGGTGATATTATTTCTTGAGAGTGTTGACAATATTCAATATGCTGTGGTGCGACACAGGGCTGTTCCTATGATTATTTTAGCCAATAAATTAATCTGGGCGAAGAAGCTTGCTGTCTCACCACAATCTTTCCTCGTGTCTGTATATTAACAGTGACGTTAATGTACAAAACTCAGGTAATACTGTCGCTCGGATTTATTAAGCTATAGAATATAATGAATGAAAGAACACTTCACTCGCAATATATTATTTTTTCATTAAAAAATACGACCATTAATATAAAAAAACAAGAGTCATCTACTTGTAATCTATATGTAAATAACTTTTCCAGAATGACACTATTTAATATCATTACAATATTTTTATTGATGAAATTATTATTCCAACAATGGAGAATAAGTTTTTATTCAGTTAAACAATATAACAAAAATGTATATATCTGATTTCAAGCTAATAATTAATTTTTCACATGAGAATTATTGATTAATTTCAGACATAAGCTACTGTTTATTGCATCTGCCTGAAATTTTAGCTGCTAAGACATACCATTGAAAAAACCTTACTTAGATAGAGGATTATGTATGGCTGATAAAAAAGTCCCCCAAGATGATGGCAATTTATATATTTCCCCAGATCCAGGCACCAAAGATTTAAAAGAGCCTGAAAAAGTATGGGGAGCTGGCGCTGCTGAAAAAACCTATGCCGCTAATAAGTTCGATCCTGCCACATCAGATAAACAGCTCTCTTATACTCCAGGAAGAGTGGTTAAAAACCTATTTAATAACTACCAAACTAACCCTGATTTTCAGGTATTTGGCTACCTTACTGACTGGGGTATTTATGACAGCCGCTATGGTGAATTTGCCGGAGATACCAACGTCGATTATACAATAGGAGGCCGTGGTACAGATATCATGCGTTTGAAACATGATAACTACCCACGTTACGACAAAATTATCGTGGGCTTTGCAGGAATTATTGGTGATGAAGGATCAGAAAAAGACTCGATCAACAAAGGAGCCGTAGATTTCGCGATTGCCCAAGACGCAGAAGACCTGATTAATCACCGAGGTAAAGTGACCTTCATTGATGCCTGGGCAGATGTTCAAGCTTACCTAAACTGTGGGTTTGCAGGTTGGGTACCCGGCGATCCGCCGGAAATGTTTGATCCAAATAAAGCGCAAGGTGTTCTAGGCGCATTAGTCAAACTCACTAAAGTCGCCAAGCCCCCCAAAGTTGGTTTGAGCTTGGGTGGTTGGACAATGAGTCAGGCATTCCACCATATCGCCAAAGAACCTGAATCCCGCGAAAGCCTGGCTGAAAGTCTTAAAAAAATCTTTGATACCTTCCCGATGTTTACTGACCTTGATCTTGACTGGGAATATCCCGGTGTCGAAGGTGCTCCAGGCAATGATTATGGTGACGAAGATGCAGCAAACTATGCCCTATTAATTGAAGCGGTTAAGCAGAAAGTACCTCACATAAAAATCAGTATCGCACTCAATGCTGATCCGAAAAAAATGGAGAAAGCAAATGTCCTTGAGCTAATCAAAGCCGGCGTTGAGGGACTCAATGTGATGTCTTATGATTTCTTTGGCTCTCCGTGGGCGGAAACTTTAATGCATCATACTAATCTTAAACGTGACCCCGCAAATAACGAGCTGAATTCAATGGAGGATGCGGTTAACTATCTTCTAGGACTGAATGTTAATCCAAAAATGATTTTCTGCGGTTTCGCCGCTTATAGCCGAAATGCCCAACAAGCATTCGTCACCCAGGTATCTCCGCTGAAAGGCTTCTATACACCATACGATACTGACCCTGACGAAGATAATACTTTTGGTAGCTTTGCCGAAGGTGTCACCGAATTTCCAGATCTGTTACGTCATTACTTAGATAAGAATCTACAGGGTAAAAACAGTTTCACCCTTTATACCGATAAAGTCTCCGATGCAGATTTTCTCTATAACGAGAACAATGGCGCATTTTTATCAATAGAAACTCCGCGTACCGTGCATGAGAAAGCAAAGTTTGTCAAAGAAAAAGGTTTGGGAGGGTTGTTTGTCTGGACAATTGATTCAGATAACGGGCTATTGGTTAACGCCGCCCGTGAAGGATTAGGCGGAACTCCCATTTCTCCAGTGACGGTAAATATGTCCAAATTCTATGGTATTGGGAAAATAAAGCTAAGTTCCCAACGTAGACGCACTCAGTTCCCCTTTATAACCAAACGTAAACAAAGAAAAATGGTTATTGCCAGAAAGAAATAAATATCCAGATTATATAAGCTGGCTCGACTCTTTAATATTAATATTGAGTCGAGCCTTATTTACGCGTTATTTCAGTTTATAAGGTGGGTTATGAACGATAAAACAACGCTCCAATCCAGTAATAATGCTTCTCAGACTATTTCGCCACTTTTAATGAGAACAATCCCAACAGAAGCAAAAAATCATTTCATCACTCAACTCAGTACCTTTGGTTATCAATCTGTTTTCGATATTATTCGCGTAAGAAAGTCTCGTTTTATTCGCCGCCATAAACATCATTTCTCTGGTCACGCAGGCGAAATTTATGACCGGGCACTCAGTTTTGCCACCCAGCTTGTTCATATGCAAAGGGAGAGAGGGTTACGCGATGGTGAGCAGTTGCGTCTGAAACGCATTGCAGAGGGAAAACCTGAACTGCCCAATTATGCTGAACTTTTTCCTGAACCTTGGGATAACTTCTGTCGCGAGGGAGCACTGGAAGCGCTTAACTCCCCGATAAGTTACTTACTTGAACTCTATCTGTTCGCACGGCAAGTCGAGTTGGACTCCACCGAAGGCGCAACAACACTTGAACAACGACGCCCTGACTTAGCCGAATTAATGCTGAACGCAGACAATACTTATCAGGAACTTCCAGCATTAAAAATAGTCAATGAAGTGCTCAGTTATTCCGCGGCAAACTATATCGATATCACAGAGGATACAGGTAAACCGGTTAACCAAGTGTTAGGTGAAACTCGCTACCCCTTTACGTTGCCTTTCAGCCTGCCAACACTGCAAATTACACTGGGACTAGAGCAGAAGAAAACCTCTCTGGCTAAGGTCATTCAGGCATTAAGTACTCAATTACCCTGGTTTACTAGCGAGATGGCGCCAAGTAAACAGGATAATATCTTACTGGCAGGTACCTTGCTGAGTAAGGAGCAAATGGCATTGTTGAGCCAACCTAGCCCATTTGCTCAAGTCCATCTGACTCGTCCTCGCTTACAAGCGGTTTATCTTAGCGGCAGTACGACAGAAACTGTCACAGACATTGTGCTTTCTGCTCATGGCTATATCGTGCCGCCGGAGGAGCAACATAACGCCAGTGGCCCAGAAAAGCTGACGTACAGTGACATTGAACCCGCACCAGATAACGGCGAACTTATCACCGTCACTTGTACTAATCAGGATCAAAAATCCATTACGATTAATCTACGCGGTAAATCAGTACTTAGTTATCAGCGTATTAAGGCCCGATTGGTTCCATTTGATGATACTCCTCCCTACCCGCGCCAATTAGAGCTCAGTTGGCATGACTCAGATAATCCTGGACTTGATCTTTCTGACGGCCCTTATTTTGGTGAAGTCAAAATTGAAGTTCAAGAATGGCAAGAGAAGAGATCAATCCTGACCTTAACATATCGTTTCGCCATTGCGAATGATGATATTGATGAAGATAAATTGCTGCCGGAAGCCCCCGATTTCTTCTTAAAAAACTATGGTATTACACCTCAACAACGGCAACAGCTGGAAGAAATACTGTTTTTTTCCGAACAAACCAAAGGTTCAGTCGAAGAGTTGGAACGTGCATTTAGCCACGGTGATTATCATCCCATCGTGTCACCGAATGTTCAGTTCAACAATACTATATTTGACAATGGGCAAAGCAATACAATATTCCCGACACCTTATCAATATGGTTCAGTATATTTGAATTCCGCCCACCCAGAAGCACTGAATATTAATACAACACGTCCCCGTAGCATGGTGGCAATGACAGAATATCGGTTTGATCGTTTGAACCGCTTATTACGTCTGCAACGCTGGACAAAACTACCACATGATAAATTAGATCTGTTACTCACTTCATCTGCCCGAGCAGAAAATACCGACAATTTAGAGTTAAATATCAACTACAATAGCCTGCGTGCTCTGGGCCTTTTCCGTCATTTAAATAATAACTATCATTTGGAAATTGAAGCCTTCGCCGCTTTTATTTACCAAATTACTCCTTTTAATATCAGTTCTAATGTCCCGTTCTTTGATCAGGTATTCAACCAGCCTAAACTGTTTGATACCCCAATGACACTAGACAATAGCGAATTTGACTATACTGCCCGCCGGGGCAACGATGCCAGAACGGTGAAACAGATTTGTGCTGGTTTGGGGATTTCTTCAGCGACTTTCCAAATCTTAGCTCAACAGGTCAGTTCCGCGTTCTCACTGCCAGAAAAACACCTCCGACGCTCTTTGGACGTCATATCCGCACTGTATCGACTGGTTGTGATCCCCAGACTGTTTAAATTGACCGCAGAACAAGGGATCATCATCGTTGATATTCTAGCCAAAATTGGCAAGTTTAATCCTTTGCTACTGGCGGGAACACCGCGTTTAAGTCCGTTGGGGAGTGACGGAATATCCACAACAGAAATCGATATTCTTGACATTATTCTCGCTATAGAGGCGATGTCAGCCTGGCTATCACAGTCAAAATTGACTCCAGAAGAGCTGAGTCTGTTCACTCAAAACCAAAGCTTACCCATTGTTGCTACCGATAGCAGCGCAGCGTTTTTTGATGGCATCATTACCGGTCTGCAAGAAAATAAATTAACGGAACAAGATTTCCAGGCATCAGATATTATTGACGCTGGTGGTTGGATACCGAAACTTCACGAACTCATCACCTCAGAAGGTCTGGTGACGCCATTTCCTTTTATCTGGGATCAAAGTGATGAGGAATACCTTGAAAAAATCATTACACCTATCGTTAATGCATTAGATGCCTCTCCAGAGGACAAACAACTGACAATTACAGCGCTAAAACTCATTATTCTGCAATATAAAACAGCGCAGGATAATTTAGTCTCTACCTCAGTCGCCAAAGAGTATGGCGTTTCCCGCGATGTGGTTCCTCTGTTATTGCGCTGGATTGGCAGTAGTGTAACGGAATTATTAGAGATGCTGAGTCAGCAATCACGCCAATACAATAGGCGTATCCGTTATCCACGGCAGGTTTCCGATGATCTTCTGAAAATTTCATATCATCTGGCAATGAACGGCGCATTGATTAAGCAACTGCGCTTGACATCTAAATTACTATTCTTGCGCCTGGCCGAACCGGCATGGCTGGATCTATCTCCTGTTAAGGCGGCGGATACCGAACAAGGTACCCCCTTGACATTGAAAGAAGTCTTTATATTGAGCCGTTATCGTAACTGGTTGACCTCTTCATTACATACAGAAGACGAATTAATAGAATATTTGTCTTATGCCAATAATCCGTCGGTTGAACGTAATGAAGATGATATTAATCTCGATTGCGCAGAGCTGTTAGCCGATATTTTAGGCTGGGACGCCAGTGAGGTCGAACAGGCATGCGAAGAATTTACCCCAGCACGCGCCTGCAATATGGGGCAGATTGATTGGTTGCGTCGTCTCCAAGCACTTTCACAACAGACGAAGCTATCCGTTTTACCGCTTCGTGAAGCAGCGGCAATCTCCTCTTCTTCCACATTCGATCAGATTCAGACTGTCGGTGAAGCTGTCATTGCAGCGACACGATCCTGATCTTGCCGGAGAAAACAACAATGAGCGAAAATACAATAGAAGCCCGTCTGCTGGAAGCACAACGAGATGCATTGCTGGACTATTTTATTGGTCAGGTAGTTGCTCACTCTCCTACGATGGCGTCGCAGCGTGACGATATTAAAAGTGTGGATGATGTCTATGATTATCTGCTATTGGATATTATGGTTTCTGCGAAAGTCAACACTAGCCGTGTCGCAATGGCAACCAACACCCTGCAACAATACATTAACCGCATCTCGCTAAATATTGAAAAAGGCCTGTTTATGACCGTAGAGGAGAGCGAGAACTGGCAAGAATTTGCGAACCGTTATGGCTACTGGTCCGCCGATCGCATGCTCAGAACCTACCCGGAAAGTTATTTGGAACCAACGTTACGGCTGAATAAAACCGAGTTTTTCTTTCAGTTAGAAAGCAGCCTGAATCAAGGGAAAATTACTGAAGGATCTGTACAACAGGCAGTGCTAGGGTATTTAAACAATTTTGAAGATGTCAGCAATCTAAAAGTCATTGCCAGTTATGAAGATGGCGTTGGAATCACGCGTGATAAGTTTTTCTTTATCGGACGCACACGAACCCAGCCTTACCAATACTACTGGCGCTCTCTGAATCTGTCTATTCGTCACCCAGATACTGATGCACTTTCGCCCAATGCCTGGAGTGAATGGCGTTTGATTGACTTGCCGTTGGGAGGCGTAGAAAGTACAGCGATACGCCCTATCTTTTTAAATAACCGCTTATATATTGCCTGGGCAGAAAGCGAAGAAGTTATCCCCACGTCAACAAATATGCGTATATTTACGGGCACAGCGGAAGAACCGAAAACCTACAACACGCAATTAAAAATCGCCTACGCAAAATATGATGGAACCTGGAGTGCCCCAAGTACCTTACGAGGAGGCGAGTTACCCTATCAGATGACCGATATGGTTGCCGTCATGGATGTCATGCAAGGCGAACCGAAGCTCGCTGTTATTGCCTTTACTCGTCTTCAAGGTACAGACCCAGAAACTGGCGACTATGATTACGACTATTGTTTCGAATTTATCTGCGATACCTTGCTGGCGGAAATTACCGATCTACCTGACACATCGGAAAAATATGCCGCAGATCTGGTGTGGTATTACTCCCGCGAGCATAAAGATGAATCTGGAACCCCCATACCTTACCGTACTATGGTGCTTTACCCGGCAACACGTAATACCAAATATATGATTGCGGGAGAAGCTAAGGAAGAAGGCAACGCAAAGCTAGGAAAAGGGACGATAGAACTTGTTGTCGATTTTGTCTACGGCTCCAGTACCGAACTTCAACTGACCGCCAGATCGACTTTTGATTATGGTTCTGATCCACTTCATGACAACTTTCCAGACGAAATTGAGTTCTGCATTTGGCAGCTCAATATCACCAAAACTCTAGATGATGATGGGCAAGAAATCGAAGTCCAGTCTGGGGAAAAACTAGGATCAGTTACCATACACAAACATCAACCGGTACCAGAACTTGTTGTTCCCCGCTTAGATCTGGAAGACCACCGCTCCGTTACATTAAAAGCTGGAATTGATATCGTCGGCGGTGGATCATATACCAATGATTATCGAGTCGGGATGTTGATCCGTCCGTTAGTTCAATTCAAAGAAGAACGCCAGGTTCAATACCTTTCCTTCCCACCGGATGATGATGAAAATATTCCACCCACCATTCGGCTAAATACCTTGTTTGCCAAAGAATTAATCAGCCGCGCCAGCCAAGGAATTCATCAAGTACTCAGTTGGGATACTCAGCATATTAAGGAACTCCCTCTCCCGCCACACAGTGGAATGACAGCCATTGATCTCGATGGCGCCAACGGTATCTATTTCTGGGAACTGTTTTTCCATATGCCATTCTTAGTGGCCTGGCGCTTAAATATCGAACAGAGACTTGAAGAAGCCACACAGTGGTTACACTATATATTCAATCCGCTGGAAGATGCCGAAAACGCGGAGTTATCCAAAGGAAAACCTCGTTACTGGAACAGTCGGCCACTGCTTGATCCACCACCGAAATTTATGCGCAGTTTTACCCAACCTACAGATCCTGACGCCATAGCCGCCAGTGAACCCATTCACTACCGCAAAGCTATTTTCCGCTTCTATCTGAAAAATCTACTGGATCAAGGTGACCGGGAATATCGCAAGCTTACACCGACATCACGCATTGTCGCACGACTGCTCTATGCATCAGCTAACTCTCTGCTTGGAACCAGTCCAGATATTCAACTTGCCGCTGAATGGAAACCTCTGACGCTGGAAGACGCGGCAACCTATACCCATTCTCAACCACGTCAACTGGAAGTGATGATGGCTGACACACTGCCACTGCTGCCGGTAACATGGGATTCATCAGTAGCCAATCAACCCTCTGATTTATTCCGCAAACCAGTTGATACGGAATATCTAAAACTCTGGGAACTACTCGCGCATCGTCTGTACAACCTGCGCCATAATTTGACCCTGGACGGAAAAGAGTATCCCGCGGGACTTTTCGATGAATTGATTAGCCCTCGCGATTTGCTAAAACAGCGCTATCAACGTGTTGTCGCTAATCGTCAGGCTGGCGCTAAACGAATGTCGATCCCCAACTACCGTTTCGCACCGGTGTTTAACCGAGCAATGAGTGGGGTGGAGACATTAATTCAATATGGTAATAACCTGCTCAGTTTACTGGAACGTAAAGATAATCTGGATTTCGAACGATTCAGAATGCAGCAACAGTTGGGGTTATATAGTTTTACACTGAATCTGCAACAACAAATGATCGATATTAATCAAGCTTCCTTGGATGCACTAAATGTGAGCCGTCGTGCCGCTCTTGAACGGCAACAGCACTATCAAGCTCTGCATGATGAAGATATCTCCGGCTCCGAACAGGAAGTCATTGCGCTACAGGCCGGCGCGGCTGACGCGGTGATTGCGGCACAAGCCATCTCGACCGCAGGGGCAGTCGCCGATCTTGTACCCAATATTTTCGGCTTCGCAATGGGAGGGATGCAATACGGGGCCCCACTAAGGGCTATTGCAGAAGGTATACGCATTGAGTATGAATCCAAAAATGCAAAAGCGAACAGCCTGAGCGTTTCAGAAAATTACCGTCGCCGCCGTCAGGAATGGGAAATTCAATATAAACAGGCTGAAATTAACGTTGAAGAAATCGATCAACAAATTGCTATTCAGAACCGCCAATTGCAAGCATCCATCACTCAGCTATCCCAGATACAAGCCCAAAAAGAACACGATAATACGCTGTTAGAGTATTTTTCCCAGCGGTTCACCAGCGAAAGTTTGTACATGTGGATGATAAGTCAAATATCCGCACTGTATTTACAAGCTTACGACGCCGTAATGTCTCTCTGTTTATCTGCTGAGGCTTCCTGGCAATATGAAATGGGGAAATTTGACACACAATTTATTCAAGGCGGCGCCTGGAACGATCTTTACCAAGGGCTGCTGGCAGGCGAGTCTTTGAAGCTTTCCTTACAGCGTATGGATCAAGAGTATATAAAACAGAACGTTCGCCGACTGGAAGTCGTTAAAACCATTTCATTAAAATCACTGCTAACCTCTCAAGCATGGGAAGCAGGTAAGTCAACGGGGCGCTTTAATTTCCCTCTGGACGCTGACATGTTTCTCAAGGATTATCCCGGTCATGTTGATCGCCGTATAAAAACTGTTTCGGTTTCTTTAGCCACTCTGGTAGGCCCTTACCAAGATATTCGCGCAACATTGACACAAACCAGCAACAGCATTAACTATGCAGAAGACATTGATACCATCGACCATCTCCTTGATCCGCTTATATATAACGAACCTCGAAGCTTACTCCGTAATGTTCAGGCTAACCAGACAGTGGTGTTATCAACCGGTGTAGATGACAGCGGCATGTTCCGACTTGATTTCCAAGATGAACGTTTCCTGCCCTTTGAGGGAACAGGGGTATTTTCTAACTGGACTCTGGAGTTTGGTGATGATCAATCTGATCTGCTGGAAAAGATGAGCGACATTATCATTCATCTGCGTTATACGGCACGTCCTGGCAGCGACAGCTTCGCTAAAAAAGTCAAACAGCGATTACTACAGCACGAAGCTCAAAAAAAACAAGACTAACCGACTCACATTTCGCACCTCAGTAATGAGGTGTGAAAAACATAAAGGTAAAAAAAATGACTGATAATAGGAAATATCAATATACCTGCAAAAAAGCCATGTCCGATGCCAGTGAAAATATCGGAGCACCGCTAACCGCCTGGAGCAATCAATCCGGTGGAGAAACCTATTACGTTATCTTTGATGGTCAAGTCTATAAAAACACTTACTGGGTAGAACGTTGGCACATTCCTGAACGTAACAATATTCCATCATACGAAAATGCCTGGCTCTGGGTAAGAGAAGCAACGGCGGAAGAAATCGCTAATCACGGTAATCCTAAGGAAGGCACCGTTGAACCTATCCCCGGAGATGTCGCCATCCTAAAACCCGATGCTCTCACAGAACAGACTTATCAGGAAAAGGGCTATAAGCCTGATGGATCAGGCACGAATCTGTCTTACACCTCTGCACGAGTATGCCATTCCCTCTATAACCCATATGAAACAGATAAGACACGCCCTAAAGTTTCTGCCTATATCACTGACTGGTGCCAGTACGATGCGCGTTTGCCTTCAAACAAGGATAAAGATGAAGATGACGACCCGGGTCGCGGGTTTAATCTGGCTGATATTCCGCCAACCGCCTATGACAGATTGGTATTCAGCTTTTTAGGTATTTATGGCGATAAAGGAGAAAAAAGTGAAAAAATCAACTTGTCTGCCGAGGGTTGGAATAAACAATTAAAACCGGAAGATCCTCCTATCACATTCGGCCACATCGTTCCCGTTGACCCTTATGGCGATCTAGGAACCACACGCAACGTCGGATTACCCGATGAAGACAAAAGAGATGCCGGTCCTAATACATTCTTGCAATATTATAATCAGCAAGCCGCATCGGGCTTACTCGGAGGGCTGCGGAACTTGCAACAACAGGCCAAACTGGCAGGCCATCGTTTGGAACTGGCATTCAGTATCGGCGGCTGGAGTATGTCCGGTTACTTTTCTCCAATGTTAAAAGACACTGTGCAACGCAAGACCTTTATTGACAGCATTATTGACCTCTTCCAACGTTTCCCCATGTTTACCGCTGTCGATATCGACTGGGAATACCCAGGCACCACTGGCGCAGACGGCAATGAGTACGATGAAATTAATGATGGACCTAACTACGCCATACTGATTAAAGAATTGCGTCAGGCTTTGGATCGGGCATTCGGCACCAGTGCCAAAAAACAGATCACAATTGCGTCCAGTGCTGTCGTTGGGAAGCTGAAAAAATCCAATATCAAAGAACTTATTCGCAATGGCTTGGATAATATCTTTGTCATGACTTACGACTTCTTTGGAAACGGATGGGCAGAATATATTGGACATCACACCAATCTCTATTCTCCTGACTATGCGTCAGAAGATCCTGATCGCCTGTACGATCTCTCCGCTGATGAAGCAATTAAATACCTTATTGAAGTTGAAGGAGTTCCCCCCGGAAAAATTCACCTTGGTTTTGCCAACTATGGCCGTTCCTGTGTAGGTGCTGATCTGAAAACCCGTCTATACAACCGTAATGGTCAAGCCCTAGGCACAATGGAAAACGGAGCGCCTGAATTTTTCTGTTTGCTGAACAATCAATTTGATTGTGAGCAACAACTCGCATGGGCAAAAAATGGTTTTAAATTAATGACGGACACCGCCACCGACGCAGACTTTCTTTATAACAGCACAGGCGGACATTTTATCTCTCTAGATACCCCTCGCACGGTGTTCAAAAAAGGCATTTACGCAACGGAACATAAGCTAGGAGGCATATTCTCTTGGTCCGGCGATCAAGATTGCGGCCTATTGGCAAATGCAGCCAGAGAGGGAGCCGGCTATATTCCGATTAAAGGTAAAGAAAAAATTGATATGGGGCCACTGTATAACCGGGGAGAACTTGTAGAACTTCCTGATGTTAATAAAAAATAATCTCACTTCCTCCTAAGCATAAATAAGCTTTAATCAAGTGCCGCTCATCACAATGAGCGGCATCCTAATTTCTTTCTCAGTCATCATATTTCCTCAAAAGCTGCATTAGACAGTCACCATCACCTGTCTTCTATTCTCTGTCTTCATTTGACATTCTCAAAGATATAGACCGCACCCGCGCCAGACACAGAACCAACTTTGGTTAAACTCGCACCAACTGCCAAATTCGTTCCCGCCTTATTCAAACTGATAGCCTTACCAAAATCATTTAAATTGTCTGAATTACCTGAAGGGTCCAAAATCTCGATAGGTTTTTCCATATTCCACTTACCATTCAGATAGGTATACACATATACCCGGGAAGCCGCCCCCACTACCAAACTGTTTCCCGCATCATTCAGTTTGATGGCATTGCCAAAATACGCTACGCCACTTGCAGGAGCCGAAAACTTAATGGGATTTTGCCTATCCCAGATCCCATTGGTACGCATATACAGATAAACCTTCCCCTTGGTGGGTAAATAATAATCCGCCCCCACCGCCAGACGATCTCCCGCTGCATTCAGGCTAAAAACCCAGTTAAGAAGGGGTACGCCACCTTTAGTGGCAAGCTTAATGGGATTTTCTATATCCCAGATCCCATTCGTGCGTGTATACACATAAACCGTATTTATTGAAGGATAAGAAGGATAAGAAACATCAGCACCATGCACCGCCAGACAGTTTCCCGAAGTACTCAGGCAGACAGTCGGACTAACCCCTTCCGCCCCCGGAGGAACCAACTTAATGGGGTTTTCTCTATCCCAGATCCCATTCGTACGTCTATACATATAAAACGAATAGCGGTCGCCACCCACCACCAGACAGTCTCCTGCTCCGCTCAAGCTGACATTCACAACAAAATATTCTTCTGTACTTTCGATCGTAAACACCACGGGATTTTTTGTATCCCAGATGCCATTCGTGCGCGTATACACACAAGCTTCCGCGTTTTGAGAACCAATTTTGTATCCCAACGCTAGGCAATCTCCCGCCGCATTCAAACTGATATCCCATGAAGAACTACGAGATCTATTTCCATTAGCCTCAAACACAACAGGAGTACTTGTATTCCACCCACTCTTCCCGCCTGTATACACACAGACTTTATCACCCACCCCAACTGCTAAACAGTCTCCCGCTGCGCTCATGCTAACAGAGGCGCCAAAGCGCTCATTCGCTTTAGGGGAAGGAGAAACAATACGTGTTATTTTTTTACCAGTCATAATATGTCCTCAAAAGCCGTATTAGGCAGTCACCGTCATCTGTTCTCTCTTTCACCATCATCTTTTCCTCATTTAGCTAGTCGTAAAGGTAAACTTTCCCTTCTCCACTCTTCCAGCCCAGCTAAACGCCGATCCTCCGCCGCTATTTGTGCCAATTGAGTATAATTTTCACTTTTCGGCAGGGAATATAATTTAAACCAAGATTTAACCTCCTCTTTATTCAACAGATTATTCTCTCTGGATGTAGATATCTTATTATGAGCCATTGATTACCTCCAATGCAGAATGACAGATAAGTTAACGTTGCCACACACCGTTCTATTTTTTTATTTTCGATATAAACAATATCCTGGCTTTATCCCTCTCTTAAAGTTAATTCGATTAAAATCAACCCATTAAAAAAATCACCAAAAAAGCAAAAAAATAATCAACAACATAACAAAACATCATTATTTAAATATAATCTTTTTATTATCATTCAGTAAATGTATTTCATTTTAATTTCCAAAGAAAACTTAGCACATATTCAAACAATATCAAAATCATAATTACCCATGTTAAATAATTCGCAATCGCAAACAAAACCAATATAAAGACAAGAATAATGGTTAATAAATAAATTTAAAACTCCTCATAAATACAATTACCACCAAATTGAAAATAATATAAAATCACCCGAGATGATAACATCATATCCTTTTACAATATGTCCCTGTTATGTTTATTAGTTTTTCTCAGATGTTATCATGTGCTTATTTTCCATCTTTGAAGGTAAAAAAACAAAATAATTGTTAGATACCCATATTCTATTATGTGCCACCAATAACTCTACAAAAACTGAATAAGAGAACAATTGAATTAATTAATCATGATGCTAACACACTTTTTTAGCGAAAAACGCCGTAAACCTTCATCTAATGCGAACGGGGATAATAAGGCGAAAAATCCGAAGGATTTTAAAAAGCAATCCGACATCTCCGAATTAATATCCAGTTTAGTGATTATAGTTATCATTTGACATTCTCAAAAACATAAACTGCACCGGCTTTGGATTTAGAATCAACACTCTCCGAATCTGCACCAACAGCAAAACCCGTTCCCGCCTTATTCAGGCTGATAACATTACCAAAATCATTTAAATTGTCTGAATTTCCTAAAGGATTCAAAATCTCCATAGGTGTTTCCATATTCCACTTATCATTTAGGCAGGTATACACATATACCCTGGAATACGCCCCCACTACCAAGCGATCTCCCGCATCATTCAGTTCGAGAGAGCGGCCAAAATATGTTACGTCACTTGCAGGAGCTGAAAACTTAATGGGATTTTCTTTATCCCAGATCCCATTCGTGCGCTTATACAAATAAACCTCCCCATCTGTGGAGTTATAAAACTCTATCCCCACCGCTAAGCGATCTCCTGCTGCATTCAGGCTAAAAGCCCTACCTATTGATAGGTTATCTTCAGGGACCTTGAACTTAATGGGGTTTTCTCCATCCCAGATCCCATTTGTGCGTGTATACACATAAATCATGGGAGCGTAATCACGCACCGCCAGACAGTTTCCCGCGGCACTTAGGTGGGCAATCCAGCCAAACTCATAAGAATCCGAAGGGATCGGAATCTGAATGGGGTTTTCTGTATCCCAGATCCCATTCCGGCGCATAAATATACGGAACGGAAGGTAGTGTTTGCCCCCACCCACCAGACAGTCTCCCGTGGCGCTCAAGCTGACATTCACACCAAAGTATTCAATTCCAATCGGAAACACTACGGGATTTTTTGTATCCCAGACGCCCTTCCTGCGCGTATACACACAAACCCGCCCTCGGTTATAAGTGGGATACGGCAACATGTTTCCCAACGCTAGGGTATCGCCAGCCGCATCCAGACTGACATCCCATGAAGATCTATGATATTCATCTTCAAAAGCCTCAAACACAATCGGCTTGCCTATATTCCACTCACCACTCTTCCGGCGCGTATATACATAGACTCTATTAATCATCCCAACCGCTAAGCAGTCTCCCGCTGCGCTCATGCTAACAGAGGCGCCAAAGCGCTCATTCTCTTTGGGGGAGGGAGAAACAATTCGCGTTATCATAGTACGTTTCAAACCCAACACCTGCGTGATCTCCATCCGCTCTCGCCGCGATAAACTGAAAAAATCCGCAAATTGAACCTGCCGATCAGCATCCAATTTCAGATACCCTCCTCCATCAAAAGAGAGTCCACCTTCTGGTTTCAGTGATAGCGCCAAAGCGCCCTGATTAGAATTTAACCCGCCAGAATGATGAGTGTTGAGGGCCAATTTTCCTTTGCTATCTCGTTTCAGCCCTGCGATTGGACCATCACCCTGAGCGCCATCAATGATTTCAGATGCCTTATATGCCTCATCAATCAAATGGGAAAAGGCTTCCGGCATCAGCCGAACACCAGACTTAAAACTCGCTTTCAAAGAATCAACAGTACTAATTTCTTTATCAGCCATCATATTTCCTCAAAAGCCACATCAGACAGTTCTCTGTTTTCTGTTTTCTGTTCTCTGTCCTCTGTCCTCTATTTGACATTCTCAAAGATATAGACTGCACCGGCTCCGGACTTAGAATCGACACTTTCTGACGTTGCCCCAACAACCAAACTCGTCCCCGTCTTATTCAGTCCGACAGACCCACCAAAAAGATTTAAATTGTCTGAAGGGTTCAAAATCTCCATAGGTGTTTCTATATTCCACTTATTATTCAGACAGATATACACATACACCTTGGCAGCAGCCCCCACCGCCAGACGATCCCCCACATCATTCAGTTCGAGAGAGCGTCCAAAATCTGTTACGTCACTTGCAGGAGCCGAAAACTTAATAGGATTTTCGCTATCCCAAATCCCATTTGTGCGCGTATACAGATAAACCTTTCCATTAATAATGGGGGAATTCTCATCCGCCCCCACCGCCAGACGATCTCCCTCTGCATTCAGGCTAAAAACCGTGCCAAAACGGGATGAACTATCTTTAGGCGCCTTGAGCTGAATGGGGTTTTCTCTATCCCAGATCCCATTCGTGCGGGTATACACATAAATCGTGCCTCTTTCTCCAAACACCGCCAGACAGTTTCCCGCGGCACTCAGGCGGGCAACCCTGCCAAACTCAGAAGAATCCGAAAGGTTCGGAAACTTAATGGGATTTTTTGTATCCCAGATCCCGTTCGTGCGTGTAAACAAATGGATCGTAGAGAGGTATCCGTTCGCAACCACCGCCATCAGACAGTCTCCTGCCGCACTCAAGCTGACATTCTTACCAAGGTATTGACCAGCACCCGGAAACCAAATGGGATTTCTCGCATCCCAGACGCCATTCGTACGTATATATATACAAGCTATCCTGCTGCTTCCCAACGCCAGGCAATCTCCCATCGCATCCAGACTGACATTCAATGAATCGCTCACTACACTACCACCATGTTCAAACACAGTAGCCGTGCTTGTATTCCATTCACCGCTCTTCCGGCGCGTATACACATAGGCTTTATTCTCCATCCCAACCGCTAAGCAATCTCCCACCGCGTTCAAGCTAACAGAACTACCAAAGGACTCCCACTTTTTGGGGAAGGGAGAAACAATTCGCGTTATCATGGTTCGTTTCAAACCCAACAACTGCGTGATCTCCATCCGTTCACGCCGCGACAAACTGAAAAAATCCGCAAACTGAACCTGCTGATCGGCATCCAATTTCAGATACCCTCCTCCATCAAAAGAGAGTCCACCTTCTGGCTTCAAGGATAGCGCCAAAGCCCCTTGTTCAGGGTTTAACCCGCCAGAATAATAAGTGTTGAGGGCCAGTTTTCCTTGACCATCCCGTTTCAGCCCCGCGGTCGGACCATCATCCTGAGCGCCATCAATGATTTCATATACCTTATATGCCTCATCAATCAAATGGGAAAATGCTTGAGGCATGAGCCGAACACCAGACTTAAAACTCGCTTTCAATGAGTCAACAGTACTAATTTCTTTATCAGTCATAATATGTCCTCAAAAGCCGTATTAGACAGTCACCGTCACCTATCTTCTGTCCTCTGTCTTCTATTTGACATTCTCAAAGATATAAACTGCACCGGCTTCAGGCGCAGAATCAACCTTGTTTGAAACTGCACCAACCGCCAAACTCGTTCCTAACTTATTCAAACTGACAGCCTTACCAAAACCATTTAAATTGTCTGAATTGCCTGAGGGGTCCAAAATCTCGATAGGCGTTTCCATATTCCACTTATCATTCAGACAGGTATACACATACACCTTGGAAGCCGCCCCCACTGCCAGACGGTTTCCCGCATCATTCAGTTCGAGAGAGCGGCCAAAATACGTTACATCACTTGCAGGAGCCGAAAATTTAATGGGATTTTCTGCATCCCAGGCCCCATTCGTGCGCGTATACAGATAAACCTTTCCACTAATAATGGGTAAATCATCATCCGCCCCCACCACCAGACGATCTCCCTCCGCATTCAAGCTAAGAACCTTGCCAAAACCGGATGAGCTATCTTCAGGGGGCTTGAACTTAATGGGGCGTTCATCCCAGGTCCCATTCGTGCGGGTATACACATAAACCGTGTTTCTTTCAGGTTTATAAGAATCATCGACAGCATGCGCCGCCAGACAGTTTCCCGAGGCACTCAGACAAATCGTGACCATCTCGTTACCAGAATTAAAAAAACCAAGCTTAATGGGATTTTTTGTATCCCAGATCCCATTAGTGCGGGTATACACCTCGAACGTATAGGTGTTCCCCCCCACCGCCAGACAGTCTCCTGCGGCGCTCAAGCTGACATACACACCACCAAAGAATTTATGCTGATCTTCCATCGGAAACACAATAGGACTTTTTGTACCCCAGACGCCATTCGTGCGCGTATACACACAAACCTGCATTCGGTTAGTATTAGTGAAGTATCCCACTGCCAGATTATCTCCCTTCGCATCCAGACTAACATTCCATGCAGCACTACGATACTTACCTCCATCAGCCTCAAACACAATGGGCGTGCTTGTATTCCAATCCCCCCACTTCCGGTACATATACAAATAGAGCACTTTCCCCATCCCAACCACTAAGCAATCTCCCGCCGCGTTCAGGCTAACAGAAGTGCCAAAGTGTTCATTCTCTTTAGGGGAAGGAGAAACAATACGCGTCATCATGGTGCCACGTTTCAAATCCAACAACTGAGCGATCTCCATCCGCTCCCGCCGCGATAAACTGAAAAAATCGGCAAACTGAACCTGCCGATCGGCATCCAATTTTAGACGCCTTCCTCCATCAAAAGAGAATCCACCTTCTGGCTTCAGTGATAGGGCCAAAGCCCCTCGTTCAAGGTTCAACCCGCCAGAATAGTCAGTGTCGAGGGCCAGTTTTCCTTTGTCATCTCGTTTCAGCCCTGCGGTCGGACCATCCCGCTTATCACCATCAATGATTTCATATGCCTTATATGCCTCATCAATCAAATGAGAAAATGCTTCAGGCATGGGCGGAACACCAGACTTAAAACTCGCTTTCAATGAGTCAACAGTGCTAATTTCTTTATCAGTCATAATATTTCCTCAAAAGCCGTATTAAACAATCACCGTCATCTGTTTTCTGTTCCCTGTTTTCTACCTCCTGTACCCGCATTCAATAACAACTTGGCAATTTGTTTCTGCGTCTCCTCAGGAAGCAATTTAAAAGCTTGGGCCGAAACCGCTACAGTCCCATCCACCGACAGCACTCCGGATTTATCTAACATCAATCCCCCATCGAGCTGTAGCTTTAACGCAAGCCCTTTCGGTTCCAACGAGATGCCATCACCAACCTTAACCGCCAAACGGTTGTCGACAACTTGCAACCCAACTCCCGGATGATAAGTTTGATCACTATCCCGCCAACCAAAAAGCTGTCGCCACAACGTAGCCCAATCAATCAGTGAATAAAATGCCGCCTCAGTCGGGATCTTACCAGGGGCGAAGCGGGCACTAAGCTGGCTAACCGTTTCATCTGTTATCTCTTTTGCCATCATTTTTTCCTCATTCAGCTAGTCGTAAAGGTAAACTTTCCCTTCTCCACTCTTCCAGCCACTGGCGCCAATCGCCAACGTATTGCCGTCACCGCTAAGACAAATGCCGGCACCAAATTTATGGTTTAATTCCCCATCCACTGCCAGTAATCTGCCCTGCGTAATCCATTGTTCATCCTGATAGCTAAACCACCATCCTGCACCGGTTTGCACACCTGTGTTATCTTTACCAACAGGTGTTGACACCACCAGTACCCGACCGTCGCCACTCAAAGAGAGTTCGCTACCAAACCTTTCCCCGGCAGTCACCGCTTCTCTCAATATCCCCATAGCTTGCCATGCATTACGGTAACGCTGGTACAAATAGACCGCACCAACATTGTTCTTCTCTCCCGGACACCCCACTGCCAAAATATCGCCGCTATCACTCAGGCTGAGACTGGCTCCAAAGCCGTCACTGCTGATGGTTAAAGGCGAAGTCAGCGAATTGAGTGGCGGTCGCGGCTGCCAATATTCCCCATGACGATGAAATATCGTCACTTCACCGTTATTACCATTACGCCCTGTTGCCGCCACCGCCAAAGTTGAACCATCAGCACTCAAGCTCAGTTTGCCGCCAAACATATCGCCCTGTGCCGGAGAAGCCAAGGTCAGACGTTCACCAAGCTGTGACCATTTCTTCCCGTCATACTGATAAAGATATACTGCGCCGCAGTTAGTCAATACACCCGATCTCCAGCCATAAGAACCTACTGCTAATAGTGTGCCATCAGCGCTTAGGCCCACAGCGCAACCGAAATGCTGCTGAACGTTCGCCTCACTAAGCCAAAGTTTGGCCGGTTTCTCCCACTCGCCATTTGACAATTTGCGATAAATAAACACTGAACCATGCCCGCCATCACTGTTCCGGTTATCAATGCCCACCGCGAGAACATTACCGTCTCTGCTCAGGCTGAGCGCTCTGCCGCCATAACCACTAACGTAATCAGCGAATTGCTGCCGCCAACCGTTATCGGTATAAGAAAATAGATATACGGGTTCCTTTCCTTCCGCCCCACTAAGCGCGATAGTTTTCCCATCGCCGCTGACACTGACAACAGAACCAAGGTTTTTATTGTCACCGTTGGCCGGCAAGTCAAATGCGGGCAACTGCACTGTACTCGCTGCCATCTCCCCAGCATGGATCAGCCAGCGGTAAAGTTCCCTTTGTTGTTCCTCCGTAAAACTCTCAAACAATTCCAGCGACAATTTAAAGTCGGGGCGTAATCCCAATTCGCCATTAATAAACTGTAAGCCGCTGTTCTTATCAATATTAACAGCAATTTCACGGTCTTCTCCGATATGCACCCCATCACCGGGATTCACTAAGAGTAAATTCACTTCATCCAGATCCCGGTTAAATCCTGCCCCTGGATTATTATCGATCTGACCTGGGTCCAGCCCAGCTAAACGCCGACCTTCCGCCGCTATTTGCACCAATTGAGCATAATTTTCACTTTTCGGCAGGGAATACAATTTAAACCAGGATTTAACTTCCTCTTTATCCAACAAATTATTCTCGCTGGATATAGTAGATGTCTTGCTGTTAGCCATTAATACCTCCAATACAGAATGACAAATAAATTAACGTTGCCACACGCCGTTCTATTCTTTTATTTTCGGAATAAACAATATTCTGGCTTTATCCCCCTCTTAATGTTTCTTTTCATTCTAATTGGCCGCTTTATCGGTAAATTTTGCAGAATCGTCTGGCGTGGCGATATGTTTAGCCCCCTAAACGGGCATTCCTTCTCTGGGTACAAACAACACCTCTGCGGCTTTTAGCTGTTCGTAGTCTTTCTTACGCCAGAAAAGTTCTTTATCGGCAAACTTCGCCAAATCGTCGGGCGTGGCAACATGTTTAATCCCCACACCACGTATTTTTTCTGCTGGTATAAACAACACCCTCACAGCTTCCATCTGTTTGTAGGTTTTCTCATTCCAGTAACCTTCTTCATCGACAAACTTCGCCAAATTATCGGGTGTAGCGACATGTTTAACGCCCAGACCAGGTGGAGTTTCTCCGGCGGGTGTAAACAACACTTCCGCAGTTTTCATCTGTTCATAGGTTTTTTCATTCCAGAAGAGTGATTGATCGGCAAACTTCGCCAAATCACTGGGTGTGGCAACATGTATCACGACAATATCTTCTTGATATAGCGGCGGTTCGGTGGACATAATGTTCCCCCTATTAATAATGTCAGACCTTGGTTATTTATAGCTGATACTGCCCTCGGCAGACTCGCTTCCGATAACACCTATTTAATATTTAATTTGACTACGTTATTCGTTTTTCGTGTGAAACAATCAGCTATATTTAAGCATTATAGAAAAGTGAATTTTTGCCAGCCATTTAATAAATTTTTAATTACTTTTTTTTAAAAATCTCACATAAAAAGATACCGTTTAAACAATATTCCACTGGTATCGCAACAACCATTAATTTAATTATATTTAAACTAATCAACCAAGGACTTTATTAGAGAAAACATAATAATCAATGACATTTATAAATGTTACGTATTTATACCAAGACATCCCACTGCCACATAATAAAAACATTTGGCAAATCAGACTAAATACAACAATTAAAAATAAATTTTCCAACATGACTAATAATCCATTTAAATGAAGAAGTTTATTAGTTAATTGTAAGGAATTAAAAATATAGAGATTTAAAATTAAAAAAATAGAGTTATTTCGCCAGTTTTATCTATTTGATAATAAGATTGGTAGTATAGAGAATGAGAGTTACCTGACGTTTTATTTAAGATTTCAAATCTATACCAAAACCGGTAACTCTCAATTTTTCAAGGGTTGTATCAGCTCAAGTCGCGCTTAATGTACATTAAATTAATCAATTATTTTCCAAATATTTTGGTTTTAGCCGGTATTCCGTCCGAGAATTTTGTACCACTCCAGTCTATCTGATTAGGCGGTATGCCAAACTTCTTCCATGTCAAATTAACGGGTACTCCAAGTATACATGCGGCAATAAACCGATGTTGACCATCCATGATATGGGTAAGCCCTGTCCGACTATTATGCCAGACAACGATTGATATTGGATTTCCATTTGTTTTGAAGCTTGCTATTTTTTCGTCAACAACTTTTTGAAAAACTTCTGCTTGAGCGGGTAGTGGTGCGAAATTCCCAATATCCCTTCGTCCTACAGGGCTGCCTTTTAATATTGATGTGTCATATGTACCCTCATTTCCTTTTAGTTGAGGTCCATTTGCTGTTTTTCTTAATGTTACGGGATTTAACATATTTTTATACATATTTAACTCTCATCCTTTTGAATTGTTTAGGGCATCAGATATTACTGAATTTTCCTTTCTCGTCACCCAATTTGGTGTGTTATTTTTTATCTTTCCTTTATCATTCTTTTATTCAATACTCGACTATTTAGTCCGTTATTTATTATTGCACTCAGTACGGATTGATTTATTTTTAAGCTATTTCGAAAATTTTTAACATCAGCCAGGATATAAAATCATCATTTATTAATTTGAAGTAAAAGGCATATTGGAAATAAATAACATATAGATTACATCCATTATTTATATCAAAATAGCGTAAAACCAGCACAATTAACGCACTGGTTTAGCAATAAAGTATTTTAAGTAACATCATCAATAATAGTGAATAAAATTACTGAGCTATTCCTGTTATACGATTTTTACTGACTTTAATTTTTAAAATCTTACTTTGAGCAAAAGCGTCATAAGCAATATTATCATGTCTTACACTGGTTTTATCAATCCCTACACATCCCGAATCATCCGAGTTTAAGCTCACAAACCAATACCAATTATAACCCCAGTTATCTACAGAAAAAGCATAAACTAATTTTCCTGTATAATCACCGTCAGCAGGTAGGTATTTTAAACAAGTAAAATCGCCTGGAACAGCTTCCTCCTCTATTTTATTAGCCGATACTTTTTCAGCTGCTACTCCTGTTCCAGCAATTAAAGATAAAAACAATCCTGCAAGAACACTCACTTTTTTATTTATCATAACAACTCCTTATTCATGTTAATTAACTTTGCCAAACTTCTGCTAGATATTACCTATGCAATATCCGTTCAGCCATATTAAAATAAGGAAAATACTGATAACTTAACTCAATCAGAAGGAGCTCATAAAAATCAATTAATAACAATTAGAAAAGTTATAATTATCACAATGAGATTTTAGTTAATTATTTTACAAGCCCATTTATCCACTTCTAATTTTGCCTCTGTCATAATTAAGCTAATATTAAACTAGGGGAACCCGGCATTGATATTATTCATTTTGATGATTAAAAATGACTATTACTGTCGAGAGATGATTATAACAGGTCATTTTGGAATAAAACGGCCTGCTATTTTCTATTGATACAGCTACCCGTTACCACCGATGGTCGCTGTCATACGAATTTGACGGTTATCGCTGATTTCAAGATTAGATAAAACCACTAATTGCGGCAAAGTTCTACGCAAGAAACGTGATAACAGCGGGCGTAATGCATGATTAACCAACAGTACCGGAGGCGCTCCCAACATTTCCTGACGTTGTAGTGCTTCCATTGCCTGCCGTTGTAAGTTATCCGCCAATCCGGGCTCCAGACCTCCGCCATTTTGCAACGCCTGAATTAATAAACGCTCAAGGCCCGCATCCAATCCGATGACCTGAATTTCCTGCGCACCGGGAAACCACTGTTGAGCAATTGCTCGGCCAAGTGCGATTCTAACCAAAGATGTCAATTCATAGGGATCAGTTTGTCCCGGGGCATGTTCAGCCAAGGTTTCAATAATTGTCCGCATATCCCGAATCGGCACTTGTTCGGACAACAGATTTTGCAGCACTTTATGCAAGGTTGTCAGATTCACAACATCAGGAATAAAGTCCTCCGTCAGTTTAGGCATCTCTTGGCTGACCCGCTCAAACAGTTGTTGCGCTTCCTGACGACCAAATAACTCATTCGCATATTGCGTCAACAGGTGATTCATATGGGTCGCAACCACCGTACTGGCGGCAACCACCGTATATCCCTGAACCTGAGCTTGTTCTCTGAGGCTGTCATCAATCCAAACCGCAGACAGACCAAAAGCGGGATCTTTCGTAATATCACCTTGCAATTCCCCCACGGCGCCACCGGGATTAATCGCCAGCCAGCGCCCCGGATGCGCTTCACCGCGACCAATTTCCACTCCTTTCATCAGAATACGGTAGCCAGCCGGAGCCAGTTCAAGGTTGTCCCGGATATGAACAACCGGTGGTAAGTATCCCATTTCTTGGGCAAATTTCTTACGAATACCGCTGATTCGCCCCAATAACTCACCATTCTGGCGAAAATCAACCATCGGGATCAGGCGATATCCCACTTCCATACCCAAGGGATCTTCAAGCTGAACATCAGACCATGAAGCCTCCGACGCCTGTTGTTGCTCTTCTATTTTTGGTTTTTCTGTGTTCATTACCGGCGCATCAGTGCGACGATATAGATACCAGCCAAGACCGGCCAACGCCACGGTAAATAACAGGAAAACAAAGTTTGGCATTCCCGGCACCATACCCAACAATCCGAGAACACCCGCACTCAACATCATCACTCTGGGGTTATTGAACAGTTGAGTCACCATCTGCTGACCAACATCCTGATCCGTTGCTACACGGGTAACAATCACACCCGCCGCAGTCGAAATAATCAGCGCAGGCAACTGTGCAACCAGACCATCACCAATGGTTAACAGGGTATAAGTCTCTCCCGCATCCCCAAGACTCATACCGTGTTGTGCCACACCGACAATTAAGCCGCCGACGACGTTGATAACCAAGATCATCAATCCGGCAATCGCGTCGCCGCGCACAAATTTACTGGCGCCATCCATCGAACCATAAAAATCCGATTCTTGGGTCACTTCCGTGCGGCGTTTCTTCGCTTCGTCTTCACCAATTAATCCGGCATTCAAATCGGCATCAATCGCCATCTGTTTACCCGGCATGCCATCGAGCACAAAACGGGCGCCCACTTCGGCAATTCGCCCCGCACCTTTAGTAATGACCATAAAGTTAATCAATACCAAGATGATAAATACCACAATCCCGATAGCGAAATTGCCGCCAACCAGAAAATGACCAAATGCTTCTACAACGCGCCCCGCCGCCGCAGAGCCAGTATGCCCTTCCAATAGAATGATACGGGTTGAAGCTACGTTAAGAGACAAACGCAATAATGTGGAGAACAGCAAAATGGTCGGAAATGCGGCGAAATCCAGCGTACGCCGGGTAAACATCGCCACCAGCAACACCATGATTGATAGCGCTATGTTAAACGTAAACAGCAAATCAAGCATGAATGGCGGCAATGGCAATACCATCATCGACAAAATCAAGAGGATCAATACCGGCCCGGCAAGCATTTGCCATTGCGAGCCTTTCATATTGCCCGGTAAACGAAGTATAGAGGCCAGATTAGCCATGACGATTATTTTCTCCAGCAAAATCCAGTGCTGGCGGCACTGGCAGATTTTCAGGTTTCTTCGGCTTCAAGCCGCCTTCCTGTTTCCAACGTTTCAATTGATAGACCCAGGCAATGACTTCCGCGACTGCCGCATAAAGTGTCGCGGGAATATGCCCGCCGACTTCACTATGGCGATAAAGTGCTCTGGCAAGTGGCGGCGCCTCAAGTAATGGAATGCGGTTTTCTGTACCTATTTCCTTAATACGTAAAGCAATTAACCCCGCCCCTTTCGCCAATACTTTCGGCGCGCTCATTGCTTTTTCGTCATATTTCAACGCAACAGCATAGTGAGTTGGGTTGGTGATAATCACATCCGCTTTCGGTACATCCGCCATTATACGCTGACGGGCAGCCGCCCGCTGTTGCTGACGGATACGCGCTTTAACATGTGGGTCCCCCTCTTGTTCTTTAAATTCATCCTTTATTTCCTGCCGGGTCATTCTCAGTTTTTTCAAATGGCTGTAGATCTGGTAAACAACATCAAAAGCCACCATCGGTATCAACATGAAAACAACCACATAACCGGCGAAGATCAGCATTTGCATAGCATCATCCAGCGCCAACAGTGGCGGTTGAGCTATCAGCCTCAACATGTCGGGCCAATTCATCCAAAGAAACAGTGCGGCCCCAATACCGACAAATCCTGCTTTAAGTAGTGCTTTGAATAATTCCGCTAACGCATTCATTGAGAAAATACGTTTCAGGCCAGAAATGGGATTTAATTTTTTCGCATCAAATTTGATGGATTTGGTACTGAACACTAACCCACCCAATAGCGCCGGGGCACTTAATGCAACTAACACTAATCCAGCAAAAACCGGCAACAAAGCCAAAACAGCCTGTTGAAGCAATCTGCCAATCTGTTGAACCATCTGCTTATCATTGCTGACCATACTGTGATCGAAGTTAAACCCTTCAAACACCATCAACGACAATTCATGCGTCATGGACTGACCACTCATCCAGAGCAAACTTAAGCCACTGGTCAACATCAATATAGAACTCAGCTCTCTGGAGCGGGCTATTTGCCCCTCTTTGCGGGCTTTCTCCCGCTTATGGGGCGTGGGTTCTTCTGTTTTCTCAAGATCGCTATCTTCGGCCACGGCTTTCCTTGTCAGATTTCTAAACGCTATCGCTCAGAAAATATGGAATCAAATAGCGGTTAGCATGACAAAAGAGAGAAAATCCGATGGCTGGAACAATGAGAAATTTGACCGGGTATTTGCGGGATAGAGCTAACAGCAAAAAATTCGATTTTATTTTCATTAATTTCTGAACTTTTCTATATCTCTTTAACTAAAATATATTGCATTACCGATCAATTATTACCTTTTAAGTTGTAGCAATATGGTAATTATTTTAGTTAAACAAATGATTAATGTGGTTAGTCAAAGGGGAAGAAGTGAAGTAGATGGCAATAGGGTACGTTGGTAGTCAACATAAAGAGGAGATTTTTCTTAAGAGTCAATTCATTAATCAGTAGTTTAAAAAATTAAACTGAAAATACATTTGAATTGACTCAATCAAAAATGGAATAATCAATTGAATTTTGGGCAGAAAAAAAGCACCCTCCCCTCAAACTATGCTCGCCATTTTTCATCCACAAATTGTATTTTAGTAAGTCCATCAATACCTTCTAGAAAATGAATAAAACGCTCGCTTTTACCAATATCCAAACGCAAGCAATGCAAATAATTCAGTCATATATTAGGATTTGAGCTTTTTGTAGAGTGCGTCGGATGCCAGATCAGCATCATTCGGCCAGCACACTGCGCCATACTCATCAACACGCGCTTGGGCAAAGAATTTCTGCTCTTTCAGTGGCTCAAACATAGGTCCGAACAACCGATCTGCGATGCACACCTCTCCATAGGTGCCATCATCGAACGTCACCGCTAGGGTGTATTCTGGCTTTATTTCCACTTTCGTTACTCTGCGCATGATAATCACTCCAGCGGTTCAATCTTGTTGAGAGGCTGATGCTGCTCAGCCAGTTGCCAGTCATTCAGCAGATCCTGCCTGTGCTCAACCGCCCATTCGATGACCAGAGCCTTTGCTCGTTTGGGCAATGAGCCTTCCATGACCTCCAAAGTTTCAATTGAGATAATAGCCTCATGTTCACCGTAGTAAGCATGGAAATGAGGCGGATTATGGTCGTCGTAGTACATCCGGATCAGGATGCCAAAAAACTCTGGCATTTATAATGGCCTGAGAAACAATGATTCACCAGTCATATAATACTATTCACCGTAGCACTAAGATTGACACCACTCAAACATTAAATACGAGATATAAATATCGAGAAAGGGAATCCTTTAGTTGGTTCATCAATCCCCAAATACGGATACCCAATATTTCTCAGATAGAACATTCACGACCCTGTAGTGTGCAAGGATTAATGTTAAATGTGTTAGGGGGACAGATAACTTATTGTCACAAAGATAACAAAGTCACTGAATATTTCCTGCTTAAAAATGGATATGTTAGTAACGGCTTAAGCAGAACTCAGGTTATTTAAATCATTTTCCATTCCGAAACTCATTACTACCACTCATTGAAATTATTTTCCAATTTAAATATTAGATTAAAATAATTTCAATAGTCATTTCCATCTTTATCATTACAACAAACATTATCTCTAATATATTTCTCCATTTTATTTTCAGTAAATTTAATATTTCATAGGCTAGTACCTGATCCCCTTCATGAGATGCTCATATATATTAATTGAAAAATCTTATATAATCCTTTTATCACTCAAATTACTTATCCTGATCTATAATTATCTTCATGAATATAATCTTAGATACTTTATCTCTGGCAGAATATCATGGCATTCTCGCAACTCACCAAGCACTAGCATATGTTTAATTCAATTTATCCCAAGTTAAACCTTTAATTCTTCTGGGGTTCCTTCTCTATATGGCACCAGCGTCGTCCTATCTTGCGAATCAACCGCACAATGATTATTACCGACAACAAGCATAACCAAATCGCTAGTTGCTTTAATCGCGTGATCTATTTGTCCATTCACAAAATAACAAACTCCAGGTTCTATTTTATGCTTTTCACCAGCATAAATAACATAACCCGTTCCTGAGAGGACAAATAAGATATGATGACCTAAGTGAGTATGATTCTGCATCCCTTCATCTTTGCTGAAACGAATTAGATCAGCACCAAAGCCATCAAACGAAACTAATCCCTCGCCCGTTCCCATACTGTTTACCATTTTATGACTTCTAGCCATTGTATCGACAACGAGATGTTCACCGTTCCAGTGACAAAATCTATTTTTAATAAATTCCATATTACTTTCCTTTTATCTCTATAAATAAGATTTTATTTTAAAGTAACTATCATCTCTCTTTATTAATTTAAATAACACTATCTCTCTATCAAATAAATAATATTTCCCAGTAAAATTTCAATCATCACAAAATTATATCGATAAAGAAACTAACTGGTTATTAACAATATATCAAACAGAAATATGTAATTCCATAGTAGTATTTTACAAATATTCACTTTGTGATAACAATCACTGAAAAACGATTATTTTAAATATCTTTGTAGAAGATAACCTAAGTTTAAAATAATACCAACCAAAAATTAGGTTAATTACATTATTAAGTCATGACAATAATGAAACTAATTAAATTAACCTTAACCCTCACTAAAAATAACTATTTTAAAGATGTATAAACGCAATTTCTTTATTTTAGTACAGCAACTAAAATATTCATTATAAAAATACCCTTTAACTGCTTGAGCATCGTTTTAATTAAATTAAATACTAATTTCTTAGCCAAATCCGCCGAGGCTCCTCTTTCAATGCAAATCGGAACATAAGACAAACAAAACAAACCCCACAACCTCTTCCGAGATTGTGGGGTTTCCACCACGCTGTTTGGTTTTCCTGTTCCGCTTCACCGCCTACTGTTTTGCAACCACAGCTTCATTGTGAGGCAACCAATAATGCCGATGTTCAAAAGCATATTTGGGTAATCGAATACGCAACGGTTTCTGCCCGGAAGGCCAACAGGTACGCCAATCTATATCCTGACCTTGTAACCATAAGAATCGAGAGTCGTCTTCTGCCATATGAAGCCATTGATCTTCTTTGGTTGAAACAGACGAAGCAAAATCCCGTAGCTGTCTTAGTAGATCCTGTCGTGATGTGGCAACAAACAGTGCCCTATGGGGTAACGCCGCCCTGCCAAACTGTAATGTCCAACTCACCGCCGACAACTCAATGTTTTCATCGTTCTCAATAAAATCCCCTAGCGTAGCCACCATTTTTTGTAACGATGCCTGGCTATTAGCCGCAATGGGATAATAATACCCCTCCGAATTGGCTTTAATCTGTTGCGGCGCTTGAGTTGGCGCCTCCTCCAAAATGACGTGGGAATTGCTGCCACCCAATCCGAAAGAGCTCAGTCCAGCGAAGCGCTTTTGCCCAGCTCCCACCCGCCAAGGGTTTTCCTCTATAGCCAGTTGTAAGCGCGAATCCACACTATCAATTTCAGGGTTCAAGCGCTGAAACGCGGCACAAGGCACAATGGATTTATGCTGCAACATTAATAGAACTTTAACGATACCCGCTAACCCCGCAGCACCTTCTAAATGCCCAATATTGGCTTTCACTGAACCAATATAGCAAGGTTGTAACGCTTCTCTTGATTCATCGCGATTAAAGATCTCATTAAGCGCATTGAACTCTATGGGATCACCCAATGAGGTTCCTGTTCCATGCGCTTCAAGGTAACTGATTTGCTCCGCAGAGACTCCAGCCTGTTGCAAGCAATCCTTAACCAACGCAATTTGCTGTTCAGGATTAGGTGACGTCAGTGAGTTAGCACGCCCACCGTGATTGACCGCCGATGCCCGAACGTATCCATAAATAGGATCACGATCCTCTAATGCCTGTTTTTGCGTTTTCAAGAACAGACACACAGCCCCTTCACCACGGACAAAGCCATTAGCGTCCGCGTCAAAAACCCTGCAACAACCATCTTTAGATAACATCCCCGCCCGGTAATAAGCAGCCATGTTGAATGTGTTGCTCAATAGGTTAACACTGCCAACTATCGCCTGTTGGCACTCCCCTGAACGTAATGAATTCACCGCTTGTGTCAATGCTGTCAATCCACTTGAACACGCGGTGTCAATTTGCAAACTCGGACCAATAAAGTTGTAGTAAAACGACAATCTGTTAGCCAAAAGGCAATTCAGTGTCCCTGGCGTTGCATAAGCGTTTGCCATCGCCATATCGGCCGCGACAAGTTCACGATAATCATTACTGCACGAGCCAATAAAAACACCCGTCTTTGATCCTGAATAGCCCTGCGGATTAGCTCCACTATCTTCTATCGCCTGCCAGGTCAGCTCCAACAGCATTCTCTGTTGCGGGTCCATCATGGCCGCGACTCGTGGGGAAATGCCAAAGAATGGCGCGTCAAAACCATCAATACTCTCAAGCAACCCGGCTTTTAAGGCTTTTTTCGGCAATGGAATGACATAAGGTTTTCCCGATGCAAACCGCTGCTCTGGAATCTCTTTTATTACACTGTGTCCGGCTCTTAAGATCTCCCACATTTGTTCCGGTGAATCTTCCGCCCCAGGAAGTCGGAAAGCCATGCCCACAATAGCAACAGGCATCTGTTTCGTATCACCCACACAACTTACCGAGGGAGTAATGGAACTTAAATGCTCCAACAAGGCAGATTTAGCTATCCGTTGTTCATCCGGGCTAAGCGAATGATATATGTGGTGCAGATTATCCATGCTTTCCTCCTTCTATGAGGCGCTGTAACCTTAATGCTGCTTCGCCATCAAGACTTCGCATCGCATTAATAAAGTCGTCTAAGGAATGTTTATTCTCGGTCAGTTCGGTTTTGGCCGTGTCAAGATATTCAATCAATCGATGTGGCGAGCTATAACGCCAGAACAGCGTTGGCGATAATTTTCGACGAAAATGCACTGACATCCGCTCTGCAAGTTTGACTGCCTTGAGCGAATCAATACCTAAATCAGCCCAAGTGCGCTGCATCATTGATTCAGTAAAATCTTCATCCCAATTCAGGAAATCCGCCAGCAGCGTACGTAACTGCCCAGCAACCGATTTAACCGGTTTAGCTTCTATCTGATGCGCAACCGATCGTGATCCAGACAGAGTACGAACCTGAGCAATAATCTCAGTCAGAAACTCAGACGCCTCGACCCCATTAAGCAGATAGTGATTAAATGCCAGAACGAGGTTCATCTCTTTGTTGTGAGGAGCGCCAATGAACAATGTTGACTGGGACGGCGGCACAATAACCGGTACGGCAAAGGTGGCGCCATCGTTGCCGGTATATGAGACCATCATAGGAACATCAACATCGACAGGCAGTTTTTCCGCATCTGGATCAAGTACGCTATTTAGATGCTGTCTGAACTCAAAAAAGTCCATTGTCTGTGTTTTCGGTACTTTTAATGAACTCAAATCGCCTTTTTCATCCAGAAAAGCAATACCCAGGTTGATATCCGTATAAGTGTGATAGCGCTCTTGATCAAGCGGCCTCGAACGCAACATCGGGAATTTTTTCAACGCCTGAGAAATCGCATAAGTGATTACCTGAAATGGCGTTATCCACTCTTGCTGCCCGGAAGTCTCCGTTAAATGATGAATGGCGTTATCAACAAGTTCAATCGATAAGGGTTTAGCTGCCCAACACGGCTGTACAGCAGCGCTATTCAGCCGTATTGCACGATTAAGACGCTGCTGATCTCTTGACAGAAAACCGACATTGCCATCTTCTGCATGGCTCTTTTCTGATGGCCTGGTTTCTTCTGATATCTTAGTTGCACTGTGCTGTCGAAGGTAATCATCTATATGACCGGGCAATAATGTGCCATATTTTTCCGCCAGTTGATTAAGAATGTGCGGCTCAATTTGGTGTTCTTGTGCGTATTGACGGGTTTTGGGCGGAATACGCGCAGGAGGAGCAGATACCTCAGGAACAGCGGCCTCTACTTTTTCTACTTCCTCCACCCTCTCCACTTTCTCCGGCGGAGGCGTTAACTCTTCACTGACCGGGGAAGGCTCTGCCGCCTCACCGACGGCTCTGATGACTGCAATAGGCGCTCCAACAGGAATAATATCATTTTCCGCAGCCAACCATTTTTCCAAGATCCCCTCAACATCAGACTCAATGGTAAAGGCGGCCTTATCCGTCTCCATTTCATAAACAGGCTCATCACGCTTGACATGATCTCCCACCTGCTTAAGTAACTGGATGATGACGACTTCCGTGGTTCCTTCTCCCATCGGGGGAATAAACAACTGTGCCATAAATTCTCCTTAGCTCATTACCGCATAGACGGAAGCTAAAATGTCATCCGTGCCGGGTAAAACAGCTTTCTCTAAACAAGGATTAAAAGGAATATGAATATCTTCACGCGTCACCAAGCGCGGAGGGGCCAGTAAAGAGAAGAAATTGTCATTCTCATCCAAAAGATCAGCAATAATGGATGCCCCAACACTGGCCGTCCGGGTATCCTCTTGCACAACGATAAGCCGCCCGGTTTTGCGCAAAGATTCCGCAATCCGTTGTTTATCCCAAGGTACCAGACTACGTAATTCAATCACTTCAATGTCAATATTGTTTTTTTCCGCTTGAAGAGCCGCCATCGTCGCCAACTGAATAGTATTTCCCCAAGCAACCAGTGTAATATCCTTTCCTGCCCTGACGATATTTGCCTGCCCAAGCGACACAGGCGTCACCAACCGACGCTCATGGCGCTCTCTCATAAGGTGTTTAGGGATCAAGATCAGACTCGGCATGTCCAGACTTAACGCGGTACGGAACAATGCGACGGTATCAGCCGGTGTCGTTGGAACCATAACATTAATACCGGGAATATGCGCCAGGATACCGTCCGAGCTTTGACTGTGCCATATACCGCCTCCTGGGAGATAAGCGCCATAAGGCGCATATATCACCACCGGACAACGCCATTTCCCTACCGTTCTCCAACTTAAAGTGCCAAGTTGCGACTGTAACTGATTGAGACCCAGCCCAACAAAGTCAATAAATTGCAATTCAACAATTGGACGCCAACCACAGGCGGATAACCCAACCGATGAGCCAATAATCGTGGCTTCTGAAAGTGGAGCATTCATAACGCGATCAGGATAGCGAGTGGATAAGCCACGGGTGAAACCAAAAACACCCCCTTTAGGGTCTTCAATATCCTCACCAAATATCAGCACTTTCGGATTCTGGCTCAACGCCTCGTCCAAAACCTGATTCACCGCTTTAAACTGCGTCTCTTCGGCTTCCATCTCAGCATATACAACAGGAGCGCTTTCACGATTACACAAATAGGTACTGACACTGGCCGGATCAGGCTCTTCCTCGTGATAAACACGCTCAAATATTTCCGCGACATCAGCTTTAATGCGCTCTTTTTGTTCAGCCAGAGCCTGTTCAGTAATCGCCCCCTTTTCTTTTAAATAGGCGACATAATTTTCAATAGGGTCCTGTAGTGTCTCCAGCTCATCCGGGGTACGGTACAATTTGTGAGAATCTGAATTGGAATGAGAATCCAACCGATCCATACGACAAACCAATATGCAGGGAGTCCGCTCAAATCGCGCCTTATTGAATACCTCCTGTGCGACAGGAAATAAAGTTTCCGGCTTGCGGGCATCAACACGGCGAATCCAACACTCGTTAAATATTCCCAATCGATACGGAGCCATCTTCTCCGTTGAGGTACTAATACCCAATTTATTATCAGAAACTACAAAGACGACTGGCAAACGCCTTTCAACCGCAAAGCTGACCGCTTCATAAAATTCTCCCTGCCGGGTCGCCGCATCGCCGACACCGCACACAACAAGCCCGTTTTTATTGTCCAACGCGCTTGCCCAAGCAGCGCCAGCCGCAGGAATACATTGGGTTCCCGTCAGGCTGACTACCGAGAAGATATTATGCTCTTTGGAACAAAAATGATTCGACATGGTGCGGCCGGCTGAGTGAGAAGTGCCCTTTCCCATCAGTTCCCTTGTCATTTCAGTGATAGACATACCACGCGCTAATACTAATGCCCGATCACGATAGTAAGGAACCAGCACATCATTCTTTTCCATAAGCTGCGGCAGTACTGCCAGCCCTTCATGTCCAGCAGCCGATACATGGAACCAAGCTCGGCCTTGCCGTGTAACTATCGCACTACGATTATCAAATTCCCGTGACAGCAGCATGTCATAAAGTAACTTTTGTTCATCCAGACAGTTATCCATTGAAGGGCTGTGTTCCTTAAGAGGTACTTCATTGATCTGTACGTCTATCACTCTCTTTTTCCTCACAAATAGTTAACGTGGTAGTTGTCGTTATTGCGCTTAATGCTTGATAAAAAAGCGAACACGGGGTTAGTCCCGTTCATGATTACTTGAGAGACTATAGATCCCGATAAAGAAGCGAACGTAGGGTTATTGCCTACACGAATTGCAAAAGATAGAGGTATACGGTCACAATTTTTAATTACGTTTATACCCGTCATGTTTCAAGTTGCCTCTTTGTTGGCTGCATTCACTCACCCCGGTCACATAGTTTGCTATGCTCCCGGGGATTCGCTCCCTTGCCGTCGCGACGCATCTTGAAATCCATAGGGTATATACACCTAACATGGGGGGAAAAATGATCTCCGTAACCATAAATGGTTTCGGCTGTCATGGTATTCCCTAAATTTTTAGCATTGTCCTGAACATAATGTGACACCATTTAAAAAACTCCAACCGATGAACAACAGCCATTCGTTAAGAGTAGGACCAACAAACATCGGCATTTCCATGATTACAATACAATTAAAAAACAGGCTCTTACCTATGTTTTTAAATCCTGCAATAATAAGACATAGGAATAATTCATTACTTTGCTAAATTATTATTAGTGATCAGATTTTTTCGACAAGCTCTTCATTAGGTATTTTTATGTTTAACCAAGACATAGCCTCAATAATAACATGTATTATATCAATCGAACTTGAGACTTTATGCTCACATTAGAATTCATTATGTTTTGTGATGAATATCAATAATGACCTCCTCATATCAAACAATAGATAAAGCTGAATTGACGAAATCATCCAGCATCAATCCTGATATTTTATTAAAATTTAGCTTATTATCTCCTATGTTTTATCATAAAAAAAATTGTAGTAATGCGGGAATGATCACAAAAAGGACACCAAAAAATTTAACTATATGATTATTATGAATTTATCATCCCAAACAGCGCTGATATTATAATGCAATTAGTAGGATATCAACATATAAAAATATATTTCATAACCCTTTGAATATATTATCAATCATTCAAATAGTAAATTAAAAAAATGATAATAAAGAAATATCATTTTCACACTTTGTAAAATGATTAATTCATGGGATTATTTCCACTTCAAAAACTCTTTCTCATTTTTAAATAACACCAGTTTTGACGCTCCTCTTGTTTAACATAGATAAACAACTCCACCACTTTCACCATGCCAATCATTCCTGTCGATCTTGCAAACTCAAACCAGAACCCACAGTGGTGAACATTCATCCCACCGTTACTTATCTTTCTACCGAATTTGCGTATTCGATCACAATAGCTTTATCTGGTTAGTGGACTTGATTGCGATCTGCTAACCAACTCAATTATCTTCTAATCTAGAAAACCAGCTTGATAATTTAATTACGATATAATAACCAATATCCTAAAAGAACAGAATATCATGAAAAATCTTCGCTATTTGATTGTCACACCAGGATTGATGTTTGCAACTTCCGCCCTTGCTTCACCTGCTAACAGCATCGAAGCACGCCTCGATGCGCTTGAGCAGCGACTACAACAAGCGGAAGCACGAGCTACAGCCGCTGAGCAACGCGCACAGCGACTGGAACAGCACGCTATCGAAACCAAACAACAGGCCACACAAGTAGCACAACACCCCACTTCGCTGGAAAATAGCGCTTCATCAACTAGCAACTTGAAATTGAATGATTTTGGCGATCTAAAATTGTACGGCGATGTGGAATTCAATCTCGACGGCGCCAGCCGAACTGGTCAGCTTACTTCACTTAAAACCAGCGAGAATAAAGACTGGAAACCCGGCGACAAAGAGCGTTGGAATGTTAATGGCCGCATTTTGGTCGGGCTGGACGGCTACCGCCGTGATCAAAACAACAACTTTGCCGGCTTTCGAGTGCAACCGTTGGCAGACATGACCGGTAAAATGAATCTCGACGACGCCGCTTTCTTCTTCGGCAATGAGAAAAACTGGCAGGTAAAAATCGGGCGTTTCGAAGCCTACGATATGTTCCCACTCAACCAAGACACTTTTATTCAGTATTCTGGTAATACCGCCAACGATTTGTATGCCGATGGTTTCGGCTATATCTACATGATGAAAGAAGGACGTGGCCGCAGTAACAGCGGCGGCAACTTGATGTTGAGCAAATACGTCGGTAATTGGTATTTCGAACTTAATACTTTACTTGAAGATGGCACTTCGCTATTCCGAGATAACACCTACCACGGCAATACATTGGAAAATAAAAAAAATGTCGCCTATGTGCGCCCGGTAGCAGCCTGGAAAAAAGATCAATTTAGTGCAGCCGTAGCAATGGAAAGTAATATCGTCAATAACGCCTATGGCTACCAGAATAATCAAGGGCAATGGGTCGATCAATCCAGACGCAATGGTTACGGCCTGACACTCAGTTGGAACGGTCTGGAAACCAACCCTGACGACGGCATTGTCGCTAACCTGAATACCGCCTATCTGGATGCTTCAGATGAACACAATTTCACGACCGGAATTAATGTGATGTGGCATCGTTTCGAACTGGGCTATATCTATGCCCACAACAATATCGAAACATTCAATACCGACAATATGCCCGCGCGTATTAATCACCCATTCAATGAACCGGGTAAATACGATATAAATACCATCCATATGTCATATCAGATTCCTAGTATTATGAATATGAAGAACTTTAATCTCTATCTTGGCGCCTATGTCTCTATGCTGGAGGCGAATGATAACAACAAAATTGCCAACAGTAATAATGACCGACGCTACGGCGCACGCGCCAGATTTAAATATTTCTTCTGACGCAGGTTAATTGATTTCCGTTGTACCTTACCTACAGAGATATTTCTGCTTACGAGTAAGGGCATGGATATAACCGCCCACGCAGCGCAATACACCCTGCTTTCAAACACCCTCTAATAGACATCAATGATGAAATTAGAGGGCTGTATGAATTTATGATAGCTGGCGCATATCGCCCAATCTTAATTCACATTGACTACCAGAAGCAGAATTAAGATTATCTAAAACCCACAAAACAGATAAATATTTAATAAGTACTCGTATCGTTTCTACAAAGATAATCAAACAAAAATCGTATTAATCGAGAAATTAAATCCACGTTTTCTTCTGAAGATAGTAAGAATTGATGGATATTTGAAAAATTGGCAATCTATTTATATTCAAACAATATAAATAGCAGAATTTTGCTACTGACAAGCCTTTAATGGCTAAACTGACACTGGATAATCCATTAATTTCTTGAGTTGATAATATACCAGATTTAAAATCAATTAAAAATAATATAATCTTCGAACACCTCTTTATATGTAAATTTTTTTTGCCAAATAAAAAATAAAAACCCAAGTTGACATTGTATACTTTGCGATCTATTTTCTAATTGAATTCTAGTGAAAATATTTTTATTGTTGGACTGTTTCTATGATTGGCGGAAGCCACAGTGAAGGCGTTGTTCCCATTAAAAATGGCTATTGTCGGAGGATGCTATTGAGGTCATTAATTCACTCAAAAAACGGTTATTATAATATAGTAGGTTTGTCTAATAGCCTATTTAAAGTTATCTCTCTCATTTATCTAGCAATATTCTTTACTATCTGATTTGTCAGAAATTAATTGATTGATTTTGTAGATCGACAAAAAGCATGGCAATGTTGTTGCACTGACTATGCGAAACCTCGATCTTCTTATTTATAGGTGTTTTTTCATAATCATAAAATATACTAAATAGTTTTTTGATTTAATTAATATTAACGAGTTCTTATTAAGATATCGTAATTAATTCAATACGATGTCATTTTAGTTCACCCTAATAAAGAGATATTACAATGGGCTGGAATATATTGACTAACGCACCAGATAGTTACCATCTTACTACCGCACATATCCGCAACAACTTGCACCAACAAGGTTTTGCCACTTTCAATGCCACCGATCTTGACCTTTCTGACAGCGAAAAAATCGATCTTGTCTTTCTCTGTGAATTATCGAGGTCACTGCCATTAGACCGATTTGGTGACGGTGGTCGTCACCGCAGTTATTGTGAAGGAATATGGAGCTGGGAAACAGAAGATATTGATTGGAAAACAGGTTATCCGCAGCCCGATGGCAGCATAGAGATTGATTATCATCAGGGAAGTGAATATCAACCTGAATTTGGCGGTGTGGTACGCAAATTCCTGCGCATGTCTGACGAGATACTGAATAAAGGGCTACTTAATAAACTCATTTGGCACGATCTGAGTCTAACCGGCATGGCGGAGCATTATTCCCGTTTATTGTGTGGTGTGCATCTGATACGAATGCAGGCACTACCGGGTAAACCAGCGAAAATTACACCTAACTGTTTTCATCGTGACGGTCAGCCGTTCACCGCTGTACATTTAATTGAACGTTGCAATGTCGAAGGCGGCGCAACACATATCGCGCCCCCTTATTATGCTAATTGCCAGCTTGAATCAGTACCTGCTCACGAAATAACTCGCTTTCTCCTTAATGATCCCCTTGATAGCTACATCATCGATGACGCAGCGATTTGTCATTACATCAATCCTGTAATTTGCGATGAAAACGCCAGTGTTGGAGTCCGTACTATCATTCTGATTGACTTCACTCCACTAGAACAGAGTGACAGGTGTTCCCAATAGCGCTTTTGCCATAAGAATGATTGACAACCAGGAGTGATAGTTTTTACGGCAATCACTGAGCTGCAAGAATCTTTTTATCTTAGGAAAAATTTTGTGAGTAATTATTCAAACACTTTATCGAATGTTCCATGCTTATTACCAACACCAGCTCAACGCAGGCTATGGCTTATTAGCCAAGGAAATATGGATTCAGCATTATATAACGTGCCATTTTCGCTACGTTTGCGTGGCACGTTAAATAGAGAAGCGCTTGAAAAAACTATTATTTTTATGATTGAGCGTCATCCGGTGTTGCGTTCACAATTTCATGTTCTCAATGGCGAATTGCAGATAGCATTGAATTCGCAGCGGCCTGAATTACGCATCAGTGATCTCAGCGATTATTCCCCAGAGGAGCGCGAAAGCAAAATACAATCAATCTACGATAATGAAGCAAGATACGGTTTCAATCTCAGTCGTGATTTACCTTTTCGTTGTTTATTGCTTCGTCGGCAAGAGAACGATCATCAGTTGATATTTACTCTGCACCATATTGTATTTGATGATTGGTCTACTCACGTTTTTCTTAATGATTTTAGCCATGCCTATAACCGGTATAAAGCAGGTCAACATCCTAATTTAGCGACGATTACCTACCCGCATATCAGTGATTCTGTAACAGATATTCATATAAATAGCGCTCGCCGGCAGCGCTTACGCGACTATTGGGGAAAACAACTGGCGGAATTGCCTGAACTACATAAATTACCTACAGATCGGCCACGGCTATTGGAACAACGGGGACGTGGTGCGGTATATCATAAGTCACTTCCTTTATCTCTCGTTGGACGTATTGCTAAAATCTGCCAACGTTATGGATTGACGCCTTATATGGTGGCGATTTCCGCTTTTGCGGTACTACTGAATCGTTATTCGCACGATGACGACATTGTTATTGGGAGTCCATTTGCGAATCGTCACAATATTGATGAACATGTCCGTCTTGGCTTTTTTATCAATTTATTACCGTTGCGTTTTCGCTTTAACAAAGGGATAAGTTTCAATGATCTATTGGTTCAAGCGCGCGATATATTGCTTGATGCCTATGAAAATGCTGATTTGCCGTTTGATGAGATTGTTGATGTGGTACAGCCCCTGCGTTCTTTGAGCCATGCCCCTATTTTTCAGATTATGTTTGATTATTTGAAGAGTCCGGGACAAGCATTGCAACTGGATGGGTTAGCAGCAGAAGTACAATTTATCCATTCTAGCACTGCTAAATATGATTTGACGCTATCGATAGAAGAATCCCCAAATTCACTACTTTGTCTGGTTGAGTTTGACACCGATTTGTTTGATAACCTCACCATTACTCGCATGGTGAATCACTATGAGAAATTGTTAGATTCCTTGTTAAGTGAACCTGAGCGTTCTGTCGCCAAATGTAGCATGTTGCCGCCAGAAGAGCTGGAGACATTGGCTCGCTTCTCCCGGCCGGCAGAACCTCTACCTGTATTGGAATTTATTTCGGTAGCTGAACGCATCAAGTCACAGGTACGTAATAATCCAGATGCACGAGCTATTGTTTGGCGTGATCAACGTTTCACCTATGCTCAACTGGACGAGTACGCGCAATGCCTGCTCGCGAAGATGCGCCAGTGCGGCGTTGAACCGGGTAGCCGGGTTGCGGTATTTATGAGCTACCGGCCAGAAATTGTCATCTCTTTTTACGCTATTCTTTCTGCCGGTGCGGTTTATGTGCCGTTATCCCCCTCTGATCCTCGCTTCGCCGATAAGATAAATGACGCACAACCAGTACTGATCCTCACCAGTGAACAGGATGCTGTTGGTTTACTTGATTTTCGTGCCATCGTGCTGGAAGTTGACGGGCTGTTTCGTCAACCAGCGCCGCCGGATGTGCAACCAATTTGGCCGGTTCAGGAGAGCGATTCCGCCTATGTTATTTACACTTCTGGTTCAACGGGTAATCCAAAAGGGGTGGAGGTAAGCCACGGAGGTCTGCATGCGTCATACCATGCCTGGCGCCATGACTATCGTTTCACCCAACCCGGTGAGCCGGTATCGCTACAACTTGCCGCACCGATTTTCGATCTCAGTATAGGGGATTTCAGTCGTACTCTGGGCTGTGGTGGATGCCTGGTGATGTGTCCGCGTGAGTGGTTGCTAGATGCCCCTGAAATGCACCGCTTGATGATGAGCGAAGGCGTGACCTTCGGTGATTTTCCTCCTGTGGTACTGCGTCAATTAATTCAGTTCTGTCAGGAGAATGGGAAACGTCTGGATGGATTATCAACACTGGTGTGTGGGGCTGATGTCTGGTTTGGTCATGAGCTATATGCGGCGCAAGCGCTTTGCCGCCCAGATGCGCGTATTCTCGGTTCTTACGGTGTAACTGAAGCCACCATTGACAGCACTGTTTTTGACCCGGAAACACATCCATTGGAGGCCGGGCGAGTGATTCCATTAGGTAGACCGCTGGCTAGCTGTGAACTGTTCATTGTCGATGAACACCTACAACAGGCGCCAATAGGCGTCAGTGGTGAATTGTTAATTGCTGGCGTCACCGTAGCAAAAGGATATCTCAATAATCCTCAACTCACGGCAGAGAAATTTATTACCGGCAAATTCGATTGCCAGGGCCGTTTTGTGGTAGATGCTAGTGGTACGCGTTTTTATCGCACCTCAGATGTTTGCTGTTTCCTGGCTGACGGCACTATTGATTTCATAGGACGCAGTGATCATCAGGTTAAAATTCGCGGTTTTCGCGTCGAATTAGGCGAGGTGGAGAGCGCATTATTGGAACACGCAGATGTGCGCCAGTGTGCGGTTGTCGCCTGTAATGACAGTACAAATAATAAAGTGTTGGTCGCCTATGTTGTGTCATCCGCCGATACTGACACGTTACGTGGTTATTTGTCCCTGCGGCTACCCGGCCATATGATGCCGCGTGCTTTCGTGTTTCTCGATAAATTACCAACCACTCCCAACGGGAAGGTTGATCGTAAGCGCTTGCAGGTTCCAGATTTTTCGCTGCCAGAAAATCAGGAATCTATGACAGAACCAGCTAACGCCCGCGAAGAACAATTGCTGGCATTATGGAGAACGGTATTAGGGGTTCAGGTCATCGGTACGGAAGATAATTTCTTCTATTGTGGCGGCAATTCATTAATTGCTGCCAATCTGATTACACAGATCAATAAGACATTTGATGTTCAGCTTAAACTTTCCGCTATTTTCAATCATCCGACTATCGTCGGGTTGGCCTCGTTACTGGACAATGTTGAAAAAGACAGTATTGAAAAGAGCACAGAAAAACAGAGTGTTACTGTACAACACATTTCGCAGGTCAGTGATTTACTCTCATTCGGTCAGCGCGGTTTGTGGTTGATTGCGATGCAACGGCCGGATGATTGCAGTTACAACGTGCCTTTTACATTGCGCCTGCATGGTAATCTGCATTTTAATGCGTTAATGCAGGCATTGAATGACGTAGTGCAACGCCATGATGTATTGCGTACCACATTCTCCAGTCAAGTCAGCAAAGTAATTGGGCCGGATGGCTCATCCAGTTTTGAACCCAGTTATCAGGTTGCGTCTGAATTAACGCTACCTCTGCGTCAACAAAATATCTCCGGCGGAGAGTCTGCGCTGGCATTGAAATTGCGGGAAGAAATAATGGCAAGCTTCGATCTCGCCAATGGGCCACTCATCCGCGCGGTACTGTTTACGCTGTCCCCGCAAGAGCACGTGCTCTGTATTACTCTGCATCACATTATTTCCGATGGTCGTTCGCTGGCAATACTTTTTGATGAATTACGGCACTGCTATCAGGCTCGTCTGGCAAGTAAAGCCCCCTCGCTGCCCGTGTTGGAAGCAAACTATGGGCATTTCATTACCTGGCAGCGCACTCGACTGACTGAACCGGCGGTACAGCGACAGATTCATTTCTGGCGTCAACAATTGGCAGATGCGCCAGCGACTCTGAGACTGAATGATATGGCCGCACCAACCGACGAGGCGGCGGCAATAAGTTGTGTTATTCCCCATGTGTATGTTGAAGGTGTAGAGAAACTGGCTCGTGAACAGAACTGCACACCGTTTATGATCTGGTTGAGTTTGTTCGCACTCCTGTTGCGCCGGCAAAGCGGTGAGCAAGATCTTATCGTCGGCACACCGGTGTCGCTGCGCACCATACCTGCATGGGATGCGCTGATTGGCTACTTTGCTAATACTTTGCCGGTACGTATCAATAGCCGTGAGTGGCAAACTTTTCAGCAACTATTGATGCATACGCGACAGGTTAGTCTCGACATCCTTGAAAATCGTGATTTGCCGTTCGACTATTTGGTACAAACACTTAATTTGCCTCGTGTGGCGGGTAAAAATCCTGTTTTCCAAACTATTTTTTCCTGTGAATTGGATCAACCAAACGATGCAACATTGGAAGATATGAAAGTTTCAGACGTTGAGTTGGGGGACTATCGCGCCAAGATTGATTTGGAACTGGCGATTAACCGTGTAAATGGTCAGGTTTACGCTCACTTTATGGCAATGCCGGGGGTGTTATCTGCCGTTACTCTGGGACGGATGAGTGAGCATTTGCTAGCTATGTTGTCACAAGTCATTGAAAAACCAGATACAACATTGACTGATTTGTTGACGGTTACGGTTAATGCTGGCAGTAGCGCCCAATCAGAACTTATTGTTGATAAGCCACAAGGACTATTTCAGTTGTTTCAGCAGAGCCTGTCCCAATACCGCGGACATGTGGCGCTGGAAAGTGATGAATTGAGTCTGAGTTATCAGCAACTTGATACATTGACGGCATATGTGGCGCAACAACTACAACAAGCAGGTGCAAGCCGTGGTGATCGAGTTGGCATCCTGATGGGACACCATCCACATAATGTCACGGCAATGCTGGCAATTAACCGGATTGGTGCGGTGTTTGTGCCGCTGGCGCCTGACAATGCCGAAGCAGCAAACCGGTATGTGATTGATAATGCAGAAATAAAAGCAATATTGTACCGGAATGAAACCGCGCCTCTGTGCCAACGTCTTGGTCTGGCGGCAATTAATATCGATGAGTTAGATATAGCCAATGCACCTTATACAACTACGGCGGCTATCTGTCAGCCGGATGATTGCGCTTACGTTATTTACACTTCGGGATCGACGGGTAAACCGAAAGGTGTTGCTGTCTCCCACCGCAGTGTCTGCCATAACATTCTGGCAATCCGCGATGAGCTGAGGCTTGAACCTTCTTCTCGCATAGTGCAGTACTCTTCCCCCGTGTTTGATGTGATGTTGGGAGAAATTTTTCCGGCGCTTGCAACAGGCGCTTGCGTGGTCTTCGGTAATAAACAGCAACTGTTGCCTGGCAGTGAGCTGACAGAGTGGCTGGCGCATAAACAGATTACGCATATGTGGATTGTACCTTCCGCGTTGGCGATAGTGCCGTTAGTACCGCTGCCCAATCTCCAGGTGCTTATCGTAACTGGTGAGCCTTGTATGCCTGAAATCGCCCAGCGCTGGTCTGTAGGGCGCAGGCTGATGAATGGATACGGCCCTACTGAATGTGCGATTGTGGTATCCCTCACCGATTATCATGCCGCAGGACAAAATCTGGTGCTGCGTCCAATGGGCGATGTTCGCTTCTATCTGCTTGATGAACAGAGAAAACCTGTAGCGCCGGGGGAATTAGGTGAACTTTATTTAGCTGGAACCTGTGTTGCACAGGGCTATCTGGGGATGGATGAAAAAACCGCTGAGGTGTTTTTACCCGATAGTTTTGCACCACAATTAAAGGCTCGCATGTATCGTACCGGCGACATTGTGCGCCAACGCATGGATGGTGCGCTGGAGTTTGTTGGTCGGGTTGACCGCCAAGTAAAAATCCGTGGTCATCGAATTGAACTGAATGCTGTACGGGCCGCCCTAAGTGCGTTACCGGGTGTACGTCAGGCCGAAGCGCTGGCGATCACCGATAACCAAGGCAATAAAGAGTTGGCGGGATATATTGTCGGCGAAACCAGCCGCAGCGAGATCCTGAGCGCATTACGCCGACAAGTCAGTGAAGTTATGGTGCCGACAGCGCTGTTCTTTCTTGATGCACTGCCTACCGGCATTACGGGCAAAGTCGATCTAAAAGCGTTGGCTGAAATGAAACTGACACGTGCCGGTCAGCACCAATCTTCTCCTGCGCCAACCAAAGTTGTGTCATCACTTAGTCGCGTTGAGGCTATCTGGCGTGAACTGCTGGAGAGGGACGAGATCGATTATGACGAAAACTTTTTCGATGCCGGCGGCCACTCACTACGGGTTATGGCGCTATTCCAGCAATTGAATGAGGCGTTTGGCAGCGGCTTATCCGTAACCGATATTTTCGCTCATCCCACCATTCGACAACAGGCGCAACTACTGGACACACTGTCACAACAAAAAACACCTGTTGCAGTCACACCGCTGATAGCCACCGAAGAAACAACAACACCAACGTTGAATGTTTCAACTCAGGATAGCAACGCTATCGCGATCATTGGTATGACCGGCCGCTTCCCACAAGCGCCAGACCTCGACACTTTTTGGCAGCGATTGTTAGCGGGTTACGATGCCAGTGTGGAGTTGTCTGACGAAGAATTGTTGCAACGTGGCGTCGATCCAGCGCTGTTAAGTCACCCACAGTTTGTCAGACGGGCACGTTTGCTGGAAGGTTGTGCGGAGTTTGACGCACGCTTCTTTGGTTATTCATCACGTGAAGCGCAGGTGATGGACCCACAACAGCGGTTGTTTCTTGAAATGGCATGGGAAACGCTGGAATTATCCGGCTATGGCAATGATAGCGCACCACGTTCAGTGGGGGTCTTTGGTAGCAGTGGCTTCAATTATTACCTGCTAGAAAACGTCATGCCCAATAAAGACCGGATGCACCTCGATCCCGGTCAGTGGCAAATAGGTAATGATAAGGATTTTATCGCTACACGTGCTGCTTACAAGCTGAACCTCAGCGGACCGGCTGTCAGTATCGGCACTGCCTGTTCGTCATCACTCACCGCTATTCACTTAGCCTGCGAAAGCTTACGGCGCGATGAATGTGATATGGCGTTGGCCGGTGCTGTAGCGCTGGACCCGCAACAGGTTGGCTTCGTCCATGTCAGTGGTGGAATTATGTCGCCAGACGGCCTTTGCCGGCCATTTGACGCTGCGGCCAACGGTACAGCCAGCGGCAGCGGCGGTGGGATGATATTACTAAAACGTCTGTCCGCCGCTTTGGCAGATGGCGATACCATCCATGCAGTAATTAAAGGTTCCGCTGTCAATAATGATGGCGCACAAAAGGTGAGTTACACGGCACCCAGTATTGACGGCCAGTCTTCCGTGATTAAAGACGCGCTACGTAATGCCGGTGTATCGCCCGCCAGCATCAGTTATATCGAAGCACATGGCACGGCAACCACTTTAGGTGATCCAATAGAAGTGCGTGCGCTGACTCAGGCTTTCCTGGAACAATCTGACGGCAAGATGTTGCCTGTAGGAAGTTGTGCAATAGGTTCTGTGAAAGGAAATATAGGACATATTGATGCGGCGGCCGGTATCGCGGGAATCATCAAAACTGTGTTGGCGCTGCGTCACCAGACTTTGCCGCCAAGTATTCACTATCATCAACCCAATCCTGCAATCCACTTCGAACAGACCCCGTTTTCCGTGATCAATACCGCACGTCCGTGGCCGCAAACCAGTCAGCCACGTCGTGCCGGTGTAAGTTCTTTCGGCATTGGCGGCACTAATGCGCATCTTATTCTGGAAGAAGCTCCGCGTCGGCAAGATAACCGCGTATTAGATGACGAACGCTGGCATCTGTTGCCGATTTCAGCGAAAACGCCGCAAGCGTTGCTTCAACAAGGGGAACGTCTGGCAGTAACACTGACTATCGGTAATCAGCCATTGGCGGATATTGCCGGGACTTTGCAACAGGGACGCAGCGCTTTCAGTGAGCGTGCTTTTGTTGTGGGAAAAGACCGGGAGCAATTAATCAATCAACTACGCCAGCTATCGCCGCAGACGGTTAGTCGCAAGCAACAGCATCGGCCAGTGATTTTTATGTTTCCGGGACAAGGCAGCCAGTCTATTGAAATGGGCCAATCGCTCTATCTGCGCGATGGTGTATTCCGCCAGCAATTTGATCGCTGCGCCGAACTGCTACAGCCACACATCAAACTGGATATCAGGCAGTTAATTTATCCGCAATCGGAACGTGACAATGCTGTCAGTCGGTTAAATGCTACACGTTATACTCAGCCTGCGCTGTTCACTGTTGAGTATGCTCTGGCCTGCCAGCTACAAGCGTGGGGTATTACACCTCAAGCAATGATTGGTCATAGCCTCGGTGAACTGGTTGCTGCCTGTGTTGGGGGTATGCTCGAGCTGGAAGATACACTGGCATTGGTAGCAAATCGAGCTGCAATCATGCAGCGTCAGCCCACAGGGGCAATGCTGGCAGTACAGGCATCAGCTGAACGCATAGTTTCACTGGCGCCAGAGTGTGAATTTGCAGCGATCAACGGACCTAAACAGTGCGTGATAACCGGCAGCCATGACAATATCGCTGCACTGGAAGCACAGTGCGACAAGGCAGGTATTTCTTGCCGGAGACTCACGACATCCCACGCGTTTCACAGTTCATTGATGGAGTCCGCCGCACAACAGATGCGGGAATTCAGCGCAGGCTTCACGCTACAATCCGGTACCATTCCGATGATATCCAATATCAGCGGCGGTTGGTTCAGTGAACAGGATCGTGATAATTCTGGTTATTGGGGAGATCATCTGCGTCGGCCGGTACGCTTCTATGATGGTATTCTTACGTTGCTGAACCGTTATGACAATCCAATTCTGCTTGAAGTGGGTCCGGGGAGTGCGCTGACCAGCATGCTGAAAGATCTACAGCAGACAGGCCAGGCTCAGACACTGACCACGATGCGCCGTACTCATCAGCAGAAATCGGATGAAGAGGTGCTGCTTAATACCATCGGGCAGTTATGGCAGCAAGGCATTGCTATCGATTGGGCCGCATTTGGTCATTCACACAAATTGCATCGGGTTATGCTGCCAGCGTACCCCTTCCAACGCCAACATCTCTGGTTGGAACATCCTGTCACTACATCAGCCGCCGTAATAAATACACAACGGAAAAAATTGCCGACTTTCACACAGTTATCGGATAAAGAGGGGGTCACACAGTTTACTTGTAAGCTAGATGATCATGTCTGGTTTATTGATGAACATCGCATCTTCGAAGGGCAAGGCGTATTACCGGGCACAGGTTGCCTGGAATTAGTGCGTCGTGCTTTTAACGAATTACAACCTAGTGGCACGGCCACTTTCAGTGAGGTTTACTTCCCTTCACCGTTGGTACTACCGTCAGGTGTTGAGCGTCAGATACGTATCCGTTTGACCGCCATTGATCGCAGCTTTGCCTTTACGCTGGAATCTCGCGGTGATGGTGATGACATGTGGCAACTCCATGCAAACGGCAATGTTACTGCCGTCTGCTCTCCACCAGCAGAGATTGTTTCACCTTATGAGTTACGTCGGAATTTGCTGCTTGAAGAAGTTGCAGAAGCATCGGAGCGTTTCAATCAAGCATTTGCTGACTATGGACCGCGCTGGCAATGCATTGCAGATGTATGGATGGGCGATCGCTGTGCGTTGGCGCAGTTGCGACTCAATCAAGCATTTATCGATGATTTGCCTGATATTGCATTACATCCGGCTTTGCTCGACTTGGGCACGGTGTTCCTACATGCCTGTCTGTTGCCGGGCGATGCTTCAATACCGTTCCATTATGGTTCGCTGACGCTGCATCAGCCATTATGCGCCGAATTTTACAGCCTGGCGGTTGAGACGGCACCTCGGACTTATGACATAACGCTATTTAGTTGGGATGAGAGTCAGAATTGCAATCAGGTGCTGGCTGAAATTCACGGTTACAATTTACGTCAGATCAACTCCGTGCCACTCCAGCCCGCCCGCGAGGCGAATGTAGCACGGTGGTGTCGTTACCCTCGATGGTTACCGAAGCCACTGGACGAAGCAAAGCAAAATCGTGCGCCGTGGCTGATTTTTGGCGCCCAAGCCGCAGAGCTGAGTGATTTATGGCAAGCAGCGACGCCCGGTAGTATTGTTGTTGAAGATGCTGATCAATTCCTGCAACAGGATACTTACCGCTTTAGTTTGCGTAAGGATCAACCCGAAGATTATCAACGACTGATAGATTGTCTGATACAGCAACAAATACTCCCAGAACGTATTATCTGGTGCTGGACCGCGACAGTCATTTCTCAACCAGAGGCCGCGTTTGAACAACTGGCGGCTGCGATTAAAGCGCTGACCGGTCATCACAGGGTTTTTAATATTACCCTGATTTCCCGTGGGCTACAGGCAGCCAAGGTGCTGGAAGCCTGTAATGCCGCCCCCGCGCTTGGTTTGCTGGGAATATTGGCGGCAGAGTATCCCGGGTGTTCCGCACGTCATATCGATCTGGATGATGACACTTTTGCTACATATCAATCGCTGATTGCAGAACTGTATACAGATATGCAACCAGAAGAGACGACAGAAGGAATACCAGTTACCAGCATTACGCTTAAACAGGGTGAGCGTGAATTGCAGACATTTACTGAGCTTGATGAGATACCTCGCCGACAAATCCTGCGTGATGGCGGTGTTTATCTAATTACTGGCGGACTGGGGGGTATCGGTCAGTTACTAGCACGTCACATCAGCAATAAATGCAGCAAGGTTAAACTCGGTATTTTGAGCCGCCGGGAAACTAATGCGGCAAGTGAAGCTTTACTCGATGTGTTACGGAAATCGGGTGCTGAAATCATGATGTTACGCGCTGATGTTGCTGACGGTGTGGCATTAAATGAAGCATTGGCACAAATGCGGACACGTTTTGGCGCTATCAACGGTGTGATTCATTCAGCGGGTATTGAAGCCAGTGGATTGCTGGAGCATGGCACGTCACAGGACTGGCGGCATGTGATGGCGGCAAAGGTAAGTGGTACCCAGCAACTGATGACGGCGATTAGTCAGGACTCTCTCGACTTTGTTCTGTTGTGCTCTTCACTTGCCTCATTGGTAGGTGGCATTGGTCAGGCAGACTACGCGGCGGCGAACCGTTATCTTGATGCCGTGGCGCACTACTGGCGACAGCAGGCTATACCGGTAACGTCAGTTAACTGGGATACCTGGGCAGAAGTGGGAATGGCAGTGGATTATGCCGCACGCCGTAAAGAAAGTGTAATTGGTCTTAGTAATCAAGAGGGCTGCGCTATTTTCGATCTGGCTATCGCCGGAATGGAAGCGCAGATCGTTGTCAGTAAATTTACGACTGTCCCTGTTCAGCGCGCACAATCACAGAATTTATCAGCGATATCTGATTCCGCCAGCCCAGAAGAAGCGGTTCGTCAATTGTGGTATGAGCTACTGGGTGAAGAGACGATTAACCTGGAAGATGATTTCTTCGAACTGGGTGGTCATTCGCTGTTGGCAACACAAATGATCTCCCGTTTACGTGATCATTTCCAACACTGTCTGACGCTGGCGGAGTTTCTCGAGCAGCCGACAATGGCTCGAGTTGTCCGTTCACTATCTGACGATAAAAAGAGCCAGGCTCCTGAGAATGCCCATATCCGCTACTGTCTGGTGCCAATTAATCACGGCGGTAATGGTAATTACTCACCCTTCTTTTGTGTACCGGGTATGGGCGGCAATGTTACCCAATTTATGCCTCTGGCTGCGGCGTTACCACGAGAATTGCCATTTATCGGTATGCAATATTTGGGGCTTGATGGAAAAACTGCGCCGCATCAATCAGTGGAAGAGATAGCAACACATTACATTGCCTGTTTGCGTTCGGTACAGAAGCAAGGGCCATACCATATCGGCGGTCATTCATTGGGCGGCAAGGTGGCTTATGAAATGGCACGGCAACTTCATGCTGAGGGAGAAAGCATCGGTTCTCTAATACTACTCGACTCCGCCGCACCACCCTATGCACCGGTTCCGTATCAGGAAGATGCTGATATCGCCAAAGTTATTCTTGGTATTTTTGCCTACTACACTGACCGACTGGAAATGATCGACAGCCTGGACGACAACGAAATGCGTGCATTACCACGTGAGGCATTACTGAGCTATATCCAAGAGCAGTTAAAACGTTTTTCGTTGATTCACGCACAGAATGATATGAGCTCGATTAGCGGATTGTTCAATGTCTATCGGGCCGCATCGGATATGTCCCCTAAATATCGTCCAATACCCGTACAGTTGCCAATTCCTATGCTGTTAATAAAAGCGGTGGAACCCTTACCGAAAGGGGTTGTTGTACCAGAAATCCGGGAGACCAACGCCTGGGGTTGGGAGAAGTTCTCCAGCCTGCCCATTCGCATCGCAGAAGTGCCGGGGAATCATTATAGCTGTCTGATGGAAGAGCACGTGACACATGTATCACAGGCGATAATCCATCACTTTCCGTCAATCATAAAAGGGGGACAGGTATGAGTGACTCTTCCCCAACGGTTCACCTTCCTGAAAACCGACAGCATAAACGCCGATTGGCAGTCATCCTAATGACATTGGCTGTGGATGCTCTGGGTATCGGGATTGTCCTTCCCGTTTTACCCGATCTGTTGCGGGAGGTTGCCCCGCAGCCACCGGAAGCGGGTGTGCCGTTAATCGGGTTATTTGTCTCACTATACGCTTTTGCACAGTTCCTTTTCGCCCCATTGTTAGGAACGCTTAGTGACGCTTGGGGAAGACGACCGGTACTGCTTGCAACACTGTTTGGAACGGCACTGAGCTATACGCTGGTGGCGACAGCGCCGTCGCTGGGATGGTTAGTGACCGGTATATTTCTTGCAGGCGCCACTGCCGCCAGTACTTCCGCCGCATCGGCTTACGTAGCGGATGTTACGCCAGCGGAACAACGAGCCGCGCGTTTCGGTCTGGTCAGTGGTGTTCTCGGCTTCGGCATGGTTGCCGGACCTGCCTTCGGTGGATTATTAGGCATGATTGCGCCACGCCTGCCGTTTGTGATTGCTGGCTCACTGGCCGCGGTGAACGCTATCGCCGCCATGTTTGTTCTGAACGAAAGTCTGACCAAGGAGAACCGGCGTTCGTTCGACTGGCGCCGGGCCAATCCTTTGGGCAGCCTGAAACTACTGGCGACAGATGGGGTACTGAGACGATTGGTTTATGCTTCAGCGCTTGGCATGGTGGTTTACGGTATTTTTCTGGCCTGTTTTGTCTTACTCAATGAAATACGTTTGGGCTGGGGACCAAGTGAAAACGGTCTGGCTCTTACCGGACTCGGCATCGGGATTATCATAACGCAAACTTGGTTGCTAAAAATGTTCGTGACGCGCTGTAACGAATACCGCACAGCGATCATCGGTTACGGATTCTACATGCTGGCGTTTATCGCTTATAGCCTGGCCGTATCACCACTTATTGTTGCGGGGGCAATTGCTTTGCATGCACTGGCGTTGATCAGCGACTCAACACTTCGTGCTTTGATTTCATTACGTGCAGGCAATGAGCGGCAAGGGGAATATTTGGGAGCACAGAACTGTATGCTGGGTCTGGCTATCACCGCTTCACCACTATTAGGCGCGCTCTTGCTGCATTTTTCATCTCGTCAGGGACAACCTCTCTATTTTCAAGGGCTTCCCTTTGTTATTGCTGTCGTTGTTTGCGTCTGCGCCATATTGATTTTGCTACGTGGTTCTCAGGCAGACATTAAATTACGCGGTTTGTATAAATAAAAAGATCACCAGCCTGTGAGGATTAATTATGAAACAACATCAAGGAACCTATTACCCCCTGACCGCAGCACAGCAGGAAATTTGGCTGGCTGAACAATTAAATGTAAGCGCAGGAATTTATAATACGGGTTGTTATATTGATATTTCAGGCGCTATCGATATTGAGACGCTTAACACGGCATTGTCCCAATTGATAGATGAAGCTGAATGTTTACGAGTAGTGGTTGTACAACACCCACAAGGACCACAACAACAGATCGTGACCAATCTGCAATGGCACTGCCCACTTATTGATCTATCTAACCATATGGATGCGTTAACAGAAGCTGGAATCTGGATGAAGGCTGAATTGGTGCGGCCGATGGAGTTAACACAGGGGCCGTTGTTTGGTTTTGCGCTGCTAAAAATCAGTGATGAACACTATCTTTTGTTTATCCGTGTCCATCATCTGGCTAGTGATGCTTTTGGCACTACGTTGCTGATTCAGCGGCTGGCTGAACTGTACACCCAGAAATTTACTGGCGCTGATGAGCTGGAAAATCCTTTCGGCCCCCTTAGCGATCTGTTGGCTTTCGATGAAGAATACCGCCGCTCGGAAAATTTTCAACATGATCGTCAGTGGTGGTCACAGTATATGGCAGGACGAAGTGAGCCACAGAGCCTTGCCGTGGGAGCGAAACCCGGTCAGTTCGCCGACTTAGGTTCGTTCAGTTGCACCCAGTGTGAAATCCCGGCAAAGGTCAACGACATTCTGCGTACTCTGAGTGAAGAGAGCGGAAGTAGTATGGCACAAATTATTATTGCTATCGTTGCTTCCTGGATTTCTCGTATGACCGATAAGCAGGATATTACTTTAGGTATGCCAGTAACCGCGCGTTCAGGGCGTATGCTACGTAATATCCCAGGTATGGTATCCAATGTATTACCTCTGCGTTTGACAATAGATCCCGCTCATTCCATAGGTGACATTAGTAAGCTGGTCAGCCAAGAAATCCGCCTGTTACTCAAACACCAACAATTTCGTTCCGAAGATATCTATCGTGATTTACAGCGAAATGGTTCCGCCCCCCGCCTGTTTGCACAGAATATTAATGTGATGCTGTTTAACAGCAATGTGAGCTTTGCGGGTAATTTTGGGCGTACCAAAAATTTGTCCAGTGGGCCGGTAGAAGACCTCTCTGTGACCATTTATTATCATGACGAAAGCGGCAGTTTGCAGTTTACGCTCGATACCAATGATAACCTCTACACTCCCCACGATATTAACCTTCAAAAATCTCTTTTTCAGCACTTCATCACTGAATTGTTGGCAGATATATCACGCCCCATTGGTGAACTGACATTGCCAGGTTGGCGCCTAGGAGAGAGCCTATTACCTGCACGGCGCACAAAATCAAATAATGAGGAAACACTGACCTCACGCTTTGAACAACAAGCAATTGCAATGGCAGATAGTGTGGCGCTGACTTATCAACAGGAGAATGTGAGTTATACGGTATTGAACCAACGTGCTAACCAACTGGCACGCTATCTGGTATCCCGGCAAATAGGCCCGAAACAGCGTGTTATGGTCTGCTTACCACGCTCTATTGAGATGATGGTGACACTGCTAGCTATCATCAAGGCTGGTGCTGCTTACGTGCCAGTGGAGGCGGATTATCCACAAAGTCGTCTTGATTTTATGATTGACGATGCTGAACCCGCTTGTGTGATCACCACCCGTGAAATTGCACAACGTCTGGCAACTAATACACCTGTGTTATTACTAGATGATACCGAGTTGATCGCCCATCTGGAAATGCAGAGTGTTGCTGATCTGTCTGATAAAGAGCGCTTGCAACCGCTGATTTCAGCACACCCCGCTTATATCATTTACACCTCTGGCTCCACCGGCGTACCCAAGGGCGTAGTAGTGACTCATCACAATGTGATGCGTTTGCTACAAAGTACTCAACGCTGGTTTAATTTCTCTGACACTGATTGTTGGACAATGTTTCACTCTTATGCTTTTGATTTTGCTGTCTGGGAGTGCTGGGGAGCATTGTTGAATGGCGGAAGATTGGTGATTGTTCCCTGGGAAGTCAGCCGTTCACCCTCAGATTTTTTGCAGCTTTTAGTTAACGAAAAAGTGACGGTGTTAAACCAAACGCCCTCAGCGTTTCAAGCACTGATCCATGCTGATCGCGAAGCCCCTGAGCTTGGGCAGAATTTGATGCTGCGTAAGGTGATTTTTGGCGGAGAAGCGCTGAATGCCCATATACTGGAGGAGTGGTATCAAAGACACGCTGATAACGCGCCTCAGTTGATCAATATGTACGGTATTACTGAAACCACTGTACATGCGACCTATTTCCCTCTTTCGCGTGAAATCGTTGCACAGCCTGCTTCAAGCCTTATTGGTGAACCTATTGATGATCTCAGTATCTATATTCTTGATGAGGCTCAGCGCCCGGTTCCGATAGGTTTTGTCGGCGAGATATACGTGGGCGGCGCGGGAGTCGCGCGTGGTTATCTGAATCGCCCTGAACTCACGGCTGAACGCTTTATCGCTGATCCTTTTGTCGGCACAGATACGCGCATGTATCGTACTGGCGACCTGGCAAGATTGCGTCGGGACGGGGTATTAGATTTCCTTGGCCGCACTGACGATCAGGTTAAAATCCGCGGCTTCCGTATTGAATTGGGCGAGGTAGCGGCAGCGCTGAATGCACACCCTGATATCATACAATCCGAAGTAATTGTGCGTGAAGATGAAGGTCAACAGAAGCGGTTGGTGGGCTATGTCATTGCTCATCAGGGTATTACGCTTGAACCACAGTTAATACGGTCCAATCTAGCCACACGCTTGCCCGAAGCGATGATTCCAGCAGCAATAGTGCAACTTGATCACTTCCCGTTGACCATTAATGGAAAGTTAGATCGTAAAGCGTTGCCGAAACCTATGTGGAACAGTGCAGTAGTCAATGAAAGTGAATCTTCCAGTCCACAGGAACTCGCGCTTTGTCATCTGTTTGCCGAGTTGTTGGGATTAGAAAATATCTCTCCAGAGGACAATTTCTTTGAGCTTGGCGGCGAATCTTTGGTTGCAATGCGGGTAATAGCAAGAGTGCGTAGTGACTTCGGCGTTGAAATCACGTTGCGCGATCTATTTAACGCACCGAGGGTTAGCCAACTGGTGCAACGATTGAACGTTTTGCAGCAGGAAAATGAAGTAGTCAGCCAAGCCTAAATTTTTAACGCGATTATATCGGTAAATAAAACAGAGGATAAAACATGATGAACCGAATCGATGAATTAACCGCAGAACTTCTTATCTCAATGAATCAGCATGACCTTAAACGACTGGATAATATTTTTTCCGAAGATATTTCACTTTATTATCCGGGTATTCCTCCAATGGTAGGTAAAAAGATGTCGCTTATCTTTCTCAAGAAACTGTTCTCAAATTTTGAATATTTACATTTTACGCAGACTGGTTTTATTGCTAATAATAACCATGCTTGCGTTATTTGGGAAAATGAAGGGCGTCGTAAAAATAGTGATATTTATAGCAATATGGGCGTAACATTAATCGAAATTATGGACGATAAAATAACTCTCCTCAGCGATTACTTTAAATTTGAAATACCTCATTAAGTAGGATATCGCTGTAATAAAAATTTGGCGCTCTCTGGATGTTGTATTTGGTTTAGATATTATCGCTACGCTTTTATTTTATTAATCTGGCTTCCAAGGAGAAGGTGAAACGGCGGCTATAAACTGTTTCACCTTTAGTAATAGTTGCTACATGTAATGACATGGATGATTGTGTATAACCGTTTCATGCCAAAATAACCACAACCATTCTATTTTGTTCCGTCAGGGAGAATAAGATTAATATCGTTCAATACCATTAATCATATTTCGGGAAATTGTTGACCAATACAGTATACCTTTAATGCGATGTGGTAGATCAATTTTCCATGCTTACTACACACCATAAATATGTAGTAACAAATTTATGAAGCTACATAAAGCTGATGTTCGGTTATTGCCATTGCAAGACTGTATTCAATACCTGCCGTCTGAATTTGGCGTAATGTTTCCAGTTTAGGCTGATAAGGTAACAGATATTCCTGACACTGTGGAAAAGTAAGATATTGCGGTATCGGGCAAGGCGTTGTGGTTTTTTTATTAATTATGATGATACGATCAACAATATCCTGCCAATACCGATGCATCTTTATTCCCCCGACGATTGCAGTCGGATCCAACGGAAATAATAGTGATATATTTGTATAATTATCATAAACATATGCATTTTCCCACTGATGTGTATCTTCAAGTTGATATTCATTAAGTTTTCGGCTTTGTGCATGAGTTAATAAATTCAATAACCAGGGGTATGCATCAGGTTGCTGTCTGGCAAGTGTCTGCATCAATAAGATTAATATATCCAGTGGAAGATAAAGGGTTTTGCCGACAAGAGAAAACCCCGATAACTGTTCCTGAAATGCCTGCAAAATAATATATGAGAGAGCCAGATTATTGGCATATTGCGCTAATTGTATGCCCTGCCCAAGAACAGGGGGATAATACTGTTTATCTGATAGTAAAGGAGGTTGGCTGGCAATAATATAATGTTTTTTCTTTTTATTGCGACTAAATATAGATTGTTTTATTAATACTCCTTCCTCATTGAGATACCACCAAGAATAAGGGCGCCAGCCAAGATCACTAAAATTTGTGTGAGTCAGCACAACCCGGAGATGAAAAACTTCATGGTCTTCCTTTTGTTTGTCAGTAACGAATTTACTGACACCAGCGCGTGGAAAAAATATATTAGGGCTAGCATGGGGTAAAGTGACAAATATTTCTTTTGCACAGAGAAAACGTTTCAATGTTATCTCATTCCAACCTAATAAAGACCATATTTGATGTGATAATGTATCCGGCAGGGTTGGAAAAAGCAGAGATTTTTGATTATTTATCTGTGAAACAACTAACCGACGATAAATTATATTATTCATGTTTTTTTATTCCTTTATCAAGTAAATCTCTCTGAGATAAATACCATTGCAAAGAAAATAATAATAAGATACCAACCACCAAGTAATAAGTGGTTTTCAGGGAAAAGAGTGATAATAATGCCCCAGCACCTAATGAAAACGTTATCTTAGACAATGAAGCAATGGATGTTCTTAGCATAATAAATTTTCCGACATCCTGTTTTTCAGGCACCTGATTACATTTTACCTGAATACATATAACGTGACAGGTGATGAACAATGTTACACAAAATAACAATGCAGCTACCAGATATTTATTCTCTGCTCCAACCATTAATACAATTATGACTGCGCTGATTAACAGAGCATGATTAAGAATAAATTTTTCTCCGACTATTCTTCGCGACAGAAGTAACCCAGAGAGAAACCCCGCTATCATACAGCTAATATTGAGTGACGCGTAAAAATTCGCCCCCGATTCAGTAAGAGTATCAGCCAGTGGTGGTAAAGAGGTATTAATAAATTGAAATGTACCACTGGAAGGAATGGAAAATAATAATATTTTTCTTAATTCCTGTCGGTTAAATACATGAACGAGATACGCTTTATCCAGCAGTTGTTTCTGTTTTTTATCGGTATGAACTGTTGCTGGTATCACTGATAAAGTAAAAGAAGTAAAAAAGCCGGTAGCTACTGTACTGACGGCATAAAAAAAACCAGCAATAAATAAACCTGAATTACCGGCATCCAGTGTGAGAAATACCCCTCCCAATGCGGCACCCGATGTTTGCGAAATCTGAATATTTGATGCCGAAATTTGCAACATTTTACTGCCATCCTCCGGTGTAAAGTTATCCCGGACAATACGGTTAACCGACGTTTTATTGAACATCTTCACTAGAGATAAAATGCTTTGTACAGTTACAACTGCCAACATGAGCAATGTAGGTTGTGTTGCTGAAAATAAAAAAAACAGCGGCAGGCAGAATGCTGACAGAGTGAGGATGCCATTACTGACAGTGAGTTGCCGAGCAGGGTTTTTAGTTTCAGCAAATGAAAGAAGAAAAAAACCCATAATTGCGGACGGAAGATACCCTGCTATTATCGTGAGACTGATAGCTAACGGACTGTGTGTGATTTGAAAAACCAGCCAAAGAATAATCACACTTTGCATCCCCTCAGCTAAGGCAGAAAAAGCCGTATAGGTTTGGAACCCTATAAATTTTTTCCGCAATAACTGTTGATTCTTCATTGTACTTCTCTCTTAACATGCGTTTCTGGGAAAGATTCTGACAATTGATTAATCAAATTATGAAATTCAGCCAGACTTTGACATGAAACGAATGCCAAATAGTGAAAGTCGTGAGCACCAGTACGCGTCATTTTATGGCGTGTTTTTTCTAATTCCGATACAGCAACAACGTTTGGTAAACGTAATAAATCTGATGTGCAGCGCCCCTCTGGATAAACACCAATAACCCCAGAATAACCGTGATAATCCTGTAATGGTATATTATTAATTGGGCGTAGTAACTGGCTGTTAACAAAAGCCTGCCATAAATCTACTCCAGTAAAACGCAATAGTGACTCAGCAACGCCAACTCCCGGCGGCCGTAGGCCAATTTCACCAAAAATTAATTGTTCACCCCGTCTGTAAACTTCCATATGAAAAACGCCTTGTTTTAACGCTAATTTGGCAATAGCTCGTTGAGCCATAGAATAAGCTATTGAAAACATCGGATGAGATGAAGGTAGGTGAATACTTGCCCTTGTTTGACCTTTGGCACTGAGGATAGGAAGGCTGTAACAAGAAAGGCAGGCTACAACTATCTCAGACAAATTGACGATACCGTCAAGATGGAATTCTTCTTCTATATCTATTTCTTCCTCAATCAACATTAATGTATCCAGATGAGTAAGCTTTTGATGCAACTGATCGACGGTTAGGCGTTCAACATTCTGGCATGAAGAACCAGACAGAGGCTTAATAATAAAATGGGTGGCAGCTCCTTGAGTGCATTGTGCAAAATTGTTGTAGAAATAACCTGAAAGCCAACACCTTGGAGCAGGTAATTCATCTTCAAGACATTTACGCATACGCCATTTATTGGTTACACATAACGCCTGTTCGTAATTTAAGCCTAGCAACCCATAGCGACTACGGAGAAATCCGGCAAATGCCATGTTACTTTCTGAACTTGCAACCACATAATGAAAAGGTGTCTGATTCATTATGTTATCTATTTTTACCAGCGTTTCCTCCTGTGGAGCAAAGTACACCTGCGGTTCAGAAACACGAATATAATCAATATCCTGATGTTGCTTAATCGATTGTTCTAACAATGTTTTGTGAGTATCCAGAATAAGAGCTCGTTCAGACATTATCGTGCTCCTGTAAATGCAATAAGTTTATTGACATTTTCTACTAATGTGTAGTGATCCTTATGCGCGATAATCGCGTAGCCAGAACGACCATAAATGCCTTGAGATTGCATCTGTGTGTCTTCTGTCCAATCCAGTTCAACCAAATCAAAATTCTGGTAAAAGGACTGTTTTGTCAGTGAAACACCGTCAAAAGCACGTAATAGCACGACAGCAAAAAGCTGAGAAGGATATTCAGGCAGGTGGTGTTCATAAGGTAGCCCCAAAGAAAGTGTGGCATGAGCACTATATAGATCGACACCATAGCTCAGTTTTATTATTTCAGGTAGCCAGGCACCAGCAGGTCTTAAAGCACATTCACTAAAAAATATCCCTTCCCCATTTTTAAAAAACTCAAGATGGAATACCCCGTTAGCGGCATTTAAACGTTCCAAAATACGTGGACAAAACCGATCAATTTGTTGGTAAATATCTGGAAAATCTTGACGTGATAGTATTTGTAAAGCCAGTGTTTTTCCTTCATTACATTGCATCACAGGAGTGGCATATTGGCTTATAGAAAACCAATGTAATTTATCTCCAGACCAAATCCCATCAACACAAAATTCAGCGGCAGTGATCTTATTTTCCGCAACGTAGGCCACATTACTTAGATTTTTTTCATATTGTTGGAAATAAGTTTCATACTCTGATCTTGAATTGATAGCAGTAGTAGCAAAAGAGCCCATGCCATTAGCTGGTTTTATAATGAAAGGGGTACCCAACTCAACAACCAATTGTGAATAATCGTTATCACGGGTTACATACCGGCAATAAGCATGGGGGACAAGGTGTGCCAGCTTCTGTTTTTGTAAAAATTTATCCCGAAAATATAAAATATTACGATAATCTTTAGGTCCAGGTAATTGTAACATATCTCGTAATACCGCAGCCGTAAATACACCGTCTTCGTTGCCTGTAACAATACCTATAACTGTATGTAAGGAGAAGTTTAATACACACCGCAGAACTTCTTGTGCATCTTCTAGATTTTTAACTATATAGTACTTCGTGCCATTAAGGGCAGGTTTAACTCTGTTCACTATATAAATAATCTGATATCCCTGATGGGCTAAAGCTGTCGCAATACCTTCACGATATCCTAATACAATAACCGTGTTATTCATTCATTTTCTCCTGATCGCCAGATATAGAGATCGTGTTCGTTGGTATTAAAAGGAACTAAATATTCAAATCCTCGTTGAGTAAAGAAATGAATATTCTTCGCCAGTGAACGACGTAATGCAATAATGATAGGTAATTGCTCCTGCTGGACTGCTTCTTGGCAAATGATATTGAGTAATTTGCTGGCAATTCCCCGAGACCTGAATGCCGGTAATACAGATAAATAACTGAACGTTAAATTATCGTCCTCTTGCTCAATTAATACAGCCGCAACAACCTGATTATCATATTTAGCAATTCTCCAATAAATTAATTTCTCCATAATACTGACAGGCGTTTCATTCAGTGCTGTCGGCATAAAATCAGCCACAAATGGCAGATAAACGTCTTGCAAGAGTGCCAGTATCCCCTTGATATCTTCCTCAGTTGGTATAGAGAAGCTGATTGCTATTTCTGACATTATTCATTTCCAGAATTAACCTGCTTAACAACCATAAACAGTTGGCTTTCATATAAAATTGCCAATTTCCCCTCAAATTGATATTTATCCACCAGCATTTTTAATCTTTCGATAAATAACTCACCGTGGGTAGCTAAAGCACGTTGCACTTGAGTCGATGAACGACTCATCCCGATAAACGCTTCGCCGGGAATAGGTATACTCCAATGGGTATTGAGTGTAATATGAAGAGCGTTTTCATGCAGGAATGCCGTTTTCAATTCCTGCGCATAATCAAAATCCCGATAGTAACGGCTATAGTTAGGACTTAATTCTTCCAGCAGATTTTCATACTCATTCAGAAATCCACTATTCCGGTAATCTCGGTTATTTTGCAGGATCGCTATGACGCCATTATCTGCCAGACTGTTTCTGACCAGATTTAATACCGTTGCCCGATCCATCCATTGAAAAGATTGTGCTGCCATGATTAGGTCAGGATTAGCCACATTGGCGAGGTGCTGTTCAGCACTACCATGTAACCAACTGACCCACGGCAGTTTCTGTTTACCGGTGTCGATCATATCCTGCGAAATATCAATGGCAGTGTAGTGGTGTCGCTGACCAAGCAAATTTGCCAACCCTTCGAGAGCAATGCCGGTTCCAGCACCAATATCGACAACAGACAGTGCCTTGTCCTTAGGCAGCCAGTAGCAAATTTCACGGAAAAGTGCCTGCGGGTAACGAGGGCGATAGCGATCATAACCTTTAGCCAAACCATCAAATTTTTCTTTATGCTGTGTCATACTATCCTCTGTTCTTTCTCTTTGAGTGATGGGTTTTCGGGCGATTGATTAAAAATGTAATTGAGTCGTCCACCTGCGCGGACAACAGCCAACATTTGTTCGGATGGTGGATAAAAATCCGCTAATGACGTTTCAGCGATAAAACGGCCTTCGTTAATTAAGCATTCAACAACTAATCCTTCACGAAAACCTTCAATGTCGGCTTCAATCGCTAACAAGCCAAGATTCCATGCGTTGCGGAAAAAAATCCGCCCGAAAGCAGGAGCAACAACCATAGGTATACCTACTGCTAATAAAGTACTCACCGCCTGTTCCCTTGAACTGCCAATACCAAAAATACCATTACAGACAATAATATCTCCGGGTTGAAGTGTAGAGACAAGCTCAGGAAACCGGTTTTCAAACAGATGAGGAGCCAGTTGAGCTGACTCTGTGTACATGTGTTTATAACGTGCAGGGATAATATCGTCGGTAGAAATATCTCCCGTAATCATCCTGACACGTTGATTTTTGATGGAATCCCTTTTTACAAAATCGTTTTTTTGATCAATCATGCCATTCAAGCTCCGTAATCAGCGGCACCCTGCCATGTAATGCCACATTTGCTGCAACTAAAGGCGATGAGAGATAAATTTCCGCTTCAGCATTGCCCATACGCCCTTGAAAATTCCGGTTCATCGTTGAAAGAACCCTTTCCCCTTTGGCGGGAATGGTACCTTGTGTGCCAACACAAGCCCCACACCCGGGAGGAGTCACCAGAGCACCCGCAGAAACAATTTTTTCTATATAGCCACGTCGCATAGCTTCCAGATATACACGTTTTGAACCAGGCGTAACGATACAATGAACATCCTGATGTACGTGGTGCTTATCAAGGATTGCCGCGACTTCCGCAATATCTTCTAATCGGCTGTTGGTACAACTACCGATAAAGACATAATCTATCTTCTGCCCTGACAGCGTTTCCAGCGGCACTGCCTGAGCAGGGGAATGTGGCAGGGAAATATGCGGCGTCAGTCCTAACAGCGAAAATGTCAGATGATGATCAGCGACCTCTGGATTAATAGGCCGCATATTGGCTGGCCTGCCTGGCCCATCCGGCATAAAGACACATTTGGCACCAAGTTCAACCCCCATACTGGCGAAACTGGCAGCAGAATCTAAGGAAAGTGTCCGGCTCCATTCCCCACATAGCTCCACTGAGCGGTATAAAAAGGGGGATTGCCCGAAATGTCGCAGTAAAGCGAGCATCACATCTTTAGTCCGCGTAGCCGGATGGGGTTGACCGGAAATACTCAAACTGACTGTTTCCGGTACCTTCAGCCAAGTCTGCCCAGTCAGCATTGCTGCCAATACATCTGAAGCTCCCATGCCTAAAGCCAGTGACTGTACGGCCCCCCCTGTACAAGTATGAGAATCAGCTCCAATTACAATGTTACCGGGTTGAAACCACTGCTCTTCCAGGGCAATTAAATGGCTGATACCTTCACCTCTGGCAAAAATATTAACACCAATAGACTTGGCAAATTCCATTGCTTCATTAACACGTTCAGCCATTAACCTATCGGGCACAATCACTGAATGGTCGAAGAAAAAACCAATTTTTTCCGGGTGCAGAACCCGCTTAAGATTATGCTGGCGAAAGAGTTTAGCGATAGTCGGTGAATTCCCATCCTGAACATAAATTCTATCGACATCAACAGTGATCAGCTCCTTAGCCATAACCCTAGGTTTCTGGCTATGTTCAGCAATAATCTGATTAGCGATAGGCTGTTCATGAATCATCATGTTGATGTTCCTTCTGCCTGCTGATAGAGTTCATGCAATACATGTGTTGGGATCCCGCCGGGATATTCTTCGGCAGCTTTTCGTACCAGCGCCAGACAATATTCCAATGCCTGTGGCTCTGTCTTTATGCTATCTTCTTCTAACATATTTTGTAAGATAGCCCGACCGGAATGCTTGCCGACAACCAGACGACGCTGACCGCCAACCTGCTCAGGTTCAAAAGGTTCAAATGTTTTGCTATCTTTCAGCATTCCATTGACATGAATACCGGATTCATGGGCAAAAACATTGCCACCAACAATAGGTTGCCAGGGAGAAATGGTATGTTTACTGGCTTGAGCAACTTTCTGAGAGAGGCGGGTAAGTTGTCGGGTATCAACACCGGTATCTATCTGATGGAAATGTTGCAGAGCCATTACCATCTGAGCTAAATCCGGCATTCCGGCTCGTTCCCCCATCGCATTAACGCAGACATGGAAATAACGAGCCCCCGCTTCAAGACCCGCCAGCGTATTGGCTACAGCCAGCCCGAAGTCATTATGGCAGTGACACTGCAAATCAATAACTGATGCCTGACGAACAGCAGAAACCCGCTGTGCATATTGCTGGCTATTCAGAATGCCTATCGTGTCTGAAAGACGTAGACGGTCGGCACCAGCCTGCTCGACGGTAGCCGCGTATTCTTGCAAAAAACTGATTTCTGTCCGGCCAACATCTTCGGCACTGATTGAGACAAAAGCACCTTTATCTTTAGCGAATTTGATCATATCTCCGGCGGTCATTAACAACCAATCTCTGTCTTTGCTCACACTGTGTTTAAGATGAATATTGGAAGTCGGAAGGCCGATATGTATCGCCTTAAATCCCAGAGAGAAAGTATATTTAATATCTTCCAATACCCCCCGATTCCAGCCGATAATATTCACTTCATTTTTGCGTTCCAGAATCTCTTCTAATGCCAGAACTTCATCCCCTTTCATGGCTGGTATCCCGGCTTCTATCCACTTAACACCAGCGTCTACCAACGAATTAAAAATACTCACTTTTGTTTCTTTTGAAAATGCAACACCAGGAGCCTGCTCACCATCGCGCAACGTTGTGTCTTCCAGAATAATATTCTGTTGAATAGTCATAGCGTCATAACCTTATTTTTTATTAATGAGTATTATTTAAACGTGAAATTTACTGGGCGGTTTGGGAATATCCAGCTTCTCCCTTAATGTCCCTGATTTATAATCTGTTTTGAACACACCCATTTTTTGTAATTCAGGTACAACATGAGTCACAAATTCCTCCAGACATCCAGGCATATAAGGAGGCATAAGATTAAATCCATCACAGGCTTTTTCCTGTAGCCACTGCACCATTTGCGCAGCAACTTGTTGGTAAGAGCCAATAAGAATTAAATGGCCTCTGGCAATAATGATTTTTTCGTATAACTGTTTAATCGTTAAAGACTCTGATCTGGCCATCTTTTCAATAATCGCCCGACGGCTTTGATTTCCATTAGAAATAGGAAGTTCTGACAGAGGTTGATTAATATCGTAGCCTGATAAATCAATACCACCAAGCAAATCAGATAGCATGCTGAGACCAAATTCAGGGTGAATAAGCGCCTGCAAATCGTTAAATTTCTTTTTAGCACTCTCTTCATCAACGCCAATAAAAAAGCACAGCCCCGGCATAATTAAAATATTGTTATAGTGCCTTTCATATTGACTGAGCCGGGATTTTAAATCGCTATAAAATGCTTTTGCTAAATTCATATCAGGCTGTGCAGTGAAAACTAATTCAGCTGTTCTGGCTGCCAATTCTTTTCCCGGCTCTGAAGAACCAGCCTGCACAATAATGGGGTGCCCCTGAGGAGGATGGGAAATATTTAATGGCCCTTTTACGGAGAAATATTGCCCCTGAAAATTTAATTCATGGCATTTTGATGGATCATAAAAAATACCACTCTGCTTATCACGTGGCAGAGCATCATCATCCCAGCTATCCCACAATCCAGTCACAATGTCCCAAGATTCAGCCGCCTGATGGTATCGTTCATCATGCTCAGGATGTTGAGCAAAACCGAAGTTTTTCGCTGCATGAGATTTGGATGAGGTCACCAGATTCCAGCCAGCTCGCCCACGGCTAATATGATCCAACGAAGCAAATTCACGGGCAATATTAAATGGATGCTTATAGGTGGTGGATGCGGTAGCAACCAAACCGATATGTTCAGTCACTATTGCCAATGCAGATAAGAGAGTTATGGGTTCAAATACGACTACCCGGCTACCATAACCCCGCTGATCATCCTGAAAAACCGAAGGTGTATCAGAAAGAAAAATGAAATCGAGTAAACCTTTTTCCGCTATACGAGCCATATTCAGATAATGCCCGATATCTTGTGCAGCTTGCGGATTAACATCAGGATGACGCCATGCAGCAGGATGATGTCCTGTACCATAAGCAAGATAAGCACCAAGCACGAGCTGTTTCTGGTTACTTTCCATTATATTTTCCTTTATAGTACCTGCCATCTTTCAAGTTACCTCTTTTCTGGCAGCAGTCATCATTTTTATAAAAACACGGGATTATCTATGCTCCCGGGAATTCGCTCTTTTGTCACCACGATGCAATTCGAAATCCATAGGTTATATATATGTGTAAGAATATATTTTCTTGATAGAAAAATATTAAAACCCAGGTATCAAGATGTATAAGGAATAAGGTTGATGACTTTTTTTATACTTATGCAATCTTTCTCTACTTCTGCGGAACGCCCATACTTTAATATTTCGTGAGATACATGCTCCATTGCTTTATAAGCCGCTCTAAGCATATGATTGGCATAAATAATAATATTAAAACCTGCTTTGCTCAGATCATTATGATAAGTTGCTGAATAAGTCGTTGGTACACATATCAGTGGTAATTTTGGATATTTCTTCCTGAATGACTGGCTAAAATCAATAACTTCATCAGGCGTATTCTGGCAGCTATGGATCATAATACCATTAGCACCAGCTTTAACATAGGCATTGGCTCTCTCCAATGCATCCTCCATTCCGTAACCAGCAATTAAACTTTCCAGCCGTGCAAAAATCATTAATCGGCTCTTTTGTTGTGCAGCTTTACCTTTAGCTATTTTGTTACTGAATTCTGTAATATCCGCCAATTCTTGTTTAACGTTGGTGCCAAACAGAGAATTTCTTTTATTGCCCGTTTTATCTTCAATAATGACTGCATCAATACCTACCTGCTCCATTTTTCTGACATAATGGACAAAATGCTCAACCCGTCCACCTGTGTCGGCATCCATAATAACCGGCATTTTAGTGAGTGATTTTATCTCATGAATGTTTTGTAAACGACTATTAATATCCAATGTTTCATTATCAGGAATACCTTTAACAGCTGAGTCAGTCAAAGAACTTGACCAGATACCATCAAATTTATGGGTACAGCCATTATCATCTGTATAATTTGTATTTTTAATAATGAGTGCTGAAAGCGGATTATGTGCTTCAATAAAAGTAAGCGATTTCTTCTCTTTGAGTAACTTCTTCAACATAAAACAACCTCAGTTCAAAAACCAATCAGATCAAGATGCTATTTCAAACAGTTCAATGAGTATTATTGCCAACACTACTTGATTATAGCTCTGTCTAAATGAAATTTAGGTGCCCATGTTCTCGCTCTGAGGGCTTTACAATGAATGAAAAAATAATAGTTAAATTTATGCAAAATACCCATTTTTAGTTAATCATAAATTAACATATAAAGTCGATTTATCCGTGATAATCATCACAAAATAAAACAGTGGTTCAGATAATATTATCTACATCGTTAAAAACCCAGAGTTTATGCGGCTTTCAGCTACACAAACACAAATATAAACCGCTGTCAATTTAAATAAGTGTAATGCTTGTGAGAAAAAGATGAGAGGTTACTCTAATGCTTGTACAATCGGGAACTTCCACCATACAGATTAAGAAATATTGTAAGCTGTCAATGTTATGAATAGAGGTAAGCTATTCTTATCATCAAACAAAAATTTGCCCCCGCTCAATCTAATCGATAATACGTTATTATTTATGATCCCATTAGCTGCAAGGATTACCCATCGGATGGCGAGCGAAAACTCCCGTGGCCTGAAAGGGGGAGCAAAATTGCGGGTACATCTGCGCACTTTTGGCAGCAAATATCGTTGGACACATAACCCACCGTCTGACGATGAAAGTCATTTGACCTCTTTATATCGTGGTCAACAATTTCCAGAAAATCTTTAATCCTGAGTGGCAGGTTTACCCCTGCCACGTTTATTCAGAAACCTAAGCTATCCAGTAAATCATCAACTTGAGCCTGATTAGCGATAACGCCCACTCCATTTTGATTCACCTGCGGACCATTTAGTAAACTGTCAGTCTCTTTCTTGGTTTTTATCACCTGATCAGCCGGCATGTTTTCCATTAATACCATCACTAACTGTTTTTCTATTTCCTGAATAACATCCATCATCCGCTTAATAACCTGACCGGTAAGATCCTGAAAATCTTGCGCCATCATGATCTCTAGCAGTTGAGCGTTAGTGAATGCGGTATGTTCAGGTACCGTATTGAGGTAATTCCGGGTATCCATAACCAATGAACGTGCCACAGGCATCTCAACTGGGTTTTCAAACCATTCATCCCAACGTTTTTTCAGTGATATTGCCGATGACTCTAATTCATTCTGACGAGGTTGCGCCGCTTCAACGCAATTAAGCGCCCTTTCCGCCGCCTGCGCTGTCATCTGTACAACATAGTCCAAACGTTCTCTCGCATCAGGTATTGCCTCAGCCGCCTGAGCAATAGTTTTATCCAATCCCAACTCACGTAAACTATCACGCAACATGCGCGTAAGCTGGCCGATACGGCTGATAATTTCACTGGCGCTAATGGTCTCATCCCTTGGCATGACTGGATTTACACTCATTATGTCTCCTTAGAGGCCCAGTTTTTCAAATATTTTGTTGAGCTTTTCTTCCAGAGTAGCTGCGGTAAAAGGTTTGACAACATAACCACTGGCCCCGGCTTGGGCGGCGGCAATGATATTTTCTTTCTTCGCTTCCGCTGTCACCATCAAAACCGGTATCTTAGCCAATTGGGCATCTTCACGAATGACTTTTAGCAATTCTAAACCATCCATATTGGGCATATTCCAATCAGAGATAATAAAGTCAAAGTGAGATGAACGAATCTTAGTCAGAGCTTCTGCCCCATCTTGAGCTTCTTCTACATTATTAAAGCCCAATTCTTTTAAAAGGTTACGAACAATGCGACGCATGGTTGAAAAATCATCAACCACCAGAAATTTCAGATCCTTATTCGCCATAAAAACTCCTTGAAATTAGTTACCAGTCAGCACAGAGCCGCTAAAAATTTAAATTTATACCCGTCATCTTTCAAGTTGCCTCTTTGTTGGCTGCACTCGCTCACCCCAGTCACATAGTTACCTATGCTCCCGGGGATTCACTCCCTTGCCGTCGCGATGCATCTTGAAATCCATAGGGTATATCCGACAACCGTTAAATACGGACAGCCTGCCCTAAGCTTATTTTTGCCAGCATTTTCTTACTTATCTTGTGTATGTCCATTACCTCATCCACCGCCCCCACCTGTATTGCCGCTCTCGGCATACCAAATACCACACAGCTTGCCTCATCCTGCGCCAATGTGTATGCTCCAGCCTGTTTCATCTCCAGTAAACCTGCCGCGCCATCACTGCCCATGCCGGTCAGCAACACACCGACAGCATTTCTCCCGGCAAATTTAGCCACTGATCGAAATAACACATCTACAGACGGACGATGACGATTAACAGCCGGTGCATCGGTGATTAGAATCTGGTAATCAGCACCATTACGACACAGCTCCATATGGCGATCCCCCGGAGCAATGTAAGCGTGCCCCGGCAAAATCCGTTCACCATTTTCAGCCTCTTTTACGGTAATTTGGCTAAGTTTATTCAACCGTTCAGCAAAAGAACGGGTAAAACCAGGAGGCATGTGTTGAGTAATAAGCAGTGCCGGGCTGGTGACAGGTAACGGTTGCAATAAATTCTTTATGGCTTCCGTTCCACCGGTAGAAGCGCCCACCGCGATTAGTTTTTCACTGGATAACAGAGGCTTAAAACTTAAAGGCACAGAATTTATCGGTGTAGCTATTGGCACAGATAATTTAGCCTGTGCCGCTGTCCGTATTTTCTCCGCAATAAGCTCGCTGTAAGCCAGCATACCTTCACGAATACCCAATTGAGGTTTGGTTACAAAATCAACAGCACCAAGTTCCAATGCCCTTAATGTGATTTCAGAACCTTTGGCTGTCAGAGAAGAGATCATAACCACCGGCATTGGCCGTAAACGCATTAATTTTTCCAGAAAATCAATGCCATCCATACGTGGCATTTCAACATCCAGTGTGAGTACTTGTGGGTTATGCTTTTTAATGAGATCACGCGCCACCAGTGGATCTGGCGCACAGGCCACCACCTCCATATCCGGGTGGCTGTTGATGATCTCTCGCATGATTTGGCGCATAAGCGCTGAATCATCGACACAAAGAACAGTTATTTTATTCATGACCTCTCCTTGCCCGGCCTACACCGTAAACAGTCTGTCCTTGCAAGTAGAATTCCCGGCTTATTTGAGTGACATTTTCAGAATGCCCTGCAAAGAGCAATCCATCGGGTTTTAACAAAGCGACAAAATGACGCAGTATCCGTTCCTGCGTCTTTTTATCAAAATAAATCATAACATTACGGCAAAAGATGGCATCAAACTTCTCTTCAAACGGCCAATTGGGATCTAACAGGTTTAGACGCTGGAATGTCACCATGTCAGCAAGTTGGGGCCGGACACGAGCATAACCTTCATAAGATCCAACGCCTTTAAAAAAGTAACGCTTTCTCTGTTGATCGGTCAGTTGACGCAATTCATCCAATCGATAAACCCCTTTGCGGGCTTTTTCCAGTACATGAGTATCAATATCACTGGCAATAATTTTTACCTGGTGAAAACGCTCTCCCAACACATCGCTTAACGTCATTGCAATCGAATAGGGCTCTTCTCCTGTCGATGCCGCCGCACTCCATACCCGGTACGATCCACTCTTCTTACTCGCATGTTTAGCTAACAGAGGAAAATGATGAGCTTCCCTGAAAAAAGCCGTCAGGTTAGTTGTCAACGCATTGATAAATTCCTGCCACTCCTCACTCTCACTATTGATGTCGTTTTCAAGAATGAACAGGTATTGCCCAAAATCACGTATTCCAAGGGTACGCAAACGCCGAATTAAACGGTTGTAAACCATCTCCCGTTTATGTGCGGCCAGCACAATACCCGCACGTTGATATATAAGCTGGCAGATGCGCTCAAAATGCGCATCTGACATGGTATAGCGCTGAATCATGTGATTCAGTGGCGAAAGCGGCAAACTACTTGTCGCTGAAGCAATTAAATTTGATTTCATCTGGCCTCAGCGAGTCTGACTGACCGCCCCTTCGCTATCCGCAGACCTCAGCGTCAGTGAAAGTTCATTCTCAAGCTTATTTTCTGAATTATCTGGTAACTCAAACTGTGCCACTATTTGCACCAAAATATCTGCCTGGTCTTCAAGCGCAGCCGCAGCCGCGGCTGACTGTTCAACCAATGCAGCATTCTGCTGAGTAACCTGATCCATCTGTGTAACAGCTTGTGCTACTTGATGAATACCCCGACTTTGTTCATCCGATGCCGCAGCAATTTCAGCCATCAGATCCGTGACCTGGTTTACAGAAACGACCAATTCATTCATGGTTTTTCCTGCATGACTAACTAATTCAGAACCTTGGCTTACCCGTTGAACGGATTCACTAATTAATGTTTTAATCTCTTTTGCTGCTTCGGCGCTTCGCTGAGCAAGATCCCTCACTTCGCCAGCAACAACAGAGAAACCTCGGCCTTGTTCACCTGCCCGTGCGGCTTCTACTGCCGCATTAAGCGCCAGAATGTTGGTCTGAAATGCAATGCCATCAATAACGCTGATAATGGCGCTGATTTTCTGTGAGCTATTGGCAATCGCATCCATTGTTTCCACAACATCAACGGTCAGTTCACCTCCTTTAGAGGCTGTTTTCGATGCAGATACCGCCAATTCACTGGCCTGGCGAGCATTTTCCGCATTCTGACGTACAGTTGCTGTCAGTTGTTCCATACTGGCGGCGGTTTCTTCCAATGATGCAGCTTGCTCTTCAGTGCGGGAAGAGAGATCGGTATTACCCTGAGTAATTTCCTGAATACCGCTATACATTAAGTTAGTATTCTCTTTCACCGAAGCAATGGAACTCACCAGTGAACGTTGCATTTCGCGTAATTTGAGGAACACTTCACCAATTTCATCTTGAGTAAAAACAGAAACTTCTTTATTGAGTTTTCCTTCCGCAACATTCTGGAAGTGACTACGCATATTGGCAAACGGTCTGAGAAGATTCTTTTTTAACCACCAATGAGCCGCCCAAGCAACAACCAATACCATTAAGATCGCACCTGCAAACATGGCTGTGGCAATCTGATAATAAAAGCGACCATCTTGAACAGCAGTCTTAATTTCCTCTCCAATATACTGCATATATTGGTTGAAATCAGACTCCAGTTGCTGCTGATACTTTTCTGTCGGCTGGTTTAAGAAGGCATCATAATTACCACTTTCTAAAAAAGCCGAGAGTTCTCTAAGCGCTTTGATATATTCCTTATAGCTGGTTTCTACCGAGGCTAACAATACGCTACTACCATCCTCTTCATTTAATTTAGGTAGCGCGATAAACTCGGCAAAATGCATCTCAGCCCTATCCAAGGTCTCCTTAACATTAGCGACCATACTCTCAACATGGGCTTCAGATTGTTGCAGTGTTTTCCCCACAGCGATTCGATTAAGTGTATTACGCGATTGCAGCAGAGCCGCCCAGCTCAATCCTAAGGTATCCCTCTTCTGTGTTCCCAGATCAATCCGTTCAATATAAGACTGATCCGCATGAATGATCCCAAGTGATAAACCACTTGAGATTATCTGCATTACACAAAACATCATCAGTAACAGATATAAACTGGTTGATATACGAAGCCTGCCTAACATGTAATCACCTCTGTTAACGGCCGCATACGCAGCCGTGGTTATCGCTTAGTGTTTTAAAATGTTTCCCAATTAGCTTGTTCTTCCACATTATTGACTTTCTTCAACACCGGTGGATTCGATTTAGCGGGAGGAGTCTTAACCACAGGCAAATGCTCAGTTTTTGTTTCCGACTGAGGCTTATCGTCAAGACTCGGTAACTGGAACAGAGAAACCAATTTCTTCAATCCCGCCGCCTGATCTTCCAGTGCGGCAGCCGCGGCGGCGGATTGCTCAACTAAAGCCGCATTTTGCTGTGTGACACGATCCATTTCGGAGATAGCCAGACCAACCTGAGTTATTCCTCTGCTTTGTTCATCGGATGCGGATGCAATTTCACCCATGATGTCAGTGACACGGGTTACTGAACTGACAATGTTATTCATTGTTTCACCGGCGCTCTCAACCAGGACTGAACCGGTATCCGCGCGGCTTACTGAATCTTCTATTAATGCTTTGATCTCTTTTGCCGCCTCAGCACTACGCTGTGCGAGATTTCGCACTTCACCTGCCACAACAGCAAAACCTCGCCCATGTTCGCCGGCACGTGCGGCTTCCACAGCGGCATTCAGCGCCAGGATGTTAGTCTGGAACGCAATAGCATCAATAACACTAGTAATATCAGAAATTTTCTGAGAGCTACCGGCAATTTCACGCATGGTCTGTACAACATTCGCCACGACTTTCCCACCCCGACGGGCAATTTCAGAAGCACTGTCAGCCAGGTTGCTTGCCTGACGAGCATTTTCCGCATTCTGACGTACCGTCGCGGTCAATTGCTCCATACTGGCGGCGGTTTCTTCCAAAGAAGCGACTTGTTCTTCCGTGCGCGAAGAGAGATCATTATTTCCGGCGGCAATTTCACTGGTTCCGTTATAAATACTTTCGCTACTTTGACGCACGCTACTGACAGTAGTAATGAATTCTTTTTGCATATGTTTCAGGCCAATGGCTAACGTACTCATCTCATTTCTGCCTGAAACAGTAATATTTCGCGTCAAATTACCGGTAGAAAGCGCCTTGATGTTTTCCAATAATTTGTTTAGTGGATTTATCAAACTATGCTTGATGCTAACCCAACTGAAAATCATGGCTGAAACCAGAATCAGCATGACAATACCCAACATAATCATCGCATTTCTGTAGGAGATATTCGCATCAAATACAACATCAGAATAGAGGTGATCGTTTTGGGTCAAATAGAAGTTATATTCTTCTTCAAAAACACTCTGATATTTTCCTGTTGGCTGGTTGAAAAATTCTACCGCCTGATCATGTTCAAGCAAAACAATAAGTTCATGAAGCGCTGAAATATAAACATCATAGGCTTTTTTTAGACGATTAAGACTTTCTGATTCATGAATAGGCAATTTAGCGGTCTGTTCATATTGTTCAAAGCGCTGCTCCGCGATAGACAAGTTACTTCTGGCATCAGTTAGTAACTGCTCTAACGTGTAGTAATTATCAACACCTTCATCTTTTTTCATCATGTAGCGAATGCCAGCACGGTTCAAATTGTTACGGGCCTGCAACAAATTAACCCAAGTGTCACTTAAAAATGTCTGCTGTTCACGCATTTTATCCAGTATTTCTAGATTTTCTTTGTTACTTTTCAACTCATGGAAGAAAAGCCCTCCGGATATAAATTGCAGAGCACCAAATAATATGATGACCGCCATCAGCCCGGTCACTATTTTCATTCGGTTAAACATATTTTCCCTTTTTACAATAGATCAGCATGGCTCTGTTATCGGCATCACCAAAGGAAACTTTACTGGTTGAATAAAAGAAATTTGAATATTTTTCTGATCTGGACTTAACGGGAATATAGACAAAATTGGCTGCCATCTGTCGATGATGGCAGTCACATTTTATGGTTAGTTTTTAGCCACTGAATCTACTAACGCCATCTCTTCACTATTAAGCAGTTTCTCGATATCCACTAAAATCAACATGCGATCATCAAGTGAACCCAATCCTGTTAGATATTCGGTAGATAATGTTACTGCAAATTCAGGCGCCGGACAGATTTGTTCAGCTTTGAGCGATAAAACATCCGAAACACCATCAACTACAATACCAACCACCCGGTTTAACAGATTCAAAACAATAACAACGGTATTATCATTATAGGTAACCGTTTCCTGAGCAAATTTAATTCTCAGGTCAATAATAGGCACAATAACGCCACGCAGATTGGTTATTCCTTTAATGAATGCCGGCGTATTTGCAATACGGGTAACCTGATCATAGCCCCGGATCTCCTGTACTTTCAGTATTTCGATACCATATTCTTCATCACCTAGGGTAAAAACCAAATATCCTTCCCCGGCAGTTTCTCCTGACAATTTATTAAACGCTTCTATGGCCGACATGATCCTACCTTTTACTGTGAGATTGACGATTTTCTTTGGGGATATTCCCCATTCAGTGCTTATTTTTTAGCTTTGCTGAGTGCTAATTGATCATGATTGAGTTGTTGCAAGGCAGAAACATCAACAATCAACGCCACACTGCCATCTCCCATAATTGTGGCAGCGGAGATCCCGGGCACTTTGCGATAGTTACTTTCGATATTTTTCACAACCACCTGATGCTGACCAACTAATTGATCAACCAGTAAGGCATAACGACGGCCGGCACTTTGTACAATCACAACAATTCCTTTAGTCGGATCTATTTTTGCCTCAGGAATATCAAAAACTCGGTATAACTTAATCAGTGGTAAATATTCTCCTCTGACATGCAGTAATTTTTCATCACCAGCCAGTGGATAAATATCTTCTTCCTGCGGTTGAAGAGAACTCACCACCGCACTCAATGGCAAAATAAACACTTCGTCATTCACTTTCACTGACATACCATCGAGGATTGCCAGTGTCAAAGGCAACAAAATCCGCGTCACTGTCCCTTTACCGGCCTGGAAGTTAATCTGGATTTGACCACCCATTTCCTGAATATTTCGCTTAACTACGTCCATCCCTACACCGCGGCCAGATACATCTGTCACAATCTCAGCAGTGGAAAACCCCGGCGCGAAAATCAACATAGCAACCTCTTCATTGCTCATGTTTTCACTAACCGACAATCCTTGTGACATCGCTTTAGCCAGAATCTTTTCGCGATTTAGCCCGGCGCCGTCATCCACGACTTCAATACAGATATTTCCTCCCTGGTGTTCAGCAGAAAGCGTCAGGTTGCCTGTTTCAGGTTTACCCACCGCAAGCCGAGCTTCTGGTTCTTCAATACCATGATCCAGACTGTTACGGACTAGATGAGTCAGCGGATCAATAATGCGCTCGATTAAACTCTTATCCAACTCAGTGGAACTGCCAACCAAAGTGAGATCCACTTTTTTATTCAGCTTACTAGCCAGATCCCTGACTAAACGCGGGTAACGACTGAACACATATTCCATTGGCATCATACGGATAGACATCACAGATTCTTGCAAATCTCTGGAATTTCGCTGTAACTGAACCATGCAATTTAGCAAATCACCATGTGAAGTCGGTTCAAGAGCGTTACAGTGCTGAGCCAACATCGACTGGGTAATGACCAATTCACCCACCAGATTTATCAGTTGATCAACCTTCTCAACCGCAACCCGAATACTGGAAGATTCCGCTCGTTGACGTGGCGATCCAGCCGGTGGTGTCGGCGCAGGGCGCCCGACAGGCGGTACGGAACCTTTTTCCGGTGTCGTTGTTTTAACGACTTTAGCTGTATCTTGATTTTTAACTTTGTCTTTGGATTCAGCTACCGGCAAAAAAGTGATCTGTTCCGGTTCAATCACAAAACAGAGCACTGCGGTGATATCGTCCTCTGTGGCTGATGTTACCAATGATGCTTCAACACTATCCCTGGTCTGTTCAGCATCATAAACCTCCCCCAGATTACCCAATTCATCAAGCATCAAAGAAACTTCACGCTCTTTCAGACCAGAAAGGTGAACCCGAATTCTACCTTGCTCTTGCCGGTTTTCAGTCGCAGCAGGCTCCGATTTTAATTCCGGCTCTGATTCAGGCATCACCGCATCTATAACAGACTCAACCCCGCCTTCATTCTCTTCCTGTACTTCCAATGCAAGCTGGCGCAAAGTCTCACAGATGTAGGTAAACGCACTTTCATCCGGCTCCTGAGAACTTTTATAGGCATCCAACTGTTGCTGCATAATATCTTTCGCTTCTAAAAACAGGTTGATAATATCAGTCGTCAGACTCATTTCATCTCGTCTAGCGCTGTCCAGCAAATTTTCCAGAACATGTGTGGTTTGCTGTAGTTTGATAAAACCAAAAGTCGCAGCGCCGCCTTTTATTGAGTGAGCACTGCGAAAAATAGCATTCAATTGTTCTTGATCTGGCTCATCAGGATCGAGCTGCAATAGATGCTGCTCCATATCCTCCAGCAATTCATCTGCTTCATCAAAAAAGGTCTGATAAAACGCGGTAATATCCATTGTTACTTTGTCACCTTAGTCGGTATCACGATTAGGTTCAGCATTTGGTGATGCTGGCTGAACTGATACTGTGATTTCATTGGACTGTTGTGTTGGCCTGCTTTCAGCCGAATCCTTTCCAATCACCTCGTGAATTTCCTGACTATCATTAATAATCAGGGAATCGCTGCCGGTGTTTTGCTGTTCAATCCGCTCTTCCGCTTGTTTATTGAGCACTAAAATACTGATGCGACGGTTAACCGGTGCGCTGGCATCTTCTTGTTTCAAGCGAACCGTTGAAGCCATGCCAACCACCCGCAATATCTTTCCTTCATCCAACCCACCCATTAACAGTTCTCTCCTTGATGCATTCGCCCGATCTGCGGAGAGTTCCCAGTTACTGTAACCACGTTCGCCATTGGCATATTTCAAGTCATCGGTATGACCGGATAGGCTGATTTTATTAGGAATATCGTTCAGGATTGGTGCAATAGCCCGTAAAATGTCACTCATGTAACTTTCAACTTTCGCACTGCCAACCATAAACATTGGCCGGTTTTCCCGGTCAATAATCTGGATACGTAACCCTTCATCCATCATGTCAATCAACAGATGTGGACGTAATGCTTTAAGGCGAGGATCAGTAATGATCAATTGATCAAGTTGCTCACGTAGCCTATTTAATTTGCGAGCCTCATCATTAGCTTCAACGACTTCAACCTGACGCATAATATCTCCTTCCTGATGAAGCACATCTTCCCCTCCTCCCGGAATAGGATTGGAGCTATCACTGCTACGCTCCCCTTTATTGATTGCAACTTGTAACGGAGTACGGAAATATTCTGCAATTCGGGTCAGTTCTTGCGGGCTGGAAATTGCCAGCAGCCACATAACCAGAAAAAATGCCATCATGGCGGTCATAAAGTCAGCATAAGCAATCTTCCATGAACCACCATGATGTTTGATGCCATTTCTTTTACGTCTTTTTACCCTAATGACAGAGACGTTACGCGCCTTCATGTTTGTTCTTCAGTTTCTTGCTGGACAGGTGCTTTTACCCGGCGAACATGTTCTTCCAGCTCAGTGAAAGAAGGACGATCTGTGAGATATAGTGTTTTACGGCCAAATTCAACAGCAATTTGCGGAGCATAACCATTCAGACTGGATAACAATGTCACTTTAATGCATTGCATCATTTTAATATGTTCACCGCTGCGTTGACGTAACAATGTCGCCAGTGGAGAGATAAAACCATAGGCCAGCAAAATACCAAGGAATGTCCCAACCATCGCATGAGCAATCAGCACGCCAAGCTCTCCTGCCGGGCGATCTGCCGAACCCAAAGCATTAACAACCCCCATAACAGCAGCGACAATGCCAAAAGCAGGAAGAGAATCTCCAACCATCGTCAAACTGGTTGCCGGGATCTCACTTTCCTGTTCATAAGTTTCAATTTCTTCATCCATCAAAGCTTCAATTTCATGAGGATTCATATTGCCGCTCACAATCAATCGCATGTAGTCAGTGATAAAATCCATCAAATGCTTATCTTTAAGCAAACGCGGATACTGGGTGAAAATATCACTTTGCTGAGGATGTTCGATATCTCGCTCTAATGCTAAGACACCATGCATGCGGGATTTTGCTAGCAACCGGAAAAGCAGCGCCATCAGATCCATATACATCACTTTGTTATATTTAGATCTACGCATTACCTTTGGCAAAACACGCAATGTTGCCTTAATTGCTTTTCCGTTGTTACCCACAATAAAAGCACCGATACCAGCACCAGTGATAATTAAAAATTCAGCGGGTTGATAAAGTGCGCCTAAATGACCACCTACAATCAGGTAACCACCGATTACCGCACCAAAAACTACGATATATCCTAAAAATACTAACACGCGATATCCTTTAGCTAGGTTGGTGAGCGGATGGGAAGTTGAACAGTCTGAATCCAGAATGGTTGCGGTTTCAATACAGGTTACAAGAGAAAAAGCACTAATCTGTAACCTGTAGGAATAATTTTCCCATTTAAATTCACATTGCGTGCTGAGCAAGTCCATCCAGCAGTTGTGAATTAGTATCGGCAGACTCAGAGGAAAGTTTACGTTTTTTTACTGCACGTGATGGCGGTTGGCAAAGGCTACAAACAAAGCTATTCACAGGTTGATGAGCATGAGTAATAAAAGTTCCACCACAGGTACGGCACTGTGAAGGTTGCAACATGCCACTGTCGACAAAACGAACCAGAGTCCAGGCACGAGTCAACGCCAAAACCGGGGCGTCTCCTTCAACAGGAGGACATTGTTCAAGATAGAGTCGATACGCTTTAACAACAGCTTCCACACCTTCACAATAACCACTCTTGAGTAAAAAACGGTAGGCATTATAGAACATCGATGAATGAATATTCTGTTCCCACGTCATAAACCAATCTGTTGAAAAAGGCAGCATCCCTTTGGGCGGGGGACTCCCCCTCAATTCTTTATAAAGCTTAATTAATCGCCCTCTGCTCAATTGCGTTTCACTTTCAAGCATCTGTAACCGTGCCCCCAAAGTGATGAGTTCCATCGCCAACTGTATATCCTTAGCTTCTTGAACTATACTTTTCTCGGCCATCTCTTATGCTCTTTTTTTCACTGACGTATCGTCTTTCGAAGATAACTTCTGAAACAAATGAGTAGATAACAAAATGCCTGTATGTATTTGTTGTAAATCATCCACACGAGATTCCCTAGTAAGCTGCTGAATAGTTTCACTGTCTTCGAACCGGAAATTACAGACTAATTGATTAGTCTCAGCGAGCTTGACCAACTGAGGTAATGTCAATTCAGACAACATATCAGCCATAGAATCACTAATACCTAAACGGAACATCGCTGACGCTTTTTCATGGTTAATTAATCGCTGAGCTAAAAGCAAATACGATAAATTTATGTCATAAATATGTTTGAGCAATTCAACCGTACTCATTTCTCTATCCCGTCCGATTACATTAAAAAATCAGTTAAGTGTTCGAAAAACCACTCGTGACAAAATTCCTAAAATAGCTTAGGGATTAATAATCTCTTACATAACTAAAATATACAGGCTTAGTCAGAGTAGTAACCATCCTTTGTATTACTTTTGATTCATCCAACTTCAAAAATATTACGGTAGTGAGCTACAAAAGTATTATTGCGTTACCTGATATAACATTTTTCATTGGCGATTAAGAATATTCTTAATACGGAACAACTTTACTCCTGAATCATCAACTTATACAACGGAAAGAGAGCGCAATTTTAAATACTATGTGACATAACTCACAAAAACAAGGGCTTTTAATATGCATTTAATCGATGAGTTGCTCATTAAACATTCAAACAATTAAATAAAATCCGAATTCTCAATTTTAATAAGTTAAATTATCTAAATAAAAATATTAGATATATTTTTTGATTTTATACGATCTATTAAACTTATAAATTTAAAATAACGATAAAAAATCCTATCCTGAGTCAAACTAACACCCCAAAAGACAATTTTATCCTTGAGTAACAAGTGTAAACAATAATCTTATTCTGAGATCCGGTATCTCCATTTGTACGATAAAGCAGATTAATTTTATGTAAAATTTGGTTGCAAAAAAGATACTGGTATGATCACTTTTCGTTTAGATTTGTACTTTTTTTAATCCAAAGGCTTAACTGAAAATGTATACCATCACGTTCAGATATCACTAACCATACAAAAATAGCATAAAATACAGTAAGATAATGAATAAAAAAACAACTATAACAACATTTTATTGATTGCATAACAATCAATATCCAGCATAGAGATAACCAGAAAAATCGGTCTATTTCGACTCCTGACAACCCAAATAGCGACAAAAAACATTAGAAAAATTTATCAAAAATCATACCTTATAATATAACAATACGCAAAATACTTCGATTGATTACTTTATCTTTTTCATCTTGAATCTTCGTACTTCAAATTAACCATTAATTAAATTTACACATTATCAATATATATATTTTAAAAACATTAGGCATTTTAAACGGATTGAATGTGATTTATTACCCTTAAAACCTGATTTAAAGCTCCATAAGAGATACAATTCCAGCAATAAAAATTTTCAAATCACAAAAATATATAACCTTACTAAATATCCATCATAAATTAAATTACCACCATTTATATAATACAAGAAATGGATAGTTTACAGATTAATATTTAAATAAAAAACACACACCATTTCCGAACTCACATATTCTCATAATACAAAAAAAGTAAAATATTAAAAGTCATTTTTCCGTCTTTCATTATTTCATATGATATTTACGATCACCATCCCAAAAACACTATTTTCACATATAAAAACATAGCTAATGACGTCATTAATGTATATCACAAACGTCACTTTTTCATACGATAAGAATATATAAAATAATTAACTGCACAGAGAAAAAACAATTAATTGATATTTATTGCAAAAATAATTAATAGGAATAGAAATAAAAACCAATATCATTTACAACCAAAATAATGAAATTAATAATTATTGGTAACAGAAATACCCTGATATTTCATGAAAAAATGGAAAAAATAGGATTTTGATAAGAAATTTATTTACCCATATAAATAGTAGTGATAATTTTCCAAGTAATTATAATTATTCATCAAACATGATAGTTAATGCAACAACCGATTACAACCTAACCTAATCACAGAAAATACTCTCAGAATAAAGGCGCTAAACCCAATAGTTCATCAAACAAAAATAGAATATAGCGATCGAGAATCATTATCAACTATGTAATCAATAACACTGGAAATGCCCCTGTTTTTTGGACAAAACACATCCTTTATACGAGCAATATGTGAACAAAAAATATTTTAGAAGGTAACAATTCAATACACTAATCTGGCAGAAATAAAACTCAACAAACAGAATTATTAACTAAAAAAATAATAAATGCATATATATATATCTATACAACCAAAAATTCCCCAAGCTAGCTTCTCCAACACTATATAATACCCAATATTTTTAATACCTCATTTATAATGTTCTCCTCAGGAACTGTTTAATCCATTTTATCCCGATATAAAAAAGCTAATAAATATCATTCATCAGATCTTGTACTAGTAAACGAATATTTTGTACCAGAAAGAATGGAATAAAAGCTCTGCTAATCAACATTGAAAAAACATTACCAAAGTTCAAACTTACCGTTATATTCAAACACTTGATAATACTCGCTCTCTTCTCTTAACTACTCCTCATTTACCCCTTTAAGTTCTTACCAAGACTGGTAATACCTATCGCTTTTTTTGCACTATCTGTACCTTTGCTAACAAAAACTCCTACATCAGCTGATCTCAATACCATAACATCATTAATGTTATCATCAAGAAACCAACCGTATACCCGTTCTTTTACAACACAAGATTTTTACGATGCGCAGTTTAAATACCAATTTGATTTCATTTCTCAAGATTTCAGTAGTCATCAGCTCTGTTTGTTAGAATGCTAAAATAACTTTGAATTCCAACCCTATACCACGACAAATCCTGACACTAATAGTCGTGTTACCCTTGGTAAGAACTCTTGCTACCACTCCACTCTCTTAATACAGAAATAACAGAGACTACTCCCATCTCTACTGGCTCAAAGAAAGTTAGTAACTCCTGTAATATCATCACTCTTTCATCACCATAAAGATGACCCGCGTTTTTACTTTATCATTGGATAAATATCGAACTGTTAAATTAATGCCCCAAAATCTTGTCTGGTGGTAACCATTGGCTACTTCCATTATTTTTTCACGGCATTCTCCATCAAGCAGAATTATTATCTATTTTACTCTTATATAAGAACAAACTTAGATCATTTCTTCTACTTAGCCATCGAAAATAATTGATATTTTCACTGAAAATTCTGAGTAGTAACGAGCAACTAATAGCAAGCCAAATTAAATATCAACTCATCAATTTTTCTGTACCCGCGAATGGTACCTATATCAGGTTTACCACGACTAAGTTCTGATATAAGAATAGCAATGTTAACAATCAATCCAGCGACAATGACCAAGGCTAAAAATACCGTATCGAACGACTTTTACCTGATGAAGCCCATTTCCCATATCTGACTCAAATAGTACCAGGATCGGCAAAACTACAACTCAGTACTGTCACCACCATTCTCATCACAAGCTTCACTGCTTGTTTATAATTTATACTTACTAAAATTACCAACGTATCAATAAAAGCATCATAGGCGAAATATTCACCTTAATTATTCGAAAAATAGCACTAAATGGTTTCTTAATTACACGTTGCCTAACCGAGAAAACATACCGTAGGCAACGCTTTATTTGTTTCTTATGACGAACCACCATTCGTCAATGGTGATTCTTTACCGAACTAGTGATTTCTGTTTTATGCAAAAGATTTTCAGATCGGGGGTTCAGAAGCAATTTTCCAGTTTATTGAGCTAACGCTCTTTTCCAGACTTATACGACAAACAATTGCTTCTATTTCTTTTTGCTCTGCCAGTGTTGCTAACACTTCAGCACGCACTTCAAATTTTCCAGGTTGAACCCTATCAGCGAAACTCAGTGATTGTAACCTCACAGCTACGCCATTGAGAGCTTGTAGTACCAAAGTTCTCACCAGAATTTCGTCATCACTGTCACACACTATGTGAATTTTATAGCACTGTACCTGATCAATGGCCTGCTGCCTGGGTTGTAAATTAATACGTTGAGCGGCTTCACGTAACAATATATTTGCGCAAAGAATGATCGCAGTTGCTATCGCGGCTAGCCAATATTGCCCAAGACCACACAACACACCAATTCCAGCCGAGCACCACAGGGTTGCTGCGGTATTTAATCCACGAATATTCATGCCTTCCCGCATAATGACGCCAGCACCAAGGAAACCAATGCCTGAAACAACTTGCGCAGCAATACGACCGGCACTATCGGGTGAAGTTGTTATTGAACTGAGGATAAAAACTGCTGCACCAGTCGCAACTAATGCATTAGTTCTTAAGCCTGCCATACGTTGGCGCCATTGGCGCTCAGCACCAATTAATGCACCAAAACACATAGCCGATAATAAATGAAAGACAAAAGGAGTTATTAACATGACATTCTCCATACAACCAAATGGATAAATAATCATGTGCATTTATTTTGCACACAGAAACGTATGCTGAATGTTTAATTCAGCCCTATTTTCTGTCCATACCAGGAGGTAACAAAGCGTAAATATATAACAGCATAATAAAAACCCAATATACTATCTTAGTTACTTAACTAAGTACCAGATAACGCTATTTTTTGAGTAAGTACAGCTCAGATATTTTGAGTAGCACTGCCCGCTTTATTTGGCAAGCAGTAAATCGGAAGGGATATACAGCTTGCCGTTTTATTGTCTATTTAACTGAAAACTTTGACTGTCCAATGGTTATCTCTCCAATGAAATTTGCACGAAGTATAATCAGGAGTAATTAATAAGTAAAGAAAGATATGACTCTAACCAAGAAAAAGCCCACCGCTATAGGAAATAGCGATGGGCTTAAAAATCATCCAAGCAATCAGATAGCTGTTACGTTTGCTGCTGCTGGACCTTTCGCACCATTTTCAATGGTGAATTCTACATTCTGGCCTTCTGCCAAAGTTTTGAAACCGTTACCCTGAATGGCAGAGAAGTGAACGAATACGTCTTTGCTACCGTCAGCTGGGGTGATGAAACCGAAGCCTTTAGACTCGTTGAACCACTTCACTTGACCTTTCATTTTGTCAGACATTGTGACTTTCCTATATATCAAAAAAATTTTGCCACCATTGGGCATGTATTGGCCAGTTATATCAGCTATTACTTATGGAGGCACTAAGAAGGAAACGCGTCAACAAAGGCTATCTGAGGATAACACTTACACATAACTCATTAACTCAAGATGTCGTACATAAAGTAGGTCTGTTTATCAGGCCGGCTGCATTAACTCATGATAGAAAAGGAATAGCAACCTTTTTATGCATTGGTGTTTTAAAAAAAATATTTATGCTCATTATTAGAGCAACAATTTAACAAATAGAGTTACTCGTTATAAATTTTTTTGATTTATTCAACCATTATCTTAATGAAAGCATTAATGTTAATCTCAGTCAATAACAGTTGGCAGATTAAAATAAGACAACTGATCTACGTAAGATTACCTGCCCCATGCTAACCTTAGAAGCAAGTCGTTATGAAAATATTTCATTTTTTCTCCATTTAATCAGGTCAATATTATGAATACCATTAAGCAGATACTGATTCAGGATCTCGAACGAATCAACATTGAAGAACAACGTGATGGTAAACCTCGTTTTAACCGCCAGTTTATCAGTAACCATCCTTATCTTTGCTTGGCTATGTTTGTATCCTACCTATTTCTCGCGGCACTTATCTGGTATACCCCATATTTTAGTTTACTTTCACTGCTAGCCTTTACTGTACTCTTCATTATTATGTCAGCGGTTTTATTATTCGAAATCAAACCAGTGTATCGGTTTGATGATATCGGCGTACTTGATCTACGGGTATGTTACAACGGCGAATGGTTCGTCAGCGAAAAAATCTCAGATTGCGCAATCAAAGAGCTTTGTTCCCATCCCCATGTTTCATTAACAATAAAAGATGAAATCAAACGCATTATACAAACGAAAGGTGAAATTCATTTTTACGATGTTTATATCATGGCATTTCCTGAACAATCACATATAGCAACATCGTTACCGATCATAAGTAGCTGATAATGAATAAAGGTACTCAATTGCAGTAAAATAGCACAGTTATAAGGCAATGTGCTCATATGACAGTCAAATAACAAAATAGTAAGCTTTTTGCGTTGACAGTGTTTCAATTGATCGCTAATATTCGTCCCGTTCTCAAGAGCGATTCCTCCATAGTTCAGTCGGTAGAACGGCGGACTGTTAATCCGTATGTCACTGGTTCAAGTCCAGTTGGAGGAGCCAAATTTAAGCCTAGAGATGCTAAAGAGAATCTCTAGTGTGCATGAAATAACTAGAAAAAATAGTTAACGCGCAAAAAGCCCAATGTAAATTGGGCTTATTTCTATGTAAACAACCACACATTCGTGAGCACCAAGCCAGTTAGTCCAAAACCACCTTATAAGTTTTCTCTTTAGATTTATGCAATATATTCGTTTCACCAATAAATGATATTTCGTAATGAATTTTCACCAGGCCATTACCTATATAATTAAAGAAATCAATTCCACCCGGTTGACCATCGGCATTTTTTTCAGGATTAATTACAGCCAATTTGAAAACATTATCTTCACTACCTTGTAAAGAATCTATCTTTAATACCAAATGCCCTGCATCCCGATCGTCAGCAGAATATCCTCTTATATGTACTGTACCTTTTTTCAATTGCTTGTCTTTAAGTTTAACATCGCTAACCGAAATATTGATGTCATACTCAATAATACTTTCACCAATTGGTCGGCCCCTATTTTCATCATACTCTTCAATGTAAGGTACTTCCAAATCACGATGGACCTGAACCGTCTCAGAACCTTCATCAAGTTCTACAAGTACACGTTGAACAGCCGAAAATCTAGCAGTACCGCTTTCACTAATAGTATAATAAAGGCTATCATGCTTACCTTCAGTAAGGAGAGCATTTTTTACAGGCAAACTACGAATATCACCGCTATTTTGTACACCAGGAACAACTTCAACATTGTTATTATCAAAAACAAATTTCAATTCATGTTTATCTAATATATTAGAATCAGTGAAAAGTACTTTAACTCCTGCTTTTATATCATCACCACTAATGACATTATCATAATGCGCTGGATATACAGGTGCAGCCAATCCTACTGATTTCAATTTAAATCGATTCAGAACCGCTTTCGCTACCACACCACCGCTCGCATCCGTGACTTCAGCCTCAAAACCAATTGTAGCGTTAACCTTCTGATCTGTTTTAATTTTTACTAATATTTCAAATGCTCTACTAACAGGATTGAATGCGTTATCGCTACTTACAACTTCATATTCGCCCTCATTCAAGCCACTCACTACAATTTTACTTTTGTAAGTATCTAATGGTACAGAACCGTCATCATCCTGTAGAACGACATATAATCGCAACGGAACGTTAAACCAATCTTTATGCGAAACCCAGTTAGCGACATCAGTATTAATTAAAAACTTCATGACTTTTCCTCATCTGTTTTATATAAATCACCAGAAAATTAGCCACTCTTTTCGGGGGATATTATTTTCTTATTTTATATTTAAGATTACCTTCACCTCCTCACCAATTATTTAATTTAAGATGTTTTCTGGAATAGTTTTTATTCATTTCATTGCATTTATATGTACATACAAATACATTATTAAATTGAGAATATCTTAGTGCACTAGCAGTAAATGAGATTTCATTATCAATGACAAACCCTTTAATATTCAATCTGGCGTGGGTTAAATTATGTTTGCCAAATCAGAATTCAGATAACAAATTACTTTTTCAGTTAATAATTATAGACGAGAAAATCCGATAATAAATATCAAAATACAATAAGCGATCTGTTAAAACAGATAAAATAGGAAAATTACCATTAAATATAAAAACATCATAAATAACACCAAAATAAAATTATACTATATATATTTAATTATATTTTTAGTTCTCATTATTAATTATTTTCCAAATAGAAACTATAGATGATATTTTCACCATCCAATTATCATAGACAAACATCAGTTAATTCTCATATTTCTTGAACTGAAAGGTTTAATTGGCTAAAAAACATCACCTTGAACACCGGTTAACCAATCAAACTCAATTTTCACTTTTCCCCTTTGACAAGCCTAAAATACCCAGATACTATTCGCCTCGTTGTCAAGGACAATTCCTCCATAGTTCAGTCGGTAGAACGGCGGACTGTTAATCCGTATGTCACTGGTTCAAGTCCAGTTGGAGGAGCCAAATTCATGAGAAGCCCGCCCAGTGCGGGCTTTTTGCATTTTAAATCCCACCATTTGCTTACAACGTAATATAATAATTCTGATCAACCTGCTTGCTTCCTATAGCATAAATCTCCAGCAAATACCCCTTATTCGGCATAAAAACAGATCAATAAGTTTAGTTTGTCAGCAAACAAACCATTTTTGTTATTTTCTGCTTTGACAAAGCAAAAACATACCGTTAATATGCACCCCGTTGTTAAGGAGTTCCTCCATAGTTCAGTCGGTAGAACGGCGGACTGTTAATCCGTATGTCACTGGTTCAAGTCCAGTTGGAGGAGCCAAATTATGAGAATCCCGCTTAATGCGGGATTTTTGCTATTCTGACCTCTCTACTTAGTTCTCCACTACTATTTTACTCACAACATAAGCAAAATAATTCTATTCAACTCACGTTAACGGAATAAAATTCCATCAACCCTCAATTAATTAGCATAAAAACACAACAAAAAGTGTATTTTGACAGCAAACAAACTATTTTTATTATTTTCTACTTTGACAAAGCCGAAACATATCACTAATATACGCCTCGTTGTGAAGGAGTTCCTCCATAGTTCAGTCGGTAGAACGGCGGACTGTTAATCCGTATGTCACTGGTTCGAGTCCAGTTGGAGGAGCCAAATTCATTTCTTTTTTTACCCTCAAATTTTATTTTTCCCTTTGTTATAAGAAAATCCACCTCTGATTGCCCTAACCTAATTGATTTAGTTGGTAATTTTGCTAAAAATTATATTCATTAATAGCTATTCGACCATTTTAGCTTTATCATCCATTCCCGGCCTGAATATGCTGAACTCAGCATCTTTCATTCCTATCATATATACTGGAGCCGGTTTCTCATGACCACTGAATCATACACAATAAAAATCCGCCGCCCTGATGACTGGCACATTCATTTCCGTGATGGTGAAATGCTAAAAACTGTCGTTCCCTATACCAGTCATTACTTTGGCCGAGCTATCGTCATGCCTAATCTGCTTTCACCGATTACAGAAGTGGTCAGCGCCAAAGCCTATAGGGATAGAATATTGGCAGCCATTCCCGAAGGGCATGACTTCCAACCTCTTATGACCTGTTATCTTACTGACACTACTGAAAGCTCTCAGATAGAAATAGGTTATAGAGAAGGCGTTTTTACCGCCTGTAAGCTCTACCCTGCCAATGCCACAACCAATTCAAGTCACGGTGTTTCTGATATAAAGAATATTTATCCGCTATTAGCAGTGATGGAAAAACTGGGGATGCCTCTGCTCGTTCACGGTGAGGTTACTGCTTCTCATATTGATATTTTTGATCGAGAAGCCCGTTTTATTGAACAAGTTATGGAACCACTACGTAACCAGTTCCCAGCACTGAAAGTTGTGTTTGAACACATAACTACCAAAGAAGCTGCACAATATGTGCTGGAAAGCGATGACAATCTGGCAGCGACATTAACTCCACAGCATCTCATGTTCAATCGCAACCATATGTTAGTTGGCGGGATTCGTCCACACCTGTACTGTCTGCCGGTGCTGAAACGCAATGTACATCAAGAAGCTTTGCGGGCAGCCGTCGCCAGTGGCTGTAATCGCTTCTTCCTGGGCACAGACTCGGCGCCACATGCACAACATAGAAAGGAATCCTCCTGTGGTTGTGCCGGCGTCTTCAACGCGCCATCAGCGTTAGCTGCTTATGCAACCGTATTTGAAGAGATAAATGCATTACAGCATTTTGAAGCTTTCTGTTCACTTAATGGCCCTAAATTTTACGGACTACCTGTCAATGAAGGCTTTATCGAGTTGACTCGCAAACCTTCTACCATCATTGAACACATCGATTGCAATAATGAAAGACTTATTCCATTTTTGGCTGGCGAAGATGCCCGTTGGAGTGTGAAAGTAGTAGACTGATATAACATGGGGATAGTCATTATCCCCATTAATTTACATAGTTACCAATACACCAACAAATTGACTCATAATTCCTAACAAAAAACCTTCTTACTTTCATTAAAAAGCATATACTAACTAATGACTCATTCGAGAATGAGGCAGTTTGCTCTTAGTCAATGATATTAATAAATAATGCAGTGATCTGATTAGGAGGTTTTATGGGCAGTAAAGATGAGGTTATTCAAACGCATCCTGTTGTAGGTTGGGATGTGAGTACCGTTGATACATATGATGCAATGATGCTACGCCTTCACTATTTGTCCTCCCAAGATCAAACACCAGAACATGTCATGGTAGATCGAACCTTATGGTTGACAACTGACATTGCAAAGCAATTGATATACATCCTCCAGGCAGGAATTGAAAAGATCGAATCTTCAGAATACAGCGATCTAAACCATACGAAACATTAATAATCTTAAACCCGGACACCCGCATAAATGGGTGTCCGGCTAGGAGACCCATCAATTCATCTCAAAGATTTTGTCTGGAATACCATATCACTATATAATAATTTCGGATTAAGTTAACTTAACCATCACAATTGCCGAGTTGACTACTAATATATGGGGCGTTTATTGTGAGTTTGGCCAAACAGGAACAGGGATGTACAATAATGAAAATCTTAGTTGTTGAAGAGTGCTATTATACCCGTTCAGGTATCAGCGAGTTTTTAAAGCAGAGCGATAATGCTGAAAATCTTGAAATCGTTGACTCGCCTTCAATCAACGAGGCTATAGATATTGTAACTCATTTTTCTCCTGATATCGTTCTGGCTAACTTGACACACTATTGCCATCATGCCAGTTACTGTTCCGATTTACAGAAATTTATTACTCTTATAGATAACACGCGTATATATATATACCTTCATAGCGCTTATCCTTATTGTGACAATCATATTACACTGAAGGATAATGCTTTTATTCTGGCAAAGAAAAATCTTACCTATCTGCTTAATAAAATTAGCAAAACTACATTGCAGGAAATTCAGAGACATAAAGCGACAGTCGACCAATGTTGCTCTATTTTCAGTCCTCAAGAGCATAAAGTTATCGATTATTGGATGAAAGAAACGCCTAATTACAAGATATCACAAAAGTTAAAGATCAGTAGTAGCACAGTCTATTCCCATAAAAGACACATTACTGAAAAGATGAATGTGCGTAATAGAATTGAACTCTGCTTTATTTACAATGTATTTAAATATCTCTATTAAAGTCTCCTTTAACTAAATCGAATAAGCTGGCACATTGCTCTCTGTGCCAGCGATTAATCACATTATTCAACAGACTGTATTGAAGTACTGCTCAATCCATCCTGTAGGCGATGCCGGGATTTATTAAATATTTTAGCTCCATTTTCACGACCGGCACGGCGAGCACGCTGTTCGGTTTCCGGTAACCTGATTTCTTCTCGGCACGCTTCGCTACAACAGCCTTCAAATTTAATCGCACACTCTTGGCACTGAATAAACAACAAGTGGCAACCCTCATTCTTACAATTAGTATGACTATCGCAAGACGCACTACATTGATGGCAATGAGCAATCACCTCATCTGAAATACGCTCTCCCATCCGCTCATCAAAGACAAAGTTTTTACCAATAAAACGTACCGGTAATCCCTGTTCCCTCGCTTTACGGGCATATTCAATAATACCGCCCTCTATGTGATGGACATTTTTAAAGCCATTGTGCAACATATAAGCACTGGCTTTTTCACAACGAATACCACCGGTGCAGTACATTACAATATTTTTATCCTTATTATCCTGCAACATTTCCACAGCCATTGGCAGTTGTTCACGGAACGTATCAGAAGGAATTTCAATTGCATTTTCAAAATGCCCGACTTCATATTCATAGTGATTGCGCATATCGACAAATAACGTTTCAGGATCATCCAACATCTGGTTGACCTGAGCTGCTTTAAGGTACTCGCCGGTTCTTGATGGATCAAAAGTTTCATCTTCAATCCCATCAGCCACTACTCGGTCACGTACTTTCATACGCAAAACCCAGAAAGATTTCCCATCATCATCTAGGGCAATATTCAGCCTCAAATTATCCAATGCAGGATCAACGCTATACAATAACGCCTTGAATGCTTCCAAATTATGAGTTGGTAAACTTATCTGAGCATTGATCCCCTCTTTAGCAATATAAACCCGGCCAAATACTGAAAGGTCAGTAAATTGCTGATATAAACTGTTACGAAAAGCCAGAGGATCTAAGATATTAAAATATTTGTAAAAAGAGATGGTGGTACGAGGTTGGGTCTCCGCCAACATACGTGCTTTCAGCTCTCTATTAGAAATGCGGTTGTGTAACACTGGCATGGTGTACTTTCCTGAATTTCAAGTCATAAAATAGGGATGTATAAGTGGATAGCCTCCGCTATCAAGCGTAATATGATAACGAAAATGATTTTCAACGAGTAGTCATTTATAACGCAGCAATAGGAAATCAGTAGTAAAACGGGATGCCGCCCCTCCCATCAGTTGAGCACGCAGCCCTTGACACACCGGCTAATAGAATAAGTCAAACAGCCGACAACCCGCAGGTTTAACTGGCAGTAACTTAATCCTTATCAGGGCAGGAACCAATCATCAGCGCTTTCCCATGTTTCCTGTAGAATCTCTTCAACGGCTTTCCTGTCATCAGGAGTGCCGCCACGAACAGATAGCCCATCATGACTTGCCAGCTTTACATTGGTTTTAATATCAGGCCATCGACGTCTAAGACGGTTGTCCAGTTCTTCAGCAAGCGCAGGGACAGCACCTTTTGGCAATTTTTTAGATTTATCGATAGTGACTTCTACATGCATAATTTTTCCCTCCACAAACAATACTGTTCATATAAACAGTAATATTATCTACATGAATTGTAAATAGCTCTGTAAAATTATTTTAGTTTTTACTTATCAGTAAATTATGAACTATCATTCTTTCACCAATGGCAAAACGGGATAATAAATAAGCACATCACCATCGACTAAAATTGAGATCATAAACATTTCACGCTTGAAAACTTCGATATCCCATTAAAAAATGTCACAATAGAGGAACTATTTTTTCCATCTTATTTGGAACTATAAAAACCTGAGAATCCATGATACAAGCACCTTCTTTTCAACGTTCACTACTTCATCCCCGTTATTGGCCTACTTGGTTTGGTATCTGTCTGCTTTACTTACTGGTTCTGCTCCCCTATCCCATTATTTACTGGATAGGCACTCGTCTGGGCAGATTTTCCATGCGTTTTTTGAAAAAACGCGCCAAAGTTGCCGAAAGAAATCTTGAACTATGCTTTCCTGACATGTCACAGGAGAAACGCGAAGCGCTATTAATAAAAAACTTCGAATCCGTCGGAATGGGAATCTTTGAAACAGGTATGGCTTGGTTTTGGCCTGACTGGCGGATAGAACGCTGGTTTAAAGTGACTGGGCGAGAAAACATTCAGAAAATTCAAACTACCGGGCAAGGAATTATTGTTATTGGCATCCACTTTCTGACGTTGGAACTCGGCGCCCGTATTCTTGGTTTGCTCAATCCTGGCATTGGCGTCTACCGCCCGAACGATAATCCGGTTATGGATTGGCTACAAACATGGGGGAGACTACGTTCCAACAAATACATGTTGGATAGAAAAGATGTCAAGGGCATGATCCGCTGCCTAAAAAACGGCGAAATTGTCTGGTACGCCCCCGATCATGATTACGGCCCGCGAAAAAGTGTATTTGCACCGCTATTTGCTGTTGAGTATGCTGCAACAACCACCGGCACTTCAATACTTGTACGTCTCGCTGATCCGGCAATGATCCCATTTACCCCCCGTCGTCTGCCTGACGGAAAAGGTTATGAACTGATTATTCAACCGGCAGTAGCAGGATTTCCAAAAGACGATGAAGTGAAAGCGGCTGCCTTCATGAACAAAGTCGTAGAACAGGAAATTTTACAAGCACCTGATCAATACATGTGGTTACACCGTCGTTTTAAAACCCGGCCCAAGGGTATGCCTTCTCTGTACGGGCAAGCTGATAAAGTCCATTAAATTTATTAACGGCTGCTTCTCCGCCCAAGAAGCAGCCATAATCGCTTTCTCATACCATACAACCCAATAATTGACTATACCCGTCATCTTTCAAGTTGCCTCTTTGTTGGCTGCACTCACTCACCCCGGTCACATAGTTACCTATGCTCCCGGGGATTCGCTCCCTTGCCGTCGCGATTCATCTTGAAATCCATAGGGTATATCTCATTTCAACGCTGAGGTTATACTTTTTAATTTAATTTATTTCCAATTTTTATATAAAAAAACAAGGAGTAATCTAATATTTCCGAATAAATACTAAGTTGATAATCAAATCAATTTACTTTTCTTCCCTTTTACTATTACCGTTAATATCTAGCCCTTAAAAAGATGTCTTATATATTATAGTTATTACTTAATTTATTATTTTAAAATATTTTTTCCATAAAAATACATTGAATATAAATAGAAGTAAGTCAATAGGCTTCATCCTCATTTTAACCTATCAATTATGAGAAATGAGATTTATGTCGGATTTTTCTCTGAAAAGTGGAATATAAGTAAGAGATATCCTACTTGTTAATAAAATTGACCGGAAAATATGTTAAAAATATATTAACAAGATATGACATCATTTAATAAAAACGTGGCTTTTTTGTTTGCTCTAAACCTAAATTTGAAAGAGCTTTTTAAAAGCTTTATTTGTCACACACACCGCACTCTTGGAGTGTAGTCTTATAGGAAAACTTAGATGCAATCCTCCATTAACAATACAAAAACCAGAACTTTTTTTGGGCATCCTTACCCATTAAGTTCTTTGTTCTTCACAGAAATGTGGGAACGTTTCTCTTACTACGGCATTCGGCCACTGCTGATCTTGTTCATGGCTGCAACCATCTATGATGGTGGTATGGGTATTCCCCGTGAACAGGCCGCGGCTATTGTCGGTATCTTCGCAGGTAGTGTTTATCTGACCGCACTGCCCGGTGGTTGGCTGGCGGATAACTGGTTGGGTCAACGTCAAGCAGTCTGGTATGGCTCAATCATTATTGCACTAGGGCACCTGTCTATCGCTCTCTCCGGCTTTTTAAGTCATTATTTGTTCTTTATTGGCTTATTACTGATCGTATTAGGTACAGGACTGTTTAAAACCTGTGTCACCGTCATGGTCGGCACGCTGTATAAAAAAGATGATCCACGTCGTGATGGTGGTTTTTCCCTATTTTATATGGGAATTAATATCGGTTCCTTCATTGCTCCTCTGGCTACAGGCTTGCTGGTTCGTGACTATGGCTGGCACTGGGGTTTTGGTATCGGGGGGTTGGGGATGCTGGTTGCCCTATTGATATTCCGTTTCTACGCGATCCCTTTGATGCGCCAATATGATAAAGAAGGTGGTCTGGATTCAAGCTGGGACCACCCTACAGTGAAGCGTGAAAACGTCGGCAAATGGGTCTTTGCCACTGTTATCGCTATCATTGCTATTATTGCTCTGCTAATCCTTGGTGTAATTCCATTCAATCCGGTAGCCGTAGCCAGCGCAATGGTCTATGTGATCTCATCCTGTGTAACACTTTACTTTGCCTATTTGTTCCTGTTTGCTGGCTTAAGCAGTAGTGACCGTTCGCGCCTGCTGGTCTGTTTTATCCTGCTGGTATCTGCTGCATTCTTCTGGTCTGCATACGAACAAACGCCAACGTCATTCAACCTGTTCGCCAATGATTATACTAACCGTATAGTGATGGGGTTTGAGATCCCGACAGTATGGTTCCAATCAATTAATGCACTGTTTATTATCCTGCTGGCCCCCGTATTCAGTTGGTTCTGGCCCAGATTGGCAAAAAACAACATCAACCCGAGCAGTATCAGTAAATTCATTATTGGTATTCTGTTCGCTGCCGGTGGTTTTGGCGTGATGATTCTGGCTGCGCAAAATGTGCTGGCAACAGGTGAAACCGTTTCTCCTTTCTGGCTGATATCAAGTTCTCTGTTTCTGACACTCGGTGAATTGTGCCTTAGCCCAATTGGTCTCGCAACGATGACGTTACTAGCCCCATCCCGAATGCGTGGTCAGGTAATGGGCTTGTGGTTCTGCGCAAGTGCACTGGGTAATCTGGCTGCTGGCCTGATTGGCGGGCATGTACGCGCTGACCAACTAGACAACCTACCTGATCTGTTCTCCCGCGTATCTTTGGCTCTGGTTATTTGTGCAGTCGTATTGATGGCGTTAGTTGTCCCCATTCGCCGCCTGCTTAATAGTGCTGATAAATCAGAAGCGAAAGCTCAATAATATCGATAGTCAGCATAAAGCCATCTTATGATTCAGATGGCTTTATGCCCTTAACAACAAATCCATCAATGCACTGCCGTTATGATTGATGGATTAACTATCTGTTTCACATTCAATGACTCCGCTTGATATGCATGATTACGCACATCCCATAGTTCAACGGCATGCTGAATATTAAGCCAAAACTCTGCGGTGTTCCCCAAAGCCGCTGCCAATTTGATCGCCATAGGAACGGTCAGCGAACCTTTATCATGCACAATCCTGCTTAATGTATTACGGTGAACACCCATAGCTTCCGCAAGCATATTAATTTCAATATTCAAAGGCGCCAGAAACTCACTCACCAATATTTCACCCACTGTTGCAGGGCGACGTTTTGTATTTCTCATTATTATTTCCCTCAGTTTAATAGTTATGAGGATCCAGATATGTATCAACTGCAATACCATCAATCCATTGAAAAATAAGCCTGTATTGCCTGTTTACTCTTATTGAGCACCATCCCCTTAAATAACCATTTAAATGTTCAAAATGGTTTCCCGGAGGGATTCTTAAATCAGCTTCTTTAACCGATGCATCCAGAATTTGTAGTTTTCTGTATAACGCACGCTGTAAAGATGCAGGTATGCATTTGTGCGGTAAATCCTGTTCGTAAAATCTTTCTAGCCATCTATCCTTGAATTCAACAGCCATAACATCCTCGTTGTTTGTATATTACGCACAATCATGTTGTGCATCAAGTTATAAAATACTGAAAATATCATTTGGCTTTACGCAACATGGCTGGAGTACAACCATAATGTTGACTAAATGCAAAGGTAAAAGCCGACTGGGAAGCATAACCAGACAAAAAAGCAATATCAGCCAAAGCCCTATCACTGTAAGCCAGCAGATTATAGGCAAATTCCATCCGGCATGTTTTCAAATAAGCCATTGGACTCATCCCTATTGCAATAAACAGTTTACGACGCAAAGTACTGGCAGATACTGCGCAAATATCAGCCATATCCATCACCGTTACTTTTTCATGCAGACGCCCAACAAGCCCCTGACGCAGTTTGACTATCAACGTTGAAGACGAGCCTGCTTGTGGTAGTTGAGCAAGCAGCAAACGGGCGGCATCAGCGTGATTAGCGGGGGACTGAGGGTAATCATGCAACCACTTAATAAGAGCAAGGGCAGAATCAGGTAATGGTTGCCAGAAAGAATCACTATGTAATTGATTAAACAGTGCCGAAGGCAACTCCAGCACCAATTGCTGATTTTCACCACTCGCGAAAAAGCTGTGTTTCGCATCCGGTGGGATCATAACAACATTTCCAAAACTAACGGTACTTTGTTGCCCTTCCACGTTTAACTCAAGTTGTCCGTGATAGCCAAAAACGAACTGCCATAACCCTTGGTGGCTATGGCTAATTGTTTCAGCAGAATACCGGCGTAAATGTAATGAAGGTAATTGAACAGCCATATTTATTGTCGCTGATTAAAATACACTCCATTTATTCGACAACAAAATAGCGTGGTTTACAATAACTTATGACCATTCGGGACAGGAAGAGTAAATTCTGCGATCACCACCGCACCATTTTCATCCATACTGCCAGTTAACAACACCTCTGATTTAACACCAGCAATCCGTTTTGGTGGAAAATTGCATACACAAAGAACCTGACGGCCAATTAATTGTTCAGGTATGTAATGCACAGTTATCTGGGCGCTTGAGCTTTTAACGCCCAACTCGCCAAGATCAATTTGTAATTTATAGGCAGGTTTGCTGGCTTTAGGATTCAATTCTACTGAAATAATTGTGCCAACCCGCATATCGACTTTCTCAAAGTCAGCCCACTCGATTTGTTCCATATATTCTTCTCCTTTAGTGCGAAGTGATTATATTCACATGCTATTGGAGAAAATTCTTTCGAAAGAGCGTCAATAATTGTCGACAAACTGCCTATTTTTTCCGACAGGTCATTCACTTCACTATCGAGTTGCTTTAAGTCACGGTTATTCCCGATCAAAAAAGTTATCTCTGGTCATACCGTTATTCTCTTTAATACGCGCAGCACGTTCAATATCCTGACGGATTTTCTCATTGACACGATCATTAAACTCTCGACTCTTCCGATTAGATTCATCTTCTCGTAACTGCCTTGCCAGTTCCCGTTTCTCCGCCGCTTGATTATCTGCAATGAGTTCATTCACATCCCAATACTCGGATTTAAGATTTTCCCGTTTTTTTAAATACTCCTCAGATGGCTTATTATCAACCGGAATATCACTTTTGTAGTCAAAATTTGAGGCAAATACCTGGAAAGAAATTGCAGATAAAACAGCAAAAACGTAACGCGATCCTTTAATCATCCTATTGTCCCTCTTCAAAACCATAACTTCGCACAACCATTAAATAATTATTGCCAATAGGAATCAATAGCATTTAGACACAACAAGAGGATTATCCACATCAGGTTTATATTTTATTGAAATTGAGCTTCTAGCAGCACGTTAAAATTAACCCGCCAAAATATGTGGGCTATGAGTCATTAATAAAATTAATCCAGAAATATACCCGTCATCTTTCAAGCTGCCTCTTTGTTGGCTGCGCTCACTCACCCCAGTCACATAGTTTGCTATGCTCCCGGGGATTCGCTCCCTTGCCGTCGCGATGCAACTTGAAATCCATAGGGTATACAAGATAATTAAATCGGTTTTCCTTGCCGATAAGCCAGAGCAACCGCCAAAGATTGCACTAAACACAAAGTAGCAGACTGAGAACGGAATGCATCCACCTGTGCTTCTTTAACCACAAAACAAACATCACTAAAACTGGCAAGCGGGCTAATCTGGCTATCCGTAATCACAATCTGTTTTGCCCCAGCTTTCGCCGCCTGTTCGCTGACCATCAGTGTTTCTTCTGCATAAGGGGTAAAACTGATTGAAACGACAACATCTTCTTCTCCAATTAAATTAATCTGTTCCCTGAACATTCCTCCCAAACCATCCACGAGTAAAGGGCGACATTCCAAGTGGTTCAATGCATAAGAAAGATAAGCCGCCACACTAAAAGAACGGCGCAGCCCAATAATGTAAATATTCTTAGCTTGAGCCAATAAGTCTACGGCGTTCCTTAAATCTTCGGGGGCCGTTCTGGCAGCCAGCTGTTGCATAGCCTGCACATTTGAACGAGCAAATTCCTGCAAAATATGTTGAGGGTCTTCCGGTGGCTCCTGCTCGCCATCCAACGCCCTAAATAACCTGGCCCGGTCTGCATAACTGGCGGTTTCTTCCACCATATGCATACGGAATAGCTGTTTCATTTCATTAAAACCACTGAAATCAAACGCATTAGCGAAACGAATTAATGTTGATGGAGGAACATCAGCTTCTTTGGCAATCACAGCAACAGTATCAAAAGCGACACTATTGGTATTATCCAGCACATATCGAGCTACTTGTTGCAGGCGTTTACTCAATTCACTATAGCGTGAACGGACTTGTTCTTGAAATTCATTCAGATTCGATGCGACAGACATAAATCCCCCATAAAATTTATCGTCGGCAATTGTAATCGTTTTACAGTGTAAGCTGAATCATATTTCATTTTTATAGTTAAAAATGAAATACATAATCCATTCATTGTAATGATTTATTATTATCACTATATTGATTAACATCTAATTAATCACCTAATTATCGGTAATTCATAAAAACTTTACTCCGATCACACTAATTGCCTTTTATTCCAAATCATATTGAAAACAAAATAAATATTTCATATACCTATTATCAAAGTTTCTGATTCAGTACTAACATCAAATCCGCAAAAGAGGCTCAGAATGGAACAAGTACAGAATTATGTTAATGGGCAACTCACTCCTAGTCATAGCACCCGCTTTTCTCCGGTTTTTAATCCAGCGACGGGAAAACAGATACGCCAGGTAACATTAAGTACAGCTCATGAAGTTGAACAAGCAATTGAAGCCGCTCATCAGGCTTACAGTGAATGGTCTAAAGTTTCACCTCTCAAGCGTGCTCGTGTCATGTTCCAGTTCAAGGCATTGCTGGAAACCAATATAGACAAACTGGCGCGATTGATTTCAGAAGAACATGGAAAAATCTATTCAGATGCCCTCGGTGAATTAACTCGCGGTCTGGAAGTGGTTGAATTTGCCTGTGGCATTCCTCATCTACAAAAAGGTGAACATTCCGCTAATACCGGAACAGGTATAGACAGCCATTCATTAATGCAGCCTTTAGGCGTTTGTGCCGGCATTACCCCTTTCAACTTCCCGGCAATGGTTCCTATGTGGATGTTTCCTATCGCATTAGCGACAGGGAATACTTTCGTATTGAAGCCTTCAGAAAAAGATCCTTCTCTCGCGATTGAATTAGCAATACTACTTAAACAATCCGGTTTACCCGATGGCGTATTTAATGTTGTCAACGGCGATAAAGAAGCCGTCGATGTACTACTAACAGATCCACGCGTACAAGCCGTCAGCTTTGTTGGTTCAACTCCTGTCGCTGAATATATCTACACTACCGCCTCAACTCACGGGAAACGCTGTCAAGCTCTGGGTGGCGCAAAAAATCACTGTATTCTGATGCCAGATGCCGACCTTGATATGGCCAGCAATGCTATTACAGGCGCGGCTTTTGGCGCAGCCGGCGAACGTTGCATGGCATTGTCTGTTGTATTGGCGGTTGGGGATGAAACGGCGGAGGCGCTAATTGAAAAATTACGTCAACAGATCAGCAAAATGTCCGTCGGTCCCGGCATTGTCGCAACGAAAGAGAACGATATGGGTCCCGTTATCTCCGCCCAACACCAAGCTAAAATCTGTGATTACATCGATAGCGGTGAAAAACAGGGAGCGAGCTTGTTAATTGATGGCCGTCAACTCAAAGTTCCAGGTTATGAAAATGGCTATTTTATTGGCCCGACGCTGTTTGATAACGTCACGCCGGAGATGAAAATCTATCAAGAAGAGATCTTCGGCCCCGTTCTATCAATTGTCCGTGTACCCGATTATGCCACCGCATTAACATTAATTAACGTCCATCAATATGGTAATGGTACCGCGATATTCACCCGCGACGGAGAAACAGCTCGCCAATTTAGCGAAGATGTACAAACGGGTATGGTAGGCATCAATATCCCCATTCCGGTGCCAATGGCCTTCCACAGCTTCGGTGGCTGGAAACGCTCAATTTTTGGTCCACTTAACGTTCATGGTAATGATGGCGTTCGCTTCTACACCCGCATGAAAACCGTTACCAGCCGCTGGCCGGCAAGTATCAGGTTAGAACATCATTCCAGTAGTTTTGTGATGCCGACAATGGAATAAAATGGAGTTCTGTAACATGAACAAATCAACAATGACAACGGCTCAAGCATTGGTGAAATTCCTGAACCAGCAATATGTGGAAGCAAACGGAGAACAATATCCATTCATCAGAGGAATATTTACCATTTTTGGTCACGGTAATGTGGTTGGATTAGGGCAAGCATTGGAACAAGATCCTGGTCACTTAACCGTCTATCAAGGATGCAATGAGCAAGGTATGGCCCATATCGCCACAGGTTTTGCTAAACAGAAAAAGCGCAAACAGATTTTTGCCGTAACCTCCTCTGTTGGTCCTGGCTCCGCCAATATGGTAACCGCCGCGGCAACCGCCACCGCTAATCGTATTCCTCTGCTGTTATTCCCCGGCGATCTCTTTGCCTGCCGCCAACCAGATCCAGTCTTGCAACAAGTTGAACAGTTCCATGACTATACTATCAGCACCAATGACTGTTTCCGCCCGGTTTCTCGTTATTGGGATCGTATCTCCAGACCAGAACAACTAATGAGCGCTATGATTAATGCGATGCGAGTTCTAACCGATCCCGCAGATACCGGCGCCGTCACAATCTGTTTGCCACAAGATGTTCAAGGCGAAATTTGGGATTTTCCTGACTATTTCTTTCAAAAACGCATTCACCGCATCGAACGCCGCCCTGCTTCCATCGCCATGATTAACGATGCCGTGGCGCTCATAAGCCGCAAGAAAAAACCCTTGCTTATCTGCGGTGGCGGAGTGCGCTATTCAGAAGCACATAACGCTTTTCGTCAGTTCGCAGAACACTTCAATATTCCTTTTGTTGAAACACAGGCAGGTAAAAGCGCTGTAATTGCCGACCATCCCCTTAATTGTGGCGGTTTAGGCACAACTGGCTGTCTTGCGGCAAACCTGATAGCCAAAGAAGCCGATTTGATTATTGGCGTTGGCACACGGTTTACTGATTTCACTACGGCATCCAAATCACTATTTCAACATCCAAAAGTTGAATTTCTAACTATCAACGTAGCGGAATTCGACGCCTGTAAACTGGATGCAACCCCCGTTGTATCAGACGCCCAAACAGGGTTAAACGCTATCGCAGAGCAGCTTACTCAATTGCATTATCGCAGTGGTTATCAAGATGAGATTCATCAGGCGCGAGAGGCATGGCGAAAAGAGTTAAATCGTCTGTTCGACATTGAGTATCAGGAGGATTTCACACCAGAAATTCCCGATCATCTTGATGATAAACTGGAAGAGTACAGCCAGACATTACAAACCCGCCTGCCACAAACCAGAGTATTGGGATTATTAGACAAATATCTTGAGCCCGAAGCGATTATTGTTGGAGCATCAGGTTCCCTTCCTGGCGATTTACAGCGATTATGGCAACCCAAACAACCGGATACTTATCATCTTGAGTATGGCTATTCCTGTATGGGCTATGAAATAGCCGCTGCCATTGGCGCTAAACTAGCCTGCCCCAACCAACCGGTTTACGCCATAGTCGGTGATGGCGCTTATATGATGCTTCATTCAGAGCTGCAAACCGCGGTACAGGAAAATATCAAAATCATCGTGTTGCTGTTTGATAACGCGGGATTTGGCTGTATCAATAATCTACAAATGAGCCAAGGGATGGGCAGTTTCGGAACAGAAAATCGTTACCGGAACCCTGAAAGTGGCGACATGGATGGCAAACTGATTAAAGTCGACTTCGCCAAAAACGCAGAAAGCTACGGCTGCAAAAGCTACCGAGTCCATGATGAGCGACAACTGCTTGACGCATTACAGAAAGCCCAAAAACAGACCGTACCGGTACTCATCGATATCAAAGTGCTGCCTAAAACAATGACTCATGATTATGAATCATGGTGGCGAATAGGCACAGCGCAAGTAGCGAAAAATCCAGCTATAGAATCTGCCGCAAAGAAAATAAAGGAGATGGTTGCAACCAAAGTACGCCAATATTAAAAAGTGATGGCCTGTAAGACAGCAGGCCATTTTCTCTCTCCTAATCATTTTAATGCTAATTTTGAAATTATTATTCCAAAAATAAATTACTTTTTTCTTCCCCTCAATCTCTATGGCTAAGCTCGGTAATCACTTAGTCGAATGCATATTTATGATTTGTTTTTAAAAGATAAATATCCAAACTCATCCAGCATAAATCTTACTTTACGTGATCTAATTAACACAAATTTAATATTGTTATTAACAAAATGCTACGCCACACTCAAAAATATAATTTCCAAATATTTAAAAATTGAAATAAATGTTTTATTTGATATATTTTAAAGTATCTCATAAGCAGATACCTAGGTATCAAGGAGCATCCATATGTTCAACATTGCATTATTTGGCGCCGGACGAATTGGACAAGTACACGCAGTGAATATCACTCATCATAAAGAAACTTCTCTTTACTCCGTTGTCGATCCACATCAGAAAAGTGCTGAACTTTTAGTACAGAAATATCAAACAAAAAGACAAACTATTGAACAGGCAATGTCCGACCCTAAAATAGATGGCGTTCTTATCGCCTCAGCAACAGATACTCATGCAGATTTAATCGAACTCGCAGCAAAACATCATAAAAAAATCTTCTGTGAAAAACCGGTTCATCTTAATATTGAACGTGTTCGTCATTGCCTTGAAACCGTTAAACAGTATCAGGTTCCCTTATTTGTTGGCTTTAACCGTCGTTACGATCCGCAATTCCGCCGAGTCAAAACACTATTTGACGCCGGTGCGATAGGAAAAGCCGAATCTCTACTGATTATTTCCCGTGATCCCTCTCCTCCCTCCGCTGAATATGTCAAAGTTTCCGGCGGTATGTTCCGGGATATGACAATACATGACTTCGATATGGCACGTTTTATTATCAGTGAGGAACCCTGTTCGATCTACGCTCAAGGCAGCAACCTGATTGATCCCGCTATTGGGCAAGCGGGTGATATCGATACCGCCTTTATCGTTATGAAATTCCCATCAGGTGCAATGGCAACCATTACCAACAGCCGCCGTTCCGGGTATGGCTATGACCAGCGGATTGAATTGCATGGTGAAAAAGGGCTGCTTAGCGCCGGTAACATCAAAGAAAACAGCGTCGAACTCTGGGAAAACAGCGGTTGTTTAACAGCCAAGCCAGAGCATTTCTTCCTGCAACGTTACCGGGAAGCCTACATTGCTGAATGGGACCATTTTGTCGATGTCATGGCTGGTCGCGCCACACCAGAATGTAGTGGCGCCGATGGCGAACAGGCGCTTTATCTGGCTGATAAAGCTCTCGAATCTCTGCAATTAGGGAAAGAAATCAGATTATAAAACAGACCTACATCTCTAACTAACTGACTCACATTTACTTTCATCATAAAAACGGGAAAGGCCGCTTTCCCGTCAGCATATTGCTGCCTGAAAACAGTCAATCAGGCTTGGAGGATCGTATGTTAGCTTTTCTCTCATTTATTGGTTTTACCCTATTAGTGGCTGGCTTCGCTTATTACAAAACCCATAATGCTCGTTTGACAGAATCTACTGAAGGCTATTTTCTTGGTGGACGATCTCTCACAGGTGTTTATATTGGTAGCTCTATGTTATTAATGAACCTGTCCACAGAACATTTAATCGGTTTGAATGGATTAGCATTCCGAACCGGATTTATCGTTATGGCTTGGGAAGTGATAGCCGCTGTGACAATCGTTCTATTTGCTATTTATTTCCTACCTAAATATCTGAAACTCGGTATTTCAACCATCCCGGAATACCTTGAACGCCGATTTGATAAAAATACGCTGCTTATTACCTCCATTCTTTTCCTGGCTATGTATATCATTTCACTACTCCCCATTGTGCTGTATACCGGTGCAATTGCATTAGAAAGTCTATTCCAGGTTTCCAATGTATTCAGTATTGATAAGACTACGGCATTATGGATTATGGTTTGGAGCGTTGGTGGATTAGGTGCGGTTTATGCCATCTTTGGTGGTATTAAAGCCATTGCCGCCGCAGATACTATTAACGGAATTGGCTTAATCGTTGGCGGGTTAATGGTAACCATTTTTGCCCTACTCTATGTCGGCAATGGCAATGCCTGGCAAGGATTAATTGAAGTTTATCAATCTAATCCTGATAAATTTAACTCCATCGGCAGTGAAGATTCTCTAGTTCCTTTCTCCACGTTATTTACCGGCCTAATTGTTTCCAATATGTTTTTCTGGTGTACCAATCAATCCATTGTTCAGAAAGCCCTTGGGGCAAAAAATCTAGCGGAAGGACAAAAAGGCGTGATGTTGTGTGCTTTATTTAAACTCATCATGCCGTCTATTATTATTCTACCAGGCATTATTGCTTTCCATATTTTCAAAGGACAAATAGATAATCCAGATAACGCCTATCCAGAATTAGTCCATCTAATTCTGCCAGAAGTATTGGTTGGTTTCTTTGCCGCTGTAGTTGTTGGTGCGGTATTTTCCACATTCAGCGGAGGACTTAATTCATCTGTGACACTGTTTATCGTCAATATTTATAAACAGCGAATCAACCAAAATGCCACCGAAACTCAAACAGTCGCTATGAGTAAATATCTGGGGATCGGGTTAGCGTTAATCACCATGATCGTCGCACCATTAGTCGCTAATGCACCTGATGGCCTGTTCTATCTCATTCAACAATTACAGGGGATTTTTAACGCGCCAATTCTCAGCGTGGTATTAGTCGGTTTGATGACTAAACGAGTACCGCCTATTGCCGCTAAACTTGGCCTATTATTCGGTATGTCAGCCTATATTATCTGTAATTTCATTTTGAAAATTAACCTGCATTTTTTTCATCTGGTTGGCATTTTATTTGTTCTTAATGTTATTTTCATGTTGGCTATTGGCTACTTTTTCCCAGCTAAACCATTTGAAGATATTTATACCGAACAGGTGAATATCACACCGTGGTCTATGGTGAAACCGGTTGCATGGTTAATTACACTCTGTTCAATATCTATATACGTATTTCTCGCACATAATGTTCCCAAGGCAATCATGGTTATTTATTATTTGTTCGCTGCATTAATACTATCTTATGCGCTATACCAGATAGGCAAAACACTATTCAGGAAACTTGTGATAAATAATACGCCCCAAAAACCGAATAAAGATAATTAGCTAACTTTATGACTCTAACATTATTATCAAAATAACTCATTACCAGGATTTCCCTTTACCCCATATTCGCAAGAGGAAATCCTGGGGGTATAGTGATTCTTTTTGCTAACTAACTCCATATATGCCAAACCATAAATGGAACAAAAATTCTAATATTCTATTTTTTCAGCTCTTACCTCTGAATGATCCCTAACTCATTAGAAAATTAACCCTATATAACGCGACGTTAGCTAAAAAATCCTTATCAGATCACAACTTGAAATTAATATTTTCATTTTTGTTGAAAATGAAATAAATGTTTCCTATAACAGATGTATGACAACAACCAAGGCTAACTGGCAAACACTAGAAAAATTGACTGCAACAACAAACGACCTATCCGCTTCCTTCTATTCGGAGAAACAGCTATATGGAAGAGATTCGTATCGGCTTAATCGGTACTGGTTACATTGGACGCACGCATGCCATTGCTTACGCACAAGCGCCCACTGTTTTCCCTCTGGCAGGCAAACTAGTTTGTGAAATGGTAGCGGAAACTTCTGCTGAACTCGCCGCAAAACGGTCTGAACAATTAGGTTTCCGGCGCTTTACTGATAATTGGCGCAAATTAGTATCAGATCCCGATATTCATGTTGTTGATATCTGCTCACCAAATTTCCTTCATAAAGAGATGGCTCTCGAAGCTATCAAACATGGCAAACATGTTTATTGTGAAAAACCACTGGCACTAAACTCAACCGATGCAAAATTAATGGCCGAAGCCGCCAAAAAAGCCGGAGTGAAAACATTAGTCGGTTTTAACTACATGAAAAATCCCACCGCACAACTGGCTAAAGAGATCATTTCAAATGGGGAAATTGGCGAGGTCATTCACTTCTACGGCACTCACAACGAAGATTACATGGCTGATCCATTCACCCCTATTCACTGGCACTGTCTTAAAGATAAAGCTGGATTAGGTGCATTAGGGGATCTTGCTGCTCATATCATCAATATGGCGCAATACCTGATTGGTGATATCGAAACTGTTTGCGCAGACATGACCACTGTCATCAAACAACGCCCGGAAAAAACCGGCTCTAGCATTATGGTTGCGGTAGAAAACGAAGATCAAGCACATGCTATGGTACGTTTCAACAGTGGGGCAATGGGTATTATTGAAACCTCCCGTATTGCCTGCGGCCGCAAAATGGGTTTGAGCTACACCGTTACAGGAACAAAAGGTGCTTTGAGCTTCACACAAGAAAGAATGGCCGAACTAAAACTTTACCGTCACGATGAACCGGCAAACCGCCAAGGCTTTAAAACTATTCTTATTGGACCGGAACATCCTGACTATGCGCCATTCTGTCACGGTGCTGGTCACGGCATCGGCTTCAATGATCAAAAAACAGTGGAAATCAGAGATTTAATCAATGGCATCGCCAGCAATAAAGAGATATGGCCAGATTTCACCGAAGGCTGGAAAGTCTCACGTATTCTGGATGCCATTGCTCGTTCTTATCAACAGCAACGTTGGGTGAATGTCACTGAAATTAATTATTTTTATCAATTATCCACTATCGGAGCTCACCATAGCAACACTTGATGTTGTACTTAATAAGGAATGGTTCAATGGAGCAGCAAAGAAAATTTGATGTTATCTGCATGGGACGAATCGCCGTTGACCTTTACGGCCAACAAATCGGAGCTCGTCTGGAAGACATGGGAAGTTTTGCAAAATACCTTGGCGGTTCTTCCGGTAATGTCGCCTATGGCGCCGCTCGCCAGGGGCTTAAATCCTCCATGCTAGCCAGAGTCGGTGATGAGCATATGGGACGCTTCCTTAGGGAAGAGCTGCAAAGTGTTGGCTGTGATACCAGCCATCTAACTATCGATAAAGAACGCCTTACGGCACTGGTGCTGCTAGGAATCAAAGATAAAACCACCTTTCCCTTGATCTTCTATCGTGATAACTGCGCTGATATGGCAATTACCCGTGATGATTTCAGTGAAGAATACATTGCATCAGCCCGTTGTCTGGCAATCACCGGAACACACCTTTCTCATCCTAACACTCGAGACGCGGTACTGACGGCCCTTAACTACGCCCGCCGTAATCGCGTGAAAACCGTCATGGATATTGATTATCGCCCGGTACTTTGGGGATTGACCTCTCTGGGAGATGGTGAAGCACGTTATATCGCATCGGAACAGGTAACAGCTCAGTTACAGGAAGTATTACCGCTATTTGATCTCATTGTTGGCACAGAAGAAGAATTCCATATTGCCGGTGGTTCCACAGAGACTATCGAAGCACTACGCAACATTCGTAAACTCACGTCTGCCGCATTGGTTTGTAAACGGGGACCACTGGGATGCTCTGTTTTTACCGCTGAAATCCCTAATGATTTGAATGATGGCATTACCATACAAGGCGTTCGTGTCGATGTGCTTAATGTAGTCGGTGCAGGGGATGCTTTTATGTCCGGCTTATTACGCGGCTATCTTAATAACGAAGGTTGGGAAAAAGCTTGTACCTACGCTAATGCTTGTGGCGCATTAGTCGTTTCTCGTCATGGGTGCGCACCGGCAATGCCGGATAAAACAGAGCTTGATAACTATCTATCGCGCGCCAATCAAATACTACGCCCCGATTTGGATGAAACACTTAACCACCTCCACCGAATCAGCGCCCGTAAAAAACAATGGGACGAACTGTGCGTAATGGCATTTGATCATCGTATTCAATTTATTGAATTAGCCCGTCAAGCAAATACCAGTATCAAGCGTATTTCATCATTAAAACAACTTCTATTGCGCGCCAGCCGGGAAGTCGCCACTGAAGCAGGGTTACAAGGAAAAATAGGCCTGTTATGTGACAGCACTTTCGGTCAGGATGTTTTAAACGAAATTACCGGTCAAGGTTGGTGGATAGGCCGCCCGATTGAGCTACCCGGCTCTCGCCCGCTTTGTCTGGAACATGGCAACATCGGTTCCCAACTGATTGACTGGCCGCTGGAACACATCGTCAAATGTCTGGTGTTTTTCCATCCAGAAGATGCTCACCCACTCCGCCTGGAACAAGAGAAAAAAGTTCGGGAAATTTATGCCGCATGTTGTAAATCTGGTCACGAACTTTTACTGGAAGTGATTCTACCTGCGGAAATGAAACATTCAGATGAGTTCTATATTCGCGCTCTTAGACGCTTTTATAACCTTGGCGTCAAACCGGATTGGTGGAAACTCCCGCCTCTCAGTTCCGAAAGTTGGGACAACATTAACTATCTCATCCAGCAACGAGACCCCTATTGCCGTGGCGTCGTTATTCTTGGTCTTGACGCTTCACAAGAAGAGCTGGAAATAGGCTTTAATGCCGCAGCCGGCAAATCTATCGTCAAAGGTTTTACTGTCGGAAGGACTTTGTTTGGTCAACCATCCCTAAAATGGCTAAAAAATGAGATTGATGATAACCGTTTGATCCAGAAAATAAAAACCAACTATCACAACCTGATTAGCCTATGGCGTCAGCGCGGATAGCAACATAATAAAATTATTTTATTCAACTAGGAGCACCATCATGGCTGTTCAACTTGGTATCAACCCTCTGACCTGGACTAATGATGACTTACCCACTCTCGGCGCAGACACACCACTAGAAACCTGCTTAACAGAAGGCCGACAGGCAGGTTTTACCGGTTTTGAATTGGGCAATAAATTCCCTCGTCAGGCCAACGTATTGGGTCCCATTCTTGCCGCCCACGATCTCATGCTGGTATCTGGCTGGTACTCTGGCGAATTACTCACCCGTTCAGTAGCGGAAGAGATTAAGGCGGTACAATCTCACCTGACTCTGCTACGTGAATTGGGGGCTAATGTCATGGTATTTGCGGAAGTGACAAACTGCATTCATGGCGATCAAAACAAGCCAGTCCATCTTCGCCCTCAATTTCCAACTAACCGCTGGCAAGAATATGGTGAAAAATTGACTGAATTTGCCCGTTACACCCAAAAACAAGGTGTTCAGATTGCTTATCACCACCATATGGGAACTGTCATCGAAACTGAGAAAGATGTTGATCATCTAATGGAAAATACCGGAGATGAAGTTGGATTGTTGCTGGATACCGGTCATTTAACCTTTGCTGGCGCTGATCCACTAGCTATCGCAGAACGCTGGGCAAAACGCATTAATCATGTTCACTGTAAAGACATCCGCCCTGATGTACTTAACGATGTGAAAAACCGTAAAACCAGCTTCCTTGATGCGGTGCTGAGCGGTGTATTCACAGTACCGGGAGATGGTTGCGTTGATTATCCGGCAATTTTCCAAGTGTTGAAAAAACAGAATTATCAAGGCTGGCTGGTGGTTGAAGCAGAACAAGATCCCGCTATTGCTCACCCATTCACCTACGCAACGATGGGTTATAACAATTTACGCAAATTTGCCAGAGATGCCGGATTGTTTTAATTAATCACAACCTGATTCATGCAAAAATAGTACTGAGGGTAGATAATATGTCAAAATTATTATCAAAATATCATGCACCGGATCAAAACAAACGAACTCAACATATCACGCCGGAATCAGCAAACTGGAAGTATGTCCACTTCGATGTTTATGAGTTGGCTTCGGGTGAAAAAATCACCTTACCCGCATCAGAAAATGAAACCTGTCTAGTTTTAGTGGCTGGCAAAGCCACAGTGACTACGCCACATCAACGGTTTGAGCATATTGGCGATCGCATGCAGCCATTTGAACGCAAAAAACCTTATGCCGTTTACATCACTGCGGGGGAATCTGTTGAAATTATTGCCGATACCGCTCTTGAACTCGCGGTATGCCAAGCACCGGGTAAAGGAAGCTCCCCAACTCGACTGATTACGCCACAGGATATTGATGCAGAACAACGTGGCAATGGTTACAACCGACGCTATGTTCACAACATCCTACCGGATAACAAACCTGCTGATAGCTTATTGGTGGTTGAAGTCTTTACCGACGAAGGTTGTACCAGTTCCTACCCTAGCCATAAACACGATACTGACAATGCGCCACAGGAAACCTATTTGGAAGAAACCTATTACCATCGCCTGAACCCATCTCAAGGATTCTGCATGCAACGCGTCTATACCGATGACCGTGAACTAAATGAATCAATGGCTGTTTACAACAAAGATGTGGTCATGGTGCCCAAAGGCTACCACCCAGTGGCAACCATTGCCGGTTACGACAACTATTATCTCAACGTAATGGCCGGACCAACCCGTAAGTGGTTATTTACCTGGGAAAAAGACCATCAATGGGTTAATAGTGAAGAATATGCACAAAAGCACAACAATTGATGCATATCGAGAAGAAAAAAGATTGCTTTTTTAGCGCACTCAATCGAGTGCGCTGCTGCCTGTACGGCAGTGAACTTTCCATAGCAATAGACAATAGAGTTTCATCTTTTCTAAGCTGCCTGTGCGGCAGTGAACGGCAATGGAGCTGGCTTACCTCTGCTGTGCCATTTCTAAGCTGCCTGTGCGGCAGTGAACTACAAAATGTAATATTATGATTGTTCACAAAATTTCTAAGCTGCCTGTGCGGCAGTGAACTGTTAGATACTAACTTTAATTTACTGATTATTAAAGAACATAATGATAAAAAGCAGAAAAACCCTTTTTATTAGCAGCGGCTAATCCCTTAAATAAATCAATAAGTTATAATTAGCCGCTAAAAAAGGGTCAAAACCAAGGGATGGTAGCTGATGAACTTAATCCATACGAGCTAAAAACTCCTGACGTCGGTTTATTTTGTATTGTCCCTTGTTCGACAAATAACGGAAAACTTTGTCCTGATGACAAGCTCTTAAGGTACAGAAACGGTAAATGAGTACGTTGTTCTTTGCTGATAGAAATGCGTTGTAAGGCTTGTTCCTCCGTTAACCATCCTTTTTTAATCGAACGACGGCGAATCCTATCAACATTGCTTTTTACCTGCACTCGGCTGACACAACGGTATTTAGTTTCTTGAGGGATTGGCTGGATATCAATCACCTCAGTATAATCCCTGAGTCCTTTTAACCAAGATAAAGACTGCAAGTCATTCAATGCTTCGCTTGAACCATGAATTCTCAGCGTATCCCCCAGTGTTTTTCTCGCACACGGAAAACTGACCCCAATACGTCCGTTACCTACTTGCCCCAAAGCCCGATGCAGTTTAGCAAATAACGCTTCCAACAGTCTTTGCTGGCTAAATTCAGGATCGGGAAGAACACGGATTTCAAAGTAATAATCCATCTGATCCCCTTATTCACCTTTTTCACCAAAAACACCGCCACGAATTAGCGTCGCCATAACATAGTGTTGTTGCTCTACTTCTGGCGTTTTTCCTTTAACAACCCAGTTATCTAACAAAGTATAAAAATCCATTTTTACTTTAGGTTGACGATAAGCCTTACCACGACTGGTGACAGAACCATAGGGTTCAACGGCTATTGGGCCAAGACCTAATTCCGTAGCGTCTGGGTACCACGTGTCAATAGTGCGGAGCGCATTACCCACTTTCTGAGAATGTAATGCAGCAATTTCATTTACCTGATACAACACTTTGCTTTTTTTACTGTTGCTATCGAGAACCAATTCTTGAGAAGGGAAAATTTCCTGCCCATGACCTAAACGAACAAATGCCTCAACATTGAAGAATGTTGATCTATCGCCTGCCAATCCTTCTTCAATTTCGACAGCAAGTTCAGCTAAATCACCTTCTACCTTACCAAATTCACGTAGGCTGAAATTTTCGCAATCAAACTCCCACCATTTTTCACTCCTACCGCTTACGCGAACCTTAATTTCTTCTGCTCCAACTCGGTTACGCCACAAAAACCGTCCATTAGCCAAGTTCTCTGCATAACGCGCTGCAAGCGTTTTGAAACCATGTTCAGCGATATAGCCGTTAATCACGTTTGCCAGTTCAGCTTGATAATCCTGATCATTACATACTGATGGTGTTGAAAGATTGCCTAACACCCGTAATGTAAAGCTCACTTTCAGAGTATCAGAATCAAAAGGCAATGCGGCAACATCGACACGTTGCAGGTTTGCTTTTTGAATCTCGGCATCCAACTTAGCAGGATCACTAGTTAATGCGTTTTTCAAGCGGTTAGAAATCGTCCCTCTGACAGCTTTTTCCTGAATAGCAATAGGTTTCCATTCACCGTCGATTTGTTTCCAGTTTCCAGCAAACATTAAAGCATCTGAGTTAGAAAGTTTACGTTCAAACGCCAGTACAGAAGCCGTTTTAATAGTTGATTTAGACATTGTAGATATCCTTCTTTAAATTAATCAGTCGATTATTCTTACTTTCTTATTAGGTTTGGATTGACGGGCAACAGTCTGTTGATTACAACACCTGTAGACACCTTCTCCCTCTTGATAGTCATAACACCAGAGTAACTGGCGAATATCATCAATACGGTGCGGACTTTTCCATTCACCTACTCCGTAAATTGCTTCAACAAAACAAAATGGAGTATTAGGATCACGGGTTTTATCTACTTTCCCGGCGGGATATAGTGGTGATATCGCTTGATAACCCGTCATCAAGGGGACTAAATATCCCGAAGCAGGTTTGGGGATATATTCCCAATATGCAGGATCACCAATTTCAGGTTGCTTATCATCCTGAGTAGGAATTGCCCGCATTTTAATAGTAGAAAAATCAAGCCAGGCGTCAATCATCTCTGCTTGAGGATTATCCTGTTTTAATTCTTCGTAGTGTTTAGCTAACAATTCAGAGCGATCTAGCAAGGCAAAACCCGGTAATAAACGCCGCATTAACTTACGGGTTGCCAGTTTTTCCTGAGGAAAAGCAATAACATTGACTTTAGTAATTTCAGTGATTGTACCACCCGCTAGTCTTTGAGTTGGACATATTTCTAGTAAATATTGTTCCAATTCGTCAGCCCCTGCATCGCCAGCAATTTCACCAGAACATTCTATTAATAAAGAAACTGTCATATGCATACGACCTTCTTCATTAATCGTCTCCGTTTTTGCTTCTTTGGTTAGAGGATTGCGAGTTAATGCAAAAACTTTATCTTTAATTGGATCGGACTGATATGCATGAAGTTGGTGGTTATGACAAATTACACCACAATTTTCTAGTCTTAGATTATAGCTTTCTTGTAGCTTACGTGAGATAGCATGAGTAAACCCAAGAAAGTGAGTGATTGCCGGAAAACCATAGGTTAAACCAGTAATAGCATTAGCATTCTCTACTCGAATATGATGTAAAATAATTAAATGGCTCATAACGGTACCTCTGGCAATTCATCCTCAAATTCACGTAGCCGCTCTTTAAACACAGAAGCCCACTCACGACGTTCAGATAATCCCATTTCTAACCGCTCATGCCTTAAACTCTGATTCAGCCAGTAACTAAAATCTACGGCTATCTCTTTTTTCCAGTCACCACCTTCGCGTTCAAATTTAAACGTTTCATCTTGCTGACAACGATAAGGATCAAGCCAAAGTTGTTGAGCTCGTTTTAACTCACAACTTTCATTAGCACTCCAACCTTTCATCTCAATCAAATTTTGTATGACAACGACATAGTTAAATAAAATATCAATAATTTCATCAACATATTCCTGACGACATTGTTGGATCTCTAATGTGTTTTCATATTTTTGTACACTTAACAAATACCGTTGCATCTGCCAAATAGTGCTACGGACTAATGATACAAACTCACAACCCAGATCAAAAATAGACCTATGTTTCATAGGTGGTTTAGTCATATTTTTCCATTCAGGAGCTGAACATGGTAAAAGATAGACTCGTCCACCCCGCATATTGTTAAGATAAGAGGTAATTTGTGGCTTAGTGCTACCAAAATACTGCACAGCTGTATTAGGATAAATCGCGATAATTTCAGGACGCCAAGATTCTTCTTTTTTCGCTTTGCTAATTTCTTTAGATAATTCACCAAAGCGTGCTCCAGTAATACGCTGGTGCATGGTATGTGCCAGAGATGAAGAAAATAGTGGGCCTAATAAGTGATATTTATTATAGCCAACAGGAAAATAAAGCTGTTTCGCTAGTCTATGTGAAGAAAGTCGTTTATCTGATAAAATTTGACTAAACCCATTGATCCATAATTCAAGCTGCTGCTGATTTTTCGCCAGTGCAGCTAGTGCTGAATAGTCTGCCCGATTTATATTTGCCAGCAATGAATCACCTTCCCGATATTCCGTTAATAATAATTTCGCAATATCAAGAGCAGCCGCATTTCCTGCCGCATCTATGGCAGGTTTATCTAAAGCTGCCGTGGAAAGATATTTAATATCTTTTTTTACATTTGCTTTTGATTGTACCGCAAAAATACTGCTACCTCTTGCATCAGTATGAGTAAATTTCAGCACATGTGTCACTAAGCGGATTTGATCCACTCGATTAACCGCATCATCCAACCAATTTCTAACTTCATAGTGCTCTTCCCATTCCTTGCGTTTTTCAGCTAATTCTTGTTTAGCTAGCGTAATATCCTCCATAGAGGTTAGTTTTGCCAATTTTTTTTCAGCCTCTTTATCAAAAGCCTCCAGCTTTGATTGTTTACGGCTTTCAATATAATCGACAATAAATCGACTCAATCCATTTTCATTCATAGGCTCTTACCTACCTTATCAAAATGATTATCTGGTTGTCTGCTAAATTTAGCGCGAAAACATGATTTTGTACATCATCAACGAATAAATACTTCAGCTTTGAGCTCATCACCTTAACCAAGGTATTTTAATTTATTCTGCTCATTCCCTTTACCAAGATTTTCCCTCTATATATTTCACAACAAAATACCTAAAAATCACCATATTCTCACCTAAAATTATCGCTGTGGTAATGAGAAATAGGATATAAATCAAGTCATGGTGTTGGTTAGCAATAAAAATTATTTCTTCTCCAATTCAAGATGAATCAATATGCTCATAACATCTCATCATCAATGACATATTCATTGGATAGTTTATCTCTTTAAACGTTCAATTTATTTTAAAAAAGTCTCCCTCTTTTAAGTACTTTTGAGGGGTAACTCGCAATTTTATATAGAATTTTCATAGTACTGCTCGTTATAAATAGGCTTAATACAAAACACTGGGCGTTATCCATAGGCATTAAGCTCAAACGAGCATAAAATTCTTCGACTACCATACGTGATAACAGCCAAATACATTTAATGTTTTCCATCTCTAGCCTCAATTCAAAACAATCAGCCACATTAAATCACTTCTCTCTCGAATCGACGGATTTCGGACAGATCTCTTTGGGCATACGGTGTTAAACAATAGAAGAGCAACATTAGTCGTACTTGCCTGTCTCTAGTTCATCAAAAAACGATTCACCATCAACTAGGTTGCCTGCTTCAATATCAGCTTCGGCTTGAATTGCTCTGGATTTCAAAAACTGAATCTTAAGCGCTTCAATGTTTTCATGTTCATCTATTGATAGAACAACAGCCACTGGCTTGCCGTTCTTATTAATCTGGATTAAAGCACGCTGCGCTCTTAACAACACATCACCAAAGTGAGTTTTAGCTTCATTGGCAAAAAGTGCATACATATTTGTAGTCTCGCAAATATCGTTCGATTCGCTTAGTTTGGTCGAATCGAACGACAATCACCACGATCATTACCTAAAAACACCGCATATTATTCAACTAACTTCTCTAAACACCCCTAAAAATGGGTGGTAGCACCATTCTTCTCCACCATCTTTTTCCCTGAGGCAAATCTCACCAAAACGCTGGCTGATATCTTTTAGTTCCATCTCATGGATACCAGCCAGATTCTGGTAAATTGTCTCAGTATCAAGTTCAATCCAAATATTTACACCCGACGCAAACAATAGCTCCTGTACATCCTTAAACTTACCATCGTCTTTTATCCCAGCAGGACCACTGTCTGGAGCCATAAATTTCGCCTTTTCACCCTCTTCTTCAAGCCACAGATAATACAATCGATCGGATTTATAACCAATTTCAGGCTTACGAAATGGCTTATAGAGTTGAAGTTCCGAACACCATGAAGCTTGTTTACGCCACCAAAGTGCTGAGCAATAACCATGTTCATTATCAGAATCACCTTGAAGTTCATCCCACAAACGTTGATGTTCAAGATCAACTAAGTTCTGAAAAGGTGAACGTTCCCCTGCGTCATCTCGTTCCCTAATCCTAGGTAATGCACTAATTAGTTCATATTGATCAGGCTCCAGCAATTCATGTAAATCATGACTGGCAAGGAGGTAATCTTTCGACTCAAATCCTGGCCGACAATAAACTGGATGTTCTAAATCAGTCGCTTTAAGTGCTTTATAGTTTTTCATCAGAATATGCAGATTAGGTATCTTTGGCTCTTTTTGCCGATGGCGTTGAATACGTCCGGCAAGTTGTATCAGCGAGCGCATTGAACTCGGTTCAGCAATGCTCCAATCATAATCGTGATCCCTACCAACCTCTGCAACAGACGTTGCCACCACTACGAAAATATGATGCTTTTCCGGCATCTCCTCTAACGCCTTACGGATTTCCGCCACCTGCCACAACGATTCTTCATCGTATCGTGTTAATGTGGAATCCAGCCGATGTTCAATATGAGAACGTATCGCCAAAGGATGCTGGCTGTGATAGACACAATAATGGATACGTACATTTTTAGGGGATGGTATCTGTAATAACCGCTGTGCAACAGCAACCAGTGGATCAATATTTGCCATACGGATTAAACCAATAGAGACGGTTTTACCCGACGAATGAGTTTGATGATGCTCCTCACGCAATTTCAATATAGAGTGATGCATCACTTCGGCGATAATATTAATAATACCATTAACTTCACGAGTTTCAGAAATAATCGGTACAAGTTCAGCTTTACGCAATGGCACCGTTTCTTTAAGCCTGCCAATACGCTTATTAACGAAAATATTATGCTGTTCCTGAAACTGATATGCATCGACCACATCCTGTTGAGTTGTTTCATATTCATCAAACCAAGCACAACAGATATTCACCGGAGCACCTGGTTGACCACATGCTAATTGATAATCTTGGCGTCCAGCCCGATAAGCATTGAACAATGTCTGAATCAACGCAGGAGGTAATGTGGCCGATGAAAACAATACCCGCGAACCTAATAACCCTGCCCAGTTCACTAACCTACATAAAGCAGGCAAGTCGTTAATATCAAAATCATCCGGCTCATCTAACACCAAATCAGAAGTAAATAACCTCAGCATGGGTGCAATTTGCTTTCCACCACGAATACCCTCAGTGGCTGGAATTAAATGGTCGATGGTTGTCACCAGCACAGGTGCGCTAAGTAGTTCGTTAAGTTTATCATTTTTTTCGTTCAACTTATCTTTGCATAACCATTTCCCCAAGTAACCACCATCTAAGCTACCGTCATAACTGACATACTGGTGTTCAGAAAATAACTCCTCCGCGGATATACTACCCACATCAGGTTCAAGCTCCTTTTGACGAAGTTGAAGTTGATGCAACTCTTTCACTGCCTGCGAGCCAATCAGTACCGCTAAATCATCTTCCTCCAGATGTAATCTTTTACGTAATGCATCACCGGTTTGTAACGTTAACGTTCTTAACCCCAAAGCGATAGAAAAACGGCATCCTTGTTTTTCATCAGCTAATCCATACATGATGCGTGCATTAGCAAAAGTTTTACCACAACCAGTAGAAGCCATATTAATGCCAAAAAAACCCTGTTCTACTGAACGTTCACGTAAAGCACATGCAACATCGAACGCCTGATCCTGCCAACGGTATTTTTCATCTTTGCTGCGTTGTTTAAATCCTTTATGCCGAGTAATCGCAGGCAGCGTTTTACGAATATGCGGCAAGCTTCTTCCTAGTAATAAAGCATTCTGCCCAACACCAATATTGTGTTCATCTAATCGCTGTTTGCACTTACCGGTAGTTCTATCGGTATTGGCAAACACACCATAATTAACATCCTGCCAACCCAAAGTTGCAGGCAGCGATGAATAATGATGATCGGCCAGCATTAAAACCAGTCGAGACATATGACTGGTGAAACGCTGGTTCAAATCGCCATACTGCAATAATGACGTTGATTGCAGCGCTCTTCGCGCAAATTTTTGGGCTTTCTGACGCCAAGTTTGACTGCGGATAGGTGTACCATTTGGGAATGTCCAGACATCACGCTTATCCTGATTACTCCACTCCTTCTTATCCATGTTGACGGAGTTCCATGATGGTTCTAACTGCTTAGTCAACCAATTTTCAATGTATTCCAGTTGCGGTTCGTTTGAATAATTACTGTGATAAGAAGGATAAACAGGCAGGCGATGATGAGAGAGGATTAGCCAAGCTACCGTGGTTGCCAATGGCGGTAAGTTAACAAAAGGGTTAGCATATTTTTCGTCGATACCATCCTTAATCAAGCGGGAAAGAATCTTATCTTCATCACCAAGTTCAATCTGACTCAGCGAAGTCAGCCACTCCTTATCATTTTGCTTATCAACAAATGCCCGAAATAACCGCAGAGATACCCATTCATGTCGATACGGTTGGAACCGCCCATCTCCTTGTAAGCCTTGCTGGAACAACACATTAGCTTTACCAAAATCATGAAATAACCCGGCAATCGCTGCCAATAAGCTGATAGCTTCTACACTATACCAATGATTTTCATCCTGACTTTTCAGCACATCACGTTGCGTTGTATTTGTAGGTACAACTCCTTGTGAGTTAAAGCGTCGCAAATTCCCAACTATCCATAACAGCTCAGTTTGGCCGCCACTTTTTATCCAATGGCAAGCAACCGCCGTATTACGACGTGCCGTTTTACGCAATAGCTTACGCAAAGTATTTAAACCTTCCTGTGTGATAGCCGTTTGCCAAGTTCTATCACCTTTACGTTCAGCAAATTGATCCAAAATTCGGCGGGTTTCTGTTAGCGCGCGTTTATTACATTGAGAGACTAAAAGAATATTCATCGTGCCGCCTGACTCAGTTGCTGAGCAATTGTTTGCATGCAGGGCATCAATCATAGTGTCCAATGCCTCAGCTTTTTGAAATCCACTAATACAGCGTTGGCGAAATTCCTGTTCATCTTCTCCAGCCATTGCCGCTTCTAAGCTGCCTGTACGGCAGTGCACATTACCTGCAATATTGTCGAGTATTAGTGAATTTTCTAAGCTGCCTGTACGGCAGTGCATTTGTTACATATTAACTTTAACATGCTGATTTTTAAAGAGCATAACCATTAAAAAGTGAAAAACCCTTTTTATAGGGGATAATTAATTTATCTATAAAATCAATCGATTACAACTCCCTTCAAGAAAGGGTAAAAATAAGGTAGCAGCAAAAGTACCATCACATACTTTAGTCGTCTGTCCTAAGATCTGTGCAGTAAGTGAGAATTGTTGTCTGTAAAATGTTCAAAGATGATGGAGTCATGCACTGAAACTCGGTCATCAACAAAAATCAGCACCTCTAAATCTCGTAGCCTTTTTCAATAGTGACATCATCCAATACTTCGACAGTTGCATTAATTTCACCATGCGCTTAGATATTGAAAAGTTCAGTGTTATCCAATTTATCAAGTCTCCAATTCATATTTTCAGCAACATAATTAGCTTGATTAAAGATATAATCTATATCACTCTAATTATGAGATTAAATATAAATATTACAGGTAAAAAGTAATTATTTATCACCATAATTTCAGTCATCCCCCTCTACTCATGAGTTATTTTATTTTCACTCATCTATCTTATTAGCCAATAACCCTATAATGACTCACCTACAGAATATACCACCATTATATCAATAATTAAGAAAATGCCCTGAAAATATCAGAGCATTTTTTAAGTTAAACACATTGTTTACTATTAGCGCCGTAGTATGGTGTAAGAAAATATCATGTTACGAAGATAATCGTTGTCAACTTTATTATCAATGATTTCACCGGTCTCAAGAATCAATCGATGAGTTGGTTCTTTTGAGCAAAGAATCATAAGCCGCATTTTATCTTTTATAAGCCAGCTATCGTTGCTCGCAGGACTAAGCCAGTGAGATTTGAGCAAAATATTACCCTGAATATCACAAGGCATTTCATTAAACTTTACCGTCCAGTTAGCATCAACTTCCGTTTCTTTATTAATAGGCCCATTCTCACCTTTAATATCAATAGAACCATAAAATAGGAAATCACCATCAACAAGGTGAACTTTACCGTCACTCCACCTTGAATATCCTAATCCAATATTTTTAGGAATATTTACCAACGTTTGATATTGAACACCTTTAACTGAATACATCATATTTCAATCCCCTTCGGTATAGTTACTGTATGAAAATAGAATTCAATTACTCCTGATTTAACTAACAAATGCAATATTATTACTCTATGAATAAATAATTTCATATTCCTTTAAATAATTCATTAAGTGTTTTTCCATTCCATGTTCTTTACAGTCAATTATTCAATTCACTTATAACTAAATTTATCCATCAGCCAAAAACTTTATTAAATCATAATATTTTAAAAATATAATTTTAAATTAACCATATTATTTCAAATAAAAACCATTTAAATAAATTAATTTTTCATGTAAAAATCAAATTAATCCTTTTTCATTAAAAATGAAAACTTATAAAACCCTATTTTCTAAATTCTAAAAAACAACATGCATTCCAATTAAAAATTAATTATAAAAAGATTATTTTATATTTATCGCACATAATTATTAATAAAACAAACAGTTATCAATCACTAATTATTCATTATTAAGCAACTCAGAAATAACCACTTTTGTATACAATTCACACATCACAATATTAAATATATCAATTAAGAGTCAATTAATTAAGCCGCCAAATATTATATTAGGTGGTTCATGAATATATTCCACACCCAATTATATTCAACAAACTCCTTTCACATCACTAATAAGCTTAAACATTTAACCATTCAGAACACATATTAAATTAAATTTTACAGGTGAAATTGTTCGTAATATACATTACCAAATAACTGCAACGATAAGTGAAAATAGAAAAAAGATTATATAACCTCCATCCAAGAATTTGAAATTTAAAATAATAGTGAATTTCACACCCATACCTTGCCATTTCACTCCAATATAATCATAAAAATAAAACCATACATATCTACACACATAAAAAAATATCATCATGAAATTACGACTATCTGAAAGAAAAAAGAGAAATTATTGAACAATGGGAAAATAAGCTGCTATCGCTGTAAGTAATAAGGGCCAAATGGCCCTATTATTATGCTGCCTTTACAATGTAGTTAAATGCGATATTACGAGGGCGATTCTCTGAGGCTACAGGAACAACCCTTGACGCCAGGAATCCAAAGCCATATGGAGTATCCGTATCAGAAACATTTACTGATTTGAAACTGCCATCTGTGGCTATTCCAAGAACTTGGCTAGCATAAATAGCCCCTCTCGTTGCCAAATGATAGTTTGGCGCTATCATGCCAGCGAATGAACCCTCAATATTTCTGATGGCATCCCCCTGAGAAGTTAAAATTCTACGGCCACTATCAACACCTCGTTTATCATCCCAACCTCGAATAAACTCACCTCTTAAATCAGGCAATTTACCGTCAGGATAAGCTTCTGCTAACTTTGGGTACTGCAATTTATCGAAGGCTGAACCGTTACAAGTGAAATAACCAACAGGTGGATTCGGCAATGGCCAGGGAATAGGAGAACCAACAGGAACTTCATTGGCTGTTTTAATCCGATTATCTGTATATTCACGTAATGAATTTACTATCTCCTGAGCAAGCTTTTGCGTAACTACCAATGTGTCACTATCGCCAATCACATTTGTAAGCTGAACAGCACCTTTTTGTGTTAATGAAGCATTGGGGATGTCTGCTGCAATTTTTTGTTCTAATGCTTGATTTAATTGTGCAGTAAGTTTGGCTATGTCCCCATTATCCAAAACCTCAGCGCCAGATTGTTCCGAAATAAAATTAGCCACAACAGATGATATTATTGAGGATTGGCGTAATACCTTATTTAACACATGAGTAGAAACAGTCTCTGTTGGAAACCCCGTCTGTAAACTCTGACTTTCTTCATATTGTTCTTGATTCACTACATTAGCATCATCACTAATAGAAAAGGCTTTAAAATCATTTCTTTGGTTCATATACCTTCCTTAAATTAAACAATATTATTTCATAATCAATATATTTAAATCATTGTAAAAACAATCCCCTTGCAACTCATGCCAATTAAAGTCTAGTTTAGAAAAATAATAATGTATTGTTCTTATTCATTATAAGATTAATTAACTTTATGACAGTACCAGCCAACGTTTAAATACTCAGGCGCGTTCGTTTTCACCTTCTAGCAAGGCGAGTTGCCGTTCGCTACGCACGATACTCCCTACCAGCACCAGTGCACAAACGCTGCTGATTGTCAGTACCACACCAAGACGTTGCACCAACCCTGCCAGAGCCAAGCCGCCCCCTAGCATCAGGTAATACATAAAACCGAGGATCGCCCCCGCCGTGCCCATGCAATCTTTATAGTGCCGCAGAGCACGCGCCAGAATATTGGGAATGGCAATACCATACGCCATCACAACCAGCATCATTGGCAAGACAAACCATGCCGTTTCTTCCAGCAAGAACACCAAGATACCGCCAGAAAGCAGCAAAACACATGCCAGCGTCAGCAACGCAATAAATAACCAGTGCTTGGCGATCAAAAACTTGTTAATGGCTGCTCCAAGTCCCACACCTGCCGCCAAAACCAGCCCGGTATAGCCAAACCATTGCGCAGGAAGACCCAGTATTTCAAAACGGAACGGCGCTAATTGGTAATAACTGAACATACAGATATTGAATAGAGCGACCAACAGCGTACTGTGCCAGATGTCACCATCTTTAGTCATACGCCCCAGAGTGCCAAAAAAAGAGCTTTTCACAACCTCTTGCGGGCGCGTTTCTGGTAGTTGCCATGCAGCGTAAGCCAACAACACCGCCGCCAATAAAGCCAACCCGGAGAATACCCCCTGATAACCCCAGTAATAAGTCAGCAACGCGCCCGTCAACACACCTATCGCTGGGCTAACCGCCATTGCGATCCCCATCACCGAGAACACTCGAGCCAGTTCGTAACCATCAAACCGATCTCGGATCGCCGTCTGTGTCCCAACCGAACCTACCGCAGCCCCAAAGGCAGCCAACACGCGAGCCGCTAATAGTACGGTAAAGCTGCCGCAAAAAACAGCGACGATAGAGGCCACCATATACAACACTAGTCCGGACAGGATCGTCGGGCGGCGGCCAATCACATCACACAAACGCCCCCACACCACCACGCCGAGCGCAAAAGCAAAAAAGTAACAAGATAAAGTTTGCGCTGCCATTTCAGCACTGACGCGAAACCCCTCAGCAATATGTGTTAGCACCGGACTGTATATCGTTTCCACCACCTGAGGAAACATCATCATCGTTGTTGCCAACGTGAGGGTGAGTTTGCGTTGCATAGCCAATCCTTATCACCAGAACTTATATAAAGAGGCACCCAAGGTATCACATGCACGCCGTAGTCTTTTACAATATAAAAGACAAAAAATTTACAAAATAGGACAGATTATGACGTGGCTTAACGCACAGGATGTTTTTGATCCCGACGCTCTCGGGAATTATGTTTTGGGTATCGCGGCCGAATTGGCACAGCACGATTCAGGCTCACATTGGCATGATATGGGGCAACTGCTGTTTTGCCAGCAAGGTAGCATGCGCATTACGTTCAATGAGAGCATCTGCATACTGCCTCCAGCGCGCATTGCTTGGATCCCCCCAAGAGTAATACATCGGTTGCAAGTCAGCGGCGTGGTGGGTTACCGCTCGGTGTATCTCGACTGCTCCCATTATCCAAACCTGCCCGAGCAGCTTACCGTGATAACGGCGTCTCCTTTGCTGCGAGAAGTGCTTGAGCGCATTGCCATCGCTGAGTTCGACACAGACTGGCAACACGGCGCCGCCGCCAATATTCTGGCTGTTTGCTTGGACGAGATACAACTGGCACCGCGTGAATTAACCCTGCTTCCCCTGCCCAGCGATCGCCGTCTGCGCCATTTGGCCGATATGATTACAGTGCCACCTTTGCACGAGCTAGCGCGTTATATCGGCGCCTCGGAAAAAACCATCAGCCGTATCTTCCGACGGGAAACCGGGTTGAGTTATCAACAATGGCGACAACAATGGCGGCTTATTAAAGCCATTGAGCTACTGGCCAAAGGGTACAGCCAGTCTGACGTAGCCAGCCAGTTGGCCTTTTCCAGCGACAGCGCCTTCGCGACTTTTTTCAAAAATACTGCTGGCAGTCCGCCACGAACCTATATGGCAACGCGTAGTAAAGATTAACGCTCTGGGTTGGGCGGGTTTGATATCACTTGGCATGAAAGTTAACCTTGATCTATACGTTCTCAGTGACTGATTAAGGAAACCTATGATGTTTAGCCCACTCACCTTGTATTGCGCAATAGATTGTTTCTTATCTTTATAAGAAAGGTTTTCACGCAGTGAAAAACAGCCAGTATTGATAAACGCCCTCGGAAAACTCATGGTTATAAAACACCGAATGAGTTATTTAAAGGAACACAAACTTGTTTACTTCGTTCATAACAGTGTTGCATTTATTATGTGAATCTAGGGTGGTTAGCTTATTATGTGAATCCAAGTTAGTCATAAACAACTAAAGCTTTAATAGTACTTGTGAATTGATATTTTTATAATCTTTGAAGGAGTAATTAAGACTATCTATCGCATCTACTAGTGGCAATAATGGGTATTTTGGAGAGAGAATTTCAGCATTTGAGATTTCAACCGGAACAGAAATACCATTGCTTAACCCAAGTCGTGTTTCTGCAAACTTTAGATCTAAATTCACATCAAGTTGGCGAAGACGTATCAGCGCTTCCGCCCTGCTGGTTGTTTTAAGAGATTGAACTACTTCAGATTTGCTACAAATCTTGTACTAAATCAGCAGGTATTCTCCGGCGGAAATAATACATTAGCCCACGACGATAAAGATGAGTACACATATGAATGAATTCTCCAGCACCGTTGGAACGATGTGGTACACCCATGTGTAACAGTGAGGTGTGAATCTTAAGAAAACTATTTGGAAACATAAGGTTAGAAAGAAGTGGCGGAGGAGGAGAGATTCGAACTCTCGGATGGTTTCCCATCGGCGGTTTTCAAGACCGCTGCCTTAAGCCGCTCGGCCACCCCTCCGCAATGGCGTGCACTATAAACAGCACCAAGAAAGATGTAAAGCCTCCTTCTGTTCGATTGCCGTAAATTTACTCTTTTTCATGGTCGTTGGCTTATTTTATCCGCATATGTGCATCCCATCCTTGGGTACGGAAGTGATTTTTGCTAAATTACCTCTACTTTTCTTTGATGGTTATTAATGATTATGTTGGTATTCGAAGGTCAAGAAATCGAAACCGATGCGCAAGGTTATCTGAAAAATAGTAGTGACTGGCAGGAAGGAATAGCTTTACTCCTCGCCGAACAAGAAGAAATCACTTTGACTGAACAGCATTGGGAAGTCATTCGTTTTATCCGGGAGTTTTATAAGGAGTTTAATACGTCCCCGGCTATCCGTATGTTAGTAAAAGCAATCGCACAAAAGTATGGCGAAGAAAAAGGCAACAGCCGCTATCTTTACCGTCTGTTTCCCAAAGGGCCGGCAAAGCAAGCAACTAAAATTGCCGGGCTGCCGAAACCGGTAAAATGTATCTAATCAATAATCCAGCTCAGTGGCGGACAATAAAATCTGCAACATCCTCCACTGCGCAGGTGTGAAAGGAAAGGTTATCTATTCGCGCTCCCGGTGGACCACCCTGCTCCAGCCAATGGGTTAATTTATTTAGTTGTTCACTGTCACCATAAGCTACGATTTTGACACTACCATCATGCAAATTACAGACATAACCTGTCAGCTTATTAAATTTCGCCCAACGAAAAGTTTGATAGCGAAACCCAACTCCCTGAACCCGGCCATAAACATAAATTGTTATTCCAGATTTAATCATAATTACCCCCTATCAACCTAATCACCTTGCGGGATCGCTCACATATATAGTTAAGCACACGACTGTTGGTTGTGTTTTATATTTACTACAGCTAACCTGAAATAGATGAAGTCACACTCGCAATTAAAGCAAAAAAAGACTTCAACCACCGGGTATGCTCTTGTAATTCACCTTACTGCCCTTATATCAATCTCAATGTAAGATCTTCTTTGGAGGTGACTATGATTATCGCCAGCAAATTCGGTATCGGCCAACAAGTACGTCATAAGCTTCTTGGTTATTTAGGAGTCATCGTGGATATTGATGTGGAATACTCTCTGGAGCAACCCCAAGAGGATGACATTGCATCTAATGCTACCTTGCGTTCAGCTCCCTGGTATCACGTTGTGATGGAAGATGACAACGGTCAACCTGTACATACTTATTTGGCTGAAGCACAATTAGCCTATGAAATATCTGATGAACATCCAGAACAACCTTCTCTAGATGAGCTAGCAGAATCTATCCGCAATCAACTACTGGCCCCAAGACTGCGCAATTAATCTCCCATTTATATCTAAACAACCTAAGGCAGTTATCGTGTTTTAAGCTGCCTGTACGGCAGTGCACATAATGTATCACTCATATTTCTACCCTCTTTCTTTCTAAGCTGCCTGTACGGCAGTGCACGCATCGATTCAATCTTATCAATTACTTGGCCCTTTCTAAGCTGCCTGTACGGCAGTGCACCCAAATGCGTTGATAGAGATAAGGGTCTCGCGTTTCTAAGCTGCCTGTACGGCAGTGCACTAAATCTGAAATCAGATGGGTTCAGTGTCTTGTTTCTAAGCTGCCTGTACGGCAGTGCACCTGGGAACTGATTTTTTCGGCCAACTCATGCATTTCTAAGCTGCCTGTACGGCAGTGCACTTTTGAGGTGAGCTAATGCAAATCAGTGAAAATTTCTAAGCTGCCTGTACGGCAGTGCACACGGGTACTGGAATAATAATACATGGAACAACTTTCTAAGCTGCCTGTACGGCAGTGCACATAAAATTTATGGTATTTATTCGCCACGTCTGTTTCTAAGCTGCCTGTACGGCAGTGCACGGGCTGTGGTCAAGAGGTTTTCCTTTCTCAAATTTCTAAGCTGCCTGTACGGCAGTGCACCGCTGCCACAAGCCTCCATCACTATTTTGGAATTTCTAAGCTGCCTGTACGGCAGTGCACTTCTGTTTTGCTGGTTTTACTGCAGTAGCTAATTTCTAAGCTGCCTGTACGGCAGTGCACTTCACCAAACCATTCATCTATTACATAATGCATTTCTAAGCTGCCTGTACGGCAGTGCACAACAGGGCCGTGAGGCCCTTATTGTTGTGTGGTTTCTAAGCTGCCTGTACGGCAGTGCACTGTTACATATTAACCTTAAGTTGCTGACTGTTAAAGAATATAATGATAAAAAATGAAAAAACCCTTTTTTTAGGAGATATCTAATTTTTCTTTTAAATCAATAGGTTATTTTTTAATGATAAAAAAGGGTCAAAACTGGAGTATAGCAAAAGCGCCATATCTTATAGCAATAAAAGTGTAGATTCTGGCAAAATTTAGCCACCACAAGAACAACCAAATGTTCCTTAACATATTGTAATAACTGAAAAAATAAATTCTATAAGATGTCTAGAAAAGTAAACTCAATATCCAACTTAAACATTATTTGAACACTTGAAACCCGGACACCGCCCCTCATCCAACGCTTTAGTTTGTATTAGATATTGGTGCCAGGCTCCCTTCATCCGCCGATTAGAAACCAAATAATTACAAGCTGATAAAGATTATTTTTCGAGTCCCAATCTTGGTATTTCAATTTTCGGGCAGCGATCCATAACAACTTCCAGACCAGCTTCTTCTGCCAACACTTTTGCTTGTTCGTTAATAACACCAAGTTGCAACCAGAACACTTTTGCTTTGATATCTATAGCTTCTTGCGCAATGTCATATGCAGCTTCAGCATTACGGAATACATCAACTATATCAACAATCTGTGGAATATCGGCCAGTTGTGCATACACTTGTTGCCCAAGCAATGTTTGTCCGGCAAGTTTCGGGCTGACAGGAATCACCTGATAGCCTTGTTCCAGTAAATAAGCCATAACTTTATAACTTGGACGAGTAGTTTTTTCACTCGCACCTACCAGAGCGATAGTTTTTGCTCGTTTTAGTATGTCTGCAATTCGCTGGTCACTCATTTACTCCTCCCCAAAATTCGGTGTTTTACTTTGTTTATTTATTACAATGTATATGATAAACATTGTTATCAATTGGACTAACTACGTTCGAAAACACAATAACGATTACTAAAGACATTCTCATGGAATTGACAACTCGCACAATGGCAATCGCTAAAAATATAGCGCTTATTGCACATGACCACTGTAAAATTTCACTATTAGCCTGGTCCAAAAAACATAAGAATTTACTCAAGAAACACCATTTATACGCTACCGGCACAACCGGTAATCTGATTCAGAACGAAACCGGATTACCTGTTACCAATATGCTTAGTGGCCCAATGGGTGGCGATCAACAAATTGGTTCTCTAATCTCAGAAGGGAAAATTGATGTGTTGATATTTTTCTGGGACCCACTTAATTCCGTACCTCATGATCCTGATGTAAAAGCACTGCTGCGCCTTGCTACAGTATGGAATATCCCCGTTGCAACCAATCTGGCTTCTGCGGATTTTATTGTTGGTTCTCCTCTGTTTTCTGAATCAGTAAGTATTCAAGTGACTGATTATCAACACTATTTGAATGAACGTCTGAAATAAGTCTTTACAACATATACCTACAACTACGCGCTTTCTCCAAGTCAGATACTAGAAAAAAACAAGAGTGGGACTCCCAGAAAAGATATCCCATGATAACCCTGAATATTTCAGCCCGGCAAAACCTCAAGGTTTACGTTGAACGGGCACATTTAGCCGCTCTAACTGACGCACAAACACCGATGGATTCTTCTTGTCATGCATCAACCACACCTGCTTCTTCGCCCGTGTTAATGCAACATACAAAAGGCGACGCTCCCCCGCATCCGGAAAATCTTCCGGCAGAGGCAATAAAACCTGCTCCATCACAGATTCCCTTGCTGGTGTAGGAAAACCATCTTGCCCCTGATGCAAGCCAAGAATAATTACATAATCCGCTTGTCGCCCTTTGGAAGCATGGACAGTCATAAACTCTATTTTCAATTTAGGCCAGCGAGTTGCGGCTTTTTTCAGTAATTCAGGTTTCAAATAGTGATAACGTGCTAGTAATAAAATCGTTTCCTGCTCAGTGACATAACCACTCATTTTATTCAATAAAGATTCAAGTTGATCTTCTGGCAGGATAACAATTGATTTTTTATTACCCTTAATCAAACTATTTAATGGCTTCCTTAATTGATTTGGGTTTTGTTGCACAAACTCATTAGCAACTTCACCAATCCGATCATTAAACCGATAAGAGATATCCAATACACATTCAGCATCTTTACCAAAATAATCAGCAAATGTGGTAGTCAACATCGGTTCCACACCACTGAAACGATATATTGCTTGCCAATCATCCCCTACGGCAAACAGGCAGCTTTGACTGTTTTGCGCTCGCAATGCAGTGAGCAATTTGGCCCCTAATGGTGAAATATCCTGAAACTCATCCACCAGAATATGCTTCCACGGGCTGATAAACCGTCCTTTATCCAGAATATTCACCGCCTGATGGATTAACCCTGAGTAATCAACAGCACCTTCTGTTTTTAATTCAGATTTCCACGCCTTTAATAAAGGCCCCACCAAACGAATACATTTTTGGAACCGATCCAGATACTCTTCCTGAGCTTGCTCTATCATCGCCTTCTGGCTACCACCATGTATACGCATCAAACCCAACCAACGCTCAAGCCGGTCTGACAAACGGTTAGCAAGTTGTTTATCATGCCAAAATTCACCTTCCGGCACTTCCCATTTCAACTCTTCCGTCAGACATTCCCGCCAACCTTTAGCCTGTGCTTTCTTCTCACTACATTGTTGTTGCCAGTGTTTAATCAAAAAATCTCTTCTTTTTTGCTCATCAGTTTCTAGCTCACTGATTTTTGGCACTTTATTACTTCCTTGCTGAATGATATGCAACGCCAGAGCATGAAACGTTTTTACTTTAATATCATTCACACCAAGACGGATATGAATCCGTTCATTCATCTCACTTACAGCCTGATTATCAAACGCTAACAGTAATATCTGTTCGGGAATCACCTGCTGGCGAAGTAATAACCAACCCGCTCTCGCAACTAACACAGATGTTTTTCCACTTCCCGCGCCAGCAAGAACCAGAACTGAATTTTCACCGTTAACAACAGCCAAACTCTGAGAAAGATTTAACGGAGATGTTTCTACCCGCTGAAAAAAGTCACGATGTTGCTCCAACATACGTTCAGTCCATTGCAGATTCATCTTTTCAACAAGCTTTTCGCCATTCTCAAGCCAGCTCAAACACGTTTGATACCCATCCCGACAATTATCAAATTGTTCCAGACGTTGTAACGGCAATGGTAAAGCCTGAAACTCTGCCTGAATCTGCTGTTGCAACTGGAATAAATCCGTTTTTTTAAACCAGCGATTCTGTTGGTCAATTCTGTTAATTTCACTAACCTGAGTCGCCAGCACATTAGCGCTAATACCACTCATCTCCTGGCTCCATTTCTGCCATTCACCAAGCAGATAATGGTAAAAACGCTGAGTTTGCCGCCATTCAGTGCCGTGAAGGCGAACCGCTTGTCTATCGGGCAGTTCAAACTCTAATTCACCCCAGACGATACCTCGTTTACACTGAATATTAATTAGCTGGTTAAATGGGATAAGGTATTGATGCTTTTCACCACTGACTTCAATACCCGCATTCAGCAAACGCACCCGATTATAAGGATGCTGAGCAAGACGTTGGCCAATTTGTGTTGCTTTAAGTTCCATTATTGAGCGCCATACCTAAAAAATAGTTGAATTATGTCTGATAAGCGTTTTTTATCACTAATAAACCTTTTATCATAATGTTACTTATGACCGTTATTATTACCTCAGAGGTATTTTGTGCTAACTGTTTTCTCCGGTCCGCGCCGTTTTCTTGATAACAGTCATTTTCTCTATTACAACCGTATCGTGACTGTTCCTCGCCGTAAAAAACGGCGAAGCTTCCCACTTCTCAGGCAGCAACCGCCTTTACGATGGATTGACGCTGGCCTCCGTGGGCAAATTGTTATTTCTGGCGTATTGTTCTTCACCTTCCGCAATACCCAGTATGCACATGCAACTCTGTTTATCACATTACTGGTATTATTATGCTTCAATTTGTTAGCGGTAAATTTCATCTGGCAAGACTGGAAATTCCGCCAGTTCTCACAAGTGATAAATCGGACGATAAACACCAATTGTCGCTACCTTGATGCTATTTTGGTTCAATATTATCAGGGTAAAGATAATGGATTGAACTATCGAATTACCCGCCGTGATGCCCATAATAGTGACGCAGAACTGGCATCCGTTATTTCAAACATGTCTGCCGAGCCGAAAAGTGACCAGACTGTTCAAGAAAGGGCAATCCTGTTATTGTGCCCATACTAAGTTACATCTCTGCGCTGGGAGCACACCGAGATAAATTGGATAATAAAGTCATTCTGGACATTTTTGATGATGCTGTTTGTTATATCGATATAGCATTAAAATCTGCATTAATAGATGATGATGGAATTAATCAATTGCCTATCAACATAGTGAAAAGAATTGAGCAAGCTCCGGCAGAAAGAAATAGTAAAGAGCAACTGGTATTGCAACAAACCGGTTTATTAATAGAATTGTCACCTGAAATTGTTAATATCATTAAACAAATTAATCAATTATAACTAGATTGATATACTGGGGCAGTTGACTGCCCCTTTCATTAGCTATTCTCGATAAAGATCTAACAAGCCAGTTCCTTGTGCCAGCGTAATAAATCATTACGGATCTGTACCGGTAAAACGGCTGAATGACACCCTTCAATTGCACCAGCCAAAGCAAGCAATAAATTAATATTAGATTTTCTTTTATATTGATGCAGTTTTAAATAACTGGCTTTCGCACCTAGCAACCGTAAATCTTCAACTTTACATATTCCAACTTTCCATAACTGGCGTTCTAAAGACATTCCAAGATTAGGCAAATCCTTCAAGCGCTCCGGCATTTTCTTTTTACCCGCCATTTCAATAAATGAGTAGTGATAAGCCAAATACGCATATTGAGATAACAACTCTTGATCTTGCCAAAGTGATTCAACCACTTGGTAATAACGCAAAGTTACAGGCACTCCCTTTTTCGAGTAAATATAGTTTTTCATTCCTCTGGCTTTAAATAATACTTCAGCATGTCCATTTCCTCGTAAATATAATTCTCCATCAGCAATAATAGCGAACATAATCCCATCAGATAACAGGCTGTAACCGCCAAACTGTGGCTTCCTTGTCAATGTTCCAAACGACGAAAAACCATTTTTGAGTTGAGTAAAACGCACCTCAGACAAAAACATACAGATCACTCCATGAGTTTTGTACAAATAAATCTCTTATCCATAGATTTGTCCCAGTTATTAGTAAAATAAATAACAGGAACAGGTAATTAAAAACATACGCAATTCAATTTTCTCTGCCAATGGTTAAATGAGTTTACAGCCATTTACAGTCAATATTTGCGAAGCTCTTTGAAAAAATAGACTTGATCTTAGCCTGATATGAAGATACTGTATATTAATACAGTTAATCGTGGCGAGGTTCATTATGGGCATTCAATCATCCTGGGTTTACCCTTCTAAACATCAGTCAACCAAAAAGCAGCTATCACTCTCTTCACCTACACAAGATAATGCAGCCAAAAGAGAGGGGGTCGTGAAAGAGGGTAAAGAAGGTATAGTGAGTGAATTGATTTATAGTGATAACCAATATAGCGATAACCAAGCTATCATTAATCGTATATTGCTACCTTTGTTACGCCAATCAGGAAATGAGGCTCGCTGGTTGCTATGGGTTAGTCCACATAAGAAACTAAGCCGCCAGTGGTTAATTAACTCTGGATTACCTTTAGATAAGATTGTCCAATTAAATCGCATCAGCTCCATTACAACGGTAGAAGCAATGGAAAGAGCATTGGCGAGTGGTAATTACAGCGTGGTACTTGGCTGGTTACCAAAGTTATCAGGGAAAGATACCGTAAAATTACAGGCTGCGGCACAAAAAGGTAATGCACTAGGCTTTATTATGCGCCCACAAGATGTAAATAAAGAAACCAACTGTGCTGAATCGCGAGCAGGTTTACTAAAAATCCACTCCATTTACTATCATTGACCAAAACTAGGAATTATCGCAATATTTATAACACAAAATAACCAATCCAGACCGAAAATCACTAATCACAATTAAAATCAATTAATTAAGGTAAGATTAGTTGTAAAGAATAGTAAATTTCTTAGAAAAATTATACATTACCTTTTAAATTTTTTACTCTATTAATCAAAGGGTACTTGTAACTTTTTAACTTCGTTGTAGACTTTACACCATTAAAGGTTACTGCACTTAGTACCCTTGTATTGTTTAGTCTATCGGTTTTATGAAAAAGTGCAGTATTCCTCTAACTGAGTTTTTAATCAATATAGCTCGACAGCCTATCTTAGTAGATATTAAACGATGCTAAATTAGTACAAGCCATTCTTATGGGTGAATAGTGAACACGAAAACACGCAAAATTCAAAGTGTACGCACAATAATGGTACCGGAGAATTTGAGCACAATTCAGTGCTCACTTTTATTACAAAGAATGGAAAATGAAAGCCTAATGGGACAGGCAGTAAGAGCCTATCCTATATAGGCGTAATTGTTGCAGGCCATTCTTATCAATGAACAGTGAACACGGACAGCGCGGAAAAACCGGAGCGTACACATAGTACGTGAGGATGACTCGCTTCGCTCGCCCTACGGGCCGCACTAAAGTGCGTTCAAAAGCTAACGCTTTTGTTTGAGCACTGCCCTAGTTCGCTCTTTATGGCAAAGAAGGGCAAATAAAATAACCCTATTGGGATAGGCAGTAAGTAAAAAGGCTCCCAAAGCCAATTGCCTATTGGGTGATGATAATAACGAGGCGTTAAAATGAAAAAGACAGCTATCGCGATAGCAGTGGCAGTGGCCGCTTTCACAACTGCAACGCAAGCAGCTCCAAAAGACAACACTTGGTATACCGGTGGTAAGTTGGGTTGGTCCCAATACCATGACGTAAACTTCTACGGCAACGGTTATACCAGTGCAATCGGTAATGGCCCTACTCACAAAAACCAATTGGGTGCAGGTGCTTTCTTAGGTTATCAAGCCAATCCATACCTGGGTTTTGAAATAGGTTATGACTGGTTAGGTCGCATGTCTTACAAAGGCAGCGTCAATAATGGCGCTTTCAAAGCCCACGGTTTCCAATTGGCAACCAAACTGAGCTATCCAATTATGGATGACTTGGATATCTATACTCGCTTAGGCGGTATGGTTTGGCGGGCAGATTCCAAAGCAAATTACGGCGCAACCAATACTCATCTGAAAAATCATGACACCGGCGTTTCTCCACTGGCGGCCATCGGTGTTGAGTATGCGATAACTAAGGACTGGGCTACTCGTCTGGACTACCAGTGGGTTAACAATATCGGTGACGCAAGTTCAGTAGGCGCACGTCCTGATAACGGTCTGTTGAGCGTAGGTGTTTCTTACCGTTTCGGCCAAGATGAAGCAGCAGCCCCAGTCGTTGCTCCGGCTCCGGTTGTTGTTCCAACACCAGCTCCAGCACCCATTGTTGAAAATAAACGTTTTACCCTGCGTTCTGACGTACTGTTCGAATTTGCAAGTTCCGAGCTGAAAACCGAAGGTAAACATTCTTTGGATCAACTCTATACTGAGCTAGCAAACATCGACCCAAATCAGGGCAAGGTACTGGTCTTAGGCTACACTGACCGTATCGGTAAAGACGTTTACAATCAGAAACTGTCTCAAAAACGCGCTCAAAGCGTAGTTGACTATCTGGTATCGAAAGGTATCCCTGCCAGCAGCATCAGCGCAGAAGGCCACGGTAAAGCAAATCCAGTCACTGGTTCTACCTGTGATAAGATTCGCAAACCTAACCTAATCAACTGCCTGGCGCCAGATCGTCGCGTAGAGATCGAAATTCAGGGCATTAAAGAAGTTGTTACTCAAGCAAAATCCGCTCAATAATAGCCTTTCTTGGTTATAATTAATCATCAAAAGCTCAGAAAGCCCCATGCAAATGGGGTTTTCTTTACACTTACAGTGAAATTATTATACCAAACCTACTTAAGGAGCTTGTTGCGATATCAATCTATAAAAACTGAAATTACTCTTTCTGGCCCAGAATAGCTTCTAAGTCATGTTTCAAGCTAGACATCTGATTGGCATATTTTTCTTTCCGTTCAGCATCTTCAATTAACTGGATGATAGTTTCTGACAGCGTATTACCCCGTCGCTGAGAAAGTGCAGATAAGCGATGCCACACGGGAAAATCTAAATCGATAGATTTCTTACGAGTATGCTGATGTTCCGCATTAAAATGCCGCTTACGCCGAGCTCGGATAGTTTGTTTCATTCGGTTGGATAAATCAGGATTCATATGTTGCTCAATCCATTTCAGTACCCTTACCGGTTCACTCTCAAGTTCAATGAGTTTGTCAACTGCTGCATGAGCAGCACTGTTTTCAATATATTTAGTAATTAGCTCGCCTTCTTGATGTTTTTTCATCAGATAAGCCCACTTCCAGCCACATTCCAAATTTTCCAGTTGTTGATATTTCATCTTACTTTCTCAGTGACAACGTAACTAAAAATAAGCATAACAACTATTTTAGTAAATTGCTCATAGCCAAACTGATTAATCTCTGCTTTTTGATCAAATTATGTTTTACATAAAGTGTCTACGATAGCAAACATTCAAGCATGTTGGTTTATATCTTAATCTTGTATAATCGGCACTTTCCTACTTTACAATATATAGCGATCATTTTGACCACTAACAAACTAGACTGGCAGGCATTACTGCCGAATTGCGCACCTTATGATGCGCTCTTTCATTCTGCTTCCCAACAGGCGCCTGCCAGTATGGAAGCCGTTCAATCACGGCTACATAGTGGTTTGCAGCTTTTTTGCCGGATGGATTCCCGCCAGCCTTTTATGCTACTGAAAGCTGAAGAGTGTGATACTTATTTGTCAGCGTTAGCTGAGTCTATCCATCCATTACTCACGAAAGACCTTCCCCAAATTGGTGGCAATTATCACATCCAGCAACAGAAAATTAGCTGGCAACCATCAACAGAAGGCCATTTCACACCGGAGTTACGCGTGGCCTATCGTGAATGGATAGAAGCAGAGCAATTATTTGGCTGCTTCCACTCTCACAACGGAGAAATTCACTTACAACCCGGTCTGATCCATCAAGTAAATGGTGGTGTACTTATTCTGCCATTACGCACCCTACTTTCTCAGCCATTAATGTGGGTTCGCCTGAAACAGATGATTATTCAGCAACGCTTTGAATGGTTGTCTCCGGATAGCAACAAACCGTTACCATTGCCTATCCCCTCTATGCCATTAAAGCTACGTTTGATTCTGGTTGGAGATCGCCTAAACCTTGAAGAGTTTCAGGCAATAGAACCTGAATTAGCAAAAAGCGCTCTGTATGGTGAATTTGATCTGGATATGCCATTTCATAATGAGCAAGATTTAAGCCTATGGTGCAATTATATCAATGGGCTTATTCAACAATGGCAATTGCCTCCATTGAATCATAATGCCTGGTCTGAACTTGTCCAACAAGCAACTCGTCATACAGAAGATCAATACCGCCTGCCTTTGGATATTCTTTGGCTACAACGGCAACTCACTACCGCCGCGCTCTATCAGCAAGAAAATCAAATTACAGCTCAATCCATTAAACAAGCAGAGGAAAATCGCCGCTGGCGTCACAACTATCTGCCAGAACGTGGTTTAGAGGAAATTCATCAAGGCCAGATTCTTATCCGCACCCAAGGGATGGTCATTGGCCAAATTAATGGATTATCTGTGCTGGAGTACCCCGGCCACCCTGATTCAGTAGGAGAACCATCCCGCATCACTTGCGTGGCTCATGTAGGAGATGGGGAATTTATTGATGTTGAACGCAAAGTCGAGTTAGGTGGCAATATCCATGCGAAAGGCATGATGATTATGCAAGCATTTTTGATTTCCGAGCTAAAATTGGATCAACCGCAGCCTTTCTCCGCATCTATTGCATTTGAACAATCTTATAGTGAAGTTGATGGCGACAGCGCTTCTCTTGCCGAATTATGTGTGCTGATTAGTGCTCTTTCCCTGCAACCTATTGATCAACAACTGGCGGTTACAGGTGCAGTAGATCAATTTGGTTACGTTCAACCCATCGGTGGTATTAACGAAAAAATCGAAAGTTTCTTTGAAGTATGCCATCGCAGAGGGCTAACTGGTCAACAGGGGGTTATCCTACCAGCGGCGAACATCCGTCATTTATGTCTTAACCAAGCTGTTGTAGATGCGGTAAAAGCGCAAAAATTCCATTTATGGTCAGTAAAACATGTTTCTGAAGCGCTGCCTTTATTAACAGGTATCCCTTATTATGATCAACAAGAAACACACTTGTTAGCTATAATACAAGAACGTATAACACAGGCGAATAATCAGGAACGGCCTAAATTCCCGTGGCCTTTTCGCTGGTTAGGTTAATTCAGAATGTCTGATCGGAGTTGTTCAGCGTACAAGTGTACTCTATTATTTACCTTACATTAAATATAAGGCTATCTGATAATTATGGTTGATAAACGTAAATCCTACACAAAAGAAGATCTCATCGCATCTGGGCGGAGTGAGTTATTTGGAGAAAATGGGCCTCCATTGCCATCTGGTAATATGCTAATGATGGATCGCATCATTGAAATGACAGAAAACGGTGGTACCTACGATAAAGGTTACATAGAAGCCGAGCTGGATATTACCCCTGATTTATGGTTTTTCGACTGCCATTTTATTAATGACCCGGTAATGCCCGGCTGCCTTGGCCTCGATGCCATGTGGCAATTGGTTGGATTCTTCCTTGGCTGGTTAGGTGGCGAAGGAAAAGGCCGCGCCCTTGGCGTTGGCGAAGTTAAGTTCACCGGCCAAGTATTACCAACAGCGAAAAAAGTCACTTACCGTATCAATTTTAAACGCGTTATTAACCGTAAATTGATTATGGGACTGGCTGACGGTGAAGTGTTAGTAGATGGTAAAATCATCTATACGGCAACGGATTTGAAAGTGGGCTTGTTTAAAGATACCAGCGCTTTCTAATCAATAATCAGTAACATATCGAAAAGAAAGGTGACTGGCTAATTGCTTTTCACCTTTTTCGCTAAAAGCACACCACCAAGCAAACAGCATACTATTTGAAAAAAAATATTTGCTTGAAAAAATACTTGATATTGTTTTTGTCCTTCAAAGACAATTTCGGTTATATCTTAGAGTATGAGATTCAAAATCAAACTCTAACCTACCTCGACCAATAATAACATGAAACCACATCTGAATGGCTTGCAATATAAGCATTTAGTTTATTGCTGGCTAATTAGCATGCAATTGACAAATTGTGCTATGCTCAAATTAACCTGACATATCAAATAAGCTCATAAAAGCATACTGATATCAGGTTTAACATTAATAAAGCTTAATATTTTTGATTATTATTGATAAACACAACCAAGGGTAATTTATATGAACATCAGAAAAATACTGCTCATAATCGTAGCATTAACTGTTACACCAACTGCCATAGCGCTAAATAAGATTGAAGGTACCATTGAGATGCTACAAGCATCTAACACTAATGGCGATTGCCTTGGAAAAATAGTCACTCCTACTCGCGCCCAAGGATTTCGGTGGGTATGTACTTATAGTGCCGGGTCGATACTTTTATCAATGCTTCAAACCGCCTATTCAAGTCATGAAAATGTAGCCATAGCAGTCCAGGGGGATACGGAATATAGCCCTCTCTATAAGGTTCAATTACGTCACAAATGTTTATCAAACCCTGCTTACTGCAATTATCCTTCGCATTAGTAGATAAATTACTTGATGGCCGCAATATCAGCCATATTGGAGGTTAAATAGGATGTATGAGCTGGCGGCCATGAATGATATCTCATCAAATTTCGCAAACGGAATCCCAAAAAGAACAATACAAAGAAATAAGAAGCCAGCACATTATTCACATTAATTGCTATACGTACCCTATTTACCACACTCAGTGCATCAGCATATCCGTCGTATGATGTCTTAAATTAGGTTAAACAAGGATTCAATCTGACAGATATCTGTATAAGCAATCAGTCACTGTCAGATTAAATTTGGGATATATACACGTTGATTAAGAAATGGTGGTTTTTTCTTACCTAACCGATACATCAGTTTGGCAGACTAAGCCATCATCGCCCTGTCTTCCATAGCCTGACGCCATCCTCCTAACCAGTGAGAACGGGCATCTAATGAATAATAGGGACAATGCTCCCTTGGGCGCCCCAAAATACCTGCATGGTACCCTCTCGATAACGCACGTGCTAAACGATCTCGTTTCTGTCTCTTCATGCTTTTATTTACCTCATAAGCTAGATCAGTAGAAAGAAAACAGTGGTCATCATTTATCCAACCACAATTTAGAAATACCCCTATAAATTTTGAAAATCAAGTCAAGAAATTCATATTAATGTAATATTTGTTATATCAGTACAGAAAAAATGAATAAGATATTAATAATAAAGAGAAATTTTTATCCTGCTGATAATACCAATTTTCTCCGAGCGTAAGGGTTTTACACCCGGAGAATGGCGGAGAGTTACGATTGGGGAATTAACTGACTGGCAATAGCTTGCGCCAACTGACTCCATCCTTTTGCCAATGTGCGAACTAAATCATCATAACCATCTTCTTCCTGTTTTAGCTCTATATTAAAGGGCTGCTTAATGACACTCGCCTCACTCCCCTGACAAGTTAATGTCCAGTAACCTTGCAAAATCACCTTACCATCATAACGACCATGAAAACTGGTTACTGTTACATCCAAAGTATCTGGCTTATTAACCACTGGTTGGGCAGACACTAAACGCTGTGGCAAAGCTATGGTTAATTCCGCTACCAACACTTGCTGTAACTGCTGTTCAAGTGGACTTGCCCACAAATGATTCGCCGCACTGATATAACTAACATCGCTACTTTGATATACCACACCGGAGGATGACAGGTAATCAGACAACATAACCCGTTGTACCCATAATTGGCGATCATGCTGCACAATAGCACTCTTTTGTGATGCTATTGTGACTACCGGCAATTGATAATAAGTTTTTTCCGGCTGACGGCTACAAGCAGAAATAAAAATCACTAAAATTAATGCCACTCTTCTCATCATTTTTTAGCCTTTTTTGGTTCTGGATCTTCAATTGGCTTAGCCTCAAAAACTAATGCATTGCTCTTATTATTCAGCGTTCTCAGCACAGGCCGCAGTTCACTCAACACTTGATCTAATCGCTGCATATTATCCAACATCTTGTTATAAGCCGGTGAACCAGGCTGGAAGCCTTGCATACTGCGATTAAACTCCTGCAATGTTTTCTGTATATCTTTCGGCAGATCTTTGGTTTCAGGATTTGCCAGCACTTTATTCAATTCATCAAGAGTCTGCTGTGCTTTTCTGATTGCTTTCTGACTCTCTTCTAAAGTACGAATAGCCTGATTAAACATTGGCTCAACCGGCATATTATTAATTTTGTCTAACGCGGCAATAACCTTATGTTGAATTTGAGCAAGGCCGCCACTGATTGTTGGTAATAGCGGATAGCCTGCAATTTCATACGGGCCAACCCACCCTTTTTCATTCGGATAAAAATCCAAATCAATAAACAGCGCCCCCGTTAACAAATTACCTGATTTGAGAGAGGCTCGCAGACCGCGTTTGGTTATGCTATTCAGCTCTTTCTCAACATCAAACCCTTCCCCCAACTCCTTCTCAAATCGCTCCGGCTCAATGGAGATAAGTACTGGAATACGAAAATCATTATCCAGTCGCTGTCTCATTCCCTCAGAGTAGAACGGTACTTTCGCCACAGTTCCCATTCGGATACCACGGAACTCCACCGGCGCGCCCGGTTGTAATCCTCGAACAGAATCAGAGAAGAGCAACAGATAATCTTTATGTTCGGTATATAAAGAATCTTGAATGCTTCTTTGGTTATCAAAAAGTTTGTAAGTGGCTTTTTCTTTAATTGGCTCACCCAATTCCCAACCCTTAGGTACATCAAAGCTGACGCCACCACCAAACAGCGTTGATAAAGAAGCCATTTCAACACGCACCCCTTGAGAAGACATATCAAAGGTAATACCACTCTCTTTCCAAAAACGGACATTGGTTGTCAGCAAACCATCATAAGGCGCATTAATAAATAGCTGATATCTCATCAAATGCGATTGCGGTTCAAACTCGTTGGTTTCAACAGAACCAACCCGATAACCACGAAACAACACCGGATCGCCCGGATTAAGCTGACCTGCTTTATCACTAATTAGGATAACACGGATACCTTTTGCATCAGGTGAAGCTAATGGTGGTGAGTCCAACAAATTAAATTTATCTTCTTCATCACCATTCGTTCCTGGCTGAAGTTCAATAAAAGCCCCGGACAGAAGAGTACCAAGGCCAGATATTCCATCACGACCAATCTGTGGTTTCACGACCCAAAAAGCACTATCACTATGTAATAGATTTTCCATGCCATCATTCAGCCGGGCCTTAATAATAACTTGACTAAGATTATCACTCAGCATGACCTTCTCAACCACGCCGACATCCACACTACGGCTTTTAATTTTAGTTTTTCCGGCTTCAATGCCTTCCGCGTTAGAAGTAATCAACGTTACTTCCGGCCCTTGGTGGCTGAAATGGTAAAACAGTATCCAGGCACCAATAAGCACAGTGACAATCGGTACAATCCAGATTGGTGACCAACTTTTAATTTTATCGATTTTAGCCTGACTCTGGTCTTCAACTTTATCCGTCACCTTGACACTCCTTCATTGCCTTATAACGAATGTTTAACGTTGGTTCTATCCCAAATTAAGCGCGGATCAAATGTTATTGCCGCAAACATGGTCAGGATCACAACTGAAGCAAAAATAACTGCCCCCATTGCGGGGTAGACACTCATCAATTTCCCCATACGCACCAATGATGACAATATTGCGATAACAAATACATCAATCATTGACCAACGGCCAACAAATTCAACAACTTCATAAATAAAATGCATTCGGGCGGAATCTCGTTTACCGCGCCCTTTGGCATCCCAACATAACCAGCCAATTGCCAGCATTTTCAGTGATGGCACCATAATACTGGCAATAAAAATGACTAAAGCCACCGGATATGAACCTACGCTCCACAGTAGTATCACGCCAGCCATAATAGTGGAATCACTCTGATTACCTAATGATTCAGTCACCATCATCGGCATGACATTAGCAGGAATATAAAGCATTAAAGCCGTCACTATCAGCGCCATTGTCCATTGCAGACTGTTACGACGGCGGGCATGTCCACGAGTATGACAACGTGAACAGACTAACTGGTCTGCCGGTAAAATAGCTGTACAGCACTGACATAATCGAACCCCCTGCACTAACCCCGCTTTTCCTGCCTGTAACGATATATTCACCTTAGGTGCGAGCGCTATCTGATTCCATAACCAGTGGCGATCCAAACATTGAAATGCTCTCACCTGGAGAAGGCAGAACAGGCAATATGGCAAAAAACTTAAACCTAACCCAATATCACCATAAGCCATTAATTTAACAAAGCTGACTAATACCCCTGCCAGAAAGATTTCAACCATACACCAGCTTTTCATCTGAAATAAAACCCTGGCCAACCAGATTTTTATCTTCTGAGAAATAACAACACCCTGGCATAAGAGAATAATCGCTACCATACAAAACGCAGGCACCAATTGAACACAGAGTAAAAAGAATGTTCCCACACTGACGTAATTTTCATTAAACATCACCTGAGGGATTTGAGATAAGGTAATTTCACTGCCAATTCCCGCCACACTCATGCTAACAAACGGAAACAGGCAGGCCATTAACAGCATAAATAATGCGCTGACGGCATAACCTGTTGGCTGATGTTTAGGTTCTTTCCACCATGTGACTAATGTCGTCTTACAACGAGGACAAACCGCCTTCGTTCCCTGCCCTCCTTCTGGCAATGTCGCCAGCAAATCACATTGAGGGCACAATACCATTTCATGATGATGGTTACTGGAACACAAGGTTTTTCTCCTGTAAGGAAATTGGGAAATCCACAGAATCATACTCAGAAAAATTCCGCAGCATGATTCTGCTAATTATGTTAATTATCGACTGTTTTTCAATGTTTCTAATTCATGCCAGCGATCAAAAGCAGCTTCTAATGCTTGCTCTTTTTCAGACAGCTCAGTCAGTATTTTTTGGGTTACTACATGAGGCTGATTAAAAAATTCAGGATCACTCACTTGAGATTGTAACTGATCAAGCTCTTCTTCCAATTTCTCCAGCAATGATGGTAATTGCTCTAACTCTCGAAACAAATGGTGGCTCATTTTGTTACGAGAACTTTTTGGCGATTCTTTAACCTTTTCTACTTTGACTTCCGTTGGCAGTTTTTTCTCATTTTGTCGGCGCAACGATATAGTTTGTTCACGCTGTTGTTGAGCATCGTAATAACCGCCAACATAATTATTGATCACACCATTACCTTCGAAAATCCAACATTCAGTCACGGAGTTATCAACAAATTGACGATCATGACTGACCAGCAATACAGTACCTGTATAATTGTCTACCAGCTCCTCCAGCAACTCTAATGTTTCCACATCCAGATCGTTGGTTGGCTCATCAAGCACCAACAAATTACTGGGTTTTAGGAACAGACGCGCCAGTAACAACCGGTTCCTTTCACCCCCAGAAAGCGCTTTAACCGGTGTCATTGCCCGCTTCGGATGAAACAGAAAGTCCTGCAAATAACCCAGAACATGACGAGGACGACCATTCACCATCACTTCCTGTTTACCTTCAGCCAAGTTATCCATTACAGTTCTTTCCGGATCAAGAGCTATCCGATGCTGATCAAAATAAGCAACTTCTAGTTTAGTACCACAATGAACACGACCGCCATTAGATTGCAGCTCACCTAGCATCAGTTTCAGTAAAGTTGTTTTGCCACAACCATTTGGCCCCACCAGTGCAATTTTATCCCCACGCTGAATTTGCGCACTGAAATTATTGACCAGTTTCTTTTCACCAATTTGATAGTTAACATTTTCCAGCTCAAAGACAATTTTGCCGGAACGACTCGCTTCTTCCATCTGTATTTTAGCGGTTCCCATTACTTCACGGCGTTGGGAACGTTCAACACGTAATGCTTTCAATGCTCTGACACGTCCTTCATTACGAGTACGACGTGCTTTAATCCCCTGACGAATCCACACTTCTTCCTGAGCCAACTTACGATCAAATTCAGCGTTCTGCATCTCTTCCACGCGCAACGCATCTTCTTTGCCTTCAAGAAACTTATCGTAATTACCCGGCCACGACACTAACTTACCGCGATCTAAATCGACAATGCGGGTTGCCATATTGCGAATAAATGAACGGTCATGGGAAATGAAAACAAGACTACCCTGAAAATCTTTCAGGAAGTTTTCTAGCCATTCAATCGTATCAATATCCAGGTGGTTAGTGGGTTCATCAAGCAGTAAGACTTTTGGTGAACTGACCAACGCCCTCCCTAATGCCGCCTTACGCAACCAACCACCTGAAAGTGAAGAGAGCTTTGCCTCCGCAGGTAAAGAGAGCTGTTTCAATACGTCATTAATACGGCTGTCCAGTGACCATAGCCCACGAATATCCAGCACCTCCTGCAATTCCGCCAAGCGGTTGAGGTTTTTCTGATTCGGTTCTTGCTCCACCAAACGGGAAACCTGATGAAAAGATTTAATATATTCGGCCTGCTCCTGAACACCTTCGGCAACAAAATCAAAAACCGTCCCCTCCACATCACGGGGAGGGTCCTGTTGTAAACGGGAAACAACCAGATCCTGTTCGTAAATAACCTGACCATCATCCAACGGCTGCTCTTTTGCTAATACCCGTAACAAAGTCGACTTTCCAGCACCGTTACGACCAACCAGACAAACTCTTTCATTTTCTTCTATATGCAATTCTGCATTATCAAGTAATGGCGCATCACTGAACGACAACCACGCACCAGATAAATTGATCAACGACATAGTAATTATTTTTCCTCACCAGCATGGCGTAATAACCAGCAGTTGTGAATCTGACGGTTACGGGCAAAATCCTGCGACTGGGTTTTACTGGTGATCTCTTCCGCCACCAAGCCAACTTTTTCCAGCTCCGCAAAATCCATTTTAAAACCTCGTTTATTATTGGAGAACATCAGCGTTCCCCCACGACGCAACAAGCGCTTAAGCTGTCTCATCAACATGATATGGTCACGTTGTACATCAAATGCATCTTCCATTCGTTTAGAATTGGAGAACGTCGGCGGATCAATAAAAATCAAATCAAACTGTTCACCGGCCCGAGCTAACCAAGCGAGACAATCTGCCTGAATCAACCGATGCTGACGCCCTGTTAATCCATTAGCCTGTAGGTTCCGTTCAGCCCATTCAAGGTAAGTGCGAGACATATCAACCGTCGTTGTTGAACGTGCGCCGCCTAGCCCAGCATGTACTGTCGCAGATCCGGTATAAGCAAACAGGTTCAGAAAATCTTTTCCTTCACTCATTTCACCTAGCATTTTCCGGGCAATACGATGATCAAGGAACAAGCCAGTATCCAAATAGTCAGTTAAATTAACCCAAAATTTTGCGTCATACTCATTTACCAAAAAGAATTCCCGTTTTTCTGCCATTCTTTCATACTGGCTTTTACCTTTCTGACGCTGACGAGTTTTAAGTACTAATTGATTTGATGAAAGCCCAAGAACTTGCATCGTTGCACTGATAGCATCGAATAAACGCTGACGCGCTTTATTGGTATCAACGCTTTTCGGTGGAGCATATTCCTGGATCACTACTTTATCCGCATAACGGTCAACAGCCACATTGTATTCTGGCAAATCAGCATCATACAGACGGTAACAATCAATCCCTTGCTGTTTCGCCCAATGAGTTAATTTCTTTTCATTTTTACGCAGGCGGTTGGCATAATCTTCCGCCACATTCATCTCTGATGAGTGTGGTTTATCTGACAACTGATAATTTTTCTGTACGCAATCCAATGGACCATTTTTAGCTTTAAACTCACGTTCAGCCCGTAATTGCAAGCAGCTTAACAACTCAGGCGATGCACTGAATAGAGACAAACGCCAGCCAGGGAAACGGCTTTTCATTATCCGCCCAAATAAACTGTGTAGTGCAACCAATGCAGGTTCACTTTCCAATCGCTCGCCATAAGGTGGATTACTTAACACTGTTCCAGTTGGGCCTTCTGGTAACGGATTTTCCAGACGACTGGCATCACCTTGCTGGAAAGTTATTAACTGTGCAACCCCGGCTCTACGAGCATTTGACCGAGCCATATCCAACACTCTGCGATCAATATCAGAACCAACAAAACGGGAAACTGTCTCCTGAAGACCTTTACGAAAGCGGATCTGCGCTTCTGTGGTCACTTCACGCCAAATTTCTTCATCATGTTGCAACCAGGCAATAAAGCCCCAGTGGTTACGATGCAGACCAGGAGCACGATCAGCCGCCATCATTGCTGCTTCAATCAATAATGTGCCGGAACCACACATAGGATCGACCATCGGAGTACCAATCTGCCAGCCTGAACGTAGAATAATCGCCGCAGCCAGATTTTCTTTCAGCGGAGCCTGACCAGCAAGATCGCGATAACCTCGGATATGCAAACCATCGCCACTCAAATCCAATGCAACACTGGCTCTCTCTTTATTCAAAAAAACATTAATGCGAATGTCCGGCTGTTGCTTTGCCACATTGGGGCGTTGATCTAACTTACGAATAAAGCTATCGACAATGGCGTCTTTAACCTTGAGTGCGCCATATTGCGTATTCCGTATCTCTTCATTTGTGCCACTGAAATGCACAGAGAAAGTACTGTCTATAGAGACAATCCGGCTCCAATCAATAGACTGAACGCCAAGATAGAGATCTAAATCGCTATAGACATTAAATTCGTTTAGCGGTAGCAAAATACGTGATGCCAGCCTGCTCCACATCAGGCTTTTATACATCACTCTGTCATCACCTTGAAAATGAACTCCGCCTTGCACAATTTTGCATGATTGCGCCCCCAGCATTTCCAGTTCGTTCTTCAATAATTCTTCTAATCCACGCGCCGTGCTGGCAAACAGAGAGTTCATGTTACATATCACCAAAAAGAAAATTGTTACGCATTATAGCTAATCCAGGTGACATGTCATAAAGTTGCGTGTGTAAAAAATGTTTCATGGAGATTAACGGATGATCACTCTGTCTCGCCTGTATACCCACCCGGTAAAGTCTATGCGTGGTTTGCAACTTTCCCATGCATTAGTCAGTGAAAGCGGCCTTATATTTGATCGCAATTTTATGGTCACAACAACAGACGGGACTTTTATTACCGCCCGTAAATATCCGCAAATGTTGTTATTTACTCCAGCTATGTTAAATAACGGCATTTATCTGCGTGCGCCCAACGGAGAAAATGCCACCGTACTTTACAGTGATTTCCTACCTGAACAGCAGCCCACGGAAGTATGGGGCAACCATTTTACGGCTCTAATTGCACCAGAAACAATTAATCAATGGTTAAGTCGTTTCTTTGATATTCCAGTGCAATTACGCTGGTTAAGCCATGAATTAAGCCGCAGGGTAAAAAAACACCCTGAAATTCCATTATCATTTGCTGATGGTTATCCATTTCTACTCATTAATGAAGCTTCATTTCACTTATTACAACAGCGTTGTCCGGCCAGTATTAAATTAGAGCAATTTCGCCCAAATATTGTTATTACCGGTGCGGAAGCATTTGCAGAAGACAATTGGCAATCAATTCAGATTGGCGATGTTATTTTTGATTTACCCAAACCCTGTAGCCGCTGTATTCTGACAACCGTCAGTATTAATAAAGGTATTAAAAATCCCAACGGAGAGCCATTAGCGACATTGCAATCATTCCGTACAGCAGAAAATGGTGATGTCGATTTTGGTCAGAATCTCACTGCCCATTCGAGTGGTATTATTAGAATCGGAGATAATGTCACTATATTAGCTAAAAAAAATCCACGTAAATATGGCAGTGGCGAAAAAGCTGAAGATATTGATTTACCAAAAATAAATGAGCAATCTGTCACTATTGAATATAATGGAAAAACCTTTACAGGTAATAATCAACAAATTATTTTAGAACAACTGGAACAACAAGGAATTAAAGTACCCTACTCATGTCGAGCGGGAATATGTGGATGCTGTAAGATTTCTTTAGTTAAGGGAGAAGTTTCTCCTTTAAAAGCCACAGCGATTAAAAACGATGGACATATTCTAGCTTGCTGTTGTATTCCAAAAAGCAACCTTATTCTTAATAATAACAAAGAATAGATCTTTAAATTAGAGTTAAACTAACGTGCCATAAATTGGCACGTTGATTTCCCGGAGATTTCATTAATTCTGTTGTAACTCTCAGTAATAACCCTGATTATTACGAGCTATGTATTTCTCCCTATTCAAACTAAACTCCAATTCCTCTATCCGTCCTCCCCTTTTGGCAATAACACTGCCTAAAAGGGAAGAAAAATCAATAAATTTCATAAAGAAATTAGTCACCATAGTTATGGTAATAACAAATTGATTATAACAATAATGAATTAATTATTACCATAATGAATTTATAACTACCGTCATAAAATGATTACACTCTAAATCAGGAGCTTAAGTAACCCAGACAACACACCAAAGGAGTAAGTCATGGCACGTATTGTCATTGCAGCGGTCGCAACCCCTGGACACGTCTATCCAATGTTAAAGGTCGCTCAATCACTAATCGCACAAGGACATCAGGTAACCGTATTTACCGGTGCGTTATTTCGCCAACAGGTGGAAGCTTTAAGCGCACAATTTGTCCCTTTTGATGAACAGATAGACTTTGACTATCGTCATTTAGAACAGCATTTCCCTGACCGTGCTCAACTTCCTCCGGGAAATGTGCAAATGGCACTGGCATTCAAAAATTTCTTCTCAGCTCCAATCCCAGTTCTTGACCGCCAATTACGGCAAATTATCCGTGAACAACAAGCAGATCTGCTTATAGCCGAGAACTGCTTTTATGGCATATTACCCCTGCTGCAAGAAGAAAAAACCCATCGTATTCCAATGATAGTCATTGGCATAACACCTTTGGCTTACTCTTCGAAAGATTCAATTTTCTGGGGGCCACGTATCCCACCCGCGGTATTACCGCCAGAATTGACCCATGAACAACTCGTGGATGAAACCAACCAGCAACTCATAGCCGAAGTACAGGATAGCTTCAATGACGCATTAGTTCAGTCAGGAAGCTCTGCGTTAACCAGACCTTTCAACGATGAAGTAATTCTCAGTGCTGATCGCTTTTTGCAACTATCAACTCTGGCATTTGAATACCCACGAGAAGGATTGCCTGATACAGTCCATTTTATTGGCCCCCTCCCCAATCCAGCACCGACAACAACATCACCTCAATTATGGGAAGAAGATGATCCACGTCCATTGGTTATAGTTACTCAAGGTACTATCTCCAATACCGATTTAAATCAGTTGATTCTCCCCACATTGCGTGCACTGGCTACATTACCGATACGTATATTGGCAACCACCGGTGGCAGATCGGTAGAGACACTGAGTAAAGATCTACCCGAAAACGTGCGTATTGAAGAATTTATTTCATTTGAGCACTGGCTGCCAAAAGCTTCACTGCTAATATCCAACGGAGGTTATGGAACCATCAATTATGCTCTCAGCCACGGGACTCCGTTACTCATTGCAGATGCAGGAGAAGGCAAGCAGGAAGCGGCTTTTCGTGTTGTATGGGCTGGATGCGGTACTAATCTGGATACAGCACACCCCACTGAATCTCAACTTAAACAAACAGTGGAAAATATGCTGAGTACAGACTTGTTTAAACAACGTGCGCAAATTGTCCAAAAAGATTACGCAAGACATGATGCATTAGCAGCAATATCCCGTCACATAGAACAATTAATTCATTTATTTTTAACTTAACCTATTGAATTAAAATGATTATATTTATTTTGTGTCCCGATATTGACCACATGTCGAGAAATAGCCCTGATTTTCGGGGCTTTTAATATCCAAATTCAGGTAAGATAAAAAGTTCACGGAAACCCGTTTTATCGTATGGGTTTCTACTACAAATAGAGGATAGATTTAATGAAAAAATATATCTGCACGCTATTTTTACTTGTACTGACATCATTCAGCGTTTTTGCACAATCAACCAATTACTCAGTTTTACAAAAATCAATGCGGTCATGGCAACCACTATCAATCAGTGATAGCGGAGATGTCATTACACTAACGATGGATGAAGGTCAGGTAACAAGCGACATTTATAAGTCAGTAATTAAGATGGGCGTATGTGGCCCAATCTGGCTGGGTGTCAAAAATTCATACTTGAAAAATACAAAAGAGATTCGTGTACTGAACAGACATAACTATATTGGCTATGTTTTTGAAAATCCACGTTCATCATGTGATGACGTTGGCAAAGCAACAGATGATAATGTTGATCTTATCATTTTATCTCACACTCACGGTCACATGAATCGATAATCTTTGTCAGTCTAAGAATAAGCCCAGTTTTCTGTCTCGGGCTTATTCGTTTTCAATCAGAATCCAAACCCTATTTGCTCATCACCGTAATGACTGGCCGGAAATGCCATCTTTGGTAATTTAAAATTGGGTGGCAATTCTTGTTGATTGGGTGTACAGAGATAGCGTTCGACTGTTGTAATCGTTGTAAACGTACAGCCACAAAGGAGGTTTTGACATTGATGATAACTACGACGAGTTTCTTCACTCATCATTTCACTTGTGCGGGTTTTTGCTACAGCATTGCAGCGGGGACATATAAACGCCATGATATACCTCTAATCAGGGGTTTGCTTAATATAAGCATATCATGACTTGTTATTATTTTTGCTATTTTCGTCACCCGCGCTCATTTCTGTGTTCTTAATTTTTAATTCAAGTTCCAGTGAAGTTGTATAGCCACTGTCACCAATATTATGCACCACCCTCGTGATTACCCACCCTGATGAATCAATGACAGTTTTAAAGCCCATCACCTGAGCATACAGATCGGGATAAAGATCCGGGCGGCCTCTTGCGAGAGTAATGCTAAATTCGGCGGCTCCTCGTTGCAAAGCGGCCCATTTCGCCGCGGCAGCACGGCGGGCTATACGTTCTGTCTTAAAGGTTTGGCGCATCACATACACATTTCCCTCCGCACCTTCCAAATAATCGCCCTCTTTTTTACTTGATTTATTTGATGCTGTTGCCTTGGTTTTTGTGGATTGGTCAGGTTGACTCTTACGCTTCATCGTTGTTGCCGGTTTTTTACCAAAGCTCAAATCTAACCAATACGCTTTAACGCCGGTATAAGCGTCTCTGTCAGCCAGGCTAAAATTATGCTTATCGCCAGATTCACGCTTGATAGTGATAATCGGCAATGGCTTACCGCTACGCGAAACACCTTGGCCGGGAATAATAAACAGCAACATGCCGTTTTTGATTGTTGCAATAGCACCGAGCATTTCAGCCATGCGGCTCAAAAAACTAATATCGCTTTCATTGGTCTGGTCGGCGTGATCAATTTCAATATTCATTAACTGGCGACTAACGCCGGGCTTTAAATTGTATCGACCGGCAATGGCACTGACGACTTTTGCAACGGTGATATCGTGCCAGCTATATTCGCGTTTGACATTGAATTCTTGTCTAAAGTCGGCGGACCTGGCGGTTATAGTTAACTGGTCAGGTGGGCCACTGTGACTAATTTCATCGACTGTGAAAAAGCCCTTATGTATCAATGGCTCTCCTTGCCAGCCAATCGCAACAGAAATCTCAACACCCCTTGGTGGTAATGCGATTTTACCGTCTGAGTCGTCAATGACCAATTCAAGCGTATCCGCCTCAAAACCCCGATTATCAGTCAATGAGAGTGAAATCAGTCGGTCATTCAGCGTGGTGATTTGCTGACCGCCAATCATCAGATCAAAAGCCGGTTGCTTGACGTATTCACTCGCCATTAAATTATCAAGAAAACTCATTACCCACCCAGTCCGATTTATTTCAGTTCATCATTGCCGCACGCGTGCGCGTAGACAATTGGCGGGCGTTGTCGCGGTTCCACGACACGCAGCACAACATGATTTTCTGTTGCCGAGCTATCACTATAGCAACATGTTCAATCATGAGAGTAAAAATCATGGCCGCTTTTCACCACGGCGTATCTGTTACAGAAACAACAAAACTCAGTACGCTAATCCGGGATATTGATACATCTATCATCGGTGTCGTTTGCACTGCGGATGACGCCGATCCAGCCCTGTTTCCGCTAGACACGCCAACTTTAGTAACGCGTATTAACAGTGTGATTGGTAAAGCCGGAAAAACCGGGACGTTATACACCACATTGAAAGCCATTTCTGATCAGTGCAGCCCGAAAGTGATTGTTATTCGTGTTGCTGACGCAGCGAAACAAAAGTCAGGCGAAGATGCCAAAACACAAGATCAGCTTGTTATTGGTGGTGTTGGGGCTGATGGACGTTACACAGGTTTATATGCTCTGCTAACAGCCGAATCTAACGTGGGTGAACATCCGCGGATTCTAGCAGCCCCCGGACTTGATACGCAGCCCGTCGCGGCTCAACTAGCGATATTTGCTGAGAAGTTGCGGGCATTTGCATATATCGGCGCAAATGGCAATAAGACGCTTGCTGACGTGAAGAAGTACCGCGAAAACTTCAATCAGCGTGAACTGATGGTGATTTATCCCGATTTCATTACTTACAACAGCCAGTCAGGGAAAAATGAAACCATTCCGGCTACGGCGTTTGCTTTGGGGCTGCGGGCGCGTATTGATGCGGATCAAGGCTGGCATAAGTCATTATCAAACGTTGCCGTTAATGGGGTGCTTGGTATTTCTGCGGACATTTGGTGGACACTACAAGGCGCAGATACCGATGCTAACGATCTCAACTCCAAGGGCGTGACCACGTTGATTAAAAGAGATGGTTTTCGCTTCTGGGGTAATCGCACTTGCGACAGTGAAACTTATTTTTTTGAAGTCTATACCCGCACCGCGCAAATACTGGCAGATATGATTGCCGAAGCCCATTTCTCTTATATTGATAAAACGCTAACACCCTCTCTCATCAAAGATGTGATCGATGGCATCAACAGAAAAGGGGTTCAACTAGTGACCGAGGGGAAGTTGTTGGGTTTTGAATGCTGGTATGACCCGGCAGACAATCCGAAAGAAAACCTGAGAGATGGTAAAGCGCATATTCGTTATAAATACACGCCGGTACCGCCATTAGAAAATCTGCAACTTACGCAAACTTTCACGGATGAATATTTTGCTGTCTTTAATCAGTTGGGTTAAGAGGATCACACAATGGGTATGCCAAAAAAGTTATTCATGTTTGATACGTATATCAACGGTCAAACTTATCTAGGGCAAGTTGAAGAAGTCACCACGCCCAAACTCTCATTGAAAACCGAAGACTATCAAGGAGCCGGGATGCCGGGATCAGTTGCTGTGCTCGTCGGCATGGATGGCGGGGCCCTTGATATGGATGTGACGATGGGTGGCATTGAAGCAGCATTATTGAAAACATGGGGCGGCACACTTGACAGTCTGCAATTGCGCTTTGCGGGTTCTTATTATGATGATGCAACCGCGCAAACTATCGCGTGTGAAATTCAGACGCGGGGGCGCTTTACAGAGCTTGACTGGGGTTCGGCAAAAGCGGGTGACAACACGCAACATAAATACACGCTGAAAAACACGTATTGCAAAGTCACGATTGATAACAGTGAAGTATTCGAAGTCGATATGTTGAACCTGGTTTGGAAAGTGGACGGCAAAGATTTACTTGAACAACACCGGGCCAATATCGGCCATTAATCACAACCCTACTTTAATTTAATGGCGGTAATTACGCCAATTGGCCAATTGCAGGAGATTTAACCATGTCAAAAACCATTACTCTTTCAGAGCCCTTGGAGCGTCACAACGGGGAAAAAATTACAGAGGTCACAATCACTGACACGATGAAGCAAGTGGGTGCCCTACGTGGGTTAAAACTGTACGACGTGATGACCAGTGATGTGAACTCGCTTATTACCCTGTTACCCCGTGTGACACAGCCGCGTTTGACAGAAGCAGAGATTAATAGCATGGGTATTCAGGACTTTACACAACTGGCGAGCGGTGTTGCTGATTTTTTAGCGCCGAGCTCGGAAGTCGATACGACCCAAACACGGGACGAAAAATAATTCCCTGTCCGCTTGTCGAAACCGACGAAATTATCGCGGATATCGCGACGGTTTTTCACTGGGCCCCGTCTGAATATGACGTTATGACCGTGCCTGAATTGCTGAAATGGCATGAGCGGGCGGCGGCACGCAATGGAAGTGATTCATGACAGATCGTAATCTGAATATTCGGGTATCACTGAGCGCCGCTAATAAACTTTCTGTCCCTGTTGCTGCCGCAAGTCGTGCGGCGGCAGCGCTGGCGTCTCAAATCAAATCCACATCAGGCGACATTAAAAACTTAGCCAGTCAGGCAAAAACGTTTGACCGCTTAAGCGATGCTATTAAAAAAAACACAGAGGCTTACGACAAGGAAAAAGCCAAAGTTAAAGAGCTGGTAGCGCAATTTCCGAAATTCAGGGAGCAGACCGAAGAACAGCGTAAAATCCTGCTTGCAGCAAGACAGGAACGGGATCGCTATGGCCGCACCTTGGCTAAAGAAAAGCAGAAATTGCAGGCCGTGGGTGAACAGATGGATAGGCATAATATTTCTATTCGTCAGAGTGATAATGTTACCGCTCAAATTACCCGTCGCACTGAAATTTACAATCAACAATTAGCCGAGCAACAACGGCGGCTAAATGCCGTTACACGCGCTCAGAGTAGCTATAGCAAAGCCAAAGAGATGCGCGGGAAGCTTGCCACGGCGGGGGCCGCTGCAACCGCGGGCAGCGCGGGCTTTTTGTATGCGTCATCTCGCATCATGGCACCCGGTCTGGATTTCGATGAGGGCATGTCGGGCGTTCAAGCGCTGACACGTCTCGATAAAAATGATCCTCGCCTAAAAATGCTCAGAGAACAAGCCAGAGCGCTGGGGGCCAGCACGGCATTTACGGCAACGGATGCCGCGGCGGGTCAGAAATTTTTGGCGATGGCGGGTTTTACCCCGGAATCTATTAAAGCAGCATTACCGGGCGTACTAAACATGGCATTAGCCGGGGATGTTGATCTGGGTGAAGCGGCTGATATTGGCTCAAACGTGCTGACCCAGTTCAAACTCAACGCCGATCAGATGGACCGGGTGTCTGACGTTCTGACTGCGACTTTTACCCGTAGCAATACTGATTTACGGCAACTTGGCGAAGCGATGACCTATGCCGGGCCAGTGGCTGCCGACCTAGGTGTTAGTCTAGAAAGTATGGCGGCGATGGCGGCAATGATGGCCGCAAATGGCATGCGCGGCTCGATGGCGGGAACTGCTTTGAGAGGGGGATTATCGCGCCTTGTTGCGCCAGTTGGCGCGGGCGCGGATGCCATGAAGGCGATGGGGATTAAGGTCAGCGGAGCAAATGGTAAGCTGAGGGATATGGGCGATATCCTAAAAGAAGTGGCGCAAAAACTTCGCAAATATGATCAGGCCAGCCAGATCCGTATCAAAAAAGACATCTTCGGTGAAGAAGCAATGGTCGGCATGGGCGCTGTGCTAGAAGGTACCCAAAACGGTAAATATGACGAACAGAAAAAAGCCAACAAAAATTCGAAGGGTGAAGCCGAAAAAGTTGCAAAAGTCAAAATCGATAACCTAAAAGGCGATCTCAAGCAACTAAAATCAGCGTGGGAAGATTTAGTGATACAAATGGAGGAGAGTGTTGACTCTCCGTTCCGAAAACTAACGCAAGGACTGACAAAGGTTATTGCTCGTGTTGATGACTGGATGAAAGCCAATCCCAAATTAACTTATGCACTGATGGTTGGCACGCTGGTTATCGTGACGCTTGTCGGTGCGCTAGGGGCGCTTGCGCTAGCGGCCGCTGCCGTTATCGTGCCCTTAGCTGCAATGAAACTCAGTCTGTTTATGCTGACTGGCGGGGGCGGGATTGGCAAGTTAATTCCGTCAGTCGGCAGATTAACGGGCGGCTTGAAGGGACTATTACCGTCACTGGGCGGCGTAAGCAGAAGCGTTAAAGGTTGGGGGCCTATTTTCAAAAATAGCAGTGCGGCGCTAAGTCGCCTTGGCAGTCAACTCGCAACAAGCGGGGCAAATGGGTTTAAAACATTATCTGGCGGAGCGGCGGCGGCAGGACGTGGGGTTGCGATGGCGTTCACACAGCCAGTAGCAACGATGTCTATGCTGTTTAGCGGGTTAAAGAGCTCGGTTTCTTCGGCGTTCGGCGCATTGCGGAGCGGCGGAACAGTGGCAATTAGGGCACTGATGAGCGGGTTTTCGCTGTTACTCAGTCCACTTGGTCTACTAGTTGTTGCTATTGTCGGCGCTGCGATATTGATCTGGAAATATTGGGAACCCATTAAAGCGTTTTTTAGCGGTTTTTTTGAAGGGCTGATGAAGGGATTAGCGCCTATTAAAGAAGCATTTAAGCCCCTCGCTTTTATTTTTGATGGCATTGCCAGTGCTGTTAAAAAGGTGTGGGACTGGTTCACGAAACTATTTGAGCCTGTCAATACTACATCCGAAAATCTCAAAGCCTGCACAGAAGCCGGTAAAACGTTCGGTGAAATTGTGGGTGCTGCAATCAGCGCCCTCATGTTACCCATCACCGCGGTAGCAAAGGGCCTCGGTTTTATACTTGAAAAATTGGGTGCCATTCCCGATGCAACAAAAGCCGCAGCCGAAGCTGCCGATGCAATGAACAACAAACCCGTCAAGGTCTCAGATAGCACATCTAAGAAACTGGATGAAATGGGTGAAAAAGTCAAACAACTCGTCGTGCCGGGTTGGGCCAACGGCATTCTCCCGGCACTGGGAGATAAAACAAAAGGCATTATTAATAAAGTCAAAGCTGCCGCCAGTGCTGCGGAAAAGAAAAAACTTAAGCAGGACACTTCGACAGGTGATAGCAACATACCTGCATATGGTACACAAGTTTATACTCCTAAAGGGGATAAAAAGAATAGTAAAAATTCAAGTGGAGGAGCCGCAAATACATCATTGCCAAATACCGGTACAGCGTCACTCGCTGATGCTAATAAACTGGGTGAGATTGTCTTTAAGAACCACCCCGCAGTGACGGCGATTGACGGCGCGTATCGTGAACCACAACTAAATGTACCGCGTGCGTCATTGTTATCTCGACTCAAAGATTCTGCGATGGGGCTTGCCAGTGCCGTGCTGCCTGAACCTCAACCGGCATTTGCCGGCATTCCGGTACCGATTGATCTGAACGGAAACAGAAATAGTGAACGGCAAAGAGCAAGTGACAATTACACTTTTGAGCTTAATTTCTACGGTATTGATATGCGCGACAGCAAAGCGCTGGGTGACTTAGTAAAAGAAAAGATAAGTGAACTGATGCGAGAAACTAACACTCGCCGCCGTTCCCGTTTAACTGATGGAGATTAATTTTATGATGATGATTTATGGCATGTTTGTTTTTATGTTGAATACCACGCCCTATCAGTCGCTCAGTCGCGAAATGGCCTGGCGGCATGTGAAAAATGATCGGGTTGGGAAATCCGCGAAGTGGCAATATATCGGGGCCGGTGAAGACAGTATTACGTTAGACGGAGTACTTTATCCAGAAGTTACAGGGGGCGATATTTCTCTTGAAGCCCTGAGAACGCTGGCGTACGCGGGCAGGGCATGGCCGCTAATCGAGGGCACAGGCATGATCTATGGCATGTTTGTGATTGAGAGCCTAAATGAAACCCGCACTGAATTTTTTTCAGATGGTAAAGCCCGAAAAATTGAATTTACTTTATCACTGAAAAAAGTCAGTGAAGATATTCGAGAGGGCTTAAGCAATATTACTGCTGATGACCTACTTAATATTGTTAAATAATTTAGTACGCTTGTTGATTGTATTTTTATTTAAAACGTTAATAGTATCTTGGGATATCGCAGCAACATCATTGCTGATTTTCTCTTTATCACTTTTCGATGATATAAGCTTTCTGTAATTTGTTGCTGGCATGATATTCATAATACTGCTTGCAGCAATAAAAAAACGACGCATTGACATCTCTCATCTCCATATCTTGAACACGAATGAACACGAACAAGGGCCTCACGGCCCTGTTTTTATTTCACTTCGGCACTGGCGGCCACTCAACATTGGGTGCTTGGTTCACATCTGTATGAGTGAGTAGTACTCTGTATTTTCTCCATTCGAGCAGAGATGCTCTTGTTTCATCTGTAGCCATCTCTAAGTCAACAGAATCTTGCAACAGTGAGATTGTGTAATTTGCTTGCTGTAACAGTGTTGCTTGTTTCTGTTTTGCTTCGTTGATTTGATGAGCTTTGAGTAAGTCTTTATCAACTACCCAATCTTTGCCGTTCCATACATCGAAATCGGTCGGTGGTTTTTTGAAGGTCAGGGTTTCCGGTAGCTCACCGATTTCCGTTATCTCAATCGGTTCCCGTGTTAACGTGTCGTAAGCTATCTTTCCGCGATAGTCTGGGAGGATTTCCCAACATTTACCGTCAATGCTACGACAGACCGCTTCGTCATCAGACTTCGGTAACTCAGGCGCATCGGGATAAGCACCGGCCGATAAACTAACTCCAAGCATCACATATTCAATATCAGAGTTTGTGAATTCTCGTGTTATCTGATTCGAGTGATAAACCTTTATCCAACCCGCCTGAGTCGCTAAACCATCTTTACCCAAAATTGCCGTTTCATGTTCTAAAGAGTATTTCTGTTCTGTCATTATATTGCTCTCACTATGTAGTTAAATGCTATGTTACGGGGACGGGTTTCGTTGCCGCCTGTATTGTTAGCAATTGATGTATCAGTTGCGCCACCCTTCATATCCCTGCCAAGTGGGTACCAATATCCGTTCACTGGCCCTTGATTTAGTGACATATAACGGCTATCTGCGTTACCTTCTGCAAGCTGTATTCTTTTTGTGCTATCAGCCTGCCAACTCCCACACACTCTACCCGGATCTACTCCGCGACTATCGTCCCAACCTCGGATAAACTCGCCTCTTAAGTCGGGCACTTTGCCGTCAGGATAAGCTTGTGCTAGTTGCGGATATACAGATTTGTCAAATGTTTGACCGTTGCACGTTAAGTAGCCGGGCGGCGTATAACGGTGGGGGTACGGAATAGGAGAGCCAACTGGGTGAGTATTGACTACTCCGCCAAGCCGCGCTTTTGAGCTTGCCTTTAGAAAATATGAATAAAGATTTCCGTCTTTATCTACATATATTTGTCCGATGTCGCCTTTTTTTAAGCCGATGTTAATTCCTTTTGCCCATTGGGTTTTCAATCCAGCTTCGAACGTACCGACATAATTATTGTCGGGCAGGTCGTCAAAATCAGTGAGACCGGGAAACGCCCCCACATCCCCCGCATTCAAACTGACATCCCCGGTCAACGCCTTGCCATTAATTTTCCGGCTGTTCGGTACCGCATTATTCGCCCTCTCCACAGTCTCCGCCAAACCGAGGTTTTTCACAAACTCACTTTTGTTAGGGATGTCGGCACCGTTTTGATTTTTTGCCAGTTTAGTGTTGGCGTTATCATTTATATCAGTAACTAACTTCTGAGTAGCTGCAAGGGTATTACTGTTACCTGTTTTGTCTGTGAGTTGGGTGATTCCTTTTTGGGTTAATGAGGCGTCGGGCACGCTTGTAAGCTTACTTGCCGCAAGATCATAAGCTGCTTTTACGGCTTTTGGTGTAGCAGCCAGGGTTTCACTTACGCTATTTGTTGCACTACTCAGTAGTACAACTCCTTTCTGAGTCAATGAGGCATCAGGCAAAGGCGATAAATCTTTTTTTAATAAATATTGCGGATGCGGATCACTAGCCGCGAGATGGGCTTTAAACGCATTATCACAGTAAGCTTTCACTTCAATCGTGTTTTTATCGACATACTCACGTGTTGCCAGTACAACAGACGGATCAACTTTTAACGTGACTGATTCAGTGTTGTTAACAATTAGAATCATTCTCACCGTTTGTGTTCTGCCTGAACCTTCTTGTAATTGTGGCTTGTAGGTTTCTGGACAATTTGCTACTGCAATTAAGCTATCCTCGCTATCAAATAAGCCAATTTCACGCAGCCACCATCCCCCCTCATTTTCGGGAATAATTTGTTCAGCAATAATTTGGTTGGTGTTCACCGGGTCAACACTTAATGTATTAATTGCAGCGCGACGCTTTTCATTAACTAATTTTGTCTGATTGGCGTCAGGCTCCGGTAATTTGCCGCCACCGTCACCCACCGCCATATGAGTAATACTAATCTTGGTACCCAGTGCGGCAGCATTTGCCAGCTTTGCCGCGCCCAACTTAGTTAAAATGGCAAAGTATTTCATGATAAAATCCTCATCGTATCAATCAAATGAACCGCTGATCCCGCATGAGCGGTACCTTTTGTTTCAATCAGTTCTGGCAAATAGGGGTAAACTGTCAGACTATCGCCGATATAGCTTGTTGCCGCGCAGTGAATGACACCCGATATATCTAAACTAACAGCTAAACCAATTAAGTGACGGCTTACGGGTTTAGCATCAGAGATTAAACGCTCAAGCTCTGAAAATATTTCAGCGGTAATCCCGCTCTCACGAACGCCGACTTCAAGTCGAAAAGTGCCGGGCGCATCATTGGTTTGCCACCATTCCTTTATTTGAATGAAATAGCCCAATGGCTCTACCACACGGCGGATAGCACCAACCGTTCCCTTATGTTTATGCAAAAATAGTGAGTTTTTTATTACTTCCCGCTTAGTCGTTGCCGGCCAGTTTTCATCCCAACGATCAACGGACCACGCCCACGCCAGATAAGGTAATAATTCCACCGGGCAAGTATCAGGATTCCAGAGCTGTCGAAGTGGTACCGGCACATCTTGTAATTGTGCACATGCTTTAGCTGCGGCCACCTCTAAAACCGTAGAACCTGTTGGTAACAGGCGGTCATTCATCAGAACCCCCTACTTTCAAGTTTGCGTGCATGCAAAATGACACCTGAGTTTTATCTAACACGACGTCAGTTGTGGGTGATTTCAATTCCACGCGTTGTACACCCTCTACATGTAGAGCGGCATAAATGGCAGATAAGCGAATATCACGACCAAGGCGGTGCTGCGTTTCTGTATAGCGTTTCATTTGTTGTTCAGCAGCAATACGAATCGGTTCAGACTCCGGTGTCGGATAGAGATAAAGCACGGCATCAATCTGATATTCCACTATCTGGGCTGACTGGATTTTTACCCGATCAGCTACCGGCCTGACATTTTCGTCATTCAGTGCTGCGGCGACTTTATTGAGTAAATCTTGTGAAGCAACACCATTATTTTCCCGTGACATAATGGTTACAGTGACATTGGCGGGGGACGGGCTGATAGCCGATGCATCCGCAACACGACCATCAGCACTGCGGGCATGATATTCATAAGCCCCTATCGGCCCGGCAACACTCAGCCCTTCAAAAGCCTGAGGGATGCGAACACGAAAATCTCTATCAGATTCCATGACAGCGGGCGTTGGCGGGATAGTACTGTCATCGGCATTCTGTAATATTAAGCGTGTGATATTATTATTTGCGCCCAACTGATCTAAATCGCTACCCGTCGCATAGGCTACCATTACCGCACGAGCAGCTTCATTCACGCGTTGACGTAGCAATAATTCCCGATAAGCATTCTCTTGTAGTAATTTCACAATGGGCTCAGATTCCAACCCAAGCGTACGAGTGATTGCAGCTCGTTGCTCTTCGGGATAAAGAGATATCAGCCTGGCTTTACGTTCAGCCAATAGGCTTTCATAATCCAGTGGCTCGACGACATCCGGTGGCGGCAACTGGCTTAAATCAATAGTCGGCATAGTTTCACCTTACAGGAATAGCTATCGCTAAATCATTACCATTAATATGAACGCCTGTTATCTCAACGTGCATTTCTCCCACCTCTGTACGCTGAAATGCAATTGTTGTGAGTCGCACGCGGGGTTCCCATTTCAGGATTGCCATATAGCACGCACTCATAATTTTTAGACGCAGAGCTGGATTCTGGGGCTGATCAATCAGTGCGGGCAGCAATGAACCGTAATCTCGGCGCATAACGCGTGCGTTAATTGGGGTCAGTAAAATATCGGTGATGCTCTGACGAACGTGTTCAATATCTGTCATGCTGCGGCCTGTTTGCTTATTCATACCCAAAAATTTCATGCTGGGCCCCCCGATGTATCACCGCCTGATTTAACGCCGGTGTGCTTATGTGAATCCACGATCACCCCGTTTGAGCTGAATTGCCCGCCGCTATGTTCAATATTGCCCGCCATTTTCCCGCCTTTTTGCACTACAAAGCTGGCTGTTGTCAGTAAATTGGTGCAAATGACTTCTGGTGTATCAAGCGTGATATTACTGCTCGCGATGCAAGTGATTTTTGGTGCTGTTACACTGACTGATTCAGACGCATTCACCGTTGCGGTTTTAATACCAGTTACTTTTAAGGCACTGGACGCCGGTTCATATTCCATTACTGCCCCATCAGGGAAAGCGATATGAACAGCGTCGGCAGAAACTGACGGGGCCGGAAACTGATCAGAATAAACAGCCGGTAATACAAAGGCGGTGGTCAATTCTCCACCCATAGACAGCAATAAAACCTGTTCACCAACATTGGGTGCCCACCAGGTACGAGAATGACCTGCACGCAGTGTCAGCCAGGGCAACCAGTCCGTTTTTAAATCACCGGTTTGCACCCGGCAACGATGACCAACGAGATCAATTTCTGTTACCAAGCCTGCGCGGATAATATTTGTTAATAGCCGGTGCAATTCGGGCAATGTCATAATTGGCCTACTAAATCATGGTAAATTAATTCAATCAGTTGTAACCGCTCATGTTGCGTAATACCCAACAATTGGCGCTGCGGATAACGCACCTCCGCAAGAGCGTTAATACTGCCCTCCAAACCGTATTGATGCTGACGAGCAATTGCTGCGGCTCGGCCCTGAAAGCCGACAACAGCGGCAGCTGATGACGCACTTGACTTAAGAAAACGGGCGGTTCTCAATCGCCGGAACATCGGATCGCGGCGATTTGATGTTTTTTTCACTTCACTGTGATTGATTTCCAGATAACGCTCTATGCCGCTGCGATAAAATGAGCGCACCGCGTTACGTTCTTCATCAAAGCCGGTAATCATACGCCCCCGCCGCCCCCGCGTTGCCCGCCAATTCTTAAGTGTCCGTACATCCCCTTGGTATAAAAATTTAATCCCCTTTTGCGAGCGCAATACACGGCGGCGGCGTGGCTCATAGGCGGTACCATCCACATTTTTTTGGCTACGGATACGCTTTTGCTGGTCGGCGCGGATTGCTTTTGCCAGCTTGTTAGCGAGGCGGCGGCGATATGCCGGTTTTGTGGTACTGATTAACTTTCTCAACTCGTTATCAAGAGTAACGAACAGTGAATTATTTTCCGTCATTGCTGCACGTCCCCGTCAATTAATACCCCCCAAGGATCTTTACTAGGACCGGCCGAGGGATAAGGAGGCTCATCGAGATGTTGGGTTGTCAATTGCCCGTTTTCTGCTTGAACAATGACACGCTCAGTTGTTCGTAATACAAATAAAATATCTGCGGTACCGTCACTTAAGATATCGGCGTCAAACTGAATACCGTCATTGCTTCTATCAGGATTAAACAGTAAATCGGGCTGATGTTGCCGCGCCCAAATCAATATTGAAATACTGATACTGTCAAGTGAGCCGGGATAATCTAACGCCAGTACGTTCAAGTCATACTGATACATGAATGAACTTGATTGAGTACCGGTTGCAAGCAACTTTCCTTTCTCAACATAGACTTCAAGCCTATCTGGGTTCTGAACAAACCAAGGGTTATATTCTGAAATAATGTCGCGTAGCAGTTTAGTTTTCAGCATCGCTTTCCCCATTATTGACATTGAGTTTTGATATATTCTTGCAAATATTTTATTTGTTGCTCATTCTCAACAATCATTCTTCGGAAATCGAAATAATCTTGCTCAGTTGCCGGGTTAAGTCGTGGGGGGACTGCATGGCCCACGCTGCCGGAGGAATCGGTTTCGCCTTGATGACAGGTGGCCGTGATACGCAACCGGCGACGACCAGCGGCAACATCGTTGCGAAGCACGTCAATTTCAGATTTCGCACGAGCAAGTTCCTTTATATTCTGATTATCCAGTTCAGACAGGCGCTTTATTTTCTCCTGCTGATTAACAATTTCATTCTGTTGCGCTAGCAATGCATTCTGTAGCTTAATGTTTGTATTAAGCTGGTCTGTATATTGACTTCGGTAGTGATAAGCAATAAGACAGACAAGCGCCAGCGCAATCACCGTATAACCATGAGAATTAAACTTCATAATATCGCCCTACAAAAGGGAAAAGGCTTTATCAATGACCGAATCGCTATAAGGTTGATTACCATTTTCCATGGTAATAATGGATTTAATCAGCTTTGCCATGAATACTTTATTAAATACATCAACAACCTGATCGCGAGTCACTTCCGTGTCTTTACATACGTGGTTAATATAAGCATCGGTATTATTTTCATTATGGGGGGCCCATCGTGAAATAATGCCGCTGACTGTATTAATTCCATATTTCCGATTGTAATTATGCAGAATTTTAATCATTGCCCGAATACCATATTCAGGGCTAACAAACTGACAGAACGATTTATCGATATGTTGTGATCCCCCCGGTACCAGACCTTGCCAGTCATCACCCCAACGGATATTGCCAGGGTTATGATTTCGGATGCCTCGGCTCATATTCATTCTTTATTCCCGCCTTGTTATTTAACGTTCCGCGCATTAACTGACCGAAAAAGTCGGTACCTAGATAACCAATAATGACACTGCCGATGTAAGCCAAATCCGTGCTCATACCGAAAAAATCTAGTGCATCGCGGATAAACCAAGCGATCATGGCGCACATAATGGCGTCCATAATGGTTGTCCAAAATTTACCGCCGTTATAGCGACCTCTGAGATATGCCATCGCGGCGGCCAGTGCGGCCCCTATACCTTGCTCTCTAACTGATAACAGCCACTCCCATAATTGAAACAAGATGTCAGGCTGATTTTTCATGTATCATCCTTTCCTTCACAGGCTCCCTAAGTTGTACAGCCTAGTGTTTTTAATCCCACAATTGAACAATGCTATCCTGCTGCGCTGGTGCGAAATCGGGCAAGATAACAAGCTGGCCGGGGCGTAATAGCGTCGTGTGGCAAATATCGTTATTAGCATTCAACACAGCTTCAACAACGCCTTGCGTACGTCCGTAATAACGTTGACACAATAGATCAACGGTATCCCCCTGTAGCGCCTGCACTTCCATCAGACTAGCTCCGCTATCATGCGATGACGCCCCAAAATATCTCGAATAGCGTGTTGCCCATCGCGCCACAAATCATCTATTTGCGTACTGAGCGCCTGAGCGTGCTTTTCACCCTGACGCGTCGTATCAATGTCACGATAACCCTCGGTCAGCAACGCTTTAGCAAAGCAATACACTGCACGGTGATAACGAAAGACTAACGCAGTGGTACCATTAATTGCCGGGGCCGGTACCGTCATCAGCGAAACAAACCCATCGGCTTCCTGCTTTTCGCGCCAGGCGTCAAGCTGGCTGTTAGCATTGAGTGCTGCCTCAGAAGCGGCGTGCATCAGCCGGTCAGTGGTCACGGTACCGTCCAGACGCATGGCCCGGCGCAAATCTGCGAGCTTGATATCGGGCCAGAATGCCCCAGAAGTGACCACAGACCCGCCATCGTTGATGTCTTCCTGGGGGGCGGAAGTCGGGGTAATTTCCTTCGGGGCTCTTAAGCCTGTCATGCAACTCACTCCTCATAAGGCAGGCGGTGGACGGCATAGACGAAACAGAGAAACCATCCGACTATGCCATGCCGCCTGGTGCGCGGGGCACATTCTGTTACTGCGCGGTTTTCTTGCCAGCGCGGGTTTTAGTCTGACGGGTTGCTCGCGGTCTGGGTGTAGCGGCAGTTTTTTTAACACCGGCACGGCGTGCAGTGGCAGCGCTTTCCGGCGATGAGGCGACTGCCTCTTGCTGTTCCTGCGTGATAGTGGCAACGAGCTCAGTCGCGGACTCTGGGTTATCATTATTTGTGTCCGGCTCTTGCGTACTCTTGATGGCGCGTTGCAGCAGTTCAATGTCGCGTTTAACGCCGATTTTGCCAAACAACGTGATCGCCTGCTGGAGATAAGCGAGGGCTGATCCCAGCGCCTGTGAGTCAAGGCGCAGACTGTAGCCGATCGCTTTAAACAGTTTAGCGCGTACCGGGTCCGGCATATCTTCCGCGTTGGTCATGGCATCAAGGCGCAATAGCAATGAGACGTCAATCGGTGCGATACGCGGATCACGGTTGAATGCAACCAGTACCGGATCGCAAATTTCATCAACAAGAGCCGTGGCGGGAGTTCGCTCGAACTGATCGGGCATATTCAACTTATGGCGCAGAACATACTCAGCAATACGCAAGGCATCATCAAGATTGCCGGCATCAATATTCCAGATCATCAAAGTCGTAATCACGTCATCGGATTGGCCGGTGTCTGCACTCAATACACCGTCAATCCAGCCTTGGTAACTGCCAATCAGACTTTGCTTGACGGCGGCTTTCACTGTTTTCGACTGAATACTTTTCAGCTTCACTTTATCAAGCCGCAGCCGGTGCAACATCTGTTCATAAGCAGTAAAATCACTGGCGTTAGCCTGTGTGCCGCGTCGTTGGGCCATCACGTTTTGAAAATGTCGCTGTGCTGGTGTCAGCATGATATTACCCCACAAATATCAAATATCGGACCGCTTAACTTATGCACCGGGGCCCGCAGGTTTCGCAAATGTGATACCTTCAATCACGCAACCAAAGCCGTAATCTTCAATAACATACGCGTCGTTTGATGATTCGTAAGTTGCGACACGGTTTAGCTCCGGCTCTTCTTTAATCATTCGGCGATGCTTTCCATCATGCCAATATATTGACAGGTTGCTAAAGGGCGTAATAAACATCGTTCCGTCAGGAAAGAACGGAGCAATATACGTTGGCATGTTAGCGATCGATTTATTAGCAATCAACAGCTTACCGGCTAGGGCTTCTGAGTTAGGGTTTTCTGCGCTAATGGCATTGATGATCGCAAACTCTTTACTGGTGACAATGGTGCGACCACAAATAACAACCAATTCAGACGATCCCTTGTGCCACTCATCCAATAAACTATTAGCCGCGTCGAAGCCCAATGAATCCAAGTTACCGTAGTCACCTTTGGCGATAATTTTATTTTCATCGTCACGACTGGTGACAGTGACATTCTTCATGACACGTTGCGGCGCATTTTTGCGATACTGCTCAAGCCAGCCAATATTAACATCCTGCAAAAGCGGGTTTGTTTTCAAATCTGATTTAGCGGCGCGATGAGTGCCGTTAAAACCGACCGCAATACGATCAAGCGCACGGCGGCGGATGATTTGATTAGTGATGCGTGCTTGAAAATCCCTGAACTTTGACCACATGTCTAACTTTGGATAGCTGATAAACGTGTCCGTGTTGGTTTTTTCACAGCGATAGCCATTATTTTCAAGTGTATGCACCGAGCGCGGCTCGCGTCGGTCGCTGGTTGAGTCGTTGGTTGATGCCAACGGGCCATTGATACCCAGACCGATTTTTTCGCCTTCTTGCTCCGGTACACCCACAATGTTGATTTTTTGAAGAAAATCGCTCGATTGCTGCGCCTTATCTTCCAGTCTTTGCGCGACAGACGGCTCAATGCTGAAATGCTTGGTGACGGCGGCGGGAGCAATACCATTTAACTCCGCCTGGCGTTCAATATACTGATCCCATTTCTCGCGGGTTTCGTTTCTCATGTTTGTTTCCTGCTTATTGATTATCGCGTTGTTAGCAATCTGCTAAGTCACCAGTAGATTTACCGGAGTGACCAATAGCCGTTGGCCGTTGACTGTAGTTGTTCGGTTGCGTTTCGAGTTGGGTTTGCAGCGCAGTGAAATCGCTCTGTAGCTTGCCGAAATCCCGGATCAACTTCCGGTGGTCACACTCAAGGGCTTGGTATTTTTCCAGCTTGTTCAGCGTATCGCGCTGAGTCTCAGCAATCAGCGTCACTGCATCGCGCAGTTCTCCGGTTTCCTGACTAAAGCGCTTACTGCTGCCCGTTAACAGCTCGGTGATACGAGAGAAAAACGCTTTACCATTTTCACTTTGCTGTACGGCTTGTCCTTCAAATTCGATAAAAGTTTCTTCTACGGCAGAGAAAAGCGCTTCCGGAAAACTCTTGCGTGATGCGTAAGGATTGACCGGCTGCTGACTGCAAAATTTCAGCATTTCAGTGCCCAGGCTGGCCGGATTATCTGTTACGGCCAGGCCACAAAGATAAGGGCGGCCGGTTGCCGGTAGGGCCGGATGCATTTCGACAGAAGAGTAAACTTTTTGCCGTGCGCGATTAGTGTCAACCAGCTCGGCAGTCGGATCGATTTGGACCTCTAACGCCAGTTTTCCCTTGAGTGGCCCATCTGTTATCTCGCTGTAACGCGCGGCGGTCACATCACCTTGAATTTTAAAGGGTCCATCCGGGAGCATAGATTTAATGTGCTCAATATTGACGCGGGCACCGTACACAGCGGGATCGTAAGTTTCCGCCATATCAATAATATCCTGACGTTTTAGTTCCCGTCCGTCTGTTGTACCGCCTTCCACGGCTACCCGAAAAAATTTTGACTTCGGCATAGTTAATGCTCCGGTGTGTAAATAGGGTGTTTACCTGATACCCCTATAATCAACACTTGCTGCGGGGTTGGCAAAACCTTCCCTCTGTCGCGCACTTGCGACAATCCACACTGATATTCTGATACGCGCGGGCGCGATAGCCTTGTGTTTATGAAACAGATTATCGACACACGAGACGAAGCAAAAAGCCTGTATTGGCAAGCCTATAGCATTCCTCAGATTGCCTGCCGGCTGGGAGTGAGTGCGAACACGCTTTATTCATGGCGCCGGCGCGATGAATGGGACAAAACCCCACCGTTGAAGCGTATAAAAGAACGTCTTGACGTGCAGTATCTGCGCATCGTTGAGAAAGGGGCAGATATTACGGCACATGATGCCAAAGTGATTGATATTCTTGGTCGTCAACTTGATCGCTTTTCGCGTGATGAGAAAAAAGCTCAAGAAAAGGCAACACAGAAGAAAGTACCCAAAAACCACTTCACGCCGGAGCAGATCGCTGAGTTGCGGACACTGGTGCTTGATTCATTGTATGAGCATCAACAACGTTGGTATCAGCAACGTCGGCAGCGTAACCGTTTTATCCTGAAAAGTCGTCAAATCGGTGCGAGTTGGTACTTTGCGCGGGAGGCGCTGCTTGATGCACTTGAAACCGGCACAAATCAGATCTTCCTTTCCGCCAGCCGCGCACAAGCAATGACCTTTAAGCGCTTTATTCAATTCCTGGCGCGCCAAATCGGGGTCGAGCTGAAAGGCGGCGATACGATTGTCTTAAGCAACGGCGCAGTGCTGTACTTCTTAGGCACATCGGCGGCGACTGCCCAATCCTACACGGGCAACTTGTATTTTGATGAAGCTTTTTGGGTATCTAATTTTCTAAATTTACGCAAAGTGGCGGCGGGTATGGCATCGCATATTGGGCTACGCCGTACTTATTTCTCTACCCCATCAAGCGAAGAACATGAAGCCTACCCGTTCTGGACCGGGGACTTTTACAACAAATCGCGTCCAAAAGATCAGCGTGTTGAGTTTAATACCACTCACGAAGCATTAAAACAGGGCAAGTTGTGCGGGGATAGAATGTGGCGTCAGATTGTCACCATTGACGACGCTATCGCCCAAGGCTTCAATCTTATCGATCCTGATGAAATCAAAGACGAAAATAGCCCGGAAGATTATGAAAACCTGTACCGCTGCCGGTTTGTAGCCAAAGGCGAGCGTGCGTTCAACTACAACGCCCTAATCAACTGTGGTGTAGATGGGTATAACCGGGATGTCTGGGCAGACTGGAACCCCTACGCGCCGCGTCCGCTGGGCAATCGCCCGGTATGGGTTGGCTATGATCCAAACGGCGGTGGCGGCAATGGCGACAGCGCAGGATTAACCGTTGTTGCACCGCCAGCAGTGCCGGGCGGTAAATTTCGGGTGGTTGAAACTATTCAACTACGGGGGATGGAGTTTGAAGAACAAGCTGACGTGATCAAGGCGCTAACCACACGTTACAACGTGCAGCATATCGGCATTGATGGAACCGGGGTGGGTGACGCGGTTCATCAGTTAGTCATCAAGTTTTTCCCCGCAGCAGAGAAACACATCTATACCCCGGCCCTTAAGCGGGCGCTGGTCATGAAAGCACAGCTAGTAATCCGCGCGGGCCGGCTGGAGTATGACGCCGGATTCGGTCAGGAGTTGGTCCGCTCATTTATGACGGTACGTAAATTTATCACCCCAGGCGGTCAAGTTTCTTATGAATCTGACCGCACCAACGGCAGCAACCACGGCGATCTCGCCTGGGCCTGTATGCACGCCCTGTTTAACGAGCCACTCGGCAGCGACGCCGGGGGCATTGATGATAGCTTTGTGGAGGAGTATTAACTGAATGAGTCGCAAGCGCAATAATCACCGCACCCGATCCACGGCGGAGCAGATAACCGAAACAACCGCAATTGAGGGGGTAGAATCGTTCTCGTTTGGCGATGCTTCACCCGTCACCAGTCAGAGCGACTTGCTGGATTGCATGGAATGCGCAAAAAATGGCCGCTACTATGAACCGCCAATTGATCCCTACGGACTGGCACGCATGTTTGATATTGCCGTACATCACCAGTCGCCAATCATGTTTAAACGTAATGTGATCATGGGTTGCGTTGAGCCTCACCCGTTGTTGAAACGGGAAGATACCGAAGCATTTATTTTTGATTTTTTAGTCTTTGGCAATGCCTACTTAGAGCTGATAAAGAACCGGCTCGGACAGCCGCTTGCGCTTAAACATTCGCTGGCTAAATACACACGGCGCGGTGAAGACTTGGATCAATACTGGTTTGTCACGCACTACGCGGAAGACCATGCTTTTCAGCCGGGCTCTGTGTTTCACCTCCGATCACGCAGCATTCACCAAGAGATTTATGGCACCCCGGAATACATGGCCGTATTGCATTCAGCTATGCTAAACGGAGAAGCCACTCTGTTCCGCCGCAACTATTATATTAACGGGAGTCACGCCGGTGTCATTGTTTATTTGACTGACCCTATCGCCAACAGCAGAGACGTTGAAAAATTAAAACAGTCATTGAAAAACGCACGTGGCGGCGGGGCGTTCAAAAACCTGTTTGTCTACGCGGCGGGCGGGAAAAAAGATGGTCTGCAAATCCTCCCATTCAGCCAAATCGCTGCTAAAGACGAGTTTACTGGCATCAAAGAAGTTACGCGCGGCGATATGCTTGATGCACACCGCGTTCCCTATCAATTGATGGGCGGAAAGCCCGATAATGTGGGCGGCTTCGGCGATATTGAGAAAGTCGCAAAAGTCTTCGCTATCAACGAACTGTATCCAGTTATGGAAAGAATGAAACAGCTCAACGAGTGGCTAAGCATCGAAGTGCTTCGCTTCAACCCCTACGCCTTAGCTCAAATAGATTAACCCATCCACCAAACACCTTCAGCGCTTCTATGTGAAGCGCCTTTCTTTTAAATACCTAGACATTACCCACTACGAAATCAACGCTTAATATGTCAGCCAAGCCGAAAGCGGCAGCAATAAACAATACATCTCTGGCCCCCCTCAACGCGCGAGCTGTCCCCCGCCTCGCCCGCACGCAAAAAGGGGGCGTTTTTGTGCAATTGTGCGGAGTGGATGAAGTCTTGCCGGGTCTGGCGTGGGAGGGAATTACTGGCGTGGTGATTATTGTGCAAAATTATGCAGATTTGTGCAAGGAATTTGTGAGATAAATTTAAGAAAATTAAGCGGTAATCAAGAAAATAAAAGGCTGCGACTGCAACCTAATTTATCTTTCTATTTATGCTATGCGGTAACTATTTTCGTGGCTGAAAGTTGTGATCGAGTGATTTACATGCTTGCTTGTCATATTCTTCGTGCTGTTTAAAAATAGAGTAAGTGTGAGGATCAAAGAAAGATATTGATTCTATTACACTTTTATCGATAAGCGTTCGAAAATCACTTAACGCAAGCCCGCCGATGCTCCCATCATTAATGCCTGCCTCAATATAATGGCGACGATAGTTAGTTGTTATGTTGATCGTTAATGTGTCTTTATCACGATAACCGCTCCACAGTGGTAACAACTCTATATGATGACAATCGCCATGTTCAAAAGCCGGACATGATACAATCCCGACATAGAATTTTCTTGAACTTAAAGTGACAATAACCGGAAATTGCCTGACAGAAGCTTCCATCAACATATTCTCAACAGGGTTGTTCCCCACGGCGCGAGCCAACGCGTCGAACCGACGATCACCTTTTTCTGTTTTACGCTTGCTCAGATATCCGAAGAGACTTGCAAGGCCAATCGATACCAATCCCCAGACCGTAACCTTTAACTCCTTAAGATGATTACTGTCTTTTTCGAAAGAAATCGGGAAAAATTGTTGGAAAACATCGGCTTTCCAATGCAGCATTGAATTGATCAGCCAGCGAAACAAACCTGCCGCGCTCAGAAGTGAACAGAGGAACCAGGCCCCAAAAACAAACACAACACCCCACGTAGCGACAAAAAAATAAGCGTCCCAACCCTCGGAACGCTTATATTTATACCTTGTTGATAATGATAAATTGACGTAAATGTAACCACTAATAAGTATGATTGCGATAAGTATTGTGTTCATTTACTTCCCTGTACAAAACTGTGTTCCATTTCTTCAAACTTTTCAAACCGTTGCTTTATCTCAGAAATCACTTCCTTATTATTCAAGTCGATAGAGACATAGCCATCTTTACTTACCGCAAATTTTCTCTTATTTTCTTTCAGAACCCGTGCGAGGCGTTCTGTCGGATCTAATGCAAATGACATAATAGTTACCTCTTATTTTCAAATAAATCATACACCTATGTACACAACTCAACAGAGCTTATATGACGTTAGACAACAACAAGACAGTTAAGTTCATTTTAGCGGGTTAACGTCTTTGCTTCTTTAAGCATAACTTATTCGTCATTTAATGCAAAAAACAGCCCGTTTGCTACGGGCTAATTTGGTCAACTTTTACGGTCGTAATACTCAATAACTTGCAGCGCGACGGCAGCAATCTGTACCGCTTCATCTCTTGCCGTTCCTGAGTGATTACCACCGAATACATCATGTAATATGGCTTGATGGAATTCCCCAACTTCTTCACCTAAAATTGAGGCCCATACAAACGGGTGATGATCACGGTCAGCGCCCCAGCGCTCATCCTGCTTTGTCATTTCTGACAGAACGCTATTTACTGCGCGTGTACGCGCAGTTGTAGTTGAGTAGTCAGTCATTATTCACTTTCCTCGCGACAACGGTCACACATATCAAACTGAGCGAGCGGATACAATTCTACAAAACAGTTGTGACAGTGCACAGATTGATTAGTTAACGGGTATTTACCCGACCAGGTAGTGGCCTGCACAATCAAGCCATTATATTCCGGTGAGCCGTCAATCGGGTCCTCTGCAATTGTGCCTTCGCAAATCACATATTCCTCATAACAATCCCTACCAACACGTCCAGTCGCGGTCACAGAAAAACCGACAAACTCGGCCAAGTCTTTAATTTGTTTGGCGCTTAATACTAAATTCATAAATTACCTCTGTTGAGTTGGTTAATGCGCTGCAATAGCGCATTGTGACTAACTGTTGGTTATTTTTTACTCCTTAGCTCATCAAAATATCTTCTTTCTGCCTCCTTAATCATGTCACAGTGACGCTCAATTCTTTCATTGACTGCATCAATTGATACCTGGCCTTCCGGGTGAATTCCCACACCCTGACTTAAGCGACATTGATTACATATCTTATTGGTATAATAGAATTTTTCTTCGTATGTCAGTTCGTTATTACACAACTTACAACGTTTTATTTTATTTGAAATATACAAATTATATTCCCGCTCTCGACGAGCAATTGCATCATCATCCATCATATACCTCTGTTGTGACCAAATAACGCTCCCCACATTACCGGGTCAATGTCTTCTAACATGGCAGAGTAATGCCCCCCAGGATCATGAAAGATATCGTTAAGATTGATATTGTTACCCAATCTATCATTTAACCTATTCATGATAACTTTTACGTTTTCTTTATACTGTTTGGGTTTTTTCTGCAAGTAACCAAACATAGATAAGCAATAACATTGACTATCAACGATAATATTTCCCCCACCGAGTAATGAGCGGGCTAAAAAATCGTCAATTTCGATGTTATTGAGCGCTGCCGACTCATAAATCCGTTTCACTTTTTCATCAAAATGCATCATCGGGTAGTTTTGATGAAACTCATTCACCAATAGATCGTCGTAAGGTCTGTCAATTTCTCTCTTAATTTTGCTTGAATTTTGAACCACCGGAGAGTTATTGACAGAACTCCAAGGGGCGGCGGGGCCGCTAAAAGACAAAGACCCAAAAGACAAACCCACGGATTCAGCATCAGAGTTGTTAGCGCTGGAGTTAATTTTCTTAGAGACAATTTTCCATTTTGTAAGACGGGTGCAAACCCGGGAATCTTCACCCAGCCGGGGGGAATAAATACCGTAAATCTTATCGACGGTTTCGCCATAAGCGTTAGGTTCATCATTTTGCTGATACGCAAGATGAACGGCGTAATCTTTGCGCGGAATTAGTACGCCGCCCTGCTTCATAATGTAAGTAGCGAAACACCCCGCATCGGCTGCGGCAGTAACGGCATCCATCAGCGGATCGCTTAACAGCGCTTGCCCGTGCTTAAACTCGCCCGAAATTTTTAACACCGATGTCAATTGATTGCTGAGTTTTCTCAGTTCACGCCAGACAGTGATAGGCGGCGTACCGATAGCCTGGTACTGACGAATGCGATAACGTGACGCCCAAGCCATCGCGAATTTAGCCGTCTCTTTTAGTGGCTTGCCAGTTTCGTTATCACGCTCGCCATCCAGTGCGTAACCGTCGATATTTTTCGAAATGTACTTAGCCACGTAAGCAGTTGCACTGCCCTTTTTCGGATCGAGTTTCTTCGCGGTAAACCGGGCGCTGGTGCGCTTACCTAACTCCTCGCGGTCTTCTCTGATAGCATAACTGCGCATAATATCAGTAATAGCTTTACGCTCATCCAAGCGCATAAACAGCAATAAATGCCAGTGCGGGGTGCTGTCGTGGTGAGGCTCGACAACCCGAAAACCGTAAACCCTCAATCCGTTACGATCCAGTTTTGAACCGATGTTGGCCCACACTTTGCGTAAATAACGTTGAGCCTGAACGGGCGTTGAATGGTTCCACTTCGGGTTGGCGTGGCCGCTGTGATTGTTGGCATGATACTTTGACGGGCAAGTGATGGTATAAAAAACGCCGACGTCACCGCGTTCTTGAGCAACAAATTCAATGCCCTGCATGCGTGTCATTAATTCGTGCCTGCGGAGAACTGGATTACTGATACTGGCATAAACCATGCTTTCTAATGAAACAACGTTACCGGCTTCATCAACCAAATCGTGCGCTTTAAAGAACTCAGTATTGCGGCGACGCTGCTCCTGCCAATCAGAAACCGCTTCGTAACTTAAATAAGGGTGAGCCTTTTTATTCACTTGATTTGCGGCGCGTAACTGACTTTCTCGCCAGTCACAGCGCAACCGCCAGAGCTGACGTTCCCACCATTTTGAGTCAATCATTCGCGCAATAGCGGAAAACGGAGACAATGGCGGCGGGATAATATGCAAAGAATAGACTTCCGCGGCAATATTGCGATAGATCAACAAGAAGTCATCATGAGATATCTCTGCGGTATCGCCGTTCTCATCTTCTGTTTCAGTACAAAACATCTCATTGACGCGTGCCGCAATTTCATTCGCCAGCGATTTAATCCGGCGCTTATTCATTTCTGCAAGATGACGGAAAACGCCTTGGTAATAAGCAGCCAGTTCACAGTAAGGCTTAACGCCCTGTTTTTCTCTGACTGCATTCAAACGCAGCAATGCACTCTTAACTGTTCCCAGTAAAAATGCATTGCTGTGTTTGGTACCGCGATTTTTCCGTAACCAGATTATTTTTTTCTGAAAATACGATTTAATAAAATGCGGCTGTTCGTTCAAGTAAGACTCAACGCCCGCGGCAGTTTCCTGCCACGAGCGCCGGCTTTCTTCATAAGCTTGTTTCTCTTGTAAAGCAAATCGGCGGCGGGATTCCTGTTGCGCAGGCGTTAAAACCTGGCTATGCAGTAAATCCCGCTCTATCAAGCGGGTGAGATATTTTTTTACATGCGGATGTTCGGACGTCATTTCACCCTTTGATAACAAAGTATCAGTATCATCAAGATAAGGTGACGCTATCGCCGGGCGGGGTTCATTCCACGGAAACGCCCATTCACATTGCATACTCACTCACACACTCCAGCATAAACAGAACTACACGCCTGATATGAATTTTCTTCGGCCAATAAATCAAACTGACGCCCCCCCTAGAGGTCATCGCCCAGTCACGGTATGTCTCTATGCCGTGAGACTCTAGAGTTACGCAATCAATGCGACGTTCCCGCTTAACAGGATCTTGATGGGAAGGGAAAAAAGCGCTGTTACCTCGCCGGGAACAAGCCGATACAATACGTTCCCATCGTGCAACGCGAGCAATTTCATCGGGGAAACGAACGAATATTTCCGCCAGTTCAGATTTCCGGGCATGAATGCACGGCATACACCCAACACGAGAGCACCCCTGCTGATATAGGGGGTTGGGTTTAATACTGTGCTTTTTTGCCAGTGCAAAAACGTGCTCATGTGTCCATGACAAAATCGGGCGATAAACAGACAGCCCCGCAGTATCATCAATATCCGATTCCCAAACAGGTAAACCCGCGCGTGCTGGCGACTCTTGCGCTCTAACACCCTGCCACGAAATAACCTCATCAAATTCAGATAACAAAGGCTTGATAATCTGCTCGGAGATGGGTTTATGCTTAAGCTCGAAGGTGCAAAATCGTGCTTTTGTTGATGGGAAACGTCCTTTTAACATGCACAGATCAAGAAACGGGTTATTGGTAGGAAACAAGACCTTGAGTGCTGCAATGATGCGATTTTCTGCTTGTGCCGCACTCATTCCACATTCTGAGACAAGACTGAGAGGCCAACGCGATTTGATAAACGCCCGTTTAGCATTTATTTGATTCGAAAAATCGGCGCGTACCCGTTGGATTTTCCCCAAGCGGTTTTCCAGATAATCCAAATATTCCATAGTTTGTGGGTGTTCATGCCCCGTATCTGCGAATACAGCAATATGATTTACACTGTTTTCAATAGCCAACAGCCACTGAGCTAAAGAATCTTTACCGCCTGAGACAGAGATAACATTGATGGTACTATCTGCATGACACCGAATATCAATCATTAGCTACCTCCATCAACAGACTGGCAATAATTTCTGTGGCGGGCTTTCTGCTATTGCTTGACGCTGCAATAGAACGTTGAGCTGTAATTTCTGTAATATCAAAATCTTTATAAATACCTTTTGCTTCCATACTGTTTGATACAACAATAGGATTACCCGATTCGTTATGTAATGTGATTAATGCATTCGTCAGTTTATGCTGTTCACTAAAGCTGAAATGATGACTGTGATAATTGGTGAATTTACTGAATTTACCAAGATAGGGCGGATCGCAATATACAACATCATCAGCTTTAACAAGCTGCAATGTCTCTCTCCAGTCAGCACAAATAAACGTTGCTCGCTGCGCTTTTTCAGCAAATGCACGGATCTCATCTTCCGGGAAATACACCGATTTATATTTACCAAACGGCACATTGAAATGACCACTTTTGTTATATCGACACAAGCCGTTAAAGCAGTGACGATTAAGATATAAAAACCAGACAGCGCGAATAAGTGGGGAGCGGCATTCTGGCAACGCTGAGTTAAATTTGTCTCTTAGCAGATAAAAGCCATGCTCATTATTATAAAACTTAAAAAAATCTCGTGATAATTCTATAAATAATTCAACATCATTTTTAATTTGCTGATACATATTAATCAGATCTGAATTGATATCAGCAATTAAATACTCGTCATAATCCGTATTCATCATGACAGCGCATGAACCTGCGAAAGGTTCTACCAGTCGTTTTCCGGCCGGTAAATGTAATTTATCCATGATGCGGGCTTTACTACCCGCCCATTTCAGAATGGTTTTATTAGCCATTTCATATGCTCCGGTAATGTCTGTTTTTAAGCTCAAGAATTGACTGGCATGTCATACAGCGAGTGACTCCGGCCACTGCTTTCCTGCGTTCTTCTGAGATAGAATTACAGCAATCCTCACACTCAAAAGCTGAAACGCTAATATGACGGTCAGTAACAGATCTGATTTGGCGCTCTAAAGTTGCCGCAATATGTTTCTCAGCAATATCAACAGAATCAGACATAATGCCATTCCCCCGCTTGACGTTCGATTTCACGCGCTTCGTCGGTTAACAACAGAGAAGCATTGGCATAATCAAGCTTATGCTTAAGAATGTGCGTTGAGAGTTTTGCAAGACGTGCTGAAAAGCGAGCCGCGCAGCATTGCCTCTCATCTGCGCGTGCGTCGTTAAGTAATTCAAGCAAAGTATTGTCTTCAACTTTGCCACCTATTTTTATTTTTCTCTTTTCGATATTTCTCATTTTCACTTTCCTTTATTTAGGTAATAAAAGGCCGGGCGGGTTTACGCCAGTAAAATTAATTATCAATTAACGGGGCATAGATAATCGTTCCGGGAATATGCTAGCCACTACTTTCAAGTGATTAATTGTCCGTACTAATGATTTCTTCTCATCAGGAGTGAATTCATTAAAGCTAATATTGTGTCGCTCTTCGGGAATATTAGCGAGATTGAAAATAGCAATCAGAACTCGCTTGTTAAATAAAAAACTATCCGGCCATTCCCACTTATCTCGCATGAGTGAAATAAACTCGCCTAACTCTTTTTCATTTCCTCCAAAGTGCTGACATCGTATTGCTGATAACTGATTAAGTGCATCAGCCCGGTTTCCTATCGCTATTTCAGCAAAGCGGAATGCTTCTGTATTTGCCATGCTTCCCCCGTACAAGAATGCAGGAAAGTTTTATTTCAGTAAGAAAATAATCGCTGACGCAACATACAACATGACGAGCGGGTATAATAATCCGTCAGTCAGTTTGGGTGCGCGAAAATCTTCGCCAGTTAATTTATATTTATGAGCCATCTTTTCGAGTGAGTTCATTAGAATTCCCCCCTATTTATCTTAATTAACGCTTCTAAGTGTTGCTGAGCGGCATCTTCCGTTAAATGAATAAGCCCTTGCTTTAAGAAATTGCTAAACATCGGCGAACCGTTATGCCAAGTAATACGGTGAATATTAATATTACTGCGTATAGCAACAACATAACATAAAGTGTCGAGCGCAGGAGCTTCACTTATTGGCTTTGGAAAACTCACAGAACCGACAGTGATTATTTCGGGTTTACGACGATATTTAAATTCTGGGTTCCATCCCGGATTGTGTGGACATTGTTCCCAGCCGATTGCTTTAGTGTAAAGCCGTTCCCACATCAGCCACGGCTCGTTGGTTTTCATTGCGTCTTGTGCATACTGCAACATTAACTCAGCGTGTACATGAGCGACCATATCATTCACCTTTCACATTAATAGCAACTTCATTTGCCAAATCAAATGTATAGTCGCATAATATATCTGCGATGAAATGTTCTAATGCTATCTTATCATTAACATAAGTTGATCGATGAACATTAAAACTACTACGATATGATTTGGGTAAACCGCTAATAATTTCATTAAATTCAAATTGAGTTAATGTAATTTTAGTTTTCATTGTTTAATTCTCCATTTAATAATCTCAGCTCATAATTTTCACCAGTGCTAATCTTCATAAATGATTCAAAGATTGCTTTCACGTCTGAAAGAGACAACGGAGTTTCGTCTCCCGCATATTGCAGGACATCTGTTATTCGGCGCACGATTGTTAAATGAAAATCAGCACGTTCGATTGGAGATAATAATTTTAAATTTGGTAATCCAGAATCAGTTGTTAGACGTTGCATGTTCTCTGCTCCTATATAATTGTCTGACCTGGCTCATGACATTGGCCTGTTAATAAGAATTCGCCGTTCATGTTTTCAAGAGATACTGATATAACATTAGTGGCGTTATATTTCTTCCCATTATTCATGACGATGCATAAACAATTTAATGATGAAACCGGATAGCTGTAAGCAATATCGCTTTCAATCACTAGAATAGTCTTCTTGTTATGCTGAAACATTAAACAAGCAAAAGACACGGTGAAGTTCCTTCAAGACTATATTCAACGCGCTGAACTATTGCAGGGTGTTGCTCAAAAAAATCATACGCATTGATGTTAACTATTTGACCACAATCTGAGTAAACAAGGCGGGTACTGTGAATAATGGTACCCGCTACTTTATACTTTGTTTTATATACGCTATTCACTGTCTGCTCCTATATAACTGCCTGACTTGGCCCATCGCCTGTTCTTTTGAGTCAAACTTGCCGTAAGAATATTCTCCATCACTAACCTGGTAACGTGTTGTTTGATTAATCTTATTTCTCGGCAACCGGCGAATTGCAAAAGCACCGTAACTTTCTGTATGATTGCTAACATGTTTTAAAACGAGATTTGTGTGATTCATCATTAATCACCTCAGCTATTTTTAAAACTTCATGCGGAGTGCTTCCTGAGCTTCTTCATAAGCTTCAAGGAATTCATAAACCATATTTACTTCACGTTCTCTGCCTTTCTTTTTCTTTGTTAGGATCAATTTTTGCTCATTGGCTTGTTGTTGGACGGTTCTGACCGTTTGACCTGTAACCTCTGCATATGCTGAAAGCGTTAGCTTTGGGTATGGCAGACAGAAAACAACAGGGCAATCGGGCATTTTTATCACGAGAGGCTTAGGTCTTTTAACTGACATAGTTTATTCTTCCCAAATCTTTATCTGAGTTTTGTTCGGATTTAGCCGGACTTCGCCGTACTTCAAGGTCTCCTATGGGAGGCCGCAATATGAGGATAGTCTCCACATGGGAACCTTGTCAAGCAGTTATGCAGAAAAACTTAAACTCATTAGAAAAGCCGAGGGGCTAACGCAAGTCGCATTTGCAAAAGAATTGGGATTGGGCTTGAGTACTGTAAAAAATTATGAAACGGGACATAAAGATCCTGGTTTATCAACTATTGGTAAAGTCACTAATCATCCCAGATTTGAAAAATACACGATGTGGCTAATGAGTAATAAAACTTTAGAAATGGCGGGGCAGATATCCCCCGCTCTCTCCCCTGATGGGCGAGACGACGACACATACAACAACCAAAGCGGCCAGAAGGCTGGTTAACTATATATAACATATACATACGTTGGGGGCGTGGTGGGATTTGCGCTGAACGTTTCCCTTAGCTTATAAATTAAGTAACTCATTAATGAAAATATTTTTGATGGTGATTATCAATCAATGGATCAAGTGGGAACTTTGTCAAGCAGCTATGCAGAAAAACTTAAACTAATCAGAAAAGCAGAGGGACTAACACAAGTCGCATTTGCAAAAGAATTAGGATTAGGTTTGAGTACTGTAAGAAATTATGAAACGGGGCATAGAGAGGCTGGCTTATCAATTATTGATAAAGTCACTCATCACCCCAGATTTGAAAGATACGCGTTATGGCTAATGACAGATAAGACGTCAAAAGCGGCGGGGCAGATATCCCCTGTTCTCTCCTCTGATGGGCGAGACGACGGCATATCCGACAACCAAAGCGACCAGAAAGTTGGTTAACCGTATATAAAATATACACGCATTGAGGGCACGCCATATAAACTTAGCCGCGCCCTCATTAGTTGGTACTGATTATGAGTGTATCAAAATTAGATAGCGGGCAGTACCTTGTTGACGTTCGTCCGCAAGGACGTAAGGGCAAACGTATTCGCAAGCGTTTTAGTACAAAGTCCGAAGCGCAACAATATGAGCGATGGGTGATTGCTACCCAAAACGATAAAGGTTGGTTAAATAAGGCAGCGGATCGCCGGACTCTCATTGAGTTAATTGAACTGTGGTGGATGCACAAAGGGCAATCATTAAAAACAGGTGAAGAATCTAAACAGAATTTGCTGAATATGGCCCATGATATGGGAAACCCCCCAGTACTGAAAATGACGAAAAGCACATTTGCAGACTACAGGTCAGAGAAGCTACTGGCGGGTATAAAGCCAGCAACGATCAACAAAAAGCAAATGTTGCTCAGTGGGGTTTTCACGACGTTAATCAAATTGGACAAATATCATGGTATCCATCCATTAAAAGGAATTGAACAGCTAAAGAAAAGCCAAGCTGAGATGGCTTTTCTCAGCCGGGAACAGATTGAGGCTTTTCTGTCCGCGCTCGATGGTGACAACTTAAAGGTTGCAAGATTGTGCTTAGCCACCGGGGCACGGTGGAATGAAGCAGCACGCCTGACTAGGGAAGCGGTAATAAAGCACAAAGTTACTTTCATAGACACAAAGAATGGGAAAAACAGAACAGTTCCCATCTCTAAATCACTTTATGATGAAATTCTGCAACATAAAAACCGACAATTATTTCCCGACGTCAATTATACATATGTACGACTATTACTTAAATCAATGATTCCAAATCTACCGCGGGGGCAGGCAACACACGTGCTACGACACACATTCGCAAGCCATTTTATGATGAATGGGGGCAACATATTAACTCTGCAAAAAATTCTAGGGCACGCTTCAATTGTGCAAACCATGATTTACGCTCATTTTTCACCTGATTATTTGAATGATGCAGTTCGCCTGAATCCATTAGAAAACCAATTTAACTAGCAGCAAAGTGATCCACATTTTGCCCAAAATACTCGGATTTATTAAGATTATTAAGGATCTGTATTTCGTGTTTACTTTAGCTAGCCCGCACCAGCCCTGACGAGGAACCGCGGGCTATATTCCATTACAGAACAATTAATTCTTGAATAAATCCGCAGTAACCAAACCCTAGATACCTTCGTCTTTCCTCTCCATTTTAGTGCTAACACAGACTAAAAGGGGGAGGAAATCGGCCTATTTCATAACCTCATAAAAAATAAACTATAGTTATTATTGTCATGATAAATTATTATTATTACAATGAATTTGTAACAGTTGTTATGAAATGATCACCCCCTCAGTCAGGAGCTAGCTAGCGTAATTAAATCAAAACAGTACAAAGGAGCAAGTTATGGCACGAATTGTCATTGCAGCGGTCGCAACGCCCGGGCATGTCTATCCGATGTTAAAAGTAACTCAATCACTGATAGCACAAGGACATCAGGTAACTGTATTCACCGGCGCATTATTTCGCCAACAGGTAGAAGATTTAAATGCAACATTTATCCCCTTTGATGAGCAGATAGACTTTGATTACCGCCACTTAAAACAACGTTTTCCTGATCGAGCGCACCTTCCTCCAGGAAATCTGCAAATGGCGCTGGCGTTTAAAGATTTCTTCTGTACCCCAATCCCATTCCTTGACCGCCAATTACAACAAATCATCCATGAACAGCAAGCAGAACTCCTTATAGCCGAGAACTGTTTCTATGGCATATTGCCACTGCTGCAAAAAGAAAAAACTCATCGCCTGCCAGTGATCATAATTGGCATAACGCCTCTGGCTTACTCTTCGAAAGATTCAATTTTCTGGGGACCACGTATTCCCCCTGCATTACTACCATCAGAGTTGACACATGAACAGCTCGTGGATGAGGAGACACGGAAACTAATAACCGAAGTGCAGGATAACTTTAATGACGCATTAGCGCAGTCGGGCTGCGCTACGTTAACCCGATTTTTCAATGACGAAGTTATTTTAGGTTCTGATCGCTTTTTACAACTTTCAACCCTGGCATTCGAGTACCCACGAGAGGGTTTACCTGATACAGTTCATTTTATTGGCCCCCTCCCCAACCCCGCTCCAACAACAGAATCACCTCAATTATGGGAAGAAAATGATCCACGCCCATTGGTGATAGTCACTCAAGGCACCATGTCTAATACTGATCTAAACCAGTTAATTTTTCCCACATTGCGTGCACTGGCTACATTACCTGTGCGTGTATTAGCAACCACCGGTGGTAGTTCAATAGAAATACGATCAGAAAACATACCTGACAACGCACATATCGAAGAATTTATCTCATTTGAGCACTGGCTGCCAAAAGCTTCATTGCTAATATCCAACGGGGGTTACGGAACCATTAATTACGCCCTCAACCACGGTACACCAGTACTCATTGCCGATACAGGAGAAGGTAAGCAGGAAACAGCGTTTCGCGTCGTATGGGCCGGATGCGGTATTAATCTGGATACAGCACAACCGACGGAATTTCAGCTTAAGCAAACAGTGGAAAATATGCTGCGTACAAATTTGTTTAAACAACGGGCACAAATCGTCCAAGATGATTACGCCAGTCACGACGCATTAGCAGCAATATCCCATCACGCAGAACAATTAATCTTCGAAAATCGTGCTAATTAACTTCATTATCCCTCCTCTCCATCTCGAAGCTAATGCTATCCAGAGGGGAGGAAATTATTAAAATACTTCTTATCTATTTTTCACACCAACTTCAAATAAACAAGCTATAGCTATTACATATAATAGGCAAGTCTCTGTGATAATAGCCAACAGGAGATTCTAGGACACAGAAAAAAGTGACTTACCCATAATCACCCTAAATCAAACCGCAGTGCCATAAATTGGCATACAAACAGGTTCCACAAATGGCATCAACCGATCATTCATAATCTTAATCGGATCGCAAAAATTCATTACCCGATCAGATAACGTTAATTGCTGTTGAGCTAACAGACAAAGGCTCGCACTATCCCCGGCCTCTACGACCAAGAATACAGCATCTGCCCCGTAATCCTGGAGCCGTACCTGAATTAGCTCGCCTTGTACCGGCTTTTCTATCATGGCAAAACGGGAAAAATACCAGCTTCTTGGCATCTGTGGCTTAATAAAGCGAAAAGCCACTAACGCATTAAGAATTAATTCAGCCCTGGATTCATCTGAAATATTAATTCGGCGTGTCTGTTCTTCAAAACAATAATAAAGCGTCGCATCTTCTACAGAAAATGAAGTTTCTCCCATTGCATAAGGTGTCAGCATCTTCGCAGGAAAACAGGAACGAAAAACCATACCATTAGACAGGTCGAGCATTACACGGTCATGGTCAGTATCAAAATACCAGCGCCATTGGTCATCGGGTTTAATGTTCATGAGTTATCCTTTTATGCCAGAAAAACTTACGTCGCCAAACAGATTGTAAATAACTTTTCCGCTATTCAGTGAAATAAACCCTGCCATAATTAAAAGACACGCGAAGATACAGGTAAAATTTAGGTGTTCAGAGCAAATATAGATGAGTTGGGGGCAAAAATAAACCCCCAATGATAAATTAACAGCAAGATTTAGATATGATTGACAATATCTTTGATTAATTTTGGACCATGATAGATAAATCCAGAGAAAATCTGTATTAAAGAAGCCCCCGCTGCTATTTTTTCTCTGGCAGAGACAAGTGAATCTATTCCACCAACACCGATAATGGGAATTTTACCGCTTAATTCCTGAGAGAGCTGACGAATAATCTCTGTACTACGCAACTGGACCGGCCGACCACTTAACCCACCAGCTTGTAGGCAATAGTTAAGTCCTTCAACTAATCTCTTGTCTAACGTTGTATTAGTTGCAATAGCACCATCGATATTATGACGAATTAAACTATCTGCAATTTGAATCAACTCTTCTTGAGAAAGATCTGGCGCAATTTTTACCGCAACAGGAACATATTTCTGGTATTTTTGTTGAAGTTCACTCTGTTTATTTTTAATCGCCGATAACAGATCATCCAACGCTTCGCCGTATTGCAACGTTCTTAAGCCAGGTGTGTTAGGTGAAGAGATATTAATTGTGATATAGCCAGCATGAGGATAAACCTTATCCATGCAGATTAGATAATCATCTTTTCCATGCTCTACTGGTGTATCTTTATTTTTGCCAATATTTATCCCAATAACGCCGCCATATTTTGCCTTTTTAACATTCTCTACCAGGTTATCAACACCAAGATTATTGAAGCCCATACGGTTAATTAACCCTTCTGCTTCAACGATACGGAATAATCTCGGCTTATCATTTCCTGCCTGAGCGCGTGGGGTTACGGTGCCAATTTCAATAAAACCAAATCCCATTGCACCAAATGCATCAATACAATCGCCATCCTTATCAAGGCCCGCAGCCAGACCGAGGGGATTTTTAAACGATAAACCCATACAAGTAACAGGCTTCGTCGCAACTGACTGGCGGATCAGAAACTCGAAAGGACTACCGGTAATACGCTTAAGTTGGCGGAAGGTTAATTCGTGCGCCCGTTCCGGATCAAGTTGGAACAACGCTTTCCTGACTAGTGGGTAGCACATAATTCTGAACCTATTAATTAATTTATAAACATTAAATTATAAAAGTAAAACTATACACATTCATGTGCCACTTAGAAATTTTTGAACTAAAAAAGCTCATTTTTAATCCTAAAAATATTTAGGCAGGTAGAGTAACCGAATAATACGGGCTGAATCTACAGAAATATGCTAATTAGGAGCAAATCTCTCCCAGATGTTGCGCGTGAGAGTCGGGAAAATGCATTGGTATAACAAGAATACACTAGTGACTACAACCGTTGACGTTTTTGCCCAAGATACTTTGCTTCTCTCGAACAACTCAAAAGGGAGCAAACCAATGGATGCCTTTAATATCTCGAGCAATTTTCATACTACAAGTATCCAGCATCAACCAATAAAAATGTATTTCAATGCCGCAATAACAACAGCAATACCAACTGCTAATGTCAGTTTCTTAATCCAATCTAAATCTGTTTTTATAGTACCAATATCGGTTTTAATGCTCTCAGTAGCAACTGTTAGATCTGCTTTGGCGGCAACACTTATATTTTGCAGTTCTGTAATAACTTCAACGATTTTTTCAGACTGCTCATCGTTAAAACCAGACGCTTTGAGTGCCTTAACTGCTGTATGTGTATCCATTGTAAGTAAAGCCATTCTTTTATCCTCTAAAGTTACTGGTTGGTTGACCGCCCTTAAATTAACGATAATACCATAGAGACATAAAAATTAACCACATATCAGTTTTACCATGAGATACTGACCATTGTATTTTACTTCCAACCCAATGCTTGCAAGAAGAAATTTATTATCCAGAAGATAAATCGGGCTAATAACCATTAGCCCGATAACCCAATAAATAATTATCAGCTTTCTAACGCCTTGGTAATTTTTTCAAACAGATCACCAGACAGATTTTCCAACTCTTTCAACTGTTCTAACGCACTACGCATCATGTCTTGACGTTTTTCATCATAACGTTTCAGGCGAATCAGCGGTTCAATCAAACGGGAAGCAACCTGCGGGTTACGGCTGTTAAGATCAGTCAAAATTTCCACCAAGAATTGATAACCGCTGCCATCTTCAGCATGGAATGCAACTGGATTATTAACAAATGTCCCGATCAGGGCACGCACCCGGTTTGGGTTACTGATACTAAATGAACGATGATTCAGAAGATTACGCACATTAGCCAAAACATCTGCCGCCGGGCTACTTGCCTGTAAGCCAAACCATTTATCCATCACCAGGCCATCCTGATGCCATCGCTCATCAAATTCCGCCATGAGGTGATCACAGCAAGGCAACACCGCCAGCACCGAACCAAATAATGCCGCCAGTGCATCAGTCATATTGTCAGATTGATGGTATTGGTTTGATACCACTTTATCAGCCTGCTCTTGATGACCAAAAGCCAGATAATATAGACAGATATTACGCAGAGAGCGCTTAGCGATATCCTGATGAGCGACGCGGTATGCGCCAATATTGATAGCGTTATAAACCACCGCAAACTCATCAGCCATTTCCTGAGCCAAAGTACGAGTGATTGCATCCAGAACTTCATGAATCGCTTTAGGATCGATAATCGTAAACAGCTCCGCCATCTCACTTTCTGATGGTAAAGTCAGAATATGAGCCGCCAGAGCCGGATCAATTTCTTTATCCAATAACACCGCTCGGAAAGCATCCACCACATGCATTGGCAGTTCGATCGGCTGCTTCTGCTGATAACGGATAACGTTCAATTTGATATAGTTTGCCATCAGAGACTGAGCCGCATCCCAACGTGAAAACGCATTGCGAGCGTGTTTCATCAGGAATGCCAATTGCTGATCACTGAATGTGTAATCCAGTTTCACCGGCGCTGAGAATTCCCGTAATAAAGAGGGAACCGGCAGCGACGGCACATCATCAAATACAAACGTCTGTTCTGCATTAGTCACATTCAATACATGGTGAACCGGTTGACCATCATAACGTAGCGGAATCACATGACCTTTACTGTCATATAACTCAATATCCAGAGGAATATGCAGAGACTGTTTCTCTTTTTGATCGGCGGTAGGTGGTGTCATCTGACTGACATGCAACTTATATTGCTGCTTTTCTGCATCATATTCATCGCGAACTGTCAGTACTGAAGTACCAGACTGGCTATACCAACGACGGAAAAGTGATAAATCCACATTTGACGCATCTTCCATCGCCTGAACAAAATCATCACATGTTGCAGCACTGCCATCATGGCGATGAATATAAAGCTGCATCCCTGCCTGGAATCGCTCTTCACCTAGCAAGGTATGAATCATACGAATAACTTCCGCGCCCTTCTCATACACAGTCAGGGTATAGAAATTATTCATCTCAATTACTTTATCCGGGCGAATTGGATGAGCCATTGGGCTGGCATCTTCTGCAAACTGCGCCGAACGCATCACACGCACATTATTAATTCGATTAACAGAACGAGAGCCAAGATCAGAGCTAAATTCCTGATCACGGAATACCGTCAATCCCTCTTTTAAACTCAATTGGAACCAATCGCGGCAAGTAATGCGATTCCCGGTCCAGTTATGGAAATATTCGTGGCCGATCACAGCTTCTATATTAAGGTAATCTCTATCAGTCGCAGTTTCAGACTTTGCCAGCACATATTTGGAGTTAAAGACATTCAGCCCTTTATTCTCCATAGCGCCCATATTAAAGAAATCCACCGCGACAATCATATAAATATCGAGGTCATACTCAAGGCCAAAACGGGTTTCATCCCACTTCATGGAATTTTTCAGAGAAGTCATTGCCCAATCAGCCCGATCGAGATTGCCATGATCAACAAACAGCTCCAATGCAACTTCACGGCCGCTACGCGTCGTAAAAGTATCACGCAACACATCAAAATCACCCGCGACCAGAGCAAACAGATAACATGGTTTCGGGAATGGATCTTGCCATTTCACCCAATGACGCCCATCATCGGTTTCTCCCTGCTCAACCCGGTTACCGTTTGAAAGCAGATACGGATACTTGGCTTTATCGGCTGTGATACGCGTTGTAAAACGAGCCAATACATCAGGACGATCGAGATAGTAAGTAATGTGGCGGAACCCTTCCGCTTCACACTGGGTACAAAGCGCATCGCCAGAAACATACAACCCTTCCAGCGCCGTATTGTTCGATGGATGGATCTCATTAACAATTTTCAAAATGAACTGAGCCGGCAACTGTTCAATAACCAGTGTCCCCTCCTGTTCACGGTAATGCGCCCACGGTTGACCATTCACATGAAGACTTTTCAGTGTCAAATCTTCACCATCCAACACTAATGGCGTTATTTCATGACTCAGACGTTTTATCTGGCTGATTGCGGTGATTTCCGTGTTATCGGCATCAAGATTAAAATCGAGTTCAATATCAGAAATCGTATAGTCGGGAGCGCGATAATCCCGGCGGTACTTAGCTTGTCGCTGTTGTGTCATAAGAAACCTTTTTGTTTCATGCCTGATAGAATTAATTCAATACCAAGCCTTACGCTGCCATAGAAAGAGGTTGAATTTCAAGAGTGAATAACGCACCTTCTGACGTTAAACATTCATTAAGAACGAGTATGATGTTGTGTAAGAAATATGTTTATTCTTTGGTGCTTGTCATCACCTAATGATCAAATAACATGATAACATTTGACCAAAGGCCCTGTTTAACTTCGATATTTTGGTGAACTATATGATGTTATGCGACTTCAATAACAAAATAATCCCGGTATACTCTTCCCACTTTATCGATTTAGCTAATACGAATACGCTCCGTGAGGATGCATAACGCGCTATGACACTAGACGCTACCCCAATTATAAAATCACTGCTTGATACTGACGCTTATAAACTTCATATGCAACAAGCAGTGTATCACCGCTACAACAACATGCCTGTTGTTGCAGAATTTCGATGCCGCGGCGATGAACTGCTAGGTGAATATGCCACAGAATTACGTTATCAAGTTAATACGATGGCTGATCTGGCATTAACCGATGCTGAATTTAATTACCTTTCCAGTCTGCCTTTTTTCAAGACTGACTATCTGGATTGGTTAAAAACTTTTCGTTTTAACCCACAGCAAGTCAATATTTCTGTTACAAACGGCGGCCAATTAGCTATCCGTATTTCAGGATTATGGCATGAAGTCATTATGTGGGAAGTTCCATTACTGGCGCTAATTAGTGAATTAGTTCATCGCTATCACTCACCAGATAATACAGTGGAAAATGCAGTTAATCAGTTACGCAAGTTGATCAAACTGTTCTATCAAAATGCTGAAAATGAAGGAGTCGATCTCTCCAGTTTCAAACTGATGGATTTCGGTACACGCCGGCGTTTCTCACACAATGTTCAACACGCTATCGTCAGTGAGCTGCAACAGCATTTCCCTTACCTGATTGGCACTAGCAATTATCAACTTGCACAACAGCTTGGACTCCCTCCGGTTGGTACACAGGCGCATGAGTGGTTTCAAGCTCATCAGCAAATCAGCCCGGATCTGGCTAACAGCCAACGAGAAGCATTACAAAGTTGGCTAAAAGAATATCCTAACCAGTTAGGCATTGCCTTGACCGACTGTATTACAATGGACGCTTTCCTGCGGGACTTTGATGCCCAGTTTGCCAAAAGTTATCAAGGTTTACGTCATGATTCGGGTGATCCCGTTCAATGGGGCGAAAAAGCAATCGCCCACTATCAAAAACTGGATATCGACCCAATGACAAAAACGCTGGTGTTCTCTGACAGCTTGGATTTCCAAAAAGCGCTAGCGCTCTATCGTCATTTCAACAAAAGAATAAACCTGACCTTCGGTATCGGTACGCAACTCACCTGTAATATTCCAGGGGTTAAGCCACTGAATATCGTCATCAAACTTGTTGAATGTAATGGCAAACCGGTCGCAAAGCTTTCAGATAGCCCTGGCAAAACCATTTGTGAAGATAACGAGTTTGTTAACAAGCTACGTGCGGCTTTTGATATACCTCAGGTTAAACAAGCTTGTTAACCCAAGTTTCATGCCAAAATACCCCTGTGCTGCTGCAAATAACGCGGCAGCACATCTGAAAAACGCCTTTCCCCTCTATTTCACCGTTTAAATTGATGATTTCCTCTTGTTTCCTGAAACAGGGCAAGTAACATAGAATAAGTCGCCCCTTGTGGGGATATTCAATTTCACAAACCTGAACTGATATATAAAGAAGAGAGAAATCTATGAGCGTAGCGCCTGTAGTCGACGTACTGCAAGGCCGGGTTGCGGTTGATAGTGAAGTCACCGTTCGCGGCTGGATACGTACAAGGAGAGATTCTAAAGCTGGCATCTCTTTCCTCGCCGTCTATGACGGTTCCTGCTTTAATCCATTACAGGCCGTCGTTAATAATAATTTGCCTAATTATCAGGATGAAATTCTGCATTTAACTACCGGCTGTTCTGTCGAAGTAACAGGGACAGTCGTTGCTTCCCTAGGTCAAGGGCAGAATTTTGAACTACAAGCGACCCAAGTCGTGGTGATCGGCATGGTTGAAGATCCTGATACCTATCCAATGGCCGCGAAACGCCACAGTATTGAATACCTGCGTGATGTCGCTCACCTGCGCCCTCGTACCAACCTGATTGGCGCCGTTGCTCGTATGCGCCATACTCTTGCTCAAGCATTACACCGTTTCTTCCATGAAAATGGTTACTTCTGGGTTTCCACCCCGTTGATTACGGCCGCGGATACAGAAGGCGCCGGCGAAATGTTCCGCGTCTCTACGCTGGATCTGCAAAATCTGCCGTTAACTGACAAAGGTGAAGTGGATTTCAACCAAGATTTTTTTGGCCGAGAAGCTTTTCTGACCGTATCCGGGCAATTGAACGGTGAAGCATATGCTTGTGCATTAAGCAAAGTTTACACATTCGGTCCGACCTTCCGTGCTGAAAACTCTAATACCAGCCGCCATCTGGCAGAATTTTGGATGCTTGAACCGGAAATCGCCTTCGCCAACCTCAACGATGCCGCTGCACTGGCTGAAAAGATGCTGAAATATGTTTTCAAAGCCGCATTGGCAGAGCGCGCTGATGATCTACAATTCTTCGCTGAACGCGTAGATAAAGATGTCATCACCCGCCTGGAAAAATTTATCACTTCTGACTTTGCTCAGATTGATTACACTGATGCCGTTGAAATTCTGCAAAACTGCGGCCAGAAATTTGAAAACCCAGTCTTCTGGGGAGTTGACCTCTCTTCAGAACACGAACGTTATCTGGCCGAGAAACATTTCCAAGCTCCAGTTGTCGTGAAAAACTATCCAAAAGATATTAAAGCCTTCTATATGCGAATGAACGACGACGGTAAGACTGTCGCGGCAATGGATGTACTTGCACCGGGCATTGGTGAAATTATCGGCGGCTCACAGCGTGAAGAGCGTCTGGATATGCTGGATAAACGTATGGAAGAGATGGGGCTTAATAAAGAAGATTACTGGTGGTACCGTGATCTGCGTCGTTATGGCACCGTACCTCATTCAGGGTTTGGACTGGGCTTTGAACGCCTGGTTGCTTACGTGACTGGCGTGCCAAATGTACGTGATGTCATCCCATTCCCGCGTACGCCAAGAAGCGCAAACTTCTAATGATTGCGTAAAAAAAACATTAAAAAATCATTATGTATAAAGCCAGCAAAAGCTGGCTTTTTTTATTCTTCAAATTCAAGATACGATCAAAAACCCCATTCCATTTACATTTTGCAATATATTATTTTCACTTTATTACAAAAATCGTCACTTTGTATCAATTAAATGATAGATAAAGTCCACGGCTAATGAAAAACTGTGCCCCGACTCGGACATCACGATATTTTCATAAATAATTTCAACGAGTTTCTTAAAGGAATTATTTCTGTCAGTAACAGATGTCCGAATAACACCAATGACGGTAATTAACAATTGTAATTAAATGAAGGTAACAATAATGAAGGGTAGTATCTTTTCCGTGGTCATCCCAGTGCTGTTGACTGCTGGTGTAACAAATGCCGCTGAAATTTATAACAAAAACGGTAATAAACTGGATATCTATGGCAAAGTTGATGCGCGTCATCAATTCTCTAAAATTACCCAAAGATCAGATAAATCCCCTATCTATAGTGAAGATGGTGATGCAAGCTACATTCGTTTGGGCTTCAGAGGTGAAACCCAAATCAATGACCAATTAACGGGTTATGGCCGTTGGGAATACAATATCCAAGCTAACAAGGCTGAGGCAAACAATTCCGAAGGGAACCAAACTCGTTTAGCCTTTGCTGGCTTAAAATTTGCCAAATATGGTTCTCTAGATTATGGCCGTAATTACGGCGTTCTCTATGACGTCAATGCCTGGACCGACGTACTGCCAGTATTTGGTGCAGACTCCATGTCGCAGGCTGACACCTACATGACTAATCGTGCTACTGGTGTCTTGACTTATCGCAATACGGATTTCTTTGGTCTGGTTGACGGTCTGAACTTCGCCCTGCAATACCAAGGTAAGAACGACGAAAACAGCAACAACCGCCGCAATTCAATTCGTAAGCGCGGTGATCTCATTAAGCCCAATGGTGGTAGTAACGGCGACGGCTTCGGTCTCTCTGTTACTTACGATATCGGCAATGGTATCAGCGTAGGGGGAGCCTACTCCAATGCTGACCGCCCTATTACACATGAAAGGCTCGTTACTTCTGTCGCTCGCGGTGAAAGAGCTGAAGCATGGAACATTGGCGCCAAATATGATGCAAACAACCTATATCTGGCCGCCATGTATGGTGAAACTCACAATATGACCTCTTTCGGCTACCAAGATTTCGTCTCCGCAAAAACCCGCAACATTGAATTAACTGCCCAATATCAGTTTGATTCTGGTCTGCGTCCATCTCTGGCATATGTTCAATCCAGAGGAACAACTTTTTTCACTCATCAGGACTGGGTAAAATATATTTCTATTGGTTCTTATTATAACTTTAACAAAAATTTATCCACTTATGTTGATTATAAAATCAACTTAGTACATGACAACTTCTACACCAAACATCTCGATGTCAACACAAATAACGCGGTAGGTGTAGGTTTGGTATATCAATTCTAACAGTCTGATATAAATTAGGCAGGTTAATAGGAGATCCAATTAACATGTTATAGTGCTCGCTTAAAGTGAGCACTACATTTTTTCAAGCATAATCATTATCAGGTATCTGTTAAAAAATGGTATATAACACATCGACAAGCATAATCAGTAAGTTACATATAAGAGATATTATTGATGAAATAAACATCATATTTTACTCTTTTTATTAAAATAAACGGGTAATCTTCTTCCGCCACTGACTGCAATCCATTTTTCACTTTTTTGATCAACTGGACAGACCAGAGTTCAAAAAACAATCCCTCATTTACATTTTGAAACACTTTGTTTCACATTTTTACTAAATTTTCTTTTTTATCGCATTTTGTGAGTGGATAAAAATAGCAACCAATGAAACACTTGACAGTGAAACAGACGACACTAAACTCTCACAAATAGTTCCGTAGATTTTTAAAGAATTATTTTTGGCAGTGGCAGGTGTCCGAATAACACCAATGAGGGTAATAATAAATGATGAAACGCAATGTTCTTGCAGTAGTAATCCCAGCTCTGTTAGCTGCTGGCGCAGCAAATGCAGCTGAAATTTATAACAAAGACGGCAACAAACTGGATCTGTATGGTAAAGTTGAAGTCCAGCACAAATTCGCTAACAACAAAAGCGGCGAAGATGGCGATAATTCCTTCGCCCGTCTGGGTATCAAAGGCGAAACTCAAGTTAATGACCAACTGACCGGTTTTGGCCGTTGGGAATACAATATCAAAGGTAACCGTGCAGAAGGTACTGACGAAGAAACTAAAACCCGTCTGGCTTTCGCTGGTTTGAAACTGTCCGACTACGGTTCAATGAATTATGGCCGTAACTATGGTGCAGTTTATGAAGTCAACGCTTGGACCGACGTGTTGCCAGTATTCGGTGGCGACTCAATGGCGCAGACTGACAATTTCATGACTGGCCGTTCTACAGGTCTGTTGACTTACCGTAATACCGATTTCTTCGGTCTAGTCGATGGCCTGAATTTTGCTCTGCAATATCAGGGTGAGAATAGTGACAATACTACTAATGGCCGTGCCAACCGTAAAGACAACGGTGATGGCTACGGTTTCGCTACAACCTATGACGTAGGTTACGGTATCAGCGTCGGTGGTGCATACTCTAACTCTGCTCGTACTTCTGCGCAAAAGACTACTTTTAACGTTATTGAAGAAAAAGGTAAAAAAGACACACCTACTGGCTCCACTGCCTTAGGTGATCGCGCTGAAGCATGGAACATTGGTGTTAAATACGATGCTAACAACATCTACCTAGCTGCCATGTACGGTGAAACCCGCAACATGACCCGCTTCGGTGGAAAAGTTGATGGTGTAAACTGGGAAAATATCGCCAACAAAACCCAGAACATCGAATTGACCGCCCAATATCAGTTCGACTTCGGTTTACGTCCATCTCTGGCATACGTTCAGTCCAAAGGTAAAAATCTGTTTGGTGACATTGATCATGATGGGAAAGAATCCGACAATCGCGATCTGGTAAAATATATCTCTGTTGGTAGTTACTACTACTTTAACAAAAACTTGACTACCTATGTTGATTACAAAATCAACCTGTTGGATAGCAATGAATTCACCAAAGAGATGGGTATCAGCACTGACAACGTTGTTGGCGTAGGTATGATTTACCAATTCTAATTACCGTTGGTAAATAGATTTGGCTGAACAAGTTAAGCATCATTAAGAGAAAGCAGCGCTTATGTGCTGCTTTTTTAGTCTTATGTTTTCCTCCTTTTTCTCACTCCGCAAACTGCCTCACAAGATTATCTTCTTTTCACGACAAATAGTTGGCAAACTGCTTTAGCAACGTTAACCTGACTACCCTTTTGGGCTTAACTCTGAGCTTTGGAATTACAAACATGTTTGAGAAAATCACAGCAGCGCCTGCCGATCCTATTCTTGGTTTAGCCGATAGTTTCCGTTCTGATCCTCGTACAAATAAAATCAACCTTGGTATCGGTGTCTATAAAGACGAAACAGGAAAAACCCCTGTTCTAAATAGTGTTAAACAAGCTGAACAATATTTACTGGAAAACGAAACAACAAAGAATTATCTGCCAATTAGCGGTTTAGCCGAATTTGGCCGCGTAACTCAAGAATTACTGTTTGGCAAAGATCACCCAGTCGTCACAGATAAACGCGCCCGCACAGCACAAAGCCCTGGCGGTACAGGTGCTTTACGTATTGCTGCGGATTTCATTGCCAAACAGACTAATGCTAAACGGGTGTGGATCAGCAACCCAACCTGGCCAAACCATAAAAACGTTTTTTCCGCCGCTAGTTTGGAAGTTTGTGAATATAAATACTATGACGCTGAAAAACACGCGCTGAATTTCGAAGGCATGCTAACAAGCCTGTCTGAAGTTCAGGCAGGTGATGTTGTTTTGTTCCACGGTTGCTGCCACAATCCGACGGGCATCGATCCCACCCCGGCACAATGGGCTAAGCTGGCAGAAATGTCTGCGGAGAAAGGCTGGTTGCCTCTTTTTGATTTCGCTTATCAAGGGTTTGCCAAGGGCCTGAATGAAGACGCGGAGGGCCTACGCATTTTCGCGAAAAATCACAATGAACTGATTGTTGCCAGCTCTTACTCCAAAAACTTTGGCCTGTACAATGAACGTGTCGGCGCCTGTACCATTGTCGCTAGTGACAGTGATACAGCCGAAAGAGCGTTCAGTCAGGCTAAAGCGATTATTCGAGCGAACTATTCCAACCCACCTGCTCATGGTGCATCTGTTGTCACCACCATTTTGTCAAATGAAGATCTGAAAGCAGCTTGGGAACAGGAACTGACCACCATGCGTGAACGTATTCAGCGTATGCGTCAACTGTTCGTCAATACCTTGCAAGAAAAAGGGGCAAAACAGGATTTCAGCTTTATTATTAGTCAAAATGGTATGTTCTCATTCAGTGGTTTGACAAAAGAACAAGTAGAACGTCTGCGTGAGGAATTTGGTATATACGCTGTTAGTTCCGGTCGTATTAACGTCGCTGGCTTGACGCTGGAAAACATGGCTCCACTGTGTGAAGCCATTGTTGCAGTACTCTAAGTTAACATTTACCTCACTATGAAAAGTCGCTGAATTTCAGCGGCTTTTATCATTCAGAAGATTCGACGCTCGACACAATTGCGATATTAACTTTATTGAGTACATCAAAATAAAAATAGAACGGGTTGATCATCACCAACCTGGTACTTCATCCTGTAAAAATGGATTAGTCTGCCGCTCATAACCTAACGTCGACATTGGCCCGTGCCCCGGAATAAATTCATAATCATCACCAAGTGGCAGAAGTTTATCTTTAATTGAGTTAATTAACTGCTGGTGATTACCGCGTGGGAAGTCACTACGCCCAACCCCCCCTTTAAACAGAACATCTCCCATATAAATCAGCTTATCTTCATGATTTACAAACACAACATGCCCTGGCGTATGCCCCGGACAATGCAATACAGATAAATCAATCCCCCCTACTCGTAGTTCATCACCTTCATTTAACCAGCGATCAGGTTCAAATAATGGGCACTCTTCAATGCCAAACATTCGACTTTGAGCTTGCAATCCTTCGATCCAGAAAGCATCGTCCTGCTGTGGCCCGTAGATCGGCACATTAAAATGTTTAGCGACTTCCGCCGTCGCACCAACATGGTCAAAATGACCATGAGTCAATAAAATCTGGGTCAACTTCAAACCACGACGTTCTATCTCGGCGATCAGCTTTGCCGCTTCCCCCCCCGGATCAACAATTGCCGCTTCCTTACTCTCTTCATTCCAAATAAGGGTACAATTCTGCATAAAAGCAGTAACAGGAATAATTTGGTATTTCATTATTTCATTTACTCCATAGTCAAAACAAAATAGTTACTCACCAGATTACCATGTCCTGACGGGACCTGTATCAATATGAACGAAATTACTGTGTGGATAGTATCCTACCCCTCCTGCTTTCATTTTCAGAGCCGCCTTGCAGATACGGCTAAGCTCAATACCTTCAATATGAAAATCCATCGCCCGCCCGCGAGTATGGTAACTCTGTCTAGCCACGCCTTTACTTTGCTTGCGCAACTGATTGTTGGTTACCAGTGAACGGTAACCAGAAATGAGTTGTACAGGTTTATTAATCCCCATCATCATTTGCAGCAAATAAATCTGATCAAATAATTTAGGATCAATAGTCTTAACTCTATTTTGACGGTAATCTCGAAACAGATGATCCAAGCGGGCCAGCTCTTCTTTGTTATAACGATAGCCGTCAAAAAATTCGGCTTTAATCGTTTCACCCGTATGTAAGTTGTCAAAACGTAAAATTCGTGGCCGTGGAGTGGCTAGAGTCGCAAAGGCATGCCCCGGCAAAAAACTCAAGCCTAAAGTAGCAGCCCCCACACAAAGCCACTTACGGCGATTATGATCAATTATATCCATGAAGAAACATCTACTCAGATTATGTTATGGAAAAAGCCACTGGTCACTGTGACAACTAATAACAGAAATTAGTTGCATTTAGTTTTGTAAAGGTAACAACTTTGACAAAAACTGGGAACCTTGTCCCACACTATTATCGTAGTCATAAATATCGGTACGGTACTGAGGAATCCCCTGTTCATCTACCCAAGCAGTTAAATAATACAAATAAACTGGGATACGCTGTGGAATGTTAACATAAACGGTATTGCCCTGTTTCACGGTATTAGTCACTTTGTTTTGCGTCCACCCCACATCTCCCAATAACATATTCGCTAATTCTGAAGCCTTATTAATCCGTACACAACCAGAGCTGATCGCCCGGATGTCTTTGTTAAACAGGTTATGGTTCGGCGTATCATGCAAATAGATAGCATCCGAATTTGGCATATTAAATTTATAGCGGCCTAATGAGTTAGTCGGTCCCGGAGCTTGCCATATTCGATAAGGAAAATTAGCAGGCGTAATCACGCTCCAATCAATCGTGTAAGGATCGATGACACTAGCATCCGCACGCCAATTGGAAAAGATAACGTACCCTCCCCGTTGAAAATATCCGGGATCATCAAGCCCTCGTGGTGCGATATCTTTTCTTGCCAGGCTAGTCGGCACACTCCAGGGAGGGTTAATCACCACATTATTCAGCACACTACTCATAATGGGTGTTTTACGGCTTGGACGACCAACGATCACTTTCGAGTCCAACACTTCCTGATCATTAAGATAATAATACAATGAATAATCTGGAATATTGACCATAATTCCTGTAGACACATGGCTTGGGATAATACGCAAGCGCTGGATATTAAGAGCTATCAAACCGGCTCTAGTTTGAGGGGAAGTATTCAGCCAATCTCTTGTGCGTTTACCAATTACGCCATCCGGCGCCAACCCTTGCCAATGCTGAAAATTTTTTACCGCAGTCACTAGTTCAGGATCGTAGACATGATCTGATTGAGTTGTCAGTTCGCTCAACATCCCAAGACGAATAAGTATTTCTCTCAACACAACGACATCAGAACTACTTTGCCCCGGTTTTAGCGCACTTTTGTCAGAAAGTTGTGGCCACGGTTTACTATCAGCCAATTGTTTCATCATCTCCTTGCGCATATTTTCATATTGAGGATGCTGTGGCGCCAATGCTGCGACATAAGCAGCCACATTGTGATCGACCATAGCTTGCTGCCACTGCTCTATAACTTCTGATGAAGGTAAAACAATTTTGTATGGCGTAGCATGATAGAACCAGCGTTGGCCCTGATGACCGACATCTGAAACAAATTGTAAATAGCCCAGCATAGCATCCGATAAGATGAGATCCCGTCCCTTATCACTCAATTGAGCATCATTGAGTTCAGCCAGCCATTGGCCAAATTGTGGCTGAAACCCTGCCAATGCAAGTTCTGAAAGTTGTTGTTCAAAACGTTGAACCGCAATTTTATCTTGCCACAAAGGTTGCATCTGATTGGCAGAGTACAAACGAACCAATTGGTCAAAGAAAACAGGCTTAATTTGCGCTGGTATCCAGCTTCGCAGCATTTTACGACGCTCTGTTTCTGAAATTGTAGCAGTTTGAATTTGTACTTGTTTAAGTGTTGTTGTTTCAGCTATCTTTTCAGACTCTATTTTCGATAGATTTTGCGTATCACCTTCAATCAGCTTACTTTGATGATTAGCTAAAGCGTATCCAGTGGCCATCAATGTACTGCAAATAACCGAAACGCGCAGCGGCTTTATCACTCTTCTTACCATATCAACATCCCCACCTTCGGAATATCTTCACAAATCAATTTTAATTATGACAAATTCAGACTCGGATTAAAGAAAAACAATAAGTTAGTTAAATTGTAAACTATTTGTCTACAAAGGAAATGAATAAGTAATCACAAATAAACCAAACATAAAAGAGTAAAAAAGAGAGAGTAAAAAAGACTCCAAAACGCCTCATCTATATTCAAGGCATTCAAACCGCTTTCTTAATTTCAGCGAAGAGACCTACCTGATAACAGGCAGGCTCTTAATTCAACGACATTCCTACGATAATTTCCAATTTACTACAAAGTAACTATCACGAAACCGTACCATACACAGCGAGAAATGACTGAACAGCGATGGCAATTCTCTGAGATTTTTCCTCTGGAGTCGGTAAACCAATACCCAAAGTAGCCTTAAGCCTTGGCGTTCCAATGATGCCATCGATAAACACCTCTGCGGAAATTTTCGGGTCTACTATGTTCAATTTTCCCTCCTTCACCTTTCGTACCAGATATTCGACAAGAAAATCTACGATCTTTTTGACTCCCTTTTCATAATAGATCTTACCCAACTGCGGAAAACGTTGAGACTCCAACGTTACCACTCGGTAGTTTGCGATCATTGTCTCAGAGAGAATTGCCGTGAGAACTTCCTCTGCAAAAATGGTTAACGCTTTCCCAATATCTGGTTCGCGGTTCATCGTCTTGTCCAGACCGACTTCAACTTCTTCTATTCTTTGCCTGACGACAGCGACTAACAGCTCTTCTTTAGAAGGGAATCGGCTATAATAGGTTCCCTTCGAAGCATTAGCACGTTTCGCCATCTCATTGATACTGGCACCATCAAAACCCCGTTCTGCAAATACCTGAGCAGCAATCTTTAACAGCTCGTTAACTCGTTCTCCTGAAATTCTAGAGTACGAACGGGTTCTTTTGTGATCTGTTTGGGCTTTAGGTGTATTTGTCATGTAAAAAAACCTAAATTTTTATTGGTACCGAACGGTACGGTATACTATTATTAAGACTATAGCAGTAACACGACTGATGGCTGCGATCCTAGCCAGCTATAGTCACCATGATTCTTTCAGAATCACATCGTACTACTTATGGAGAAAAAAGAAATGAACGTTGGAATAATCGGCTCAGGGATTGGTGGTGCATGCCTGGCACATGGCCTGCGTAAAAATGGAATAAAAGTGAAAGTTTATGAACGTGGCTCTGCTACATCATCCATACTTCCCGGTTATGGCATTTACGTCGATACGTTCGGCCAGCAGGCTATGCAGGAATGCCTACCGGAAACTAACTGGTTAACCTTTAAAAAGATTTCAAAACCTGTCGGTGGACAGACAAGATTCTATGATGAACATCTACATCTTCTTCTTGAGGCCCAGAGAAATATTCATGGAGAGGATGGACAAATTATTACCGAAGATCGGATGTCAATCAGCAGATCTGAACTTATAGAAGTACTAAACGAGGGGCTATCAAATACCGTTCAATGGAACAAAACGTTCGAGCGCTATGAACACATGCAAAACGGTAAAGTCAGGCTTTTTTTCACAGATAAAAGTCACGAAGATGTTGATGTTCTTATCGGTGCAGATGGAAGCAATTCAAGAGTACGCAAGCAGTACCTCCCCGCGATAAAAAGGCTTGACATTGGCGTCACACTCACCGTTGGACGTGTGCGCCTTACCCAAGCTCTTGCTGACTCATTGCCTCCATATTTGCTGGATGGGTCGCCCAACAATATCGTGCCTAAAAGCTCTGGTGGATTGTTTGTCTCTCTATGGCGTGCTCCAATCAATACCCAGGTAAAGTCCACATCGACAGAAATTGGTGATTTCGTCATGTGGGCCTACGCAGCGGCAACGAATAGCTATCCGAATACGATTACCGATTTTCCCGCGGAATCTCTGTGTGATCTGATCTGTACCCGTATTGCTGGATGGGACCAAAACCTGCATACCCTAATTAAACAGAGTGATATGGAAAACATCTCTGTGATTCCGTTACGCAGTATGGATCATCTCTTACCCTGGCGTTCCAGCGCTGTCACACTCCTTGGCGATGCTATTCACAACATGACGCCAATGGTGGGAATGGGAGCGAACACAGCGCTTCGAGACGCACTTTTGCTCACACAGACTCTGACTCAGGTAGCATCCGGTCATGAAGATTTAATCAAAGCGATTTCAGATTATGAACAACAAATGCGAACATATGCTAATGAGGCTGTTGAAATTTCGTTACGTACCGCGTTAAATGCAGCCGATCGTTCGATGATCAAGCGAATACTGTTTCGAACTGTACTTCGGGTTGCACAAACTTTACCGCCAATAAAGCGAGTGCTATTCCCGATAACAAAATCTGCGCAACACCAGGGAAAAATAAAATTAGGTACTACACACTCTTTGAGTAGTACGCAATAAGAGGCTTTCACTTTACCTCCAGATAACTTGAATAAACGATTAGCAAAGCATTTGCGGTAATATTGCGTCGGCTTAAGAATAGCGTCTGGTTTTGGTAAATCAGTGAGGACTTCTTTTTGAAAAATAAAGACTTGATAAGGCAGAATCGATTATTTACTATCGTGCCGGCCAAAATATCTTTGTCTAAAAAATATAATAAAAATCCATGCCCGGATTATTTGGTAGGTTTTTGCCAAATTTACAATGACTTAAATCTATATTGTCCGGGCTACAAAAAATTAAAGAAGCTATGTGCTTTTAAATCTATTAATTTTGTCATTTATAATATCCAGATAATTCATTAGCAATTAATGAAAATTATAAAAAATATAATCATATTAATCAATTAGTTAACTCAGCAAAACAGAACAGAAAACCTTATTCGCTTCATATCATTACATTTAATTATCCGAGAGTCTGTACATAATTCACAGTATTTTTACATTTAAAATTCAATTACCTTCCTTAATCACAAACATCAATATTCAGCAGCATTTAATTATTTAACCTGTAATATCATTATTTTAAAAATAACAAATATTTAATTAATAGAAGAAAATAATAAATTATAGATAAATTTGTTATTATTATTTTTATATTCTCATCATCATTTTCAGGGATATGTGTAACGTCACACTTTAAATACGTGGTTTGAATTCACAGTATCCATTACTTTGTAAGCACAAAACATTCATATTGTAACGATCATTCATAAACCCGGAAACTTCACAAATTTCTGACACCATTCTTCCCGGTTCCATTGCGATCTTTTCTGATGGCAGAAATTTTTCATCATCAATCTCGACATTAAACAGATGGCATAGATAACGACTGTTCAATAGCGTTTTCAATACCCGATACCGCCGTCACCACCAGCATCAACATGCCGCCAATCATAAGAATTGAAGCCAACAGGAAGCCACGCGTCACTATCTGAACCTTAACTATCGTTTCATCCAACCAGTGCCGTGCAAACTTCGCCATTGATTGATCAAAACCCTGCAATCGTGACAATAACCTCAGATAACTGATCGCCTCGTCATCCGGGAAACGGTAACCGGTATCGCGCAATGCCTCACCAAAACCAGCCCCCATTGAAATATGTTCGAGCGTAGCCGCGATACGCACATACAGCCAGCGGGAACCCGCCTGTTCCAGCAGCAATTCCAGCGCCGATTGCAACATCATCCCTGAACGGATCAGCAATGACACATTCAGTATGAACATACTGCCATGAATGGTTCTGTACAATGACCACGGCGGAAACCGGTCAAGCGCCGTTCGCAGTCGCCCCCCCAGAAAAGATAGCGATAACAACAATAAAATGATCAATATCACCAGCAATATCAGCGAATAAAATCCATAATCGTTGACAAATGTTCCCATTAAATAAAGAGTATAAGCCGCACCATCCCAGGTTTCCGGCTTAGAAACAGCAGCCAGTTTGGGCACCAAACTCCCAGCCACAATATGCAGCAAGACACATATCATCCCGATGAGTATAAGTGGATAAATAGATGTGCCAATAACAGCACTGCGGATCTTGCTACCCGCTTCGATCATGGCGATCGCATCCATAAAAGCGCTACGTATGTCGCCGGAACGCTCACCCGCAGCAATCACCGCGACTTCATTGGGACCAATCCATCGCTGTAAACTCTCCGCCAAAGTACTGCCCTGACTGACAGATTCATAGCAACTACTTAGCACCAACGCACAACCATTGTTGGGTTTATGGCCTTCGTTGCTGGCGATATTATACATTTCACGTAATGCATCAATCAGCATGATACGATTTTCCAGCATCATGATCAGATGCCCGTAAAAACGAATTCGCGCTTTATTACCAAACTGGATCTTAGCAAATTGATAGTTCAGTCTTTCAACAAAATCGGTCATGGACATAGCGTTTCACTCTATTTGATGGATCGCAGGAATAATCGGCCCCATCACACGTTCTGCGGCACGGGGATCGATTATCCCGTCATTTATTTTACGAATAAGCGCGTCGATCTTGCTTAATCCCGCCATCTCCGAGATCCAATATCGAGTCGCTTCGTGATGATGACCCATTCGATAAGCTTGCATTAAGCCGGGGGAAGTGCGTATCACTTCAGCGACTACTGTTCGACCCAAGGTGCCGCACTGTTTGCAATGATCACAACCTTCTCCCTGTAGACAAACCGACTCCGGCTGACAATAAAGATTCAGTCGTTTCAACAGACGCTCGGAGACTTCTTGCTCATGCCCTTGCAGGGGAACTTTACAATGAGGACATAACACCTGAATCAGCGCTTGGCTGACCAAACCAATCACCAACCGAGAATCCATTAATAGCGACTCCATCACAGCTTCATCCTGCAAGCGGGGCAAGATCGCTAAAGCATCGTTTGCATGTATCGTGGTCCAAATAAGATGGCCGGTCATTGCGGCACGAAACGCCATCTTTGCCGTCACTGCGTCGCGTATCTCACCGACCATAATCACATCAGGATCGAGTCGCATCGCGTCAGCAATTGCCATCGCCCATTCTTGTTCGACAATGATGCTATCACCTCGATCTCCGGTTATAGGAGATTGATTAGCGCCTTCAATTTCATATTCGGGAGGATCTTCAAGCGTAAGCAGATGGATGCCGGCTTGCTCGGTTATCATCTTCTGCATCACAACTTTCAAAGTAGTGCTCTTTCCGCTACCGGTAGCACCAGACAAAAGAACCACGCCAGCCCGATGCTCCATAAGTTCTTCCAGTATCTGACACTGCTCCGGCAAATAGCCGAGATCGCTTAAGGTGCACACCGTACCGGGGCTGTCCGCATACAACAATCGCAGCACCATCAACATGCCGCGATCGAGCGGACGGGTATTAATACGCGCCCCGGAAAGTCCGCACTCGGCCAGAAACTCATCTTTCATTCGCGCACGCTGCGCCTGCATCGGTTTAAAAGTTGGCTCTGCCACGTCACACATACTTTGATAGATAGTCGCGCATAATCGCAACCCTTCTTCCGGCCGCAGTTGTCCTATTGGCCGCAAATAACCATCGATACGGCAACGGATTTCACAATAATTACGGCGAGCAACGATATGCAAATCTGACGCCCGTTCCTCAGTCGCTTCGCCGATTAAGCGAATGATATAACGCTGAACATCCGATTCACTCCCTCCCAGTCCATGACTCTCGCTCTTACTGAGACGGTACAATTCCAATATGCTCCCCATGCCGCAAGTGACAGTCTGATAGATAAGGCCATGTCTTTTAACCGTCTCTTCATAAGCCAGCACATGGGGATCAAGCCGGTGGGAGGCAGACACGGCAAGTACGCACTGCCCTTTCTGCTGAGGTAACTCAACAAGACATATCAAACTGCGGTTAGCTAACTCTATTTCAAGTACGCCGCTCAAGGCAGATAAAACTTTTGCACCCTGCCTGACCATACACAACAGATCGGAGCATGTTATTGCCATAAATATCTCCACCCATCAGTAACTAACGGCTTAACGGCAACGGCGGCGCGACCATCAAGTCAAGGTTATCCAGCAACGATGCATCATTGGTAACCGTAAGACCTACCTCATAGAATCGCCCCTGTTTGGAGAAAGTCACTCCCCCGGTATCAATGCGAACCACTTTATAACCATTCAGCAACTGTTCGCCTGCTTTCACATCCATGATGCCGCCTGAACGAAGCCGGAGCGTAGCGGTCAAAGCCCCATTGCGCCCGAAGATTGACTTAACCAGAGGCAAGCCATTATTAACGGCATCTCTTTTATTCACCATTCTGGAAATTTTATCGAATTCAGCCTGAGCATTTGCCCTTGCGGTTTCAGCTTTAAGTAACATCAACTCCGTCTGTAACTTTTCCAGTTGCGCAGCAACGCTGTCAGTCGTTGCCGCCGACAATGCAGGCTTCTGTTCAACATGGCGCTTCGTCTGAGCTGGCGGTAACTCAGTAGATGATGTTTGCGCATAGGTCAGGGAAAATACCGACGCCACAAATAGACTGATTATAAGCTGGCTAATTTTTTGCATAGAAAACTCCACTCAGCTTCCACTCAGGAAAACCATCAGATAACACAATTCTGGCGCTGGTCACTCTCAATCCGGGGAGCGGCTTACCTGAAAACAGTGCATCTGGCGCTAATTGAGAAGTCAGTGTCCAGTTATAAGTTTGCCAATCAGGATTGGCCCACACGCGAGTTTCGCCTTCCGGCAAAGGAGGCGGAGGGGGAGGTAAAATGGAAGCATCCTCAGTCAACGTTGGCGGCGGCAAACCTAACGCCTGAAAATAAGACATCAGCTCAATCAGCGCCTGATCTGACGACTGCAACACATCGTCGTTGTTTTCCTGATCATGACTCTGCGACTGCTCAAACGGTATCAATACCTGTGCCTGCTCCCCACCATTGGAAATCACCGGACCAGCCCGGAAAATATTGATAGCAGCAACCTGGAAAACATTGATCGGCATCCCATCATGGCGCTGATAACTCACAGAAATCGCATTAGCATCCAGCATAATGACTTCAATCTGCCAACCCGCGAGCGATAAAGGAACCTTGGCTAAAGCTTTATTCCATGCAGAAAACTGCGACGCCATTGTCGGTTGCGCAAGCCACGGATGCGGCGGAGGAACTTCCACCACCTCATTGGATAAATCCGGTACCCTTATTTCCGTATTCTGCTTATAGATGTGCCACATCCACCAACCGCCAACTAACAAGAACGCAGTACCTGCGGTCATGGCAAAGACCTTAATTTGGTACTTCGACATTTCGCCGGTTAAACTCTCAAGCTGACCAACAGATTTTCTCAACGCGGACTGCGGCAACAGTTGCGCCAATGGTACCTCCAACCACGGCGATTCAAACTCCTTCGGCGCATAAATCGCATTCCACACTCCATTGGCGCCCTCTACCAACTGCACCGTATCACGCAATTTCGTTTCGATCTCTTCACGAGTGCCGATCAAATCACGTCCAGCCATTATCGCGCCCTGATGTACCGCTACCAATGCATAATGTCCATCAGGCAAATGAAACGCACCTATCCAGTTAGGTTTATCCACCGCTTTAGCCAGAACAGCCGCCAATGAATAGCAACCCGGTACTCCTGCCTCCTTTGATACATACCCGACCTGTATACTTCGTCCAACACGATGCCGGACAGCCAAGGTAAACCCTGCGGCAATCCCATTTCTGCGTATGTGAGAACGTGTTAACACAGTGACAGGCGGTCTCCAGATGATGCCTGCGACCAAAGTCTTACCATATAGCTTGATTTGCATAGCGCGCTCCGCGCCCGTTTCAGTCTGGGTCATTTTTCAATCTACCACTATTCAATCTACCACTATAGGAGTAATCATGACTACGATCACATTATGGTTTCTTTTGCCCTGACGGCTCCCACCCAAGAATTGATTATCCGGGCTACCCAAACCACTACGATCACTGGTATCTGACTGCTGTTCAAATCCTGACAGCACCAGTGTTTCACCTGAATGTAGTCTCACCTTCTGACTGAATGCGCGTAAATCTATTGTCGGCAACTGCACCTGACCGGTCGCTTTCTCGCCAAACTTCTCCAGCCTCTTTAAATCGCTCAAACTAATGTTGTACTGCAACAATATTTGCTTGTCGGCCATTGCATAAGGCAGCATCAACATATTAAAACCTGTCGTCACTGTCGCTGGTTCGATTCCTACTGAAATGCCAACTTGTGGCGTTGAAGTACTAGAAGTTGACGAAACATAACCGGTCTGCGTTGCAACCTGCATCGGTACCGCTTGCAAATTCAGGGTAGTCACCGAAGGTTGAGTCACTATAGAGACTTTACCTTGGGTCGATAACGCCTTGATCAGTAAGTTACTGTCACTAAATGGCCCCTTAAGAATATGAATATTGGTACTGATATCACTCCCCTCGGTAACACCGCTGCCCGCACCGCCCACTCCGATATGAGCGTCTTTATAGGCCAGTGACCAATCAACGCCATACTGATCAGCCCGATCGAACGTCAGGTTAAGGATCTTGACATTAAGCACCACCTGCGTTGTCAATAATTTGTTCTGCTGATAAATATAATCCTTAATTCTATCAAGTACTTCGGGTGAATCAGTTACCACCAATGATGCCGTCGCCATCGACAAAGTTAACTTACCTTCGCCAGGCGTTAGCATATTCGACACCGCTTTTTGAATCTCATCCATAACCGAACGGGTCAAAGAAGTCGCGAGAGTTTGGGAACTACCGCTGTTGCCGTTACCGCTATCGCTTCCATTTAAGCCCCCGCCGAACGTGGCATTGGTCGTCGCTGTCACGCTGGAAGATAATGCATCCGTACCGGGCAATGCATATATTTGAAACACTCGCGTCTCTGTTTTGAAAATATGCACTGCTCCATTGTGTACTTTCCAATGCAATCCTGATGACAAAATGACCGAATCAAGCAAACCTGCCAAGGAGCCATGCCAATGCACGTTTATTTTCATCTCTTCTGGTTGACCGCCCTCAGATATTGACTGCGTGTTCGAATTGACAACAACCTCTTCCTGACCACTCTCTTTCACCTCCGATGCCGAACTGGGAGGAGACACTGTAAACCGTGCATCAGCACTGATCAGCACCGGCACGCCACAGATACGCTTGATCTTTTCCGCAAACTGACTCAGCGTCATCGGTTCCGCTTCCTCCAGCGTCAACATGCAAGAAACAGTTTCACCCTCCTTCTTTGATGGAATCTCCTTAGTTGATACCCAATAACCATGCTCGTGAACATGCACAGCCGTCACGGCGGCAGTATTGCGTAACTCCTTAATAATACTGTCAGCATTTGCCATCTCAGCATCTGCCTGCCGATCAACATTAGAGATTGCCGCACAACTTGCCAGGCCAGTCGCTATACAGGGCAACAATATCAATCTGGAAAACGTCAAAAACTGGATATGCATGTTATTACCCCTGAGCCTGTACATGAACAAGCCGCTGTTCCTGATAAATATCGACAACGAAAGGACGATTCGCCATCGCATAGGCTTCGAACAGCTCGCTTACCGCATGGATAAACGTGCCATTAAAACGCAGACTAGCTCGGATAGGGAAATCATAGGAAGCATCCCATACCACTTGGTAGCCAGACCTACTCGCCCATTCTTGTGTAACATCACGCAAAGTTTGCCCCGGAGTGGCTGTCCACACCGTCGCCACAGGAACGGGTGTACGCATCGGTGTTGCATAAACGGCGACACTTGACATACAGACAAGGACCGTAAAAACATATGTGATTATTTTGTTCATCGATCTTTCCAAAAAGAAAAAAAGTAATCCAAACAACCTGTTAACCAAGACTAGCGACCCAAAGAAAGCCCGCTTGCGAAACAACAACGAGTATTTCCAACAACTAATATTTCCAACAACTAATATTCCCAGCAACTACAGTATTTCCACCAGCGCACCGTCAGATACAAACTTCCGAACATCATCCGGTAATCGTCTGGCAAGCAGACTCTCTACCCGTTTTCCTCTACCATCGATGAGTCTGGAACCCTGCTTAAAACCAATCTGATCGGGTTCAGCACTCCATTTAAGTAATTCTCCGAAAGCGCCATGCAACAACCCATTGTCGCCGGAGAGGGTATTTTTGCGGAAAATATAGACATGAGTCCCTGAAATAAATCCCCCCCAGAGACACTGGCTGGCAACGTTGTCACACCAGGCATCGGTATTTACCCACTCCATATGCAAAGCGGTTAATGCCTGCTGCATCTTGCGACTTTTGATCACGCCAACGGAATGATGATTAAGCAATTGCACACCGGCTGAAGCATAGCTACGAAACAGCGCGGCTACATCAGTCTTGGCACGCACTGACTGCACACGCACTTCATACAACAACTCACCAAAAATCAGTTGCATAATAAATACGACGGCAATCCCAACAATCGCTAATGGCCACATTTATGTTCTCCTAATTACTCTAGATTGGTTAACGCCAAATCATCAGATGCACAAGATGCTGCTTATCAGTTATGAATTTTCAAAATATGGGTACTGTTTTTAGAAGAATGGAACACGCTGGCAATGTTATATTTGCGATGTGGTCCAGCAATGAATGACACTATGCAAGTTCTTGTATTGTTTAGATTTACCTTGGAATTCTCTTCTGGATAATCCCCCAGTCCAGATCGTTGAAAAACAAGCGGTAAATCAGATTCTTGGTTGTTGCCATTTTTATCCGCTTCATACACCGCCAACACGCAACGCATACGATGGTGATTAGAAATCGGAGGTGTAGAGACGGTGACTAACACAGGGGCATTTGAATTGTTAAAAAAAGGCTGACGCCGACTGTTTACTTTACCGTCACCGCTAACATAATAGGTATCTCCCTTACTTGTTATCCCTGACGACATTCCCGATGCAAGCCGATAGCCACTGCTGATTACCGCTTGATTTGCCAATAACCGCCTGCTTCCACTCGCATCTCTCCATTCCAAATCTGACTTATCGACATTAATCCCCTGACACACCAACAGTTCTCCCTGCTTGCTCATGGAGAGGTTACCTAACGCAGGGCACTTGCCACCGACAAGATTTCCAGTTTGAGTATTGATCACTAAATTATTGCCAACAACGACGTTATTATCCGCATGAATATCACCGGCAGCCAAAGTCCCTTTACTACCGGGATTGGCATTACCATCAAGGATAAACAACGTGCCATGCTCTGGATTGACAACCACTTCACCGTCGCTATTTTGTTCAATATAGGAGGTGTTTCCCTGAGAGCGGGCAGAAAAGACGATCTTATTCACACCATTAACCATGCCGGGGCCTTGCATCGACAACGTATCCACCTGCTCAAGACCGTGACCGCCCATGTTGATGCTGGTTTCCATCCTATTCCACTCTGGATGCCCGCCTATTTTTTGTCGATGAAGCAAGTCGCCCGCCAATGTTCCCGGGCCATAGATTGACGCATCCCGCATGAACGGAGCATAAAAAATACGGCCAATCTCCTTGGGTTGTTCCTTGAAAAAACCAGCAAAAGATTCAGGCGCATTGACCTGACCATAACTATTCCAATAAGTAGCCGGATTACGATGATCCCGATTTCTATAATCCAGATACAGGCCGCCAACCCCAATCAATTGCGCAATCTTCATCGAATGTTTAGCAACATCAGGCTGTTTTCCATTAGCCATTGCTGGAACGCTATAAATCAACGGATCAATACGTTTTTTGCCATTAGGCAACATGACAACGCGTAATACGCCATCATATTTCTGACCAAGCGGATTGACTGTATTCTGGTCAAGCCCCGGAGGTAAATAGGAAGGTAACTCTGCCCAATTAATTGGTGCTGGAGTGGGTCCACGACTTAGAGCGACATAATTATCATTAACATAATCCACCACCGCATCACCAAGATGTTGGATCTGCCCGGCGACGACCTGATTCACCAGCATATCACTCTGTCTGTTGAGATAAACCACACCAACCACCATCATTGATGCCAGTACTATCAGTGCAACAGTCACTTCCAGCAAAGTGAAACCTGCATCATGGCGGCTTATCATCAATATAGATACAGACTCATCATCATGCATAAATAGTCCTTCTTAATCATACGTAAGAAAATCTATTCCATCCGATAAACTATTTATCCCCATAGCGATCCCGCCCAAGGGAACGACACTGCACTGGCTACCTATTGAAAAGCGCCATAATCAATCCCGCGACTGCCAGACCCGGGCCGAAAGGTATCTGTGGCGCCGTTCTCATACTGCATAGTCGCCAAATCGCCAGATAACTTATTAGTGTGAAACTTGCTGCCAGCAAAATCATGAATGGAAGCGCTTCCACCCCCAACCAGGCGCCAAGCGCCGCCAGAAATTTAGCATCTCCCATTCCCAACGCATCACGCTGGACCCATTGCCGGGCAATCCACGCCACCAGCCTGAAAAACAGATATCCACAAACCGCGCCACTGACGGCCAAAGGTAATGCCACAAATCCGGCAGAATGCAGATTGAACAACAATCCTAGCCACAGCAAAGAAAGCGTCAGTTGATCGGGCAGCAGCATATGTTCGAAATCAATGATCGCCAGCGCGATCAACATCGAACTCAACACCAACAACCCCAACAACCCGTAACTCCACCCCAGATCCAAAGCCAGTAAAGAAAAAAGTAGCGCTACCGCACCTTCAACCAGTGGATAGCGTATAGAAATCGTACCGTTACAGTATCGACAAAGCCCTTTCTGGTACAAATAGCTCAACAAGGGAATATTATCGCGGGCCGCTAACACGTGGCTGCAACGTGGACAATGGGAACGGGGAAAACAGAGATTAAAGTCGGCAGACTCGCTATTGATTTCGGAGAAAATCATCATCGGCAAGCGGCAGACCACCACATTAAGAAAACTTCCGACACACAACCCTAGCAACCCGGATGCCAGAACCAAGCACCCGGTAGAAGATTGCAACCACCCTATCATCATGATGATCTCCCGGCAGATTCAGCACACAACGAACCGCATTGGATAAGAGAACAACAACAAAACCAGCGAAACCGGCTGTTTCCATCACTAAGAAAATGCAGCTTGAAAAGCCTTCACCAAGCCTGCCAAGCCACATATCACATCAAAACAATCCATGTCCTAACTGGCAGAAACAAGCGTCACGGTATTTGCATCGTTGGCACTACATGCCGATTCAATTTGCGCCAAAGTCGAATCTGGTTTAATTTCTATGCCAGATTGTTGTCCTTTCCCACTCCCAACGGCCATTTTCGACCAACCCGCTACCCGCAATTTCAGCGAAAGTTGCTGGCAAGCCTCATCAGGCACATTCTGATACTCAATTTTAAAGGTCTGAGCGGTGGCATCGCCCGGAGAAATAGTTACCTTGCCATTCCAACTATTAAAAATAATCCCGGTCTTACCATCCTGAGTCATATTGGCGGGAACGACTTTGTAATTAATGGCGATCTTATTATCCAAACTGTCATAGCCTTTGGCGCCATTTTTAATTGACTTCAAATTTGCGGCCATCTGAGTAATATTCGACGATTCAGTTGAGATTTCCGAAGCCCGGAACAACTTACCAATCCCGGCGGCGGCGGCGGCCAATATCACAATGCCGACAATCATCACAACCAATGCTTCAATCAGCGTAAAACCTGATTGACGCCTGGCGCCACGCAATACATTGACTTTCTTATTCATGCTAATCACTCCAAAATCAAAATAAGAGACGCATTACCACTCACATACTCACCAAATGAAACAAAATCTTAACGCAATAATAACACACATGAAAACATTTAAAACACTTTAGTGTTTCATATTGAAATTAATCCTATAGATTACAATTTGAAAAATAAAATTGTTTAAAACGTTCAAAAATCACACAAACGATCGTCAAAAACTATCAAATATTTTAATTTCAATCGCGAATATCGATTAAAATTGATGATATAGCCTATTAAAAAATCAATGAATTTTATTCAGTCAATTAGCTGCAAACAATAAAACATAATTAATTTTTATATATAAAATTAACTTGTTGTTAAGACTTGCTGTTGTACCGGGCCTGTCACAGATCACATTTTTGTAAAAATGGGGTACGCAACAGTGTTCAACACTGAGTGCTCTTTGCTGAAGAAAAAAGCCTTTCATTAACCAAGGTTTTTTAAATGCGGACAGCGAATTTTTACTCGCTATTTATTGAGGAAGGAATAGAGAATTTAAGCTTAAATGAAACGAAATCAACACTAAGCCGATATCTTAAATCAGAAAGTGTGGTTCTTTGACTGACCATTTATTATTCGACAAAACTATAATAAGTAAAAGGCCACCTCCATTAGGAGGTGGCGCAGTTTAATACTGACAATTAAAAAGATCAATTTGCTATCGATACTTTTCTTTGCAGGTTATTATCACCGACTAAAATGCCACCAGCAAAAAGCAAAGCATCTTCAGGTAACAATTCACTTTTATCATCTGTTTTTTCTAACACGAAATTATATACGTTTAATGGATCAGTGTTTCTCAATTTAACTGAGCTAAGGGTAGTTTGACCATCACGTGTATATATTGTATCACCAGCCTTAAGTTCATCGGCTTTGACTATTCCTCGTAATGTTGCAACAGGATGCGTTGGCGTCAGTGAAACTTTTTCACCGTTATTATAAATTAAATCAACAAATTCAGTATCGTGACCTACAATACGGCTTTTCACTTGTAATACACCACCTTGCTTTGTTAAAACTCTATCGCCTGAACGTATATCTTCAACCTTCTTCTTAGAACCATCGGCCATATCTACTAATGTACCTTCAGCAATACAACCATATTGGATGTTAATAGGTGGGTAAATGAATTGTGAATCAGACGGAGTACTTCCGTCCTTATTAGTATAAGTGAATTGAATAGCAGATGCTTCCTTATCAGACCTATCAGGAGTTGTGAGAACAGTAGCCTGTAAATCCAATACATACCTCTCGTTATTCTTCCAGCATATTCCCCCAAAATTAGCGTAGGCTGAGTCTTTGGAGAAATCCCATGTCAATCTTTTACCGCTTTCATCGACCTTTACATGTTCCCAAAATATATTTTCACCAATTTCTTTTGCTTTACATCCACCACCAGTATCAAGGCCAACCAGCGTCAAATCCGCGCTTATGTGTAAACTCTTGGTTCCCTTAGGCTTTTTATTCTCATCAATCAGGATATAGTCATCGAATTCAACACTGCCAATGATTTCCATGTTGATATATGTATTCTTATTTGGCAGCTTTGGCGTCATTGGACCATAATCGCAAGCATCGGGAGCTCCGTGTTCAGGATTTGCTCTATTTAAGCAAACGATTATTGGGCGCATATGCTGTAAATACTCCTTATAACCAAGGTCCGTGTTACATATCTTCTTTTTTACATAATCAGGTGCATTAGGTGACGTGTTACACATCTCTTTTGGAACATCGTCGAAATAAAGTATATTTGATTTCATGATAATTGGCCCGTCACTGAGACTTATTCCATTTATTTTTCCCTGATATGTTGCAACAGCGATAACAGAAGATTGATTAGGATTATTAATACCATCAAGTATATCTTCTTCAGAAACGGCTTCCGTTGTATGGCTCCGTACTTCCTTACCTTCTATACTGCTTGAACCTGATGCGATTACCTGTCTAGATTTTTTATCTTTATCAAGTGCAAAAACCACAAGTGAGTCTTGGAACGATGAAGGAAGGGAAGGATCAGGATAATAAAGAGAATTAAAAACTGTAGCTGAAATTGATTTATAATCTTTAGAAGGTATGATTACAGGCTGCCCGAAAAAATTTTCAGGATCTTTATTCGAGCGATGTATTTCAAGCGATTTCCCACTCTTAATCAGTGCATGTTGCTTTGCTTTTATCGTCTCAATATCTTTAAAAACATCAGGATACTTCTGTTCAGTAATACCACTGTAGCGTAACAGTGCTCTATAGCCCCCCTCATGTGAAGGAATAGTTAAATTAATCACTTTAGGTTTATTAGGCGTCTTAATGCTATCTAAAAGTTCAGATACGGCCTTATAATCATCTATAGATAATGTATCAATTTTCGTATCAGCAAGGCATGAGATTATAGGGGTGAGCAGTATGATAAAAAAAACAAATATTCTTTTGTATAGAGTCATAATTTTTCCTATGAAATAATAAAAATTTCCTAAGTCAAAAACATTACACAAACTTTATTTACAAATCGCTATTTGTTGAACTTTAAACTGATAGGTAGTATATTAACATTATAATTTAATCTTAAAATTATTAATTAAAGGGAAAGTATATTAAAACCAAAACCACATATATAATTAATAGTCACTTATAATAAAATATCAAGATTTTTATATTTTCTTTCCTTATGAAAAATTTTTAGCGTAAATATCTGCTGGGATGTGTACTCAAACATTGAGTAAGTGTTATTAACTTTAAGCACAGCAGACATCCCAATAAAAGTTTACTCCAGATAATTAACTCATCATAAATTTCTTCCTTCATAGTGAAATAAAAAAGTCACAGGTACTTAATATCACCCACTGTTTTCAATAATCAGACTTAATCTATTCCAAACTAAAATAATGAAAAACTTGCTATGAGCATATAAAAATGTCGGTTCTGTAACATTATTAAAAAATCCATCTTGAATCACTTTATTAATTAATGATAAGAATAAAATAAAAATTATTTCCACAAACCAAAAAATATCCATCATGAATAATAACCTTTAAAAATCAGGTTATTGCGGTAGCCATACCTATATTTTCAATGCTAGTAAAAAAACGATAGAGCTTTTCTTAGATTTTAAACATCAATAACTAATAAAGGAAGAATCATGGCTATAAATCCAGAACAAATCGCTGTTGAATATCCCATTCCTACTTATCGGTTTGTTGTTTCAGTCGGTGACGAACAAATCCCATTTAACAACGTTTCCGGGCTTGATATTCATTATGATGTCATCGAATATAAAGATGGCATCGGTAATTACTATAAAATGCCGGGCCAACGTCAATCTATCAATATTACCCTGCGTAAGGGGGTCTTCCCTGGCGACACCAAACTGTTTGACTGGATTAATTCTATTCAACTTAATCAAGTTGAGAAGAAAGATATTGCAATTAGCCTGACCAATGAAGCTGGCACCGAAATCTTAATGACCTGGAACGTAGCGAATGCATTCCCAACGTCATTCACCTCCCCCTCTTTTGATGCCACCAGCAATGAAATCGCTGTTCAGGAAATAGCACTGACAGCAGATCGTGTAACCATTCAAGCAGCTTAATAAGGAGAGATTTTATGACCACAATAACAACCTACCCCGGTGTTTATATTGAAGAAGACGCTTCGCTGTCACTCTCCGTTAGTTCCAGTGCAACAGCAGTGCCTGTTTTTGCTGTCGCAGGTGACAATCCATTAATATCAGGTAAACCCTATATTCGCATTAGTAACTGGCTGGAATATCTGACACTAAAAAATGAAAAATTTGATCCTGCCAATACACTTGATATCTCACTGCGCGCTTATTTTATTAACGGTGGTGGATATTGCTATCTGGTCCAAACCACAGATTTAGAAAAACAAGTTCCAAAGCTGGATGATGTCACATTGCTGGTTGCTGCTGGAGAGAATATTACTACTGCTGTAAGTACACTTTGCAAACCGGGCAAAGGATTATTTGCCATTTTTGATGGCCCTACTACAGAGTTAGAATCCGCTGGCACATCCAACAGTGATTATGACCCAAATCCTTTTGCTGCCGTTTACTACCCCTGGTTAACCGCCGATTGGGCTACTAGAGAGATTCCCCCAAGTGCTGCTATTGCTGGTGTCTATTGCTCTGTCGATAGCACCCGTGGCGTGTGGAAAGCACCGGCTAACGTGGCTATTCAAGGTGGATTACAACCTAAATATCCGGTAACCGATGACCTGCAAGCACAATACAGCCAAGATAAAGCACTAAATATGATCCGCACCTTTCCTAAGAGCGGCACACTGGTATGGGGCGCTCGTACTCTTGAGGACAGCGATAACTGGCGTTATATCCCGGTTCGCCGCCTATTCAACAGCGCAGAGCGGGACATTAAAAACGCTATGAGCTTCGCGATGTTTGAACCCAATAGCCAACCGACCTGGGAAGCTGTGCGTCGGGCCATCGATAACTATCTCCATTCCCTCTGGCAGCAAGGCGGATTGATGGGCAACAAAGCCGAGCAGGCTTATTTTGTTCAAATCGGTAAAGGCACCACCATGACCGATGACGATATCAAGCAAGGCAAAATGATCGTCAAAGTCGGCATGGCAGCAGTGCGTCCAGCCGAATTCATTATTCTGCAATTTACCCAAGACGTTGCCCAGTTTTAATACAAGGAAAACCTCATGGCCTCTGCAACCTACAATACTCCGGGCGTTTATATCGAAGAAGACGCTTCGTTATCACTGTCGATTAATGCTAACCCAACCGCGATCCCCGTGTTTATTGGTAAGTTTTTCAAAAAAGACGGAACTCAACCTGGTAAGGGAAGCTGTATTAAAATCACCAGTTGGTTGGATCTTATCTCTCAGTTTTCACCCTCACCTTCCGTGTCAATACAGGCAGTAAAAGCAGAAAAGATCTCAGATAACGAGGGAGATGCTCAAGACACCTATGCCTATACTGCCACCGTTACAGCAACTTCTCTCAGTGCTTTTGCTGTACAGCACTATTTTAATAATGGCGGTGGCATATGCTATGTATTGCCGTTGGTAGCCACGGATCAATCCACTGCAACAACAGAACTGACAACTTTGCCAGATCTGATCGAACAACAACAGGAGATTACCTTACTGGTTTGCCCTGAAAAGCATGAAACATTAGTAAACTGCACAAAACAAGCTGTCTACAATGCAGTGAATTCCCTATTGAAAGATAAAGTGGATTACTTCCTCATTGCTGATAGTACAAATGGAACAGATAAACCGACTACTCAAACGGATAAAACCGCTGTCTATTACCCTGATTTAGTGACTTCTTTTACTTATAACCAACCAGCCGATGCTGATATTAAGATAAGCGGTTATGACAATGTTACTACCCTGGCCGAACTAAAAACTGCTGCTCCAGCGGAATATACTCAAGCTAAACAAGCCGTCGACGATGCATGGAAAACGGCTAGTGTACCGACAACACCCATTACCTTACCCCCAAGCGCCGCAGTCGCGGGTGCCTATGCGGCAACCGATGCCAGCCGCGGTATCTGGAAAGCTCCGGCGAACGTGGCATTGAGTAATGCTAAACCATCTGTAGCAATCTCAGATGATGATCAAAGCGATATGAATAAAGCAGGCATTAATGCCATCCGTGAATTTACCGGCAAAGGTACGCTAATTTGGGGCGCACGTACTCTACAAGATGATGATAACTGGCGCTATATTCCGGTTCGGCGTTTATTTAATAGCGCAGAACGGGATATCAAGCAGGCAATGCGATTTGCTGTCTTTGAACCCAATAGCCAACCGACTTGGGAACGCGTTCGGTCAGCCATTGACAACTATCTCCATCAACTCTGGCAACAAGGCGCGCTGGCCGGTAATAACCCGCAGGAAGCCTATTTTGTTCAGATTGGTCAGGGTATCACCATGTCCGATACTGACATTAAACAAGGGAAAATGATTGTCAAAGTGGGGATGGCGGCGGTACGTCCGGCGGAATTTATTATCCTTCAGTTTTCACAAAATGTAGCACAGTAACCGTGCTGAGACGCGGTTGAATGCCGCGTCTATTCAGTCGTTGAGGAGACGATAATGGATATAAAACAGCCTGGCGTCACAATAACGGAGAGCCTGATATCCCAGAAACAGGATAATGCATTTATCGGTGTACCGGTTTTTATTGGTTATCCCCAACCGGCCAAAAATAGCCGTGTCAGCGACAAAACCGCCGTCAAGCTCACCAGTCTGGCCGATTTTACCTTGTCATTTGAGGGATCAGGATTGATGTACTATTCAGTACGTCACTTCTTTGAAAATAGTGGTCAGCAAGCCTATGTTTTACCACTGGGAACGGATAAACCACTAAACGATTTTCAAGCATTGACCACCACACTGCAACAGGATTGGGTTAAACAAGCGATTACCGCAGAGAGTGCAATCACGCTGATTGTCGTCCCTGATCTTGTCTACCTTAATCAGATGGATGCTCCCAATTCAGACATCGTTCAACATGACAAAATTCAATTCTGGCTGGAATCCTGGCAATCGGTACTCGATCTTTGCAAGAGCCGGCGCGGCATGATGGGATTGCTGGATGCCCCGGATAATCCTGGATTGGCCGGGAAATGTTTAGCGCAGTTTTCTTCAAGTGATCGACAATGGGGCGCCGTATACTGGCCCCGGCTAAACAGCGCCTATCAGGATAACGCGCAAAATACTGTCGTGCTTTCACCTACCGCGGCGGTTGCTGCCGTCATCCAGCGTAACGATAACCAAATGGCCGTCTGGAATGCACCCGCTAATGTCGCGTTAGCCAAAGTGATCAGCCCGATACGCGCTTATATTGAAGCCGATGGCCTCTTTAATCCCAATGGCACTTCGTTGAATCTGGTTCGCAGCTTCCCCGGCAAAGGGATTAAAATCTGGGGATGCCGAACGTTGGAAAATACCCACGACTCCCCCTGGCGTTATATTCAGACCCGCCGTCTGGTTTCCTATATCGAAGCTTATATGACTCAACTTGGCCGAGCCTTCGTTTTTGAACCCAATAACGCTATCACCTGGATGAAGTTTAAAGGTCAGGCGTACAACTGGCTGCATCAGTTATGGTTAAAAGGCGGATTGCGGGGCACCCAGGAAGATCAAGCATTTGAGGTATTACTGGGTGTTAACGAGTCGATGAGTGAAGCAGATATGCTGGCCGGGAAAATGATCATGAAAATCAGGTTGGCGGTCTTAATTCCGGCGGAATTTATCGAACTGAGTCTGACATTTGACACCCGCACCGGTAACACCAGCGAAATTTAACCGGGGAAAAATATGAACAATTTATACACCCCATCAGTGTCACACCGTTTTATCGCCAGTTTTCTTTTTAATAATATCCCCAGTCCGCTCGACATTGCCTTTCAACAGATATCAGGCCTCAGCCGTGAGCTGCAAACCACCCAACTCAGCCAGGGTGGGGAAAACGCCAGAAATGTTTGGTTGGCCGAAAAAATCCAGCATGGCCGTCTGCTTCTGAAACGCGGCGTCATGACGGTGACACCACTCACTCTGATATTTGATCGCGTCCTGCGCGGCGAAAAAACGGTTTATGCCGATGTCGTCATCATGCTGCTGAATGAAAATTCAGTCCCCGTGGCAAGCTGGACGCTAAGTAACGCCCTGCCGGTTCGTTGGTCCACCGGCGACTTTGATGCCAATAGCAATGCCGTCCTGGTGAACTCCCTGGAATTACGTTATCAGGATATGCGCTGGTTAGGAGTGAAAGTATGACTATTGAAATTAAGGAATTGATTATTCAAGTAAAAGTTACCGACTCCGCAAGTGACTTATTGTCCCCGCAAACATTAGCCCAGGAGGCGCTGGATAATACCCGTCTGATAGAGATAGTAAAACAGGAGGTGTTAGACGCATTGCGTGAAGCAGGAGGCCGTTATGAGCTTAATTGAACGCGGCTTATCCAAACTCACCCTGACTGCCTTCAAAGACCGGGAGGGGAAAATTTCCGTGGGAAGTTTACAGGCGATGTATAACCCCGATGCCATTCAACTCGATTATCAAACCCATTATCAACAGGATGAAAGTGTTAACCATACCAGCCAAAGTAGTCGCTATGTGTTATCGCAACCGGCTGGCTTGTCATTAGTCCTGCTGTTTGATGCTTCCATGCCAGGCAATAATATCCCAGTTGAAACACAACTGACGACCCTGAAAGCCTTATGCGCCGTTGATGCCAGCACCCATGTACCCCACTTCCTGAAAATCAAATGGGGCAAAATGCGCTGGGAAAACAAAGGCTATTTCGCTGGCCGGGCCAGTGGCCTTACCATTAATTACACCCTGTTTGACCGGGACGCCACCCCACTGCGAGCCAGTGCCACTTTATCTTTGGTTGCAGACGAAAGCTTTGTTATTCAGGCCACTGAGCAGCAGTTAAAATCACCACCGGTCACCGCAGTCAGTGTGACAGATATGCTCACCCTGCCGTTGATTGCCTTAGGCGCCGGCGCTTCTCTGGCAAGCGGCATTGATTATCTCTCCCTTGCCTGGCAAAACGATCTGGATAATCTTGATGACTTCACCCCAGGGCAAACACTGCAAGCACAGGAGAAGGCATGAAAATACCTGAGATAACCATCAAGATAAGTGGCAAAACCCTCAATCAATTTACTGCTATTAACCTGACAGTAAACCACTACATCAATGGTATTCCCTCGGTTAACATCACTCTGGGTATCGCCGGCGATGCTAACCATATTTTTGATGTCAAAGCACAAGCTGAACTGGCAAACTGCCGCCCCAATAATGAACTTATCGTACAGATCCAAAAAACCATATTGTTTAGAGGGATCATTGTTCGGCAAGCACTTAAGTTCAAAGGCCAGGACAGCCTGATGACCTTGACGGCAAAACATCCATTGCAAAAATTAACAGATGGCCTCCACTCACAGCTATTCAGCAAACAAAGTGATGAAGCGATTATCAAGAAGCTATTCAGTCAGGCCGGTATACAAACGACGATAAAACAGGCCCCTCAGCTCAAAACCGTGCATGAGCAAATGGTGCAATTTCGCTGTAATGACTGGACATTCTTAAAAAGCCGACTTATCGCCACTAATACCTGGCTGCTGCCCGGCAATGAAGTCGTTACACTGATAACACCTAAAGCGCTGAATCAATCAACTGTACATACGATCCGTCAGAGCACCAACGATCAGGACATTGTACTGTTTGAAGCAAACTTGCAATGGGATAACCAGCGCAGCCCCAAAACGGTCAGTGTACAGTCCTGGGACATTACCCAACAAAAACTGTCTCAGACAATTCAGGTGAAGAATAGTGGGCTTGGCAGTAATAAACTAGCGGTAGACAGCATAACTACACTGACCAATAAAGACTGGCAATGGGTTTTTAACTATCCACTGGATAATGAGCAAGCTAAATATCTTGCTCAAGGCATTATGGATAACCTGCGAAGTGATAACGTCTCCGGTAGTTTTGAAGTCGAAGGTGATAGCCGCTATCAGCCGGGTGATGTCCTCGCTCTGAATGGCTTTGGACAGGGGATGGATGGTCAAGGGATTATCACCGGCGTGAGCCAGATAATTAATCAGCGGCAAGGCTGGCGTACCCGGTTAACCTTAGGTATGCCGCCAGATGCAGAACAGGCAGTTCCTCCGGTTAAAGAGTTGCATGTTGGTATTGTTGAAAAATACCAACCAGACAGCCAGTCACTGGGACGTATTCCGGTCAAGATACCGGCGTTAAGCTTAACCAACAGTGTACTTTTTGCCCGCCTGGGTAAGCCTTATGCCAGCCATGAAAGCGGATTTTGCTTCTACCCTGAACCAGGAGATGAGGTGATTATCGGTTTCTTTGAATGCGATCCGCGCTTCCCGGTGATATTAGGTTCCATGCACAACCCGAAAAATAAAGCTCCGGTAGAACCCAGTGAAAAAAACCCAATGAAAACCTTAGTCATCAAACAAGGAGATCACCAACAGGCCTTAGTGTTCAATAATCAAGATAAAACTGTCGCGCTCAATAGCGGAAAAAACACGTTATCTCTGCAACAAGATAAAGATATCACGCTTAATTCAGCTAACAACCTCATCACCAATGCTCAGGAAATTAAAATACAGGCCGAAAAATCCCTGTCCGCCTCAGGAAAATCGGGTGTAGATATTAAAGGAGCAAAGATTAACTTAACACAATAATAAGGCAATGAAATGACAAACAAAATATTAGCCGATATTTATGGTCGGGGCTGGGCATTTCCGCCACAGTTTTTTATCAATGACAACCCGCCTGAAATACAATCTGGCGTCATTATGGCAGAAGGAGCAGAAAATGTCCGTCAGAGTATAAATATTCTTTTTCTGACAGAACCCGGTGAACGAATTATGCGTGAAGACTACGGCTGTGGTCTGAATGATTACCTGTTTGCCAATATCAGTGATGAATTGATGGCAGACATTCAAACCCGTATTGAAGAGCGGGTATTACGCTATGAACCACGCGCAGAAATTACCGCGATTCAAGTAAACCAGAGAACAAACTTACCCAACACTCTACATGTTCAGGTTACCTATGCGTTGAGAGGCAGCGACATCAACCAACAGATTGAAGGCGTCCTTGAAGTTAATGAAGGCCGGGTACAGGTGAGTTTATGAGTAAACAACTGGTGATTGATGGCGACAACCTGCTATTCGAACCGTTATTTGGCAACCGGCAAGTCACAATTCTGGGACCTGCGACCATTCGAGGCAGCGGACACGCCAAAATCCAAGGCAAAAAAATCGTTATTGTGGGTGACGAAAAAAAAGTACAGCTTCAAGCGCAATATATTACCCCTAGCCATCCGGTACCCGGCATGGGCATAGTCACCATTGCCCAGTTAGACGCGAACCAGCAGGTAAACTTTTGTCGTACTCCCGCCACGGCAATTGTTGTCGGGCAACAATTTATCGCCCGTTTTACCCCGACCCAACCTGCTAATAATCCGTCAACTGGCCCAGATGTGACAACGCCGAGTATGGGCAAAGGCCGCTTTATTGCCAGCCAATATGCAGTCAGTGCCGGATAAATAACCTCTTCAACCCTACTTTTAAATAACAGGTGGAATAAATATGGGACAAGCCGAGTTAGATAATAAACTCTCTGCTATTGTGCCGGATACTGTATTTAAACTTGATGAAAGAAGTACACTGGATATTTTAAACTGGCTTAAAGCTTATACTGGAATAATTCCTTTCGATAAAGCTTATGCTGAAAAAATCCCTTTCGATCAAGAGAAAAAACAGTTCTGGGATAGTTTTTACTTTATTCAAGAAAATACTCCTGAAGAATTAGCGGATATTTATCAACATGCTAATAAAGCAGATGGCCTTTTACCGCCACATCAAGCTTTTGTTTTTGCTTTTTTAAAGTTATTAGAAACACCCAACCGATTATTAAATACATTCCCGGCCCGACACCGCGATCTTTATTACCGGGAATTACTGGGACTAAGCCCCAGAAAAGCCCAAGCGGATAGCGTTGCTTTAGGCATTACCTTAAATACAGATAACGCAGAATATCTTATCCCTAAAGGAACCCTGTTTGATGCCGGGCAGGATAGCGTCGGCAACCCATTACAATATACATCAGAAACAGATTTACTAGCGAATCAAGGGGAACTGACCGACCTGCGTTGGTATCGGAAAGATAAAGATAAGGATAGCTGGCAATCGACAATACCTCTTAGCCTCTCAGATAACATTGCATTACCTGAAAATGGTATTCAACTTTTTAATCCAACAGCCAATGACGTACCGGTTCTATCCGGTTATCTGATTAAATCATCTTTATTTTCTATGCCCGCAGGAGAACGTCATATCACATTGACGCTGGAAAACGATTGGGAAGGTCAAGCGGGACATCTCACAGCTAAAATCAGTGCAGAAGATCACTGGTTATCGTTGTTGGCAGAACTTATCGACAAAAAAAATATTAAACTGGAATTATCATCCACGGCTGATCCTACCAGCCCGCCAGATAATCTTGATGGCATGACATTCGACATACCGGTATTAAAACTAGGTACGACTCAGAAACCCATGTTGCCCAAAATTACCGGGATTGAAATCAATATTAACGGTAACCGCAGTGTGCACTATGCCTCTGATGGCGGTATCGAACAGACGGATACCACCAGCTTCCCCTTCGGTCAATCACCATCACTGGGTTCTGGTTTTAATCTGGTTGCCCCAGAATGGTATGGCACTAAAAACGCAACATTGACGATGACTCCTCAATGGGTTGGCTTACCTACCAAGAGTTTTAAAGAGTGGTATAAAAGTTATAGCCCTGAACCCGATAACAGCGCGTTTAAAGTCCAAGGCTATTTAGTCACCCCTCAGGAAAGAGAGACACTCAATGCTACCCAATCGTTATTTAGTGGCAGTAAAGAACCACAAGGGCAAAGCCTGAAATTTACCTTGCCAGAAATGCATTATCCCCTCACAGACAGCCCATCGCCCAACGAATGGCCTGCATCCGTGCGCATAGAATTGGCCGGACAGGATTTTATGCACGCCCAATACTGGCAAAATCCCACGGATAAAAATGTTCCTTATACGCCACAAATCAGTGCATTACAGATTCAATTCAGCGCTAAAGCTAAACCTGAGCAATTCACCGTTTACCCGCTGACGCCTTTTGGTTGGGCAAACACAAACGAAGATCCCCTTTCATTCACTAACGACGCACTCTATTTGGGTTTCACTAATGTGTTACCGGGACAAACTTTATCGCTATATTGGCAGTTAGAGGGCTTTAAAGCGCTCAATTTATCCTGGTTTTATCTCAATCAGAGCAACACTTGGAGTTCATTGGATAAGCTAGTTGACGACCAAACCCATAACCTGTTTGACCAAGGTATCTGGCGCACACTACTGCCACAGGACGCGTCAAATCAGGCAACTTTGATGCCAACAGGACGATACTGGCTGAAAGCAGAAATAACCCATCAGGCTGAATCTCAGGATTACCCAAGAATTAAAGGCATACTGTACAACGCCGCCACCGCTACCTTAATCAATGCAGAACTCGTTGAAACTGACCACTTTATCAATGGATTACCCGCCGACAGTATTACACAACCGGTCAATGCGTTAGTTGCTATCGATAGTGTCAATCAGCCTTGGGTATCCTGGAACGGCCGCCCGAAAGAGACAGAACAAGCCTTTATGACACGGGTTTCTACCCGATTGTCTCATCGTAACCGGGTACTGAGCTGGGATAACATTGTCACCTTATTAAAAGAGCAGTTCGTCAGCTTATTTGATGTCAAATACCCTTCTGCCAGTGAATTAACTAAAATCCCGGCACCGAAAGAACAGCAACTGATTGCGATCCCCGACAGCCGTTACAAAGATAACGATGATGCGCTACGCCCAACCTTGAGTCCGGCCCGATTGGAAGAGATGGTTAAATGGATAAGTCAGTTAAGCAGTCCCTGGACAACGATTAAAATCGATAATCCCACCTACGTTAACGTTGATGTGAGTTATCAAGTAGCATTTATTTCCGGTGTTAACCCCGATTACGGCCATCATCAGTTACAACAGCAATTAAGCCGAATCTATATGCCGTGGGCAGAGGATACCGCCATCGGTGTGACACTAGGTAACCGCATTGATTACTACCAGTTATTAGCCACCATCCAACAATCCCCTCTGGTTGAACGGGTCACCAACTTAACGTTGAAAAAATCGTCCCAAACCGCAGGAGCAGTCGGCGACAGTGTAGAAGCTGCTGATAATGAAGTACTGATTTTGGTTTGGTCAGAAAATAGTTCCACTAATAAAGGAGCAGACAGTGAATAATCAAGACGCCCTGTTTCCCATCGTTAAAGACGATATCGCCTTTGAGACCTTACTCACTCAAGCTAAGACGGTCATTGAGCAACAGTCTGGGCAACTCTGGAGCAATACCGAAGAAAATGATCCCGGTATTACCTTATTAGAAGCCTGTTGTTACGGCGCATCTGATCTGGCCTATCGCCATTCGCTACCCCTGCGCGATTTGCTTACCCCCGAAAAACAAGAGCAGACACTGGGTGATGGCATTTTTCCAAAGGAATTCGGCCCACAACAAATGCTGACCTGTGGCCCGATCACTGCGGAAGATTATCGCCGAGCCTTATTGGATTTACACTTGCTTGATTGGTGCAATAATGACGACGAAAGAATTGAGAAAATAAAGAAAATCTATCAAATAAAAAAGATCGATGAAATAAAAAACGAAGATTATTTTTTCTTTAATGATGTCCAATTGATTCGTGAACCTGAAAGTGAACGTTATCAGTACTGGTATAACAAAGAAAGCCGTGAATACAGTTTTATTCAAGAACAAAAACAAGAACAAGAACAATTAACACTAAGAGGAAACCATTGGCTTTATTTACTCCCCAGCAGGAAAACTCAGATCGATAATAAGCTGGCTCAGGAAAAGCTCAATGATTTCCTAAACGATAACCGTAATCTGGGGGAATCCGTCAGTAAAATTATCTGGCTGCAACCCGTAGATTTCTTATTGCAGCTTGATATTGAACTTGATGATGATGTCAGTGATGTTGCTGATATATTTGCCCAAGTTTATATGACAACGGAACAAATGGTGCTTACAAGCCCATTACGCTATAGCACCCAAGCTATGATTGAACAAGGTTACAGTAATGAAGAGATATTTGAAGGCCCTTATTTACATCACGGTTGGATACCGGAATTATCGGCGGCTAAAGATTATACCAAGCCGACAGAATTAAAGCTCAGCCATCTGGCTAATCGTTTACTGGCTATTCCCGGAGTACAAAATATTACCCGATTGGCATTAGGCAAGCATGATGAAAACATTTCTCCGCTGGCGGACGATAGTTGGTCCTGGACAATCGCTCAAGGATACTATCCCAGGCTATGGGGTAACGATCCCTTAGACTTAATTTCCTCATCAGCAAGCCCACTCACTATTACCGCCAAAGGCGGAGTAAAAATCACTGTTTCTAAACAAGATATAGAGAACAAAATCATTGCAGAACCCTTGATTGAAACACAGCCCGAATTACTAAACTGGGGCAAACATCGTAAAGTCCTGGATTACTATCCGGTAAGCAATAAATTACCGGCCTGCTATGGATTACAGACCTACGCGGAGACTCAACAACAAGTGCACTTGCACCAATTTATGTTGCCTTTTGAACAGATGCTGGCTAACGGCTGTGCTGAACTTGATTTACTACCAAAGCTATTGGCATTCAAGCAACGGGGAAATGCGGTATATGGTACACAATGGCCTTTTAAAACCAATACGGTTAATTATGATGTCCATGAAAATATAACGCCTGATTTAATTGAAAAGTTAAACAATGATTCTAAAATCTATATTGGCGACGATATTCAGAAACAAAACTATATAAAAGAACTAACGATTTTGGATTATTTGTTAGGCTATTTCGGAGCTCAATGTGCAGCCATACCACTGCCACTAGACTTACCGGAATCAAACCTCAAAAAACAGGCTAAAGATTTTCTATCTACCCAACGCAATTACCTAGCTCAACAGCCTGAATTGACCTACCAACGTAATAATATTCGTATTGATAAAGTGTCGGCGCTTCAAAAACGTATCGCTGCCCGGCTTGGTTTGGGAGGAGAGTGTTTCAATGAAACTCCAGAGCTGGATGAACTTCCTTTCTACCTGATTGAACATCGACAGTTATTACCGATAAAACCGGCCCCACAATTCGACGAGGAGCAAACACCCGATAATCTGGAAATAAAAAGTGAGCCCGATACTAAAAAGCATCAATTAATCATTACCCAGACAGGAAAGGCAAACCAGTTACTGCAAGGTCAGATAATTGACTTAATTATCACTGAAGGCGACGGCGAAAATAAAAAAGTGTTGCGTAATCAGATGATCACTAATATCGAAAAAGATACATTTACTCTTAACACCAGCAATAGCAGTGATCTGGAACGCAATTGGGAAAGAGTGGAGAAAGCATTTAATCAAGGTAATCTACACTGGAAAAATAGTTCGGTGTGGCTGGAAGATATGGATTATCAATTAGCTTATGCCCCAAAAGAACATGAAGAGAATGAAAGGTGGATCACCGTCAATTCCCAAACTCCTTTCCCCGCAATGATAGAAGTGGATGACGAAATAACAATAAAATATGTAATTACACCATCGAAACCGGGTTCAAAAACGTTATATCAGACTGATGAACTTGAATATGAACTCAAAGTAAAAGTAGTTGAATTCGATTATTTTGAAAATATTATATTAGTTAAAAAAGAAGAATATTCACCACATAATTTTCCATTAGAAGCGGAAGCATCGAATTATCATTGGTACTTTTCCAATGGAAGTATCTTATCCGATCGCTTTTCATTTATAGTCAGTGTGGTACTTAACCGCCAGTTAATTGAGGAGAATAACAACACTGATCCTTACAAGCTGGATTCGTGGATTAAATCTGAGATTTTAGCTGAATTTCCCGTTCATCTTTCTCTGATTATACATTGGTTGTCACCGGAACATTTTAAAGATTTTTCCAGTACCTATCAGCGCTGGCAAAATAATGGCGCTCCCTTAGGGGACGAGGCATACCATGTTTTAGAAACTTTAACCCTGGGAAGATTACCTTCTGCCGCAACAGGTATTGGTAATATGAGAATTGCTACCGCACAGCAACGTATTGATGTGGTTGGTGAATCCGGTAAAGAATGGAATACAGAAGTGATTATTAATAATCAGTTAGTGTATGTACCTTATACTGGAGAAAATTTAAATAAACACTGACTTTAATCATGAATATAGAAAAATATCGATTAAAAACGCTCATGTTTAATTTTCAAATGATAAAGAAATTAATTTACTTTAACAAAATAAATATTAACCTTACATTAAATCAAGTATCTTTTTTTAATTTTCATTTAATTATAATGAAAAACTCATAATCATTTCACATTATACAAAAGGTGATATAAATGGAAAAAGAACATAATCCATATAATTCAGAAACCAATTTAGAAAATACCAATATTAAATCAACGGGTCCTTCAGCCGATGATTTAAAAAGCCGTTTTAAAGAAGGCAGTATTCCACTAGAAGCTGATTTTTCTGACTTGATTGATATTGCCGATATTGGCCGTAAAGCAACTGGGCAAGCGCCTGGGCAAACCGATAACTTAGACTCAGCCTTGGAATTGGATAATGGCGGTATGCTGAAGGTAAAAGTTAACTCTAGTGGTGGTTTAGAGAAAGATGAAGATGGACTGGGGGTAAAAATTAAAGATAAAAGCCTGCTGGCTAATAACGATGGATTAAAGGTGAATATCAGTCATGGTATTAACGTTGATAAAGATGGTGTCGGTGTTCTATGTTGGGATGGAGGTGGTATTACAGTAACTGACAATACTGGTCTTTATTTAAAATTAGACGGTGGTACTCACGATAATAGTTGGAGTGGTACAAGTGGATTGAGCTTGAGTACAGACGGTGTGAAAGTTAAAGCAAGTAGTGGTATTAAGGTAGACGAAGATGGCGTAAGTGTTGATATAGAAGCAGTTTTATCAAAGCTCGCAGACCGCATCATTCCCCCAGGAACAATTGTGCCGTTCTATGGTAGTGGTAGTGGTAATGAACCTTGTCCAGAGGGTTGGGCATGGTGTGATGGAAAGAACGGTACTCCTTACTTAAATAATAATGAAAATCTTAACATCAATTTAATTTCAGGCAATGTCAATACATCGCCACATAGTCATCCCTATAAAATTAGTGATGACATTGAATCAGAAGGTATTCTCGTAAACATATTTAACATAAGATATATGATAAAAAAGTTCCCGTAAATATTAATTTAATATTTTTCTTTATTGTTAACACTTCATCTCGCCCAACATTGGTATATTTAAATTATATGTCTACAATCGATTGCAAAGATAACACCAATATAGCTTTGGAGCTAATTATGTTAAATCGGATTATCATTACTATTGAATCCAATCATAAAGAGGTCGCTGAAAGCATATTGCATGGCTCTCTGATTAATCAACATAAAATAAGTAATTTACTTAACTCATTCTTTAATAAAGATATTATTAATAAAAATTTACACTTAGAAAGATTGATATTGAATCTTGGCGAAATAAATTTCCATGAATTTAATTCATTACTTCCTATACGACTTAATGCAGCTCTTAAACAAGCATTAAGCCAATATCAATTGAGTAATAATAATAAATTACACCAAAAAAAACCAACGCTACAAAAAATTAATAACAAACCAAAAATATCAAGTAATAATTATTTAATTAATAGTAAGGAATTTATTTGCTATTTATATCGGAAAGATACTTCATTAAGCCCAATAGAGGAAATAAAGTACACGAAGCTTCCTGATACTAATATTAATCTATTAATCAATCAACTAACACAAATAGATAACAAATGGGTATTATTATTAGTAAAAAGTTGTTTATCTGAACACAGTCTACTACGGCTTTTAGCTATCGGGCAATCTACTTTACTAAACGCTATTAGCCTCAGATTATCCGAAAAAGCAAATATATCTCTATATCAGGAGGAACTTGTCTCCCCAGGACAATTGATACTCAATGCACTGGAATATATGAAGCGGCATAATATAGAAGAAATACCCAAACCTGATGCAAAAATCATATCACGTATCACTGCTGAGCTAAATAACGGCACACTTAACTCCTCATCTATTATTAATCTATTCCGCCAAATTAAAACTCAAAAACCCTTATTAAATGAATGGTTAGAGCCGCTTTGGCAAATAGAGGCGATTTCACAACTCTGTAAAAAACACCTCTCTGTTCAGGAGTACAAAAATTTAGTCAATCGTTTTAACCACAAAAACCAGCTTCTCAGCAAACAACCTTTGCAGCAAACAGTTTCCGTTGATTCAATGTTTACAGAGATATTGCATACGTTAGCAACAGGGCATAAACAAATTTTGCCGCAATTAAATCAGCATCAACTTTCATTAATAGCAACAGCTATTCAGCAAGGAGACGTTAAAACACAAAATATCCTACGGTTATTTCAACATCCTGAATTGTATCACAGTGCGGGTACAGCTTGGTTAGCACAATTATGGCAATTGGCCCCTGTTTCACAGCGATGTAAAAAGCAACTTTCTACTGATGAATATCAATATCTGTCGCAACGCTTTGTGCCAAACCACACGCTAATCACCAAAGATCAGCAAACATTATCAACATTAGATAATCTGTGTGTTACAGGCAATAATCACAACCAATTTCGAACGAGCAACCGACCATGCTCTGAAGCGGTTTTATTACCTGAGCACCCCCTTACACGTCAGGTGAGTAATGCTGGCATATTGGTTCTATGGCCGATATTACCTGCACTGTTTAATCAGCTAGGTTTGTTTGAAGAACAAAAATTTATTGATCGTCAAGCTCAATTCAGTGCCGTTGATTGTCTTGACTATCTGATTTGGGGAACCAAAGAGGAACAGTCAGAACGAAAAGTGCTAAATAACGTTCTGTGTGGACTCATAGCCGATGAAATTACCGAATCAGTTCCTCTTGAGCCAGAAAAACAATTGATAGCAACACAATGGCTGGATGAGGCTATCAATCAACTTCCTGCCTGGAAAAAATTAAGCCGCAATGATGCCCGCCAGTTGTTTTTACAACGACCGGGTGAATTGTTGATAAATGAACTGGAAATCAAAATCACGGTACAACATCAGCCATTTGATGTGCTATTAGCCGATTGGCCTTGGCCATTAAATATCGCCAGACTCCCCTGGATGAATCGATCTTTATTGGTCGACTGGAAAAATATTTAAAAGGCTTATATGAACTACCCGCTGACAAATCACCACAGCGAACTTCGATATGGCATCTGAATTACTCTGGATTTATCCCCATTTGGAACGTATTAATTTGCGGTTGCAGCACTATTATTATCAGAGAGAGATAGGTATAATTTATTATCAGAAAGCTTTTTACTTACAGAAGATGAAGTAAAACAACGTTTGACAGAGCTACAAGTTATTCATCAATAGCCACCTAAAGAAAATGATTTTATTATAAATTAAAAAAACAGAAGAAAGTTTTTCTTCAGATAACGCTCCAAATTTAGCAAAAATAATTTCTACCATAACTCACGAAAGCATTCATTCGTCATCATATGAGCATAAAGGTTTTCAATCATATACTAACGCACCATTTATTTTAATAGGAGTAAAATATGAAAATCAAGAGTATAAAAGATATATCGGATTGCGATTATTCTTTAACGTGGATAAATCCTAAACATGAAAAAATAGTAGGAGAAATTCTTGAGGAAACTTTATTTTTAGGAACAACATCATGTAAGACTATGGATATGGAAGTTAAGTATGTTTTAAATAGTTCCGATGTTGCCTTTAAAATAGAAGAAGAAGAAAGTGGTTTACAGAAATGGTCGACAAAAACAGATGTCTCAGGCCTGTCATATGTTCGTATTTATTCTATTGCAAATGCACCATGCCATTTTCAGCTTAGTGCATCGCTTACTGATTACCCTGAAATAATCTCTGAACCTTTATCATTAGAGTTTATACCGAATGTAGTTGATCAAATTACATGGGAAATAAAAACGGATAATGCTGAAGCGAATGGCATTGACGCTGACATATTGACTGCAATAGCGAAAGATCGTAATGGCAATCCTATAGAAGGAACTATAATTGATTTTAGTGCAAATCGTGGAGCTACAGTTAGTCCGGCCTCATGCCCAACAAATGATAAGGGGGAAGCATATGTTGCTGTAACATCAACAATTGATGGAGAAATAAACGTAAAGGCAATAGCTCAGCAGAATGGTAAAGAAAATGAAATCCCTATTCATTTTAAAAAATATTATTCTTGTATTGAAGTTACAAATCAACCTCCTTTTATAAGGAGCTTTCACTCTGAGAAAGTAGAGGGGTATTTACGACTTAATCGAGGCGTTACGAATGTCGATGTGTCTAATAAAAAAATTAACATATCCACAGGTAGGTATTTGTTAGTAGATTACAGTTCTCACAGTTCTACGTTTACAGATAGTGAGGGATTCTTTAGTTTCGAATTATTCTCAGAATACGTGCCTCCTAATGACATCATGCACCATAAGTACGATATTGGTTATTCTAACTTTTCTTTGTCTGCTACAGATTCAAAGAGTATACAAGAGACGGTAACATTATATCCTACTCCTGTATGATATAGTGTTTTAAAAAAATAAGAGTTATCGATTTTTATATGAATATAAAATTCTTTATTCAAAATACAAAAAGATAACTCTCATTCCTTATAATAACAATTTTATCATTTGCGAGGGAACGCTCTCATTATATAAATATTCTCTATTAATAGGAATCGATTAATGAAAACTAAGAGTATAAAAGATATATCGGATTGCCATTATTCTTTAACGTGGATAAATCCTAAATATGAACAAATAGTTGGAGAGATTCTTGAGGAAACTTTATTTTTAGGAACAACATCATGTAAGACTATGGATATGGAAGTTAAGTATGTTTTAAATAGTCCCGATGTTGCCTTTCAAACAGAAAAAGGAAAAAGTGGTTTACAAGAATGGTCGACCAAGACAGATGACTTTGGCCGGTCATCTGTTCATATTTACTCTGTTACAAATACACCATGCCATTTTCAGCTTAGTGCATCGCTTACTGATTACCCTGAAATAATCGCTGAACCTTTATCATTAGAGTTTATACCGAATGTAGTTGATCAAATTACATGGGAAATAAAAAAGAATAATGCTGAAGCGGATGGCTATGACCAAGACATATTGACTGCAACAGCTAAGGATAGTAATGGCAATCCTATAGAAGGAACTATAATTAATTTTAGTGCAAATCTTGGAGCTAAAGTTAGTCCGGTCTTATGCCCAACAAATGATAAGGGAGAAGCAGATGTTGATGTAACATCAACAATTGATGGAGAAATAAACGTACAGGCAACAGCTCAGCAGAATGGTAAAGAAAATGAAATCCTTATTCACTTTAAAAAATATTATTATTGTATTGAAGTTAAAAATTATCCTTCTCCTATAAGAAGCTTTCAATCTGGGAAAGTAGAGGGGTATTTACGACCTAATCGAGGCGTTACGAATGTCGATGTGTCTAATAAAAAAATTAACATATCCACGGGTAAGTATTTGTCAGCAGATTACAGTTCTACGTTTACAGATAGTGAGGGATTCTTTAGTTTCGAATTATCCTCATATTACACACCTCCTAACCATAAGTACGATACTGGTTATTCTAGCTTTTCTTTGTCTGCTACAGATTCAAAGAGTATACAAGAGACGGTAACATTATATCCTACTCCTGTATGATATAGTGTTTTAAAAAAATAAGAGTTATCGATTTTTATATGAATATAAAATTCTTTATTCAAAATACAAAAAGATAACTCTTATACTTCATACAAACAATTTCCACCAACCGGCTTAATGCATTAACTTATAATGGTTTTAATGAATCCATTATAAAAATTTATATTTTAAAAGGTAGAGGGAGCTTGTATGTATAAATTAAAATAATTTAATGATGAAAGTTCATTTCAGAGTATAGGTGCTATGATTGGAATGATTCAGTCTGGTTGGGTATTTTTTTCTTTTTGGTTATTGATCAGATCGCTTAAATCAGATTAAGTTCCCTCAGAGTGATCTTACTATTCTGAAAAATTATTTAAAGGAATACGAACACATTTACTTCCAGATTAACGATGTTGCATTTATCATGTGAATCTACCATTCTATTTTAGATAAATACTCAGATATAGGCTACCAACTAATAAAAAACCACGGTGAGTTTAAGTATATGACATCTGAATCACACTGGATTTATCCCCATTTAGAACGTATCGATTTGCGGTTACAGCATTACTATTACCAAAAATGTGACAGATACGATTCCTTACCGGAAAGTTTTTTACTCGCAGAAGATAAATTAGAACAACGTCTGACAAAACCACAGGGCATTCCCCACTGGCTAACTAAACCAGATGATATTATCAGCCATCCAGCAGCAAAGGAAAATACTGCCCCTGATGCATTATCATTATTAGTCGAACGTTTCGAACTCACTGAATTTGAACGGGATACCTTGTTATTAGGTTTATTACCCCATTTTGACAGCCGTTATCATGCACTATTTGCTGCTCTTAATGGTAACAGTAAAAAACAGTGGCCGAGTTTTGCTTTAGCGATTGAATTATTTAGCCAATGTCAAAGTGATCGACAATTACTGCAAAACAGTTTTTTACCGCAAACACCATTAATCAACAACCAACTACTACGGCTTAATAATCAAGAAGAACCAATCTGGTTACAAACACAATTTTTAACTCACAACTCTGTCTGGCATTTTTTATCAGGACAACGAGTTATTCTACCGCCATTAATAACCTGTGCTAATTGGCATACTCCAGCCTCACATAATTGGTATCCACAAACTCTTTATCATTCATTTAAGAAAATATTATTGAATGACACCAACGAAATACGACCATTAATCATACTCAGAGGAAAACAGGACAGTGCCAGAGAATTAGCTGTCAGTCATATTATGGCATCTCATGGTATTCATACCTTAATTCTTGATTTAGCTCGCCTGCCCGACGAAGAAAATAGTGTCACAATATCCATACTGGCAGATGCAATACGAGAAATCCTCTTGCATGATGCCTGTTTATTAATCCGCAATTTTTCTTTACTTGCAGAGGAAAATAAAAGATTACACCATGAGTTATCAATTTTATTGAATCAGCCGAAATTAAAAGTAGTTTGTCTGGCAGAACCGGGAGATGCATTAGTCTGGATTAAACATTTGCCAATAGTACAAATTGATATGCCAGTAACAACGTTAGAAGATAGAAAAACAATGCTAAAAGCAAGTTTACCGGCTAATGTCATCCAAGGAATCAATATTACTCCGCTCTGTCAACGTTTCTCTTTTACAGCGGAAACATTACCGCTCATTGTTGAAGAAGCACATCAATACCAAATGATTCGGCAACCAGAAGGCCAACTGGAAGAAACTGATTTACGTAAGGCATTAAGTTTCCGCGCTCAACAAAATTTCGGTAAATTAGCCCAACGAATCACCCCAAAACGCAGCTTTAACGATTTAGTGGTTTCAGATACGTTAGCGCAACAGTTAAAAGAAATCGTCGCAGCCATTAATTACCGTGACCAAATTCTGAGCTCTGGCTTTCAGGAAAAAATCAGTTACGGTACCGGTATTAGCGCATTATTTTATGGAGAATCGGGTACCGGTAAAACAATGGCTGCTGAGGTGATTGCCAATAATCTTGGTGTTGATCTGATTAAAGTCGATCTCTCTACCGTGGTGAATAAATACATCGGTGAAACGGAAAAAAATATCTCCCGTATTTTCGATCTGGCCGAAGCGGATTCCGGAGTACTTTTTTTTGACGAAGCCGATGCCTTATTTGGCAAACGCAGTGAAACTAAAGACGCCCAAGACAGACATGCCAATATTGAAGTTTCTTATCTGCTACAACGACTGGAAGATTATCCGGGATTAGTGATTTTAGCCACCAATAACCGTAGCCATCTTGACAGCGCGTTTAATCGCCGTTTTACTTTTATTACTCGTTTTACTTACCCTGATGAAACATTACGTAAAAAAATGTGGCAAAAAATCTGGCCTGAACAACTGACATTATCCGATGAAATTGATTTTGAACATCTGGCTAAAAGATCTGATTTAACCGGAGCAAATATCAGAAATATCGCCTTATTATCATCCATATTGGCAGCAAATGACAATATTGGACAGGTTGAAAATAAACATATAGAACGCGCCGTGATACTTGAATTAAATAAAACTGGCCGCTTGGTATTTTAAAAATTAAGTAGAATTGGAGTCAATATGACAACTATAATTGCTTCTGACAATGCGATTATTGAAATTAATCAGGCATTAAATGATATTCTAATTAAATATTTAGACATTCCCAGTCAAAACATTGATATTCGTTTTGATCTACCAGAAATTAATTCCATTCAATCAGAACCGACGGTCAGTGTATTTCTTTATGAGATACATGAGGATCTACAATTACGCTCCGCAGAAACAAGACGTTATAATCCGGCAACCAGCAGATTATTACCGGGATGGGTCAATATCAATTGTAACTATTTAATTACCTACTGGGATGCAAATAAGCCGCCAAACGACGGTTCCAGCCCAGACAGTCAGCCAGATAATCAGGCAGCACAAGTGATGAATCTGGTTTTAAAGGCATTAATTAACAACCGTCAATTAACCGGTCTTCCCGGTGCCTATACCAGAATCATTCCACAACAAGAAAACCTAAACAGTCTGGGTAATTTCTGGCAAGCTCTCGGTAATCGTCCACGCCTCTCTTTACTTTATTCCATTACTGTACCTATGAAATTGCAAAATATTGAAGATAATGTAACCCCAGTCAGTAAAATATCTGCTACTATGGATCAAAAACCCAGTCTGGATAATTCACAAATAAACCAGGCTTTAATGGATAAATTATGCGTGGAATTAGGCGGTACAGAAGATGTACGTCTTGCCTTGGCTAAAGTGAATCTGACAACCAAACCTGATACAGAAAATAATCAAAATCAGGAAAACGAAAGTGTTATTATTGAAGTGTCCGGTATTACTAGCGTAACTTATTTACCAAAAATAAAAAATTCGCTTGTAAAATGGAAAGATAGCCAAGAAGCCATTATTCAGATAAATGGTGTCGGTATTGTTGTTTCTAAAGAAAATGTTGATAAGTTAATTGGGATTTAAAATTTGTTATTTATATAAAGTAATAATAAAAAACTTACATTAATTTATACATTATTCATTTCCAACCTCTTACTGATAATTAATAGGTGATAACATGATATATAAACATGATAAAACCAATGATAGGAAAAGAAAATACTCAACACAATCAACGGATTCTGACGAGAAATTGTTTGTACCAGCATTAGATCTTCCTCAAAGTAGTCAGCATAATCAGCCACGCGATACTTTAAATATAGAAAATATGCATGAAACACCAACGGATTTCCTCAATAGAACCGGTAGAGATACACTATTTCGCGCAATCCGAATAATAGCTACTAATAAAAGGGAGCCTACCACAGAAAATCAAATAGTTGTGCCTCCTGATGGCGATTTATTTGTGGAACTTAAAGATAAACACCTAGACAGAGCGGCTAAATATAGAAAAATGACAGAATGGCCCAAAGATGCACCAATCAAGGCAACCTCTTCTACGGCTAACACCCTAATTGCACAACATGTTTCCGGCGATAATGTATTAAGCCGCTACATTTCTACAGGTAATAAAGAAGGTGCTGTGCAGAATACCGTAAAGAATTGGAATGGAGCTGGGCCTGCTACAGAAAGAAGAAACAGGTTAGAAAAAAACTGGTCTCCAATAGTAGAAATCGACATCCGAAAATTACCTGATACGACTAAAATCTTCGATTTAACTAAACCAAACAATACATTCTTTAATGATACGGAGAGCGACATTGCTGCAAATGCCTTTGGCGATAAGGAAGTACTAATTTCACCAGAAATACCGGGCAGCGCCATCATACGTGTGATTAATAACCCAGAGGAAATCAAAAAAATTGTAAGTCTTAATCCGAGTGATCTGGGAAAAAAAATTATTCCAGAAGAAAAAATTATCTTTAAAGAGAAAGAAACTGTTTTCTCACACAATAGTGCTGACATATCTTCGGAATCACCTGTTTTTAAAAAACGCAAGAAACCGATAAATATAAGAACGCGTACGGATAGTTAAAGTACCTCATATACTACTTCTTTCCAGTAAATCTCTTACAAAAAACTAACAGGTAATAATATGCCAAACAGCAAATACAATGAAAAAGTTAACCACTCAGGAAATAGAACGGAAAAACCCTCAATATATTCTAAAAAACATAATACTATTAATAACTGCTCATTGGAGTTAGGATTGGATTTACAATTAAATAAAAAATTAAGAACAGGGAATGAAAGAGATATATGAAGGTGCACAACCTTTTATTCCATCCCCTTCAAAAAAAAACAATATAGTACCAGCCACATAACAATGTCTGATATATTAGGTGAAAGCGCACTGACTTCACAACCGATTATTACCGATTTAATTAACCTGCAAAAGATAAAAATGTCAGATGGCGTAAAAAATATTTAAAATAACAAAGAAGGAGGCGGATATCTGGTGTTCAAGGCACTACAAATTAAACCATCAGATGAAACTCTGCCATTCAATGCATTAAAAATTGTCGATACCTGGCAAAATGAAATACCAGATAAAAACATGTCTATCTTAGCTTATTGGGCACCACAAGGAGGATATATTGATATCCCGGCACAACCCGATATTAACCGCAATCTACAATATGTATTTACCCCAAACTTCAGTGGATGTTCATTTGTGGTCGATAAAATGAATAAAGATACTCTCCGGGTTCGTCACGTACAAGGTGGTCAAGAAGACGTTGAATATAATAACCAGAATATTGATCACGGAATGGGTATGATTACGGCAATGGAATTCCGCGATTATGGATATCACGAGGCTGATGGCAAAGTTATAAAAAATACCTATGGTTTTGCATTCTTAAAATTTAACCAAGAGGAAAAACAATGGCAACTTCACTATCAGAAAATAACCGCAGCCCCTAATATCATAAATATAAAAACTAAATCTAGTTGGTTGCCATTCAATAAGCCTTCAATTGAAGCCGATATCTTTATATCCAAAGATATGAAAGTCTCTGGATATAATAGAAAGAATATCAATGATAATGAATCTATACCCGTCATCTTTCAAGTTGTCTCTTTGTTGGCTGCACTCACTCACCCCGGTCACATCGTTATCTATGCTCCCAGGGATTCGCTCCCTTGCCGTCGCGATCCATATTGAAATCCATTGGGTATATATATTATACCCGTAATCATTGAAGATGCTTGATTTTTCCCAAAATAAGGATCAGGGTATCAGTCATGAAAATATTCATTACCGATGAACAAAAAGCCGAACTTGAACACCTCCATCACACCTGCCGTGATAAAAGGGAGTGTGATCGCATAAAAGCGGTCCTGCTGGCCTCTGAGGGCTGGAGTTCAGTGATGATCGCTCAGGCCCTGCGTCTTCATGAAACGACCGTTAATCGTCATATCAGCGATTACCTTAATCACCGCAAACTCAAGCCCGAAAATGACGGCTCTCAGAGCTATCTCAGCGAAACACAAACTCAGGAACTTATCGCTTATCTGACCACCAATCTTCTGCCTACCACACAGGCGGTTATCCGTCTTGTCGAAGCGTGGTGGGATATCAGTTACACCGTTCCCGGCATGAATAAATGGCTGCACCACAATGGCTTCAGCTATAAAAAACCGACCGGCGTGCCACACAAGTTCAATGCGGAACAGCAACGG
>NZ_LOIC01000072.1:269774-277253 GCF_001684335.1 Photorhabdus namnaonensis
AAGCCGTACACGTCTGAACCTGATGGGTGCCCTGAATCTGGCCGATATCAGTAAAACGGTGGTGTGCGAATATGACCGTATCGATAGTTATCACATCGCCGAGTTCTTCATTGCCTTGCGTGAAACCTATCCGGTCAGTCAGAAGGTTCATATTATCCTTGACGGAGCCGGTTACCACCGGAGTAAGCTGGTGAAAGACTGGGCTTATGTGATGAATATCGACCTTCATTACTTACCGCCATACAGCCCGAATCTGAACCCGATAGAAAGGCTGTGGAAGGTGATGAATGAACAAGTCAGAAATAACCATTATTTCGCCACGACGGCCTTGTTCAGGCAGGCAATACATCGCTTTTTTACGGAAACCGGAACTTGCCGGGAACCTGTCGTGCCGTATTAATGATAACTTCCAGGTTCTGAATCCTGCATCTTCAAATTAAGCGGATATATATAAAATTCAACTATTAAATAATGGAGTTTAAAAATGCCAACACATGATACCCGTGAAAAAACAATTAAAAAAACTCATTCCAGAGATAAAAATTCAAATGAGACCTCACTTGATTCACTATATCTTGAACTTCCTGATAAAAAAGCGATAATATTAGCCTATCAAAATCCCAAAAAGAATCTTTATTCTATAAGATTTGATGATAAAACGAAAGAAATCATTAATAATAATGATGTGAATTATTTGAAAAATTCTGCTGCTCATGCAGGATATGTGCATGGAAATATAAAAGAACCTAATTCTAAATATAAAGACGGATTTGTTAACCTAAAAGACAATAATAAAAATTTAGCAGATGGCAGGCTATTTCCTGGTATTGAACTAATAAAAAGACCGACGATATCAATATCAATGAAAAAAATTGAAGAAAATAAAGAAGTTAAGAAGAAAAAGATTGAAGAAAATAAAGAAATTAAGAAGAAAAAGAAAAAAGGACAAAAAAAAGAAGATAAAAAAACCATGATCGAAAATTATATTAATAACAATAAAGAAATTTCAGACATACAAGAACTTAATAAGTTATTTATTAATAACACTTTAATGGAAAAAGAAAAAGAAAAAGAAGAAAAAAAATGGAAAATTCTACTGCGATTTACAAATGAAGCGAATTGTTACGAGATCAATAATATTGAAGATTTTATTTCTGGGATCAAGGATATGTATACAGAAGCAAAACAAACTTTACATCCAATGACAGAATCCCGGATTAGACGTCATATCACTAAAAATGAAAACAGATTACCCACGATGGCGGGTATTGCGGGTTTACATGCAGAGGTACAAGCACTTAATGATTTATTCATTTCATGCGACGAAAATAATAATAGATCTGCTAGCAACAACATCAAGGATTATAGGAAAGATATACTGAAATCATCCATCTTTACACAGCGACTGACAACAGAACAAGCCGGGGATGCTTTTGCTGCTTGCCATAATTGCTCTGGAATATTGTCATCTCCAATCAATGTTACTACCGGAAAAGTGACAAGTGCAGGAAGTAATTTTTCATTAACATTATCTCGATATGAAACGTCGCAAGAATCTCCAATATGAAACAGTATTTGATTAAATAAACGATTTATAATGGTACCTTGTTTGGAAACAAAGTGCCATTATGTCAACAAATCTTATATCTTATTATTATGAAATATAAAATAAATTACATCACAACAACTCTTGATACTTATTGAGTAGGTAGATTAATTTATATATTTTTATTGATAACATACTTCTTACTAAAAAATCACAGGTGATAATATGCCTTTTACATCCAGTGAAAAAGATAACCACACAAACGAAAAAACAAGAGTAGTAAAAACCATAAATAAAAAATCAGATAACAATCAATTAGGACAGGAGTTAGATTTAAATACCCCTCAAAAACCAAAAGATGGGTATTACTATCATACTCTCCAAGGGAGATAATTTAAAAATCTTCCTACAAAACGGATTTAAACCCCAAGGCTCACTTGGCCCCACCTTATCTGAAGAAGATTTTTCACTCAGAAGAGCTGCTATTCTAAAGCTTATCTATTCTATTATAACCACTACTATTAATAAGAATCTCAAAAGAAATAAAATATCAAAAGATAATTTTATTATGCCTCAAGATTTTTGGAATGAATTCAAAGATTTTTATAAAAACATCCCTATTCAAACAAATATCGATGATGAATTATTAAAGAAATCTATTACAGAAAGCATCTATAAAATTGATCAAAATAAATTTATGGAGAAACACAGTGAGACTAAACAAACTATTATTAACAATGAAAGATAATCTATTCTAAAACAAGATGAAAGAATTAACGAAATTATTTCAAATAGAGTAAAAATGATACAACAGCGAGAAGCTGAAAATACTAAAGGGTATATCTATCTTGCTTCACAAAAAAGCACACTCATGAAATATATAGCACATTTGCAGGGAGAACAGAACTTATTCCTCATATTGGCGGTCAAAGAAAATATATTTACTGGAAAAAAATTAGAACAAGACCCTCAAGAACCTGATGATGCTGTCAGATATAAGGGAATATTGTCTACAGAACAACTTAATTTTGTTAATAAAAAAGGTCAAATCTACACAGTACTTACACCTATTGAGGAAATAGATTACGGTGATCTTGTTTTAAACCACCAACAAGTTACAGATTTCTGTAAGAAATAAAATATTAGTAGTAAACGAGGTTTGAGGAAAGATATATACCCGTAATCATTGAAGATGCTTGATTTTATCCGAAATGGAGATCATTATCCTCGCTATGAAAATATTTATTACATCAGAACAAAAAATCAAACTTGAACGTCTTCACGACACCACTCGTGATGGTCAAGTACGAGACAGAATAAAAGCTATCCTTCTGGCTTCTGAAGGGTGGAGTTCTGTGATGATAGCCCAGGCATTGCGACTCCATCAGACCACCGTTGACCGCCATATCGGTGATTACCTCAATCAGGGGAAACTTAAATCTGATAATGGGGGGTCTGATAGTTTACTTTCTCGAGAACAAACTGATTTTTTAATCAACCACTTATCTCAAAATCTTTTCCATCACACACATGAAATCGTGGCCTATGTTGCTCAGCTCTGGGATATTACCTTTAGCATTCCAGGCATGAATAAATGGCTACACCGTCAGGGTTTTTCTTATAAAAAACCTTGTGGTGTCCCTCATAAATTCAATGCAGAAAAACAGAGACAATTTATTGAATATTATGAAAATCTTAAAGTCACAGCGAAAGACGAACCCCTCCTCTTTCTTGACGCAGTTCACCCAACTCAAGGCACTAAACTCAGTTATGGTTGGATGCGAAAAGGCGAGAAAAAAACAGTCAAAACAACAGGAAGCCGAACTCGCCTGAATATATTGGGTGCACTCAACCTGAATGCCATTGGTCATACGGTGTTCCAGGAATATCAAACCCTCAATGACTACAACATTTGCTGTTTTTTCAATGAAATAAGAAAGTCTTATCCTAACTATCATCAAAAAATTCATCTTATTGTGGATGGGGCGGGTTACAACAAAGCGCATCTTGTGAAGGAGTGGGCTTATGTTAGCAATATTGAGTGACATTACCTTCCTCCATATAGCCCAAATTTAAACCCGATAGAGCGATTATGGAAGGTCATGAATGAACAGGTTCGAAATAACCGTTATTTCGCTGATAAACATGAATTTCGAGACAAAGTATTCAAATTTTTTACCACAACGCTACCTGATATAGCGGACTCGCTGATGTCTAGAATTAACGACCATTTTCAGGTGCTAAAAACTGCATCTTGAAGTTTCTTGGGTATATACCAAATGAACTTCAAGATGCTTGAGTCGTCAGACGTAAAAACATTTAAATTCAACAATATAATCGTTTTTCAAACATGCACTTTGAAGTATCTTGAGTATATAATTATAAAATAATGAAATATTAGTTTAATCCACATGCTATTCATTCCTCAAATTCATTCTCTATAGGTAAGATAATGATGCAAAACGAATATAGTAAAAATGTTAAAGAAAATGGTAGAAAAACAGAAACAAAAAATGCAGAAAAATCTGCAAATATAGCAACAGACTTGCACCTGGAAGTGGGTTGTCACACCAAATCACCTAAACTAATAGGTAAATTATCGCCCCAAGACGATAACGAAAATTCTACAGAATTAATAGATGATATTATAAAACTCCATAATGATCCCAAGGGGAACAAATTACTTTGGTATGATAATTGGGAGGATAAAATCATCGATAGAAATTCTGATGCTATACTTCAAGCAATTGATGAAAATGTTTCTCAATTCGGAGGACTTGAAGCGTATAAAAAAATTGTTAGAGAAAACCCTTATGCTCCTATTGAACCGGTTTGCGGCTCGTCTGCACAAAATATATTTAAATTAATGACCGAAGGAGAACAGGCCGTTAATCCTGTAGAACAATTTAAAAAAGAAAAAATAAACGGCAATGAATTTTCCGAAAAACTTGAACAATTCAACGATTCGAGTAGCTATGTTGCATTAGTTAATGATCACCGATTTGGACATATGTTTCTGATCGATATTACATCAACCAGCCAAGGAGTTGTAGGATATATTTATCAGTCAGATTTAGGAAATGGAGTATTACCTGTACTTAAAATAGTAGACTGGTTAAGTTCCAGAGGAAAAGAGCCAATTAATGCTGATAAGCTAAAAAAATTATTAAGTAATGAATTCAATATATTATCTGAAAGTGAGCAAAAGGAACTCATTGCAGAATTACTTGAGACAAATAAAAACATATCCAACGTAAAGTTAGATAGATTTAAAAGAGATCAAGAAGTTAATATTTATTTAAGAGAATATGATAAAAATAATTTCTTTAAAAATATTAAAAACTTAAAAGCTAAACTTGTTGGGATTTGATTTTCACTAATATATTAAGGAGCGATTATGCCCATATTATATAAAGACCAAGAAAAAATCAGTAACACTAGCAAAAATAAATGGCAAAAAAATGATTCAGATGAGGATAGCCAACTGTCAAATGAACCTCTTACTCTCCAGCAAGATAAAAAAGGCCATACAGACAGGCAAATGAAAGGGTTAAAACAATTTCTTGCGGATAGAAAAATTAACAAAGGGCATATTTCCCCGCTGGAGAATAAAGGGTTATTAGTCAGGGCAACCGCACGAATGTTCAAATATCATCCAAACTAGAAAAGCCCGCTTGTAATACCTGTTCCAGAAAATCAATTTTCATCCAGGCTCGTTTACGTTTCATTCTGATACTTAATTGAGTGGTTTCTTTTTTTAGCATATTTAGCGCTATCCGCCTCAAGAGCGCGATATTTTCCGGGGCGTTTTTATGATAGATTTGGCAGTCATCTTCCCGGAAGGCGACATCCAGTATCCAATGAAGATTATTCTCGATCTGCCAATGGCTGCGTACGGCTTGAGCAAACTGTTCTTCTGTTAACGTTGCTGAACTGATGTAGTAACGGTATTCCAGACTGGGGGATTTGCCTTTTTCTTGTCGGTATCCTACGGTCACACCAACCGTTTTTAATTCAGGCCATCCTGGGAAATGGGACGCTAATGACGTGGCATCAATGACATGGCTTTGCCTGACTTCGATACGCCCATGTCCCTGCTCTATTTCGCCTTTTTCTCTTGTCGAGGGCAACGAGAGCGGTTGCGCCAGTACCTCCCTGACTGCCCGGTGGAGATTTTTCTGATTAGCTTTCACACTCAGGAGATAATCCGCTCCCGCATCAATAATTTCCCGGGCTATCTGGGTTTGGCATCCCATCGCATCAATGGAAATGAGTGCCCCTTTCAGTTCCAATAGCTTAATCAGTTCAGGGATGGCCGTGATTTCATTTGACTTATTTTGGGTTTTCACCTGACCAATGACGAGTTGGTTCGTGGCCGCGTAAGCACTGACCATGTGGAGAGTCGAATAACGCGCTTCACGAGAATAAGAGCTGCGCAGGACTTTACCGTCAATCGCCACTAATTCGCCTTTGATGAGCTGATGAACTGAGTTCATCCAATTGATAAAGCAGAGGTTAAACTGTTCTGGTTTGATGCGGAAAATAATCCGTGCAATGGTGTCGTCAACAAGAACGCCTTCCTTGAACATCCCTTGTTTAAGAAACCAGTCGTAGTGACCTTCAGTGTATTCTTGAATATCACTCCCGCCCTCAGCACCCGCGATAACCGTGCAAAGTGAGGCAAAAAGAATGTCAAATAAAGGGTAAGCCACTTTGGCGGATTGACGTGGATCTTCAACATCCGAGAAATGGTCGGTGAAACTCTCAAGATACATGGTATTGACTCCCAAAAGGGAGTATAAGATCACAGCTATTTGTCCGAATCAACTTATTTATTCGTGGTCAAAAAACGTTCGCGATCTTGCCCTAGTTGCTGAACCAGGCGAATTTCCGGTTATTATCGTCAGTAAAGGGAAATAGACAATTGCCAATAATATCGATGAACTGAATCAGTTTTATAATAGTATTGGCGCAAAAATGAAAGTGAGCTGGAAACCAGGCGATGAAAATCCCGGATTCGTTTCCAATCCACAAAAGCCGGGAATTGCCCGATTTAGTCGGAAAAAATAAAATAAATTATTATCACGTCAACAACGTCCTGCAAAATAAATCACTATACCCTATGGATTTCAAGATAATAGATCATCTGGAGGGAACTCAGTCCAATTTTTACGATCTGAACATTCAAGATTAACGGAAATATAAGTAATCGATATTTTGATAAAGGGATTATTATTATGCGAATACAAGCTGAAAACTGATTTAAATGAGGTTGTTGTAAATATAATATTTTCTCGTTTTTCCTTTTCTAGTATTTGATTCTTTAGGCTCTTCTATTAATTCATTCGGTAAAGATTTGCCTGAGGAAATCTGAGACAATGTTTTTTGTAACTTGGTAGAAATACTATACCTTGGCAATGAGTGGTAATGACTACCTGATAAGACAGAGAAACAGATTGTGGCAAAGAAAGAAAAACGACCTCACCATGACGCGTTATTCAAGCATTTTTTAACGCAGCCCGAAACGGCCAGGGAATTTTTATCCCTTTATCTGCCCGAAGAGATCCAGTCGTTGTGTGATTTATCCACATTGAAACTGGAGTCCGGCAGTTTTGTGGACCGGCATTTACGTCAACTGCACAGTGATGTGCTCTACTCGGTTGAAACAGCTAGGGGACAGGGCTATATCTATTGTCTGATTGAACATCAGTCCACTCCTGACCCGCTGATGGCCTGGCGGCTGATGTATTATGCCATGTTAGCCATGGCGGCCCACCTGAAAAAAGGCCATACTGAACTCCCTTTGGTGGCGCCGCTGCTGTTTTATCATGGGGAGGTTCGGCCGTATCCTTACTCAAACCGGTGGCTGGATTGTTTTACGCTCCCTGAACAGGCTGCTCGCTTATACCACCAGGCGTTTCCGTTGGTGGACG
>NZ_LOIC01000072.1:277263-336542 GCF_001684335.1 Photorhabdus namnaonensis
ATGGAACTGGTGCAAAAACATATTCGCTGCCGGGATATACAGGAATGGCTTCTCCAATTGGTGGAACTCTTGAATGCGGGTTATAATACAACCGAGCAGCGCAATGTGGTGTTACGCTATATTTTACTGAATGGACATACGCCGGATCTCTCCCAATTTGTCCATCAACTGATTGAACAATCTCCGGAGCATGAAACGATGTTGATGACTATTGCAGAACAGCTTGAACAAAAAGGGCTTGAGCGAGGTATTGAACTAGGTCGAGAGGAAGGTATTGAACTAGGTCGAGAAGAAGGTATTGAACTAGGCCAAGAAAAAGGTATTGAACTAGGTCGAGAGGAAGGTAAAGTGGAAACGGCTCGCGCCTTATTACGGCATGGCGTGAGTTTGGATATTATTGTCACCAGTACCGGGTTGAGCCTGGATAAAATTGAAGCGTTAAAGCATTAAATTAATCTTTTCTGTATACAGTAAAATGCCGATATTCAAAATCGGCATTTTTGTTCTTATTTATACCCTATGGATTTCAAGACGCATCGCGGCAACAAGAGCACGAATCCCCGGGAGCATAGATAACTCTGTGACCGGGGTGAGTGAGTACAGCCAACAAAGAGGCAACTTGAAAGATAACGGGTATAAATCCTTGAATTAATGAAGGGCTTATGGTTGCTCCCCTTGTGTTTCATTTATCCTTCGAAAAAAGCAAATCATAGGTTCAACACGATCTTCATTTACTAATTCTTTTTATCCTCAATTGATCGATAAAATAGAAAATAATCACCCCTTTATAATTTCCCTACCCCTAAAGCCAAATAAAACCGCACCAATACCCAAAATGGGTACCCATTGCCATACCAATTAATAATTATCAATCACTATTAATTAATATTCCCTCTAAAGATTCATTACTTATAATCATGCCGCTTTATTAAATTCGAACTAAATAATCTCGAAGTAAATTTTTCCAGCATAAATAATAACCGCCGCAAGGCAGGTTGCTGCGGTAGCTATAGCCATAGCTCAGTGCTAATCAAAATCAAAACAAGGTAACAACGCTCTGTTTATCTTTTAAACGTAAAGAACTAATCAAGGAAAAATTATGCCTACAACTTCTGAACAAATTGCTGTTGAATATCCTATTCCTACTTACCGTTTTGTTGTTTCCATCGGTGATGAAAAAGTCGCCTTTAATAACGTTTCCGGGCTAGATATTTCTCATGACGTCATCGAATATAAAGATGGTACAGGCAATTATTATAAAATGCCCGGTCAACGTCAGGCGATCAATATTACCCTGCGTAAAGGCGTCTTCTCCGGTGATACTAAGCTTTTTGATTGGATTAATTCTATTCAACTTAATCAGGTCGAGAAAAAAGATATTTCAATTAGTTTAACCAACGAATCCGGTACTGAAATTTTGATGACCTGTAGCGTGGTAAATGCTTTCCCAACCTCATTAACCGCTCCTTCTTTTGATGCCGCCAGCAACGAAGTCGCCGTGCAGGAAATTACCTTGACCGCGGATCGAGTCACCATTCAGGCAGCTTAAGACTCATTTATAAAGCTGTTTACTCAGAATATTGCATAATAATTGGAGGTTACATGCCAACAACACCAACTTATCCCGGCGTCTATATTGAAGAATATGCATCACTGGCTCTCTCCGTTAGCCAGGGGAACACGGCAATCCCGGTTTTTATTGGCCGTTTCTCGCCGAAAAAAATCAGCGCAACGCCACAAATAACACGTGTGAGTAACTGGTTGGATTTTACTAATCAGTTTCATGTGGGTTGTATTACGTCGGTAGCAGTCAAATTAACGAAACCTACTCCACCACCGGCCCCTTCCCATCCTGAGAAAAACGAAGGCAATACAAAAGCCAAAGATAATGTAAAAAATTTTGCCGCCCAAAATATTACGCTTGATACAGACGATAAAAATAACAGTGATTCTTACGATGTAACTACCGTCACCTACACAACAAGCAGTGATGCCTTAAAACTTTATTTCCAAAATGGTGGCGGACCTTGTTATATCCTGCCAATTCCTGATTCAGAAGATTCTCACACGCTGGCATTAATTCCTGAGTTAATTAAGCAGGCTTTAGAAATTACCTTAATCGTCTGCCCTGAACAAGATTCTAATTACCAGAGCAAAATATATAACAGTCTGACATCTTCATTATTAAATGAAGGCTATTTCCTTATCACTGATAATCAAGATAAAGAAACCGCACTCAATGTGAGCCTGCAATCACAAACCGCGACTTATTATCCCGCGGTTAAAGTCTCACAACTTATTCAGGTAGAGGAGAATAGCATCGCGATTTCAGGTTATCAGGATGCAAAAATTACCCATCTGGCGGAACTCAAAAAACAAAACCCAGAACTCTATAAGCAAGTTATCGAGGCAATAAAACGAAAAATTGCAGATAACAAAAAACTCATTCCTGCCAGTGCAATCATGGCAGGCGTGTACTGTGCTACCGATGCTCGTCGTGGCGTCTGGAAAGCACCGGCGAATGTTGTTCTCACGGGAATTAGCGATGTCGCGGATCGACTCAGCGACAATGAACAAAGCACTATGAATCAAAAAGGCATCAATGCCATCCGTTATTTCAGCAACAAAGGATTTGTCGTCTGGGGCGCACGTACTTTGCAAGATGATGACAACTGGCGCTACATTCCGGTTCGGCGTCTCTTTAATGCGGCAGAACGGGATATCAAACAAGCCATGCGAATTGCCGTTTTTGAACCCAACAGTCAGCCCACTTGGGAACGGGTTCGGTCAGCCATTGACAACTATCTCCATCAACTCTGGCAACAAGGAGCGCTGGCCGGCAATAGCCCGCAGGAAGCCTATTTTGTCCAGATTGGTCAAGCTCTCACCATGTCCGATGGCGATATTAAACAAGGCAAAATGGTGGTTAAGGTTGGCATGGCGGCGGTTCGTCCGGCTGAGTTTATCATCCTGCAATTTTCGCAAAATGTAACACAGTAACCGTACTGAGGCGCGGTTCGCCGCGCCTGTTCTATTGAGGAACCGAGAATGGAAATAACACAGCCCGGCGTCACCATCACAGAGAACCTGATATCCCAGAAACCAGATGAGGCATTTATCGGTATCCCGGTTTTTATCGGCTATACTCAACCGACTGAAAATAGCCATGTCAGTGATAAAACCGCCGCCAAGCGAACCAAGACGTTATAATCCAATGACCAGCACATTATTACCGGGTTGGGTCAATATCAATTGTAACTATTTAATTATTTATTGGGACACCAGTAAACCATCAAGCGATAGCTCAAGCCCGGATAGCCAACCCAATAATTAAGCAGCGCAAGTGATGACTCGTATTCTGAATGTATTAATTAATAACCGCCAATTAACCGACATTCCCGGCGCCTATACCCGAATTATTCCCCGACAGGAGAACTTAAATAGCTTAGGTAATTTCTGGCAAGCTCTCGGTAATCACCCTCGCCTCTCTCTAATGTATTCCATTACCGTACCCATGAAATTACAAGATATTAAATATAATATTACCCCGATTAGCCAAATTTCCGCTTCTGTGGATCAGAAACCAAGCCTAAATAATTTACAAATTAATCAAGCTCTGACAGATAAATTATGTGCCGATTTAGGTGGAATTGAAGCCGATACCGTTACTTCCGAAAACATGAAAGTCTCTGGATATAACAGGAAGAATATCAATGATAACTAATCTATATATTATTTATTTCTAATATATTTATCATTATAAAATCAACAGATGGCAATATGCCAGACAAAAAACAGGGAGGATTAATTACCTTGGAAAAATAATACCACATCAAATTTAATATTATCTAACGATATAATAAACAGAAAAGAGACCAATAAAATGAAATTTAATTATCAAATAAGTGAACCATCCTATAGCGGTTATCATTCAGATATTCCTGTAGCAATTTTCTCTGAACAAGACTTTACTAAGGCTTATGAAATATACCACGCTAAAAATTTTAATTATTATGGATTAAGGGTAGAACAAGAGCCTTATGCAAGATATTTCAGGGCCTTTCATCATACGGATATTCATCAACAAACTTATTCAATATTTGAGTTAGAAAATAAATATGAGGAGATGATCTATCTTAATAAAAATCGACAATTTAAACCTGATGCCGACGCTATTACTGTAATGTCCAATCATATTTCTTATAATTATGATTTTTACGGCTACACTTCATTACAATATTTAAAGACTAAATATTCCGAAGAGTTGAATCGTTATCATGAATCTAATTTTGAAAATGAGGAGCTTAATAACATAGTTCTGATTGATTACTTTGAGGGATGGCGTCAAGAACATAACCTGGCTTCTAAGATTGATATAGAAACTTGCCTTGCCATTGAAGATAGTATTGCCTGCATTTCGATTCTGGGATTACTGAAAGGTAATATATCAGATGATATTAAACAAAAAATTATTTTCCCTGAAGGGATCACCTTTGAAATGCAGCAAGATCTGCTTAATAATGATTTAGGTAATAAAATAGGTGAATTTAATCAGAACGTTATTGCAAAACTTCAAAAATTAGCAAAAGCGGAAGATACGGTTTCAAAAATATTATCACCTTATCAGTATATTGAATCTAGAGTTAAAGAGATTTCTGGTAATCGTGTTAATTTAGATAAAAAAGTTACTGTTATTGTTTCAAAGAGAAGACTTGATAAATGCAAACCTAAGATTAATAGAAATTTTGATGTATGTAAAAACCACCCAAAACCCATAACTAAATATTTCACAGTTTATGATTTAATTAGAAACATTAATCACAAAGAGTTTAATAAGATTGAATATAGTGGTAAAGATATAGAGTATCGATTAAATAGCGATATTGAAAATGTTTTAATTAAATTGCACGATGTTGCCGGTGATTATGAAAAATATATCAATAAATTTAGAAACAATGAAGATGTGAAATATTATATCAATGAAGGAATTAATAAACTTTCTGGCTCCACAGGAACAACAGTAGATGAATTTCTTGATAAATATATAGAACATATGGATGAGATAAGCTATACGGAAAGTGAAATTATAGCTGATTATTACCTTAATATAATCAGACAAATTTTTGAGGCTATCTCAATGACTCTCCCTATCAGCCCGCTCAAAGGTTATTTAGCCAATATTACGGCCAATACCATCATACCACTTATTCAATCAGCGATTGTGAACACTAATGAGGAGAGTCACGCATTACAACAAGAGGCTTGGGTTAATTTTGCTGTTTCATCCTCTTTCCATGCAATTTTCAGTAATCGGGCAATCAGTAGAAAAATTGCTAAAGGCGCAAAGTTAATTGAAAATAGCGGTGGATACATTACCAACAAATTCAACATCAAAAAAATAAACATTAATTATAGAGGAAATTCTCAATTAGCCAGAGAGAGTGTCAAGAAAATTCCTGGCTCAAGCACTAATCCGTGGAAATTAGAAAATATCCGCAATAGGTATAAATGGTTTTTTGATCGAAAATATTGGTCAAGATTTAATACTGAGAAAAAGACAGAAGTTTTACAATCATATCTGATGAAAACGCAAGAGGCCAAAGAGTTGGCTGAAATTGTTGGCTGGGAAAAACTTAATAAGATGATAAAGGATTCGGTCACATTAGATTATGAAGGGAATCTAATCAATAAAATATCCTTCAGGAAACTTGAAGATGAAGTAGCAGCAAGAAGTTATACTTTAAGAAATGACAGAAGACGAATTAATGATATATCAATTTTCCTCGATGAGGAATTAACCTTTTCAGATCAGCTAGGAAAAATAATTAATGTTGAAGATATTTCAGGGAGCAGTCATTTAAATAAAGCAGCCAATTGGATTGTCAGTAAAAGCACATCAAACGCTAATGACGCACACCATGTTACAGGAGTACTGTCCAAATATATTAACAAAGATATCAGTGATTTTAATATATTGACACAACTGCACGATGAACTCTATCGCTTAAAACCGGGTGTTAATTTAAGATATTATCGTGGCTTCGGTGATCAAATATTTCCACATATGGAATCATCTAAAACGATTCTTCCTTATTATTTGACCAGAACCAAAAGCGTTAACGGCGTTGATCCTTTCCTCATCTATTCAACTTTAATTGAAATTCATCCATTTGGTGACGGAAATGGCAGAGTCGCCAGATCAGCTTATGCTCTGGCTTATATTAATAAGCATAGAAAATTCCAAGCATTAACAAACTCATCAGAAAAATTTTTGACCGAGAATGCTAATAGACCTAAAACATTTGTTAGATCGCCGACCGGGGATACTCGTCAGGATGCATTTTATCTACCAAGAGATAAAGGAGAAGTTGGTAAATTTAAAATATTGGATAACAGTGATTCAAACTATGCGGTGGGGGTTGATGAATCTAATCCTAAATTCAATGTCTATACCGCCTGGAATAGAAATGGCACTCCTGCCACCAGTAAAACCGCCATATTTTCCGCTCATGGCGGCCGTGAAAATTCAGCCAGACCAATTATATTTCCAAAGAGTAAAAACCTTATATTTTGGGCGCCAGATGAATACCGGTTAGATGATCCTCTTATTGAACGATTTGTTAATGAGTTTAATAAATTAAATCCTCACTCAGCGGTTGGTGGAAATTATGAGAAATTCTGGACCACATTCCCTAACAGATATAAAGATTATGATTTATTAAAATCGCTATTCACCGAAAAGAAATTTGAACAATTAAAGGACATTGGTAATATTATAGAAAAACATACAAATTTAAGAGCAGAAGATGCAGCAGGTATTAGCGCCTCAAAATTAAAAAATAGTTCAGTGCCAAAAGTCGCAGAATATCAATTTTCATGGTATGAAAAAGATAAAGAAAAAGAGTATGTTCTGGCATTAATCGAAAACAGAAAAACAGTAATAAGGGTAAATGATGGCACACCGGCAGTTGACTTAATAAGCATTAGCCCAAATGTTCCTATTGATAAAAAAGTCAGTATTAAAGATCTTATTGAATTCATTAAAGAAAAAAATTATGAAAATATTCATGTATTAGCGTGTAGAGAAATTTGGGATAACGGCAAACCCAGAAGTACAACTCGTTCTTATGCGGTCACTCGTGGCTATCGAAACGAACATGAAAAGTATTGGGAAAATAAAGAATTAACAACCCTGCCACAATCTAAGGCTATGGGTTCAAGCAGAACTAGACGAGATACTTATGCTATTAACGTCAATGAATATCTTAATGAACCACGAGATATAAAATATCTTTTAACATCGATGTTATTTACTAATAGTAATAACACCATCAGTTATAGCGAATATGTGATTGGCATGGTAACACTAGATGATAAAGTCATTACTTTTGCTGACTCTTTAAAACAAGAAAATTATGATATTTTTTTACCCGGCAGAGAAGAAGATAGCCCTGAATTAATGCAAATACAAACAGTACTGGATAATCATGCTCTATCCAATTTTAATATATATAGTAATAACTTGCTTGATTTCAGTGAAATAACAGTAGGAAAATACCTATATTTTAAAGGCGGAGAGAAATCAGAGGGAAATGTCATTTTAGAAATTAATGATTCAGAAGGTTTCCGTTCATTGGCGATAAAGGTTACAAATCTAAACATGATGGGAGTCTATCTGGCAAATATTATCAATAGCAATTCCCAAGATTTTAAAGCCGGAAGAGTAGAAAATGGGAAACTTGAAACAAGTATTCTAAATGTTAATAATTTATATCTAAATCGTAAAAGTGAAAACAGTTATTACATCAAAGTAAAATTTAGTATTATAGACGTTAAATAATATAGCATAATTTATATGTAAAACCCGGGGGCTATATTTAATAATATAGCCCTCGTTATTTCCAATGATAATTAATTTTTAAAATCCATACATTTTGTTATTTTTCTGATTAATCAGATAATTATTGCACTAAAACGTTGATAGTAAAAACAAGACAAATCTGAAAATAGATCTCAATTAAATACCCATTATTCAACTTTATGATTAAATACACATAGTTAAACAACAAAGTAAAAACGGATAACATTATGCTGTAAACTAAAACTATTGCACTAAAGAAACATCTATGAAAGTTTGTTTGTCAATCGAAAATAGATGCATTATTTAAATATTTATATTCGTAGTATCAGATTATCTGAATAATCATTATCAGATAAATCTTAAAGGTAAAAAATTTAATTATTATAGAGGAATTATCAATGTTAAAATACTTCACCGCGGATAATAAGCTTAATAAAGGGCATATTTCTCCGCTCAAGAGAAAAGGATTACTGGTGGGTAGTGATAATGCGCCAATCGATATACCGGTGATAGCGCATCGTTATGATAGCAATAATCAGCTTGAGCAGGCCAGCTCTTTGAGAAATAGTGACTCTGGTCAGGAGATCCCTTTTCATGATGTTGTTACGGGATTTCGTGGTGACCAAGTAACCTCTTCAGAATCGGGTTCAGGAGCTATAGGAAAGCATTGGGGGAAAAATAAATTAGACCACAATATTACCGGTATTAATGTGGTTAATGGCGCATCGGGAACTGTGGGAATAAAAATTGCCTTGCGAGATATTCGGCCCGGGTATCCGGTCATTGTCACGTCAGGGGCGTTAAGCGGTTGTACTATGGTGTATGCCGTGAAGGATAATTATTTCTTTGCTTATCATACCGGCCAAAAACCGGGCGATGATGAATGGAGAACCGGCCAGGATGGTGTTGTCACTACCGCTCAGAGTCATAAAGCCCTTTTATCAGATAGCAGACCAATTGCAGTTAATAAACAAAATAACGATTTAGTGAATATTTTTGCAGAATATGATCAGAGTGTTATTACCTATATGGGAAAACAGGCAGTTGTGATTGATAATACCGCAGAAAATGTCAGCGTTTTTAACTATGATGAAATCAAACCCGGAAAATCTGCTATTAGAGCCGGTTATAGCTACGCGCTATTAGCTAATGATAACGGCAAAGTGAGCGTCAAAGTATTGTCGGAGGACGCTATCGTTTCCCCTGGCAAGAACGGTAATAGTATTAAGGTTATCAATTCACTCAAAAAACGGTTGTTATAGCCTGCCCGAATGACACACTCCACCGTTTTATAGCGCCTAACCTGATATCCGAGATAGCTATCTCGATATTAATAAGTTGCAAGAATCGGTAATATCAGGCAGGGCTTGATTAAGTAAATAATCTATAATGGCAACTTTCTTAAAAAGAAAGTACCATTATATCTGACACGATTATCTTTTCACTCTATTATTAATTTATTGGTAAAACCAAAAATAGATAAATCAAACCAATTTCTTTATTCCAATCAATATAAAAACAACCCCAATCAATTATCCTGACTTTACCACCCTAAAAACAAAATAATCTAAAAAAAATAAAATAAAAATATTTACCAACAAAGAATTTTATAGATGCTAAATATCACTTAACATTAAAGTTACATTTCGTTATTTATCTTTCCGCTATAAAAAACAATAGAAAATTGTCGATAAATAACATTATTAAAATAGGCTACATCAATTAACAATCACCATTATTATTAATTGATAATCCGCCTAAAAATTCATTACCTATAATTACTCTGTTTTACGAAAGGCAATTTAGATAATCGTAAAATAAGCTATTTAATATAAACAATAACCTATATAAATCAGGTTGTTGCGGTAGCTATACCCAATCGTTAAGTAATAAGAAAAACAAAATAACAGACGTTTTTCTTATATTTCAAATGTAAATAATAAAGGAAAAAAATCATGGCTATAACTCCAGAGCAAATTGCTGTTGACTATCCCATTCCTGCTTATCGATTTGTTGTCTCGGTTGGTGACGAGCAAATCCCTTTTAACAACGTTTCCGGGCTTGATGTTCATTATGATGTCATCGAATATAAAGATGGCACCGGCAATTACTATAAAATGCCGGGTCAACGTCAATCGATCAATATTACCCTACGTAAAGGGGTCTTCCCTGGCGATACTAAACTGTTTGACTGGATTAATTCTATTCAACTTAATCAGGTTGAGAAAAAGGATATTGCAATTAGTCTGACCAATGAAGCCAGCTCCGAAATTCTCATGACTTGGAATGTGGCAAACGCCTTCCCAACATCATTCACCTCCCCCTCTTTTGATGCTGCCAGCAATGATATTGCCGTTCAGGAGATAGCACTGGTCGCGGATCGCGTCACTATTCAAGCACCTTAATACGCCCACAATAACGATCTATTACGGTGTTTATATTGAACAAGATAATTATCTGACAGCATCAATTACCGGTACACCAACACATGATGATCAACATTCTCATGGCTCATCTATCCGGCTGAATTCATCATCCCACAGTTTACGCAAAATATCGTATTATAATTCGGAGGCAATAATGCCAATAACCCCAACTTATCCCGGCGTTTATATTGAAGAGGACGCCTCACCGGCCCTCTCCGTTCGTTCGGGTGCAACGGCGGTGCCTGTTTTCGCCGTCGCAAATGATAATTCATTAATACCCGACAATTCCTATGTTCGTATTAGTAGCTGGTTGGAATATTTAAATCTAAAAAGCGGGCAATTCGATCCTACTAATAAGCTTGATGCCTCACTGCGCGCCTATTTTATTAACGGCGGTGGATATGGCTATCTTGTCAAAACCACAAATTTAGAAGGGCAGGTCCCAAAGCTTGACGATGTGACATTACTGGTTGCCGCCGGAGAAGATATTACGACCGCTGTAGGAACACTTTGCCGATTAGGCAGAGGATTATTCGCTATTTTTGATGGCCCAACAACCCAAATAACCTCAACTCAAACACCCGATGATGTACTTAAATCTTATCCGGCAACCCAATATGGCGCGGTTTACTATCCTTGGCTAACCGCTGCATGGGGAGAAAATAAGGCCTCCATTGATATTCCGCCTAGCGCCGTGATAGCCGGTATTTATGCCAGTGTCGATAACAACCGAGGTGTTTGGCAGGCCCCCGCTAATGTCCCTGTTCAGGGCGGACTACAACCTAAATATCCAATGACCGACGACCTGCAAGGAAAATATAACCAAGGTAAAGCACTGAATATGATCCGTACTTTTCCCAAGAGCGGTACGCTGGTTTGGGGAGCCAGAACCCTTGAAGACAGCGATAATTGGCGTTATATCCCGGTTCGCCGCCTGTTTAACAGCGCGGAACGGGACATTAAAAACGCTATGAGTTTCGCAGTCTTTGAACCTAACAGCCAACCAACTTGGGAAGCGGTGCGCCGGGCTATTGATAACTATCTCCATTCTCTCTGGCAGCAAGGCGGATTGATGGGCAACAAAGCTGAACAAGCTTATTTTGTTCAAATCGGTAAAGGCGTCACCATGACTGATGACGATATCAAGCAGGGCAAAATGATCGTCAAAATCGGTATGGCGGCTGTCCGTCCCGCTGAATTTATTATCTTGCAGTTTACGCAGAATATCGCTCAATAATGGGAGGCAGCATGCCAACAACACCGACCTATCCCGGCGTCTATATTGAAGAAGATGCGTCATTATCGCTCTCTGTCAGCCACGGGAACACCGCAATACCCGTTTTTATTGGCCGTTTCCTGCCTAAAAAAACCAGCGAAACGCCACAAGTGACGCGTGTTAGTAGCTGGCTGGATTTTATCAATCTATTCAATGTAGGGTGTATTACGTCAATCACCATAAAATCAACTGCGCCAACTCCACCGCCTTCTCCTTCTGGGAATGTTGAAGGCAATACAGCTACTGCCGATATTGCTCTTGACGCAGACGATACAGACCCTAGTTACACTTACGATGTGACTGTCGGTACCTACACAACAAGTAGTGATGCAGTAAAACTCTATTTCCAAAATGGCGGCGGACCTTGCTATATCCTGCCAATTGCCGACTCAGCAGATACGAAAACTACAGCATTAATTCCAGAGCTAATTGAACAAGCGTTGGAAATTACGTTAATCGTTTGCCCGGAACAGGATTCTTCTTACCAAAGTGCGATATACAACAGCCTGACACCCACATTATTGAATGCCGGCTATTTCCTTATCGCTGATAACCAAGGTAAAGCAAACGCCCCTAGTGTTAGCGTGCAATCACAAACCGCGACTTATTATCCGGCGGTTAAAGTCTCACAGCTTCTTCCAGCGGAAGATAGCGTTGTCGCAGTTTCAGGTTATGAAGATGCAAAAACAAAACCCGATGAAGTCAAAAATCTGGCGCAACTCAAAGAGAAAAACTTGGATGTCTACAAAAAAGCGGTCAAAGCAATACAAGACAAAATAGCCGCCAATAACAACATCATTCCTGCCAGTGCTGTCATGGCTGGAGTTTATTGCGCCACTGACGCCAGCCGCGGTGTCTGGAAAGCGCCGGCGAATGTTGTACTGAGCGGAATCAGTGATATCACCGAACGGCTCACTGACGATGACCAAAGCACCATGAACCCGTTAGGCATCAATGCTATTCGCTATTTCAACGGGCGTGGCTTTGTCGTGTGGGGCGCTCGTACTCTGCAAGATGATGACAACTGGCGCTATATTCCGGTTCGACGTCTGTTTAACAGCGCAGAACGGGATATTAAGCAAGCCATGCGCACCGCCGTTTTTGAACCCAATAGCCAGCCCACGTGGGAACGGGTGAAGTCCGCTATTGACAACTATCTCTATTCCCTCTGGCAACAAGGCGCATTAGTGGGAAATAAACCGCAGGAAGCCTATTTTGTCCAGATTGGTCAAGGTATCACCATGTCCGACGACGATATTAAACAAGGAAAAATGATTGTTAAAGTGGGGATGGCGGCGGTACGTCCGGCTGAATTCATTATCCTCCAGTTTTCACAAAATGTAGCACAGTAACCGTGCCGGGACGCGGTTGAACGCCGCGTCTATTTAGTCTTACAAGGAGACGATAATGGAGATAAAACAGCCGGACGTCACCGTCACCGAAAACCTGATATCCCCAGAACCGGATGACGCATTTATTGCTATACCGGTTTTTATTGGTTATACTTCGTCGCTGGTCAATAAAACAGCTATCAAACTCAACAGCCTGGCCGATTTTACCCGGTCATTTACCCTGTCATTCCCTGAGTCAGGATTAATGTACTATTCCGTGCGCCATTTCTTCGAAAACGGTGGCCAGCAAGCCTATGTCCTGTCGCTGGGTAGTGATGAAACGCTAAACGATTTCCCATCATTTATCACCGCGCTGCGACAAGTGTGGATTACCCAAGCGATTTCCGCAGAGAACGACATTACCCTGATTGTCACCCCGGATGCGATTCGTTTTAATCGGCCGGATACTTCCTATATCCAACGAAATCTCTGGTTAAAATTTTGGCAATCGGTACTCAATCTGTGCAAAAGTCGGCGCGGCATTATGGCATTGCTGGATGCCCCGGATGACCCAGAACTGGCCGCAAAATGTTTAGCGCAATTTTCCTCCAATGATAGGCAATGGGGCGCCGTATACTGGCCTCAGCTAAACAGTGCCTATCGGGACCAAGCGCAAAACCCTATCGTGCTTTCACCCACCGCCGCAGTCGCCGCCGTTATCCAGCGTAACGATAACCAGCGAGGTGTATGGACCGCCCCCGCCAACATCGCGTTAGCCAAAGTGATTAGCCCGGTCCACTCTTATATTGAAGCTAACGCACTTTTTAACCCCGATGGCGCCTCGCTGAATCTGGTGCGCAGCTTTCCCGGCAAAGGCATTCGGATCTGGGGATGCCGAACCTTGGAAAACACCCCCGGTTCCCTCTGGCGCTATATCCAAATTCGCCGTCTGGTTTCTTATATCGAAGCCCATATGACCCAACTTGGCCGCGCTTTCATCTTTGAACCCAATAACGCTATCACCTGGATGAAGTTTAAAGGCCAAGCTTATAACTGGCTGCGTCAGTTATGGTTAAACGGCGGGCTACGGGGCACTCAGGAAGATCAGGCATTTGAACTGTTATTGGGAGTGGGTGAATCAATGAGTGAAGCCGATATACGGGCCGGGAAAATGATCATGAAAATTAAACTGGCGGTGTTAATTCCAGCGGAATTTATCGAACTAAGCCTGACATTTGATACCCGAACCACCCGCTAAGTTAAACCGAGGCAACATATGAACAACCTCTACACTCCGGCTGTGTCACACCGTTTTATCGCCAGTTTTCTTTTTAACAACATTCCCAGCCCCCTCGATATCGCTTTTCAACGCATATCGGGCCTCAGCCGTGAATTGCAAACCACTCAACACAGCCAAGGCGGGGAAAACGCCAGAAATATTTGGCTGGCCGAGAAGATCCAACATGGCAGCCTACTGCTAGAACGCGGCGTGATGACGGTGACACCGCTCACGCTGGTGTTTGATCGTGTCCTGCGTGGCGAGAAAGCGGTCTATGCCGATGTCGTGATTATGTTACTGAATGAAAATTCGTTACCCGTGGCAAGCTGGACATTAAGCAACGCGCTGCCGGTTCGCTGGTCCACCGGCGATTTCGATGCCAATAGCAATGCTGTTTTGGTCAACTCGCTGGAATTACGTTATCAAGATATGCGCTGGTTAGGAGTAAAAGTATGACCGTCGAAATTAAAGAGCTGATTATTCAGGCCAAAGTGACTGATTCCACGAGTCATTCTCCTTCATCACCAACCTTAGCCCAAGAGACGTTGGATAATGCCCGTCTGATCGAGATAGTGAAACGGGAAGTGCTAGAAGCGTTGCGTGAAGCAGGAGGCGATTATGAGCCTAATTGAACGCAGCCTATCCAAACTCACCCTTACCGCCTTTAAAGACCGGGAAGGGAAAATTTCCGTAGGCAGTTTACAGGCAATGTATAACCCCGATGGAATCCAACTGGATTATCAAACTCACTATCAACAGGATGAGAGTGTTAACAATGCCAGCCAAAGCAGCCGCTATATGTTATCGCAACCCGCCGGTCTGACATTAGTGCTATTATTTGACGCCACTATGCCGGGCAACAGCATCCCGGTAGAAACACAATTGGCAACCCTGAAAGCCTTGTGTGCGGTGGATGCCAGCACCAACGCGCCCCACTTCCTTAAAATCAAATGGGGCAAAATGCGTTGGGAAAACAAAGGCTATTTCGCCTGCCGGGCCAGTGGTCTCACCATCCATTACACCCTGTTTGACCGGGACGCCACCCCGCTTCGAGCCAGTGCCACTTTATCGCTGATCGCGGATGAAAGTTTTGTGATACAGGCCACCGAGCAACAATTAAAATCGCCGCCAATCACCGCAGTCAGCGTCACCGATATGCTCTCCCTGCCATTAATCGCTTTAGGCGCCGGTGCGACTCTGGCGGGCGGTATTGATTATCTTTCTCTCGCCTGGCAAAACGATCTGGACAATCTTGATGATTTCACTCCCGGGCAAACGCTACAAGCACAGGGGGACGCATGAAAATCCCAGCGATAGACATTAAAATAGCGGGAAAAACCCTCAGCCAGTTTTCTGTCATTAGTCTGACCGTAAACCATCAAATCAACGGCATCCCCACAGCCAATATCACTCTTGGCGTAGCCGGTGACGCCAACGCGATTTTTGCCGCCCAAGCTCAGGCTGAACTCACCAACTGTCGGCCCAATCAAGAACTGATCGTGCAACTGCAAAAAACTGTGTTGTTCAAGGGGATCATTGTTCGGCAAGCGCTTAAGTTCAAAGGTCAGGACAGTTTGCTTACCCTAACAGCAAAACATCCTCTGCAAAAACTCACTGACGGTTTCCATTCACAGCTATTCAGCCAACAGAGTGATGAAGCCATTATCAGAAAGCTATTCAATCAGGCAGGCATACCCGTCACGATCAAACAGGCTCCTCAGCTTAAAACTGAACATGAGCAAATGGTGCAGTTTCGCTGTAATGACTGGAAATTCTTAAAAAGCCGACTGGCCGCCACCAATATCTGGCTGTTGCCCGGTAACGAAACTGTCACGCTGGCGACACCGGAATCACTTAACCAATCAACCGTGCATACGATTAAACAACGGGCCGACCATCAGGATATTGTACTGTTTGAAGCAGATATGCAATTTGATAATCGGTACAACCCCAAAACGGTGAGCGTACAATCCTGGGATATCGCCCAACAAAAACTGTCTCAGGAAACTCAGGCAAAAAACAGCGGGCTTGGTAGTGGTCAACTCGCGTCAGACAGTTTAGCGACTTTGTCCGATCAGGCATGGCAATGGACTTTCAGTTATCCCCAAGATAATGAACAAGCCAAATACCTTGCTCAGAGCCTCTTGAATAACCTGCGAAGTGATAACGTCTCCGGCAATTTTGAGGTGACAGGGGATAGCCGCTATCAACTAGGGGAGCTGCTGGAACTAAACGGCTTTGGTCAAGGGATGGACGGTGAAGGCGTTATCACCGGCGTCAGTCAAACCATCAATCAACGGCAAGGCTGGCGCACCCGGTTAACCTTGGGACTGTCGCCGGAGACAGAACCCGCTGTTCCACCGGTCAGAGAACTACATGTAGGTATTGTTGAAAAATATCAACAAGATAAGCTATCGCTGGATCGTATTCCGGTCAAAATCCCGGCGTTAAACCTAACCAACAGCGTACTTTTTGCCCGGCTAGGTAAACCTTATGCCAGTCATGAAAGCGGGTTCTGTTTCTATCCTGAACCGGGGGATGAAGTGATTATCGGTTTCTTTGAATGCGATCCTCGCTTCCCGGTGATATTAGGCGCGATGCACAACCCGAAAAATAAAACACCGATAGAACCCAGTGAGAAAAATCCAATAAAAACTCTGGTCATTAAACAAGGGGATAATCAACAAGAACTAATATTCAATCATCAAGATAAAATTGCCGCTCTTAATAGCGGAAAAAATTCGTTATCTCTGCGACAGGATAAAGATATCACGCTAGATTCAGCGAAAAATATTATCACCAAAGGCCAAGAAATTAATATACAGGCCGAGAAATCCCTGTCAGCTGCTGGAAAATCCAGCGTCGATATTAAAGGTGCGAAAATTAACTTAACACAATAATAGGACCGTGAGATGACAGACAACATATTAGCCGATATTTATGGCCGAGGTTGGGCATTTCCGCCGCAATTTTCTATCCAAGAGAATATACCATCAGGAATACCCACCGGCGTCACAATGGCAGCAGGCGCGGAAAATGTTCGTCAAAGTATGAAAATTCTTTTTCTGACTGAACCCGGCGAACGGATTATGCGAGAAGATTACGGTTGCGGCCTGAATGATCATCTGTTTGCCAACATCAATGATGAACTGATAGCAGAAATCCAAACTCGAATTGAAGAACGGGTATTGCGCTATGAACCGCGTGCAAATATTACCGAGATTCAAATAATTCAGAGAACAGACTTGCCCAATACTCTGCATGTTCAGGTGACTTACGCCTTGCGAGGCAGTGATATCAATCAACAACTTGAAGGCGTCCTTGAAGTGAGTGAAGGCCGAATACAGGTGAACCTATGAGCAAACAACTGATAGTTGATGGCGACAACCTGCTATTTGAACCGTTATTCGGCAACCGACAAGTGACAATCCTGGGACCGGCAACTATTCGGGCCAGCGGGCATGCACAGATCCAGAATAAAAAAATTGCCATTGTGGGCGATGAAAAAAAGGTACAGCTTCAAGCGCAGTATATTGCTCCCGGTTATCCAATACCCGGCATGGGAATGGTCACCATTGCCCAGTTAGATGCCAGCCAGCAGGCAAATTTTTGCCGCAGCCCCGCCACGGTAATTATCGTCGGGCAGCAATTTACCGCCCGTTTTACCCCGACACAACCGGCGAATAATCCATTGAGTGGCCCGGATGTGACAACACCGAGTATGGGAAAAGGCCGTTTTATTGCCAGTCAATATATCGTTACCGCCGGATAAATAACACCTTCAATCTTATTTTTAAACAACAACCATCTCCTGCAAACATCTCAGGAATATATTCAAATCACAGGTGGTATAAATATGGGACAAGCCGAGTTAGATAATAAGCTCTCTGCTATCGTGCCGGATACTGCATTCAAACTTGATGAAAGAAGTGCGCTGGATATTTTAAACTGGCTCAAAGAATACGCCGCAATTATTCCTTTCGAACAAGAGAAAAAACAGTTCTGGGACAGTTTCTACTTTACGCAAGAAAATAATCCTCAACAATTAGCGGATTTTTACCAGAACATTAATAAAGCGGATGGTCTTTTACCGGCCCATCAAGCTTTTATACTGGCTTTTTTAAAGCTCTTAGAAACACCCAAAGTATTATTTAATACCTTCCCGGCACGACACCGTAATCTTTATTACCGGGAATTATTGGGACTGAACCCCAAAAACGCTCAGGCGGATAGTGTCGCCATCGGCATTACCCTGAATACGGATAACGCGGAATTTCTGGTAGCGCCAGGCACACTGTTCGATGCCGGGCAAGATAGCGCCGGTAATCCATTACACTACGCGTCAAATGCAAATTTATTGGCGAATCAGGGAGCATTAACCGACTTGCGTTGGTATCGAAAAGATAACGATGGTTGGCAATCAGCGATACCCCTTAGCCTCTCAGATAACATTAAATTACCGGAAAACGGTATCCAACTCTTTAGCCCAACCGCCAATGACGCGCCAGTTTTATCCGGTTATCTGATTACCTCCTCTCTGTTTGCCATGTCCACAGGGGAACGTCATATCACATTAACGCTGGAAAACGATTGGCAGGGTACAGCGGAACATCTCACCGCTAAAATCAGTGCAAAAGATCACTGGTTATCGTTATCGGCAAATCTTATCGACAAAAATAAAATTGAACTCGGATTATCACCCACTGATGATCCTATCAGCCCGCCAGATAACCTTGATGGCATGACATTCGACGTACCGGTATTAAAATTAGGCACTACTCAGAAACCCATATTGCCCAAAATTACCGGTATTGAAATCAATATCAACGGCAACCACAGTGTGCGCTATGCCTCTGATAGCGGCATTGAACAAACCGATAAAACCAGCTTCCCCTTTGGTCAACTGCCATTATTAGGTTCTGGTTTTAATCTGGTTGCCCCTGAATGGTATGGTTCTGCAAACGCGACACGGACCCTGACCCTGATTCCTCAATGGGTTGGCTTACCTACAGAGAACTTTTCAACGTGGTACGGACAATATAATCCTAAACCTGCCGATAATAGTGCGTTTAAAGTACAGGCTTACTTAGTCACATCTCAGGAAAGAAAGGCCATTGATGGCCTCCAGTCATTATTTGGCGGAACCGATGCACCACAAGGACAAAGCCTGACATTTACCTTACCGGCAATGGATTATCCTGTTGCAGACAGCCCATCGCCCAATGACTGGCCTGCGTCAGTGCGCATAGAATTGACGGGGCAGGATTTTATGCACAATCAATACTGGCAAGATCCGACAGGTAAAAATTTACCCTACACCCCGCAAATCAGTGCGTTACAAGTTACATTTAACGCCTCAACGAAAACAGAGCAAGACAAAGCAGAACAATACACGGTTTATCCCCTCACTCCTTTTGGTTGGGGAAACGCGAACGCTGAAACGCTTTCATTCGCTCATGACGCACTCTATTTAGGCTTCACTAACGTGTCACCGGGACAAACCTTATCCCTATACTGGCAATTGGTCGGTGTTCAAGAACTTGCGCTATCCTGGTCTTATCTGAATCAACAAAACACCTGGCAGCCATTAAATCAACTGGTTCACGATCAAACTCACAACCTGTTTGACCGGGGGATATGGAGTACATTATTGCCACAAGACGCGTCAAATCAGGCAACCTTAATGCCGTCAGGACGATACTGGCTAAAAGCGGAGATCACTCAGCAAACCGCCCCGCAAAATTACCCAAAAATGCAAGGCATACTGTACAACGCCGCCACCGCTAAATTAACCAACCCAGAAACCATTGAAAATACTCATTTTATCAATGGATTGTCCGCCAATAGCATCAAGCAAACCGTCAGTGCGTCCGACGCCATTAGCAGAGTGACTCAACCTTGGGCCTCTTGGGATGGTCGTCCAAAAGAAACAGAACAAACTTTTCTCGCGCAAGTTCCACCCCGATTATCACATCGTAATCGTGCTTTAAGTTGGAGCAACATTGTCACTTTACTGAAAGAAAATTTCATCAGCATCTTTGATGTCAAATACCCTTCCTCCAATGAATTAACCAGAATCCCGGCCCCAGAAACGCAACAACTGATTGTGATCCCTGATAGCCGTTACAAAGATAACGACGATGCGCTGCGCCCGATCCTGAATCCGGCCAGACTGGCGGAAATGGTCTACTGGATAAGCCAACTCAGCAGTCCCTGGACCACCCTTAAGATTGACAACCCTGCCTACGTTGACGTGCTAATCAGCTATCAACTGGTGTTTACTGCGGGGGTTAATCCCGACTATGGCCGTCATCAGTTACAACAGGAACTAAGCCGAAAATATATGCCGTGGGCAGAAGATCCTACTATCAGCGTAACAACCGGTAATCGTATTGATTATTACCAGTTATTAGCCACCATTCAGCAATCACCTTTAATTGAACGGGTCACCAGCTTAACGTTGAAAAAATACATCCAAACCACAGAAGCGATGGGTGACAGTGTAGAAGCTGATGATAATGAAGTGCTGATTTTAGTTTGGTCAGAAAATAATTCACCAAATAAAGGAGCAGACCATGAGTAATCAAGATGCCCTGTTTCCCACCGTTAAAGACGATATCGCCTTTGATACCTTACTGACTCAGGCTAAAACAGTGATTGAACAACAATCCGGCCAACTTTGGAGCGACACGGGTGAAAGTGATCCCGGCATGACTTTACTGGAAGCCTGTTGTTATGGTGCGTCCGATCTGGCCTATCGTCTTTCGCTGCCACTCACCGATCTCCTAACCCCTGAACAACAAGAACAGACACCCGGTGACGGTATTTTTCCACAAGAATTTGGCCCGCAACAAATGCTGACTTGTGGCCCCATTACCGTGGAGGATTATCGCCGGGCCTTATTGGATTTGAATAGAAGAGATAATATTAACGGCAACAGCGCGGATTATTTTTTCTTTAACGATGTACAGCTAGTTCGTGAACCTGAAAATCAACGCTATAAATACTGGTATGACAAAGAAAAACGTGAATACAGTTTTATTGAAGCTACAGGCAGACAACAATTAACACTGAGAGGAAACTATTGGCTTTATTTACTGCCTAGTCGGGAAACTCAAGCTGACAATACACTGGCTAAACAAAGTCTGACGGCTTTCTTAAAAAACAACCGCAACCTGGGAGAATCTGTCAGTAAAATTATCTGGCTACAACCGACGGATTTCCTGTTGCAGCTTGCTATTGAGCTGGATGATGATGTAAAAGATATTGCTGACATCTTCGCCAAAATCTATATGACAACGGAACAGACTGTACTGGAAAAACCATTACGTTATACCACTCAAGCCATGAAAGAATTAGGTTACAGTAATGAAGAAATATTCGCGGGACCTTATTTACATCACGGCTGGATACCTGAATTACCCGCGGACAAAGATTACACCAAGCCGACAGAATTAAAACTCAGCCATTTGGCTAATCGCTTATTGGCTATCCCCGGAGTACAAAGTATTACCCAATTAGCATTAGGCAAACACGATGAACACATTTCTCCGTTGGCGGACGATAATTGGTCCTGGACAATCGCTCAAAGATATTATCCCAGGCTATGGGGCAGTGATCCCTTAAGCTTAATTACTTCACCAGCAAGCCCGCTCATTATTACCGCCAAAGGCGGGGTAAAAGTCGCCGTATCTAAACAAGATATAGAGAAAAAAATTATTATTGCACCATTAATTCAGACACAACCCGAACTATTAAACTGGGGCAAACATCGTAAAGTTCTGGACTACTATCCGATCAGCAATAAATTACCCGCCTGCTATGGATTACAGACCTATGCGGAAACTCAACAGCAAATACACTTGCACCAATTTATGCTGCCTTTTGAACAGATGCTGGCTAACGGCTGCGCTGAACTTGCTATTTTGCCGAAATTGTTAGCCTTTAAACAACGGGGAAATGCAGTATACGGTGCTCAATGGCCTTTTAAAGACAATACTGTTGGTTATAAAGTTCATCAGCAAATCATGCCTGATTTAATCAAACAACTAAATGATGATTCCCAAATCAATAATGATGACGGAATTCACCCGCAAAATTATGCAAAAGAATTATCAATCCTAAATTACTTATTGGAATATTTTGGCACCCATCGCGCAGCCAGACCACTCACTCTGGATTCATTGGATTTTCTCTCTACTCAGCGCGGCTATTTGGCGCAACAACCTGAATTGACCTATCAGCGTAATAATATTCGTGTTGATAAAGTATCCGCGCTGCAAAAACGGATCGCCGCCCGCATTGGCTTAGGTGGAGAATGTTTTAAAGACAACCCCAACTTGGCTAATTTGCCTTTCTATCTGATTGAACATCTTCAGCTATTACCGGTAAAACCTGACAAAAAGTTCGATAGCGAGCAAAAGCCCGATAATCTGGAAATAAAAAGTGAACCCAATGCTAAAAATCATCAATTAATCATTACCCAGAAAGGAACAGCGGACCAATTATTGCACGGGCAGGTCATTAATCTGATTATTATTGAGGGCGACAGGAAATTCATATTACGAGGCCAAATGATCACCGATATTACAGGAGACGCCTTCTCTCTTAACACCCGTAATAGCACCGATCTAGAGCGCAATTTAAACCGCGTGGAACAAGCGTTTAAGCAAGGTAATTTACGCTGGTGTAATAGCCCGGTATGGATGGAGGATATGGATTACCAACTGGTTTATGCCAGTGACACATATCAAACGGGAACAGAAGATGAACGTTGGATCACCTCCAGCACCCAAAGTCCCTTCCCTGCCATGATCGAAGTCAATGATGAAATTACGCTGAAATATGTTATTACCCCCGATGGACCGCCAACAACAATATTAGCTAATAGTGATTCTCCAACCGATTATGAGCTTAAAGCACAAGTTGTAGAATTTGATCGCATTAAAGGCCGGATATTAATTAAAAAAATACCGGGCCAACAATATAATTTTCCAAAACCAGAAGACGCATGGCGCTATCATTGGTACTTTTCCAATGACAAATATGCCCTGGCTGACCGCTTTTCATTTATGGTCAGTGTGGTAATTAATCGTCAACTTATTGAGAATGATAAAGTCGATCCTTATAAACTGGAGGCGTGGGTAAAAACGGAGATCTTAGCTGAATTCCCGGCACATCTTTCCATGATTTTCCACTGGCTATCACCAGAACATTTCAAAAATTTTGCCAGTACTTACAAGCGTTGGCAAAACAATGGCGCGCCTCTGGGTGATGAAGCCTATAATATTTTAGAAACATTAACGTTAGGGCGTTTACCTTCAGAGGCAACCGGTACGGGTAATATGCGAATCGCCACCGAACAGCAGCGCAAAGAGGTTATTGGCGACTCTGGAACCGAATGGAACGAAAAGGTAATAGAAGATAATCAGTTATTATATGTACCTAAAATTCAAGCTAATATTCAATCTAAATAAAAATAGTTGCAGAAATTAATATCGCACTATAAAAATAACCATCAATTTCATTACTAAATAAAATATCCTCCGATTATTCTCTTATGATCAGGCAATATTTACAGGATATTTAAAACAGAATAATTCAATATTATATATAAGGTCACTAAAATGGAAAAAGAATATAATCTATCTACTGGGCAATCCAATACAGAAAATGCCAATCCTGAATCAATAGGGCCTTCATCAGATGAATTAAAAAATCGTTTTAAAGCGGGCAGTATTCCCCTACAAACTGATTATTCAGACCTGATTGATATTGCTGATATCGGGCGCCGAGCAGTGGGCAAAGCACCAGATCAAACTAATAATCCAAATTCAGCGCTGGAACTGGATAATAGCTCTGGACTGAAAGTAAAAACTAACCCTACCGGCGGTATTTCTGTTGATTCAAGCGGCATAGCCGTTAAATGTTGGCCGAGCGGTGGTATTACAGTCACTGACGGTTCTGGTCTTTATTTAAAATTAGTGGGAGGTAATTCCGGTAATGGCTGGAGTGGTGTAAGTGGATTGGGACTGGGTTCAGACGGTGTAAAAGTTAAGGCGGGTAATGGTATTAATGTTGATGGTAGTGGCGTCTCTGTAAAAGCTAAGGCCAACAGTGCTATTGCCGTTGATAACGAGGGGGTAGCTGTTAAATGTTGGGATAACGGTGGTATTACAGTCACTGACGGCTCTGGCCTTTATTTAAAATTAGCAGGGGGTAATTCCGGTAATAGTTGGAGTGGTGTAAGTGGATTAAGCCTAGGTTCAGACGGTGTAAAAGTTAAAGCAGGCAACGGCATTAATGTTGATAGTAATGGTGTCGCTGTAAAAGCCAAAGATAACACAATTAACGTTGACCCTACAGGGATATCCGTAAGACTTGGTTGGGGAATAAAAATAGGTGATGGATTAGATGTCAAGGCCGGCAATGGTATTACTGCTGATTGGAATGGTGTCTCTGTAAAATCCAAAGATAATACAATTAGCGTTGATCCCACAGGAATCTCTGTGAATCTTGGTTGGGGGGTAAAAGTTGGAGGAGGATTGGATGTTAAGGCCAGCAATGGAATTAATGTTGATAGTAGTGGCGTCTCTGTAAAAGCTAAGGCTGGTAGTGGTATTAAAGTAGACAGTGATGGCGTAAGCATTGATATACAATCAATTGCATCAGCACTCGCAGATCTAATTATTCCATCAGGAACAATTGTGCCATTTTATAGTAATGGTAGTTTACCTAATGGTTGGGTATGGTGTGATGGGAATAATGGAACACCTAATTTAAATAATTATCACGAAAAATATGATTCAGATGGTTATGTTAATATAATTTCAGGCTTTAGTTCAATAACAACGGAGCATTGGCAATTAGGATACGGAACACATTTAAACATAAATACATTTTTCATGAAGTATATCATGAAAAAATAAATATGTCAGTTATAACAATATATTTTACAAATAGATTTACTCATATTTATTAATCAAAAAGGAAACATTAATATGCCTTGGGAGCCAAATCTGTTAAACCGGATAATCATTACTATTGATGCTAATAATTCACAGGTAGCTAAAAAAGTATTGCATGGCTCCCTGCTTAATCAAGCCAATATAAGTAACTTATTTAGTACATTCTTTACTCAATATCCCATTAATCGGGATATCCATTTAGAAACATTAACCTTGGATCTTGGAGAAATAAACTTTCATAGTTTTAATTCACTATTCCCGGCACGGCTTAATACTGCTCTGAATAAAGCATTAAGCCAATATCAAATTAATCATCAGGAGAAAAAAACATCCCTAACACAATCAAAATCGCAAAAAATAACCAAAAAATCTTCTTTATTATATGATAATAATTCAATTAATATTGAAGATTTCATTCATTATTTAAATCAAAAGAATTTCCCATTCAAGTCAATAGAGATTAAAACTTATCATCAAAATATTGACATCAATATCCAACAATTAGTTAATCAATTAGCTGGAATAGAAGATAAATGGGTTTTGTTTTTAGCAAAAAGCTGTTTATCTGAACCAAGTCTACAACGGTTATTAGCGCTCAAGCAACCCATGTTATTAAGCGCTATTAACCACAGATTATCCGCAAGGATAAACAGATCACAATATTGGGGGGAACCTGTCTCCCCCGGACAACTGATACTCAATGCGTTGCAATATATACAGATAAATAATACACAGGAGATACCTAAACTGGATGCCAAAGTGCTATTACATATCACCACTGAATTAGATAACGGTATACTTAATGCAGCATCTATTATTACGTTATTTCGCCAGATTATCACGCACAATATTCCATTAAATAGTTGGTTAAAACAGATCTGGCAAACTATTACTGTTGCAAAACTCAGTAAAAAACATCTATCGGCTAAAGAATATCAATATTTATCTGAGCGTTTAATTTCAAATCATATGAATAAAGATATGCTCAGTGAAAAATTAATTGTCACTAATCATGACAACATTAATACTCAGGAAGATCAATATTTACCTGAGCATTTTATTTCAAATCATACAGATAAAGATATACTTGGTAGAAAATCAATTATTACTAATCATAACAATATTAATCCTCAGGAAAATCAATATTTACCTGAGCATTCTATTTCAAATTATAAAGATAGACTCGGTAAAAAATCAATTATTACTAATCATGACAATATTAATACTCAGGAAAATCAATATTTACCTGAGAATTCTATTTCAAATTATAAGGATAAAGATAGACTCGGTAAAAAATCAATTATTACCAATCATGACAATATTAATACTCAGGAAGAGCAATATTTACCTGAGTATTCTATTTCAAATCATACGAATAAAGATACACTCGGTAAAAAATTAATTACTACCAATCATGACAAAATCAATGCTAAGGAAGATCAATATACTCCAAAACATTTTATTTCAGATCATGCAGATAGAAATAAATCTAATAAGAAATTAACCGTTACTCACGCTGATATTAAAGATACTCAGACACATCAATACACTGCAAATCAGGAAGTAATATCCGAAAACCAGAGAATATCACCAATATCGAATAACCGACATATTACAGGAAATAACGCTAACCAACTACAGAATATCAATAAAACACATTCTGAATACGTTCTATTACCTAAACAAACCCTTCCATATCAGGTAAATAATGCTGGAATATTAGTTTTATGGCCGATGCTACCCGCATTATTTAATCAATTTGGCTTACTTGAAGAGCAAAAATTTATTCATCGTCAAGCCCCATTTAGCGCAATTAATTTCCTCAACTATCTGACTTGGGGAAACGAAGAAATACAGACAGAACTAAATATATTGAATAACGTTCTGTGCGGATTAATGGCTGACGAAGTTATTCAATTAACTCCTCTTGAACTGGAAAAGCAGTTAATAATAGATCAATGGTTAGACGCTATTATCAGCCAACTTCCCGGCTGGGAAAAATTAAGCCGCAATGACGCCCGCCAGCTGTTTTTACAACGATCGGGTGAATTACTAATAAATGAGAAAGAAATCAAAATCACAATAAAGCATCAGCCATTTGATGTGCTATTAGCCGATTGGCCGTGGCCATTAAATATCGCCAAATTTCCCTGGCTGGATCGCCATTTATTAATCGACTGGCAAAAAATTTAGAAGGTTTATATGGATTACCTACTGACAAATAACCCCTATAGAGTGACTGAATTACGCTGGATTTATCCCCATTTGGAGCGTATCGATCTGCTATTACAGCAATACTATTATCAAAAGAGCGACCTGTACGATTCATTACCAGAAAGTTTTTTATTAACCGAAGATGAAGTCGAACAATGTTTAACATCACCGCAAGGTATTCCTCATTGGCTAACTCAAGTAAATAATCCTATTCACTATCCAGAAATCGAGGAAAACCCTGCCATTGATGCATTATCATTATTAATTGAACGTTTTGAACTGACCGAATTTGAGCGTGATGTTTTACTATTAGGTTTATTACCCCATTTTGACAGCCGTTATCATGCATTATTTGCTGCGCTGAATGGTAATAGTAAAAAACAATGGCCCAGTTTCTCATTAGCGATTGAATTATTTAGCCAACGCCAAAGTGATCGACAATTACTGCAAAACAGCTTTTTACCGCAAACACCGTTAATTCATAACCAACTCTTACGGCTTAATAATCACGAAGAAGCTATTTGGTTACAAACACAATTCTCAACTCACAGCGCGGTATGGCATTTTTTATCGGGACAACGAACGCTTTTACCACCAGTAATAACCTGTGCTAACTGGTGTATTCCTACCTCACATAATTGGTATCCACAAACTCTTTATCATTCACTGGAAAAGATATTATTAAATGAAACCGATAAAATACGTCCACTGGTCATACTCAGAGGAAAAGAAGGCAACGCCAGAGAATTAGCGGTCAGTAATATTATGGCATCTCATGGCATTAATACCTTAACCGTTGATTTAGCCCACCTGTCGAATGAAGAAAACAGAGTCAGAATATCCAGCTTATTAACGGACGTAATACGCGAAACCCGGTTACATGATGCCTGTTTATTGATCCGAAATTTCTCTTTGTTTACAGCGGAGAAGAAAATACTACACCATGAATTATCTATTTTACTAAATCAGCCAAAATTACGCGTGGTTTGCTTGGTAGAATCGGGAGATGGATTAGTCTGGCTTAAACATCTACCAATGGTGCAGATTGACATGCCAGTAATGACTTTAGCAGAAAGAAAATCAATGCTAATAGCAAGTTTACCGGAGAATGTCGCTCAGGGCATCAATATTACTCAGCTCTGTCAACGCTTTTCCTTTACCGCGGAAACATTACCGCTCATTCTTGCAGAATCGCATCAATATCAAATAATTCGGCAACCAGAAGATCAAATAAAAGAAACAGATCTGCGTAAGGCATTAAGTTCTCGCGCGCAACAGAATTTCGGTAAATTAGCCCAACGCATCACCCCAAAACGCAATTTTAATGATTTAGTGGTTTCAGATACATTAGCGCAACAATTAAAAGAAATTATCGCAGCGATTAATTATCGTGACCAAATTCTAAGCGCAGGATTTCAGGAGAAAATCAGTTACGGTACCGGTATTAGTGCATTATTTTACGGTGAATCAGGTACCGGCAAAACAATGGCTGCCGAGGTCATTGCCGGTTATCTTGGGGTTGATCTGATTAAGGTTGATCTCTCTACCGTGGTAAATAAATATATCGGTGAAACGGAAAAAAACATCTCCCGTATTTTCGACCTAGCGGAAGCAGATTCCGGGGTGCTATTTTTCGATGAAGCAGATGCCCTATTTGGCAAACGCAGCGAGACCAAAGACGCCCAAGACAGACACGCCAATATCGAAGTTTCTTATTTATTACAGCGGCTAGAGAATTATCCGGGATTAGTGATTTTAGCCACCAATAACCGCAGCCATTTGGACAGCGCGTTTAATCGCCGTTTTACCTTTATTACCCGTTTTACTTATCCCGATGAAGCATTACGTAAGAAAATGTGGCAAAAAATTTGGCCTGAACAACTGACATTATCCGACGAAATTGATTTCGAACATCTGGCTAAACGGTCTGATTTAACCGGAGCGAATATCAGAAATATCGCCTTATTATCATCCATATTAGCCGCAGATGATAATATCGGACAGGTTGAAAATAAACATATAGAACGGGCCGTAATACTTGAATTAAATAAAACCGGCCGATTGGCATTTTAAAAATTAAGTAGAATTGGAGTCAACATGACAACTATCATTGCTTCTGATAATGTGATTATTGAGATTAATCAAGCATTAAATGACATTTTAATTAAATATTTAAATATTCCTGGTCAAAATATTGACATTCGTTTTGATCTACCAGAAATTAATTCCATTCAATCAGAACCGACAGTCAGTGTATTTCTTTATGAGATACATGAAGATCTGCAATTACGTTCTGCTGAACCAAGACGTTATAACCCGGCAACCAGTACATTATTACCGGGATGGGTAAATATTAACTGCAACTATTTAATCACTTACTGGGAGCCGAATAAGCCATCGAATGACAGCGCCAACCCGGACAGTCAACCGGATAACCAAGCGGCACAAGTCATGACGCGGGTTTTAAGAGCATTGATTAATAATCGCCAATTAGCCGGCATTCCCGGTGCTTATACCCGGGTTATCCCTCAACAGGAAAATTTAAATAGCTTAGGCAACTTTTGGCAGGCTCTTGGTAATCGCCCTCGCCTCTCTCTATTATATTCTATTACCGTGCCGATGAAATTGCAAAATATTGAAGACAATGTTATCCCAGTTAGTAAAATATCCGCCTCTGTGGATCAAAAATCCAGTCTGGATAATTCACAAATCAACCAAGCTTTAATAGATAAATTGTGTACAGAATTAGGTGGTACAGAAGATGTACTTCTCGCTCTTGCTAAAGTGAATCTAACAACCAAGCCTGATACAGAAAATAATCAAAACCTGGAGAATCAAAGTGTCATTGTCGAAGTTTCCGGCATTACCAGTACAACATATTTACCACAAATAAAAGATACACTTACCAAATGGAAAAACAGCCAAGAGGCTATTATTAATATAAATGGTGTCGGTATTGTTGTTTCTAAAGAAAATGCTGATAAGCTAGTCGGGATTTAAAATAAATTCTTATATTAAAATAACAAAAATAACGACCAATCATTTATATAATAAATAATTATTCACTAAAATTAATTATTTTTAATATGTTTATTTGAGTTTTCTATGTTATAGATTTAATCCATTAACAACATAAATATCAATTGGCAATTTCATAAAAAACAAGGCTTTCCCTATTTTACTAATATATTAAGGAGCAACTATGCCTATATATAGAGATCAAGAAAAAATTGATGAATCTGATAAGAGTAAATGGCTAAAAGATAATTCACAACAACTCTTAGCTTATAATCAACTTCCTGACGATGATGATAATTATGATTCAGATGAAGATGAGGATGGCCCACTGCCAGATGACATAACTTCCGGTCAATTTAAGACGTTGGAATATCACACAATAGCCAAAGCTATTAATGAAGCAATAGACCCAGAGGTATCTTTTATTTTATATCGTGGAGTAAGCAGCAACACAGCCTTCAACATGTATAATAATAACAGTGCTGGAGGAGAGCCTGCCAATATCAATACCCCGCCCCCCACAATAGAAAACGTTCGCCAACAAGTAGGAAAAGGCGCATATTTGCCAGAGTTTTCAGTAGATGAAAGTGTATTTGATCGTTTCTCAAGGAACAGATACGGAGTAGTTGTTAAAATAAAATCAAAATATTTATCACCAGGGAGTGAAAGTGAATCAGGATTTGTCGCAAATAAAGATGCGCCTATAGAAATTTTAAAAATATATGACAGGACATTCGGCAAGGCTGAAAAGTCCTTACCCAACGCATCATAATTTAGGATAAAAATATCACTTCTAAAATATATTTCTTACATCAGCCTAACAGGTGATAATATGGAACATGAATATAAAGAGAAAGAAAAGCAAAAAAGACCACCATTACAGTCAAAGAATGCAACTCATGATGAAAGCAATTCATTAGGGTTAGAACTAGGGAAACATTCCAATTCCGTGACACCTGCCGATCCTCGTAACAAATGGTTTACTTATGAAGGTGATAAAGAGATAGATCTGACTCCAGAAAGAGTAGAAGAAATATTCTCAAATAAACAGCCTAAGATTATTATTGCCGGTGATGGTCATAATAAACCACCATTTCAATACGCAAAAAACATACCTGATGTTAATAGCAGTTTTGATGCTGGCACACTTCAACTTTATATTGAAGCAACAGATGAACAGATAAATAAAAATAAAGCAGAGTATATACCAAAAGATTTTATGGCAAAATCATGGTCATTCATGAATAAAAATAGGCGAGCTGAAATTGTTGGATGGGAGGATTCAGCATTATCAAACGCCATGAAGGAGATGTTTGATCTATCGATGACATCAATAAGTGAACCAACGAAGTTAACAGAAAAAGATATTTCTTCATTTTATGAATTCTATATGACTGCTATTCAGAGCTTTTTACCTAATTTCAAAAAATTAGGTAATGAATTAAATGAAATTATGGCAAAAGCTGGCAGTAGAGGGGAGCTGGAGAACGTTGCGCCAGAAATGCTCCGTTTTACTTCTGGTACATGGCGTGATGAATATGTCAACCCAACGTTAGCAGAGAAAATTGCAAAACATGCCGCTGAAAAAGAAAATCATACATTTGTTGTCTCCATAGGAGATGCCCACCTCAGTATTAATCCTATGCAGGAACATTTAAATAAAATGAGGGAGAAATATAATTTCAAACACCAAATTATATTTACCAGAGATAAAAACCCTACACTTTCGGCTCACACAAAAGGAGGAAAGAAATAATGGCCAGATATAGAATGATCTATTCTATTAATATATTGATAGTTGTTCAAATCAATTCTTAAATGAAAGTAAAATATAAACAACAATTTAAACTTCATTTTCCCCTAATATATATTTTAATCAAGAATTAGGTGATAACATGTACTCCATATTCAATAAAAAAGATAGCCATGTAAGTAAAAAAACAAATCCAATGAAACATGAAGCAGCCAAAACAGGCCATCAAGGAGAGATTTCCACCGATTCATTTTTTAATCCTAACGGGATCTCACGGTGACGCTTTTGGGTTTAATTGGGATGCTAATACTAATGGAGTCAGAAGAAAAGACTTACGTGAAAAGCTATTTTTTAACGAAGACAAAGATGATAGAAAAGGCGAATATGATAGGAGTGAACCAATACATATCAAAGATGTCAGAAAAACTACCTATCAGGAGATGGAAGAAATGATTAATTCTTCAGATTATCATGTTATTTTAGGCTATTGTTTTAGTCGCAATGATCAGGCTTTGCGCTTTTATACCAATACCAATCCAGTAACAAGTTATGTTGATAATTAACCTGAACTTCGATTAAGAAGGAAATTCAAGACATCACAGTCCGCTCAGTTTCTTGCTTAATATTCCTTCAATATAAAAAAAGTATGCTATTATCCGCCTATGAAGAAAAAAAATACACCAACGCCGCATGACGCCATTTTTAAACAGTTTCTAGGTCATATTGATACGGCCAGAGACTTTCTAGAGATACATTTGCCTGCGACATTACAGGCAGTTTGTGATCTGGATACATTGCAATTGGCATCAGGGTCGTTTATTGAAGACAATCTGCGTGCGCATTATTCCGACATTTTGTACTCACTGAAAACGGTGCAAGGTGACGGTTATGTGTACTGCGTCATCGAACATCAAAGCTCTCCAGACAAAATGATGGCGTTCCGATTAATGCGTTACAGTATTTCAGCCATGCAACGCCATCTGGAGCAGGGACATGAAAAATTGCCGCTGGTCATTCCGGTGTTGTTCTATCACGGGAAAATACAGCCGTATCCCTGGAGTACCAATTGGCTCGACTGCTTCGATGATCCGGCTCTGGCGAAGGAGCTCTATTCCGGTCCATTCCCGCTGGTAGATGTGACGGTAATTTCGGATGATGAAATCCTGACGCATAAACGGGTCGCGCTACTGGAAATGGTGCAAAAGCATATCTGGCAGCGTGATATGATGGAGTCACTGCAAAAACTGTCTATACTGCTGGCGTATGATTACCATACGGAAGAACAGTTAAGAAGCGTGCTAAACTACTTATTACAGGCGGGAGATACCGCCGATCCAGAGGGTTTTATCCGGCGACTGGCAGAACAGTCCCCGAGGTATGAGGAGGTACTGATGACAATAGCGCAAAGATTAGAACATAAAGCACGTCAGGAAGGACGTCAGGAGGGACTCCAAGAAGGACGTCAAGAAGGACGCCAAGAAGGACGTCAAGAAGGACGCCAAGAAGGACGTCAAGAAGGACGCCAGGAAGGGCGTCAGGAGGGACGCCAAGAAGGACGTCAGGAGGCAACATTAAAAATTGCTCATGCATTGCTGAACAGCGGAATCGATCGTGAAACGGTGATGAAGACCACCGGTCTGAGTCAGAACGAACTTGAGCAAATACGCCACTAACTCGTGCTGAGAGTTCTTAATCAGTATTCAACGATTCGTGTTAAAAGAGAATCTTACGGTGACTGGCAGGACAGTCACCGAGGTATGAGGAAGTACTGATGACAATAGCGCAAAGATTGGAACATAAAGCACGTCAAGAAGGATATCAGGAAGGACTCCAAGAAGGACGTCAAGAAGGACTCCAAGAAGGGCGTCAAGAAGGACGCCAGGAAGGACGTCAGGAGGGACGTCAGGAGGGACGTCAAGAAGGAAGCCAGGAGGCAACATTAAAAATTGCTCATGCATTGCTGAACAGCGGAATCGATCGTGAAACGGTGATGAAAACCACCGGCCTGAGTCAGAACAAACTTGAGCAAATACTCCACTAACTCGTGCTGAGAGTTCTTAATCAGTATTCAACGATTCGTGTTAAAAGAGAATCTTACGGTGACTGGCAGAACAGTCACCGAGGTATGAGTCTTGACCGTGAAACGGTGATGGAGATCACCCAAAGTGAACTGGAACCAACGTCCAACAAACTTACTTTTGATACGTTATCGGCATAAAAATGCTTGAGTCAATGCACAAAATGCATAGAAGCCGCACATTTACATTCCAAGCGAAAGACCCGGTTTGAATCCACATGCTTCTGAAATCTCTGTTCTCTCTTTTCACCCCAATAAACATTCTAACTAATTTCACCAACAATCATTTTTATGATTATATTTTCATTCAGTAATTAATTAAATTATCAAAGCACAAAACTACCTGACAATGAAAAATCGCATAACCACATGATATTACTCAACATTAAAATCACAGCTTGTTATTTGTTTGCATGTTTACATACAGCAATAAATTGGCCCTGATACATAAAACTATCAAAACCCACCACATCAATTAAAAATCGACATCATTATTAATTTGATGCTATCGCATAAAGATTCATTCTCTATAATCACCTCGCTTGATAAAAGCGATTTAAATAATCATTGAGAAAATCCCAAATGAAAATAATAACCCGTGTAAATCAGGTTATTGCGGTAGCTATACCCAATCATTAGGTCCTAAGAAAAACAAAAAAAATAGACGTTTTTCTTATATTTAAACTGTAAATAATAAAGGAAAAAATCATGGCTATAACTCCAGAACAAATTGCTGTCGACTATCCTATTCCTACTTATCGATTTGTTGTTTCGTTTGGTAATGAACGCATCCCCTTTAACAGCGTCTCCGGGCTAGATATTTCTCATGAGGTCATTGAATATAAAGATGGCACTGGTAATTACTATAAAATGCCGGGTCAACGTCAATCCGTCCATATTACCCTGCGTAAAGGAGTATTCCCCGGCGATACGAAACTTTTTGACTGGATTAATTCTATTCAGCTTAATCAAGTCGAGAAAAAAGATATTGCAATTAGCCTGACCAACGAAACCGGCTCGGAAATTTTAATGACCTGGAATGTAGCAAACGCGTTCCCTACGTCATTAACTTCCCCCTCTTTTGATGCCACCAGCAATGATGTCGCCGTTCAGGAAATCACGCTGGCAGCGGATCGCGTCACTATTCAAGCGGCTTAATACATCCATAATAATGAGCCATTCCGATATTTATATCGCACTATAACTTGGAGACAATATGCCAATAACCCCAACTTATCCCGGCGTTTATATTGAAGAGGACGCCTCATTGGCTCTCTCTATTCGTTCGGGTGCAACGGCAGTGCCTGTTTTTGCCGTCGCAAATAATAATTCATTGATATCAGATAATTCCTATATTCGTATTAGTAGTTGGTTAGAATATTTAACGCTAAAAGATGGGCAATTTGATCCCACTAATAAACTTGATGTCGCATTGCGCGCCTATTTTATTAACGGCGGCGGATATGGTTATCTCGTCAAAACCGCAAGTTTAGAAAGTCAGGCGCCAAAGCTTGACGATGTGACACTACTGGTTGCCGCCGGAGAAAATATCACCACAGCGGTAGGAACACTTTGTCAATTAGGCAAAGGATTATTCGCCATTTTTGATGGCCCAAAGACTCAAATAATCTCAAACCAAACACCAGACGATGTACTTAATCCTTATCCAGCAACCCAATATGGCGCGGTTTATTACCCCTGGCTAACCGCTGAATGGGGAGAAAATAGAGCCAGTATTGATATTCCGCCCAGCGCCGTGATGGCCGGTATTTATGCCAGTGTCGATAGCAGCCGAGGAGTCTGGCAAGCTCCCGCTAATGTGGCGATTCAGGGGGGATTACAACCTAAATATCCCGTTACTGATAATCTTCAAGGGCAATATAACCAAGGTAAAGCACTGAATATGATCCGTACCTTTCCTAAGAACGGTACGCTGGTCTGGGGAGCCAGAACCCTTGAGGACAGCGATAACTGGCGTTATATCCCGGTTCGCCGCCTGTTTAACAGCGCGGAACGGGACATTAAAAACGCCATGAGCTTCGCGATGTTTGAACCCAATAGCCAGCCAACCTGGAAAGCCGTGCAACATGCGATTGATAACTATCTCTATGCCCTCTGGCAACAAGGCGGATTAATGGGCAATAAAGCCGAGCAGGCTTATTTTGTTCAAATCGGTAAAGGCGTCACCATGACCGATGACGATATTAAGCAGGGCAAAATGATCGTCAAAGTCGGCATGGCGGCTGTCCGTCCCGCCGAATTTATTATCTTGCAATTCACGCAAAATATCGCTCAATAATGGGAGGCAATATGTCAACAACACCGACCTATCCCGGCGTTTATGTTGAAGAAGACGCGTCATTATCGCTCTCTATTCGTCATGGGAATACAGCTATACCCGTTTTTATTGGCCGTTTCTTGCCTAAAGAAATCAGCGCAACCCCGCAAGCGATACGGGTTAATAGCTGGCTGGATTTTACTAATCTATTTAATGTAGGTTGTATTACGTCAATCGCTATTACATCAACTAAACCTAAAGCGACTCCAACGCCGCTTCCTCAAGATGTTGAAGATAATACAGATTATACTTACGCTATAAATGTAGTTACTTCGACAACGAGCAGTGATGCGCTAAAACTTTATTTCCAAAATGGCGGCGGCCCTTGCTACATTCTGCCAATTGCTGATTCAGCAGATGTGAAAACTATAGCGTTAATTCCAGAGTTAATTGAACAAGCTTTGGAGATTACATTAATCGTCTGCCCTGAGCAGGATTCTTCTTACCAAGGGAAGATATACAGCAGCCTGACCCCTTTATTGAATCTCGGCTATTTTCTTATCGCTGACAGTCAGGATAAAACAGCGACACCTGACGTTAGTGTGCGATCACAAACGGCGACTTATTATCCGGCAGTTAAAATTTCATACCCTATTCAAGCGGAAGAGAGCCTAATCACCGTTGCCGGTTATGAAGACACAAAAACAAAACCCGATGCAGTCAAAAATCTGGCACAACTCAAAGAGAAAAACCTAACCGTCTACCAACAAGCTGTCAAAGCGATACAAGACAAAATAAAATCCAGCAACAGCGTCATTCCTGCCAGTGCCGTCATGGCAGGTATCTATTGCGCCACCGACACCAGCCGCGGCGTCTGGAAAGCGCCGGCGAATGTCGCACTTAGCGGGATCAGTGATGTCACCGAGCGACTCACTGACGATGACCAAGGCGCCATGAATCTATCAGGCATCAATGCTATTCGCTATTTCAACGGGCGCGGCTTTGTTGTATGGGGCGCCCGTACTCTGCAAGATGATGATAACTGGCGCTATATTCCGGTTCGGCGTCTGTTTAACAGCGCAGAACGGGATATCAAACAAGCGATGCAATCCGCCGTTTTTGAACCCAATAGCCAACCCACCTGGGAACGGGTGAAGTCAGCCATTGATAACTATCTCTATTCCCTCTGGCAACAAGGCGCATTAGCGGGCAATAAACCGCAGGAAGCCTATTTTGTCCAGATTGGTCAAGGTATCACCATGTCCGACGACGATATTAAACAAGGGAAAATGGTCGTCAAAGTGGGAATGGCGGCGGTACGGCCGGCTGAATTTATTATCCTTCAATTTTCACAAAATGTAGCTCAGTAACGCAGTCACTGTGCCGGGACGCGGTTAAACGCCGCGTCTATTCAGCCTAAAAAGGAGACGATAATGGAGATAACACAGCCGTGCGTTACCATCACCGAAAACCTGATATCCCAGAAACAGGATCATGCCTTTATTGGTATACCGGTTTTTATTGGCTATACCTCATCTCCCGTCAATAAAAACTATGGCGATAAAACAGCTATCAAACTCAACAACCTGGCCGACTTTACCCGGTCATTTCACGAATCAGGACTAATGTACTATTCCGTGCGCCACTTCTTTGAAAATGGCGGTCAGCAAGCCTATGTCCTGTCACTGGGTGATAATAAACAGTTAAGCGATTTTCAATCATTAATCACCGCGTTGGAACAAGAATGGGTTAAACAAACCATTTCCGCAAAGAGCGACATTACCCTGATTATCACTCCGGATATTATCCGCTTTAATCCGTTGGATGTGACCCATATCCAAAGGGATCTTTGGTTACAATTTTGGCAATCGGTGCTTAATCTGTGCAAAAGTCGGCGCGGTATTATGGCATTGCTGGATGCCCCGGATGACCCGACATTAGCGGCTGAATGTTTAAAACAATTCTCTTCCGCTGATCGGCAATGGGGCGCCGTATACTGGCCGCAGCTAAAAAGCGCCTATCGGGACCAAACGCAAAACCCTATCGTGCTTTCACCTACCGCGGCGGTTGCCGCCGTGATACAGCGTAATGATAATCAACAAGGCGTATGGACCGCTCCCGCTAACGTCACGTTAGCCAAAGTGATTAGCCCGGTACGCCCCTATATTGAAGCTGACGCGCTTTTTAACCCGAATGGCGCTTCATTGAATCTGATCCGCAGCTTTCCCGGTAAAGGCATAAGGATCTGGGGATGCCGGACGTTGGAAAATACTCCCGATTCCCTCTGGCGCTATATCCAGATCCGCCGTCTGGTTTCCTATATCGAAGCCCATATGACTCAACTGAGCCGTACCTTTGTCTTTGAACCCAATAACGCCATTACCTGGATGAAACTCAAAGGACAAGCCTACAACTGGCTGCGTCAGTTATGGTTAAACGGCGGGCTACGGGGCACTCAGGAAGATCAGGCGTTTGAAGTATTACTGGGCATTGATGAGTCAATGAGTGACGCCGATATACGGGCCGGGAAAATGATCATGAAGATCAAACTGGCGATGTTAATGCCAGCGGAATTTATTGAGTTAAGCCTGACATTCGATACCCGAACCACCCGCTAAGTTAAACCGAGGCAAAATATGAACAACCTCTACACCCCGGCAGTGTCGCACCGTTTTATCGCCTGTTTTCTATTTAATAGTATTCCCAGTCCCCTTGATATCGCTTTTCAACGGATATCGGGCCTCAGCCGCGAACTGCAAACCACTCAACACAGTCAGGGCGGGGAAAACACCCGGAATATCTGGCTGGCCGAAAAAATTCAACATGGCAGCCTGCTGCTGGAGCGCGGTGTGATGACGGTGACGCCGCTCACGCTGGTGTTTGATCGCATCCTGCGCGGCGAAAAAGCAATGTATGCCGATGTGGTGATCATGTTACTGAATGAATATTCATTACCCGTGGCAAGCTGGACATTAAGCAACGCGCTGCCGGTTCGCTGGTCCACCGGCGACTTTGACGCCAATAGCAATGCCATTTTAGTGAACTCGCTGGAATTACGTTATCAAGATATGCGCTGGTTAGGAGTAAAAGTATGACCGTTGAAATTAAAGAGTTGATTATTCAAGCCAAAGTGACTAATGCCACGAGGGCTTCCACCGCCTCGCGCACATTAGCTCAGGAGGCGCTGGATAATGCCCGTTTGATTGAAATGGTGAAACGGGAGGTGTTAGAGACGTTGCGTGAAGCGGGAGGCCATTATGAGTCTCATTGAACGCAGTCTGTCCAAACTCACCCTCACTGCCTTTAAAGACCGGGAAGGCGGCGGCCTTGTAGGCAGTTTACAGGCCATGTATAACCCCGATGGGCTCCAACTGAATTATCAAACCCGCTATCACCAGAATGAAAGCGTTAACAATGCCAGCCAAAGCAGCCGCTATATATTAGCGCAACCCGCCGGGCTAACATTAGTCCTGTTGTTTGACGCCACTATGCCCGGCAACAACATCCCGGTAGAAAGCCAACTGGAAACCTTGAAAGCCCTGTGCACAGTAGATGCCAGCACCAAGGTATCTCACTTTCTTAAAATCAAATGGGGCAAAATGCGCTGGGAAAACAAAGGTTATTTCGCCTGCCGGGCCACTGGCCTCACCATCAATTACACCCTGTTTGACCGGGACGCCACTCCGTTACGAGCCAGTGCGACTTTATCTCTGGTGGCGGACGAAAGCTTTGTGATTCAAGCCACCGAACAGCAATTAAAATCGCCGCCGGTTACCGCAATCAGCGTCGCCGATATGGTCTCTCTACCATTAATCGCGTTAGGCGCCGGCGCGACGATGGCAGGCGGCATTGACTATCTTTCCCTGGCCTGGCAAAACAATATGGATAATCTCAATGACTTCACCCCGGGGCAAACGCTACAGGCAAAGGGGGATGCATGAAGATACCAGAAATAGACCTGAAAATAGCGGGAAAAACCCTTAGCCAGTTTTCTGTGATGAGCCTGGCCATCAACCATCAAATCAACGGTATCCCGACCGCTCAAATCACCCTTGACATAGCCGGTGACGCCAACGCGATTTTCACTGCCGAAGCTCAGGTTGAACTGACAAGCTGCCGACCCAATCAAGAAATTATCGTGCAGATGCAAAAAACCGTGTTGTTCAAGGGGATCATTGTTCGGCAAGCGCTTAAGTTCAAAGGTCAGGACAGTCTGGTTACCCTAACGGCAAAACATCCACTGCAAAAACTCACCGACGGTTTCCATTCGCAACTCTTTAGCCAACAGAGTGATGAAACCATTATCAAGAAGTTATTTACTCAGGCGGGGATAGCCGTCGCGATAAAACAGGCGCCTCAGCTTAAAATTGAACATGAACAGATGGTCCAGTTTCGCTGTAACGACTGGCGATTCTTAAAAAGCCGACTGGCCGCGACCAATATCTGGCTGCTGCCCGGCAACGAAACTGTCACGCTGGCGACGCCGGAATCACTTAACCAGTCAACCGTGCATACAATTAAACAACGTGGCAGCGATCAGGATATTGTGCTGTTTGAAGCGGATCTGCACTTTGATAACCAACACAGCCCCAAAGCAGTGAGCATACAATCCTGGGACATTGCTCAACAAAAACTGTCTCAGGCTCCTCAGGCGAAAAACAGCGGGCTTGGCGGCGATCAGCTCGCGCCGGACAGTTTGGCAACCTTGACCGATCAGGAATGGCAATGGGTTTTTAGCTATCCGCAAGATAATGAGCAAGCCAAACACCTCGCTCAAGGCATCATGAATAACCTGCGAAACGATAACGTCTCCGGCAATGTTGAAGTTGTCGGAGATAACCGCTACCAACCGGGTGATCTGCTGGCATTAACCGGCTTTGGGCAGGGAATGGACGGCAAAGGCATTATCACCGGCGTCAGTCAGACCATCAGTCAGCGGCAAGGCTGGCGTACCCGGTTAACTCTGGGCCTGTCGCCGGAGACGGAACCGGCGGTCCCGCAGGTTAAAGAACTGCATATCGGGATTGTGGAAAAATACCAATTAGACAAGCTATCGCTAAATCGTATTCCCGTCAGGATACCGGCGTTAAACTTAACCAACAGCATACTTTTTGCCCGGCTAGGTAAACCTTATGCCAGTCATGAAAGCGGATTCTGTTTCTACCCAGAACCAGGGGATGAGGTGATTATCGGTTTTTTTGAATGTGATCCGCGCTTCCCGGTGATATTAGGCGCCATGCACAACCCGAAAAATAAAGCGCCGATAGAACCTAGTGAAAAAAACCCACTAAAAACGCTGGTCATTAAACAAGGGAATAATCAACAAGCATTAGTGTTCAATCATCAAGATAAAATTGCCGCCCTTAATAGCGGAAAACATTCACTATCACTGCAACAAGATAAAGATATTACGCTTAATTCGGCTAGAAATGTAAACACAAATGCTCAGGAAATTAACCTACAGGCCGAAAGATCCCTATCAGCCACAGGAAAGTTGAGTGTCGATATTAAAGGTATAAAAATTAACTTAACACAATAACAGGACCATGAGATGACAGACAAAATATTAGTCAATATTTATGGCCGTGGCTGGGCATTTCCGCCACAGTTTTTTATCCAAGATAATGCGCAACCTGAAATAACAACCGGCGTCAAAATGTCTGAGGGTGCGGCGAATGTTAGCCAGAGTATAAAGATTCTTTTTCTCACCGAACCTGGCGAACGAATTATGCGTGAAGATTACGGTTGTGGCCTGAATGATTATCTATTTGCCAATATCAGTGATGAATTAATGGCAGAACTCCAAACCCGAATTGAAGAGCGGATATTACGTTATGAACCACGGGCAAATATTACCGAAATTCAAGTCATTCAGAAAATGGATTCACCCAATATTCTGCATATTCAGGTCATTTACACCCTAAGAGGCAGCGAAATCAGCCAACAGCTTGACGGCATTCTTGAGATCAGCGAAGGACAGATACGAGTTAACCTATGAGTGAACGATTAGTAGTTGATGGTGACAACCTGCTATTTGAGCCGTTATTCGGCAACCGACTCGTCACCCTGCTCAGACCGGCGACCATCAGGGGTAGCGGGCACGCCCAAATTCGAGGCAAGAAGATCGCTATTGTAGGTGACGAAAAACAGTGCCAATTTCAAGCGCAATATATTACCCCTAATCACCCGATACCCGGCATGGGGATGGTCATTATTGTCCAGTTGAATGCCAACCAGCAGGCAAACTTTTGCCGCAGCCCTGCCACAGTGATTGTTGTCGGGCAGCAATTTACTGCCCATTTTATCCCGATACAACCGGCAAATGGTCCGTTAGGCCCGGATATCATCATACCAAGCATGGGAAAAGGCCGATTTATTGCCAACCAAGATATCGTCAGAGCTAAATAAGTCATCCCCTCAACGCTATTTTTAAATAACCATGATCTCCTGAGATCTATCAGGAAATTATTCAAATAATAGGTGATATAAATATGGGACAAGCCGAGCTGGAAAATAAACTCTCCGCTATCGTACCGAATACTGCGTTTAAACTTGATGGAAGAAGTACGCTGGATATTTTAAACTGGCTTAAAGATTACGCCGCAATCATTCCTTTCGATCAAGCCAAAAAACAGTTCTGGGACAGTTTTTATTTTATTCAGAAAAATGATCCTCAGCAATTAGCCAATATTTACCAACAAGTTAATCAAGCCGATGGTCTTTTACCGCCACATCAAGCTTTTGTACTGGCTTTTTTAAAACTATTAGAAACAACCAAACTCTTATTAAACACTTTCCCGGCACGACATCGTGATCTTTATTACCGAGAATTATTAGGATTAAGACCCAAAGGCGCCCAAGCGGATAGTGTCGCCATCGGCATTAATCTCAATACAAATAACGCGGAATTTCTGGTAGCACGAGGCACCCTGTTTGACGCCGGGCAAGATAGCACCGGTAATCCGTTACAATATGCGTCAGACACCGATTTATTGGCGAATCAGGGAGCGCTCACCGATCTGCGTTGGTATCGGAGAGACAATGATGGCTGGCAATCGGCGATTCTCCTCAACCACTCAGATAACGTCGCATTACCTGAAAACGGTACCCGGCTTCTTAGCCCAACCGCCAATGATGTGCCGATTCTGTTCGGTTATCTGATTACCTCCTCTTTGTTTGCCATGTCCACAGAAGAGCGTCGAATTAAAGTGACGCTGGAAAATGATTGGCAAGGTAAAGCTGAAAATATCACCGCTAGCATCAGCGCAAAAGATCGTTGGTTATCGTTGTCGGTAAGACTTATCGACAAAAAGAATATTGAACTGGGATTATCGCCCTTTGATGATCCGACTAGCCCGCCGGACAACCTCGATGGGATAACGTTTGACGTACCGGTATTAAAATTAGGCACAACGCAAAAACCGGCCTTACCCAAAATTACCGGTATTGAAATCAACATTAACGGCAACCGCAGCGTGCGCTACGCCTCTGACGCGGGTATTGAGCCAGCAGATAAAGCCAGCTTCCCCTTTGGTCAATTACCATCATTAGGCTCCGGCTTCAATCTGGTCGCCCCTGATTGGTATGGTTCTGAAAACGCGACACTCACCCTTACGCCTCAATGGATTGGCTTGCCCAAAGTGAACTTTTCAACATGGTATGAAAAGTACGATCCTAAACCCGGCAACAATGGCGTATTTAAAGTACAGGGGTATTTAGTCACGCCACAGGGAAGAAAGGCACTCAACGCAGCCCAGTCATTATTTGGTGGAACAGGCGCGCCACAAGGACAAAACCTGAATTTTACCTTACCGGCAATGGATTACCCTGTCTCAAACAGCTCATCCCCCAATGAATGGCCTGCATCAGTACGCATAGAACTGGTCGAACAAGATTTTATGCATCCCCAATATTGGAAAGATCCAACAGGTAAAAATCTGCCCTATACACCACAAATCAGTGCGTTGCAGATCCAATTCAAAGCTAAAACCGCGCAATTCTCCGTCTATCCCTTAGCGCCTTTCGGCCGAAGCGCGACAACCGCGGAAATACCGACATTAACCCATGAAGCATTCTATTTAGGCTTCACCGATGTCGTTCCGGGACAGACTTTATCTCTATATTGGCAGTTAGAAGGCTTCAAAGCGCTCAATTTATCCTGGTTTTATCTCAATAAGCGCAATAACTGGAACAAATTGGATCAATTAGTTGACGACCAAACTCATAATCTATTTAACCAAGGTATCTGGCGTGCGCGACTGCCACTAGACGCGTCAAATCAAACGGCCATGATGCCGGCAGGGCGGTACTGGATAAAAGCCAGAATGGCACATCCGCACGCACCTCAGGATTATCCCATCATTAAAAGCATACTGTATAACGCCACCACCGCCACCTTAATCAACGCGGAACAGGTTGAGAATGCCCACTTTATTAACGGATTGGCCGCCGACAGCATTCAACAGCCGGTCAACGCATCAGTTGCAATCAGCCGTGTCACTCAACCTTGGTCATCCTGGAACGGCCGACCAAAAGAAACAGAGCAAGCCTTCCTGACGCGCATCCCGGCCCGTTTATCTCATCGTAACCGGGCGCAAAGTTGGGAAAATATTGTCACCTTACTCAAAGAGCGTTTTATCAGTTTATTCGATGTCAAATACCCTTCCGGTGATGACTTAACGAAAATCCCGGCCCCGGAAACACAACAATTGATTGTGATCCCCGACAGCCGCTACAAAGATAACGATGATGCGCTGCGTCCAACGCTGAACCCCGCCCGATTAGCGGAGATGGTCGCATGGATAAGCCAATTAAGCAGCCCCTGGACAGAGATTAAGATCAATAATCCAAAATACATTAACGTCAACGTCAATTATCAAGTGAAATTTATTTCAGGTGTTAACCCTGAATATGGTCATCATCAGCTACAGCAAGAAATCAGTCGGAAATATATGCCGTGGGGAGAAAATACCGCTATCAGCGTGACAATCGGTAATCACATTGACTATTACCAGTTATTAGCCACCCTCCAACAATCTCCTCTGGTTAAACGAGTCACGGATTTAGTACTGGAAAAAGTAATGCCGACAGAGAGTCATATTCGTGAAAATAAAGATGATCAACCCACAACGACCATAGGTAACAGTATCGAGGCCGCCGATGATGAAGTATTGATTTTAGTCTGGCCAGATAAGAATTCCTCAAGCCAAGGAGTGAATTAATGAATAATCAAAATGCCTTATTTCCTATCGTCAAAGACGATATTACCTTCGATACCTTACTCACTCAGGCCAAAATAGTGATTGAGCAGCAATCCGGCCAATATTGGAGCCATACCAATATCAGTGATCCCGGCATCACTTTATTAGAAGCGTGTTGTTATAATGCGTCCGACTTGGCTTACCGCCACACATTACCCCTCAAAGATCTGCTTACGCCTAAAAAAGAGGAGCAGGTATCCGGCGAGGGTATTTTCCCTAAAGAATTCGGCCCACAACAAACCCTGACTTGCGGCCCCATCACCGAGGAAGATTATCGTCGGGCTTTACTGGATCTCCATAGCAGCGACGCCATTAATGAAACAAAAGAAGGTTATTTCTTCTTTAATGATGTACAACTTATTCGTGAACCTGAAAGTGAGCGCTATGAATATTGGTATAACAAAAAGAAACGTGAATACAGCTTTAGAAATTCCGGTTCAGACAGCAAATTAACACTGAGAGGAAATTACTGGCTCTATTTACTCCCCAGTCGGGAAGCTCAGGCCGATAATAAACAGGTTCAGGAAAAGTTGGAAGCTTTCTTAAAAGAGAACCGTAATTTGGGGGAATCGATTAGTAATATTATCTGGCTAAAACCAACAAATTTCTTATTACAAATTGATATTGAACTGGATGATGACGTTAAAGATATTGCCGACATCTTCGCTAAAGTTTATATGACAACCGAACAAATGGTGCAGGCAAAACCAATACGTTATACCACTCAAACCATGATAGAACAGGGTTATAATCATGAAGAAATTTTTGACGGACCTTATTTGCGTCACGGCTGGATACCCCAATTACCCCCAGCCAAAGATTACACCAAATCGACAATAGTCAACTTAAGCCTGCTGGTTAATCAGTTATTGGACATCCCTGGGATACAAAGTATTACCCGGCTGACATTAGATTCAAGTAAGGAAAATAAGACCATTACTCCTCTTCAAGAGAAAGATAATTGGTCTTGGGAAATCGCTCAAGGATACTATCCTAAACTATGGGGTCATGACCCACTGAAACTCATTACCTCATCATCAGCAACAAATCCACTCAAAATTACCGCTAAAGGTGGGATAAATATTCTCGTTTCCAAAAAAGAGGTCGCAAAAAAGATAATTGCAGAGCCGCTAATTGAGACAAAAGCGGAATTATTGCATTGGGGAAAATATCGTAAAGTCCTGGACTACTACCCAGTAAGCAATAAATTACCCGCCTGCTATGGATTACAAACCCGCGCCAGCACCCAACAACAAATACAGTTGCACCAATTTATGCTGCCTTTCGAACAAATACTGGCTAACAGCTGCGCCGAACTCGCCCTATTGCCGAAATTATTGGCCTTTAAACAACGGGGAAATACGATACATGGTGTACAGTGGCCTTATAAAACCAATACCATCAGTGGAAAAGTGCTGGAGAATACAGAATCCGATTTAAAAGAAAAATTTGATAGTGATGCTCAAATCTATAATAAAGGTAAAATCCAAGATCAAAACTATACTCAGGAACTGGCTATTCTGGATTATCTGTTAGGATATTTTGGCACTCATCGCACAGCCAGACCACTTCCCCTAGACTCACTGGATTTTCTCTCTACTCAACGCGGCTACCTGGCGCAGCAGCCCGAGTTGCTTTATCAGCGCAATAATATCCGCATTAATAAAGTATCAGCACTACAAAAACGTATTGCCGCTCGGCTTGGCTTAGGCGGAGAATGTTTCAATGAAACACCGGATTTGGCTAACCTGCCTTTCTATCTGGTTGAACATCGTCAGCTATTACCGATAAAACCCAACAAGAAATTCGACAATGAACAGAAGCCCGACAATCTTGAAATAAAGAACCAACCCAACTCTACCCATCATCAATTAATCATTACCCAGAAAGGAACGTCAGGCCAATTACAATATGGGCAAGTGATTAATCTGATTATTAAAGACAAAGAGGTTAAAACCAAATTCACCCTGCGGGGCCAAATGATTACTCATATTACAGGAGACGCCTTCTCTCTGAATACCCGTAATAGCACGGCTCTGGAGAACAATTTGAATGACATACGGAAAGCGTATAATGACGGCAATCTATACTGGTGTAATAACCCGATATGGATGGAAGATATGGATTATCAATTAGTTTATGCCGACGCGACATATCAAAATAATGCCGAAGATGAACGCTGGATCACCTCCAGCCCTCAAAGCCCCTTTCCTGCCATGATTGAAGAGAATGACGAAATTACCCTGAAATATGTCATTACACCTTCCAGGCCATCCGAACCAATATTAACGGATAAAGTTCAGACTGAACCACAGCCCGAATACGAATATGAACTCAAAGCACGCGTCATTAAATTTGATCGCATTAAAGGTAAGATATTAATTAAACGCAACGCGGATTCACGGGATAATTTCCCCCTTGAGACAGAAGCATGGCGTTATCGCTGGTACTTCTCCAACAAAGAATATGCTTTAGCCGATCGCTTTTCATTTGTGGTCAGCGTAGTCGTAGATCACCAATTCATTGAGAGTCAAAAAGTTGCCCCTTACAAACTAGAATCTTGGATAAAATCGGAAATTCTAGCGGAATTTCCCGCTCACATTTCTATAATCATTCACTGGCTGTCACCGAAACATTTTGAAAATTTCGCCAATACCTATAAACGCTGGCAAAATAATGGAGCGTCTTTAGGGGATGAGGCATACTATATTTTAGAAACCTTAACCTTGGGAAGACTTCCTTCCGCCGCGACAGGTATTGGCAATATGCGAATCGCCACCGAACAACAACGTATTAAGGTGATTGGTGAATCAGGAGATCAATGGAACGAAGAAATTATTAAAGATAATCAGTTATCATATGTTCCTCACTCCATCACTGAATTGCCTCTCTGATCCTAATGACCTTAAAGGAGAAGTCCATACAACATTTTACTTTTATTTAACTTACGAAAGAAATAAGACGTTTAAAATATAAAATAGATATCTCATCTATTCCCATATCATAAAAATTTAAAAATCCCGCTATTACTTAAATACATTTTTAATGCAATAGCACACATAATATCAGGTGATAAAAATGGAAAAAGAACATAATTTACACAACACAAAACAGAACTCAGAGAATACCAATACCCAATCAATTGGCCCATCCACAGATGATTTAAAACAGCGTTTTAAAGAAGGCAGTATTCCATTACAGACCGATTATGCCGACTTGATTAATATTGCTGATATAGGTCGCAAAGCCTGTGGTCAAGCGCCACAACAAAATGGACCAGGAAAAGGATTAAAATTGGATGATGACGGTACACTTAATTTAAAAATGGGCACCCTTTCCAACCAAGATTTTTCTCCATTAATCCTAAAAGATAATATTTTATCTGTAGACCTTGGTAGTGGCTTAATTAATAAAACCAATGGAATATGTGTTGGTCAAGGCAATGGCATTGTTGTAAATGGTGATAATGTGGCAGTCAAAGCCGCTAACGGTGTTATTGTTGATGACAATGGTGTCGCAGTCAAATTCGGTAATGGTATCAATGTTGATACTAATGGCGTCTCGGTCAAAGTTAAAGACAAAGATAAAACAATTAACGTCGAATCTACAGGGATATCAGTAAGACTTGGTTTGGGCGTCACAAAAGGTGATGGAATCAATGTTAAAGCAAGTAATGGAATTAACGTTGATAATAATGGAGTTTCCGTCAAGGCCGGTAATGGGATTAACGTCGATAGTAGTGGTGTTTCCGTCAAAACCGGTAGTGGGATTAATATTGATAATAATGGTATTTCAATCAAAGCCGGTAATGGAATTAACGTTGACAATAATGGTGTTTCAGTCAAAGCCGGTAAAGGTATCAAGATTAACGCGGACGGCATCAGTATTGATCCCCATAAAGTATTCTCCAAAGGAATGATTATGATGTTCTCTGGCTCTGCCGTACCACCAGGTTGGGCATTTTGTGATGGCACCAATGAAACACCTGATTTACGCGACAGATTTATTTCAGGCGCCGCAACGCTAAATGATATAAATGGCACTAACGGCAAGAGTATGACCGGAAATAATAATGAAAAGGTATTCAATGTTCAAACCAGCGGTAATAAAACCAATCTCACTATTAGTGTAAAAGAGATAGCGTCAGCGATGGAGCCACGTCATATCGAAGGAAAGGCAATAGAAAACACACATGCGTCAGAATCTGGCAAAAAGTCCGCTTCCAATACGGAAAAAAACAGACAAAATTCAAATAATCAAACTGTTTATAGCGTTAATGAAAAATCTCACCTGCATACTGTAAATGTGGTGCCGCCTTATTATATTCTGGCATTTATTATGAAGATTTAGTTCTATTTCACACCAGAAAAAATTAAACTAATTATTCACTGTTAATTATTAAAGGATATATTAGCATGACCTTGGGGCCAAATCTGCTAAACCGGATAGTCATTACTATTGAGGCTAATGATTCACAGGTTGCTAAGAAAGTATTACATGGCTCCCTGCTTAATCAAGCCAGTATAAATAACTTATTTAATACATTCTTTACTCAACATCCCATTAATCAGGATATCTACTTAGAAACATTAACGCTAAATCTTGGAGAAATAGATTTACATAATTTCAATTTATTATTCCCGGCACGGCTTAATACTGCTCTAAATAGAGCATTAAGCCAATACCAAATCAATAATCAGGAGAGGAAAACAGCCTTAAAACAATCAACGTCACAAGAAATAATCAACCAGCCTTCTTTATTACATGAGAATAACTCAATAAATATCGAAAGTTTTATTCATTATTTAAATCATAAAAACCCCATGTTAAATTCTCAGGAGATTATAGCTAACCACAAAAACGTCGATAGTAATATTCAGCAATTAATTACTCAATTAGCTGAAATAGAGAATAAATGGGCGCTGCTATTAGCAAAAAGCTGTTTATCCGAACCAAGCCTGCAACGGTTGTCAGCACTCAAGCAACCGGCTTTATTAAGCGCCATCAACCACAGGCTATCCGGGAAAATAAATAGACCACACCATTCAGGGGAGCTTGTCTCCCCCGGACAACTGATACTCAATGCTTTGCAATATATACAGAGAAATAATATATCGGAGATACCTAAACTGGATGCGAAAGTGATATCCCATGTCACCATTGAATTGGATGACGGTACACTTAATGCAGAATCTGTTATGACGTTATTTCGCCAAATCATCACTCATAATATTACACTACACAATGCTCCATTACACAATGTTTCATTACACAAGATTCCATTATATAATATTTCATTAAATAGTTGGTTAAAGCAGATCTGGCAAACCACTGCTATCGCAAGATTCAGTGATAAATATCTATCCACTGAGGAATATCAATATTTTTCAGAACAATTTACGTCAAATAATATAGATAAAGAGAGTGATAATATCGCATTAGCTGTTACTCATAAAAATATCCAAAATACGCAGAAGGAAAAATATTTACCTGAACATTTCATTCCAAATCATACAAGTAAAAACGAATCCAGCAAACAATCAACCATTATTAATGCTCCTATCTTGAGCACTCAGGAACAGCAATATCTTCCTGAACACTTTATTCCAAATCACACTAATAGGAATAAACTCAGTAAATTATCAACCATTAATGACGCTAATATCCAACATGCACATAAAAACCAATATATTTCAGAGAGCTATATTCAAAACCATAAAAATGAAAATAAACCCGGTAAACAGTCAACTATCATTAACACTCATCTCTCTAACACTCATGAAGAACAATGTTTTCCTGAATACTTTATTCCAAACAACACGAATAAAAATAAACCTAGTCAGCCACCCACCATCGCTGACACTGACAATAAACAAACGCAGAAAGATCAATATATTCCTGAGCACTATATTCAAAACTATGAGAATAAAAATAAATCTAGCAAACAGTCAATCATGACTAACACTAATATACATAATACTCATGAAAAACAATATATTTCCAAAAATCTTATTTCAAACTATGCGGATAAATACAAATCCAGTAAAAAATCAGCCGTGACTCAGTTTGATATTCACAAGACTCAACAATATCAATATATGTCAAATCCGCAGATAATACCCAAAAACCAGAAAATATTATCAACATCGAATAACCGGCATATTACAAGTAATCATTCTAACCAATTACGTACTATCAATAAAGTACGTACTGCGCAGGTTTTATTACCTGAACAAACTCCTCTATATCAAGTAAATAATGCTGGAATATTAGTTTTATGGCCGATGTTACCTATGCTGTTTAATCAACTTGGCTTACTTGAAGATCAAAAATTTATCCATCGTCAAGCCCAATTCAGCGCGGTTAATTTTCTTAACTATCTGATTTGGGGAAGTGAAGAAATAAAGATAGAACCAAGGATTCTGGATAACATTCTGTGTGGATTAATGGTTGATGAAACTATTGAATTATTCCTGCCTGAACCGGAAAAACAGTTGATAATCGATCAATGGTTAGACGCCATTATCAACCAACTTACCGGCTGGAAAAAATTAAGCCACAACGACGTTCGCCAACTGTTTTTACAACGACCGGGTGAATTGCTGATAAATGAACAGGAAATCGAAATCATGGTAGAGCATCAACCGTTTGATATTCTGTTATCCGATTGGCCTTGGCCACTAAATATCGCCAGATTTCCCTGGCTAAATCGCACTTTACAGATTAACTGGCAAAACATTTAAAAGGTTTATATGAATTACCTAATAACAAATACCCCCTATGGCGTGGCTGAATTACACTGGATTTATCCCCATTTGGAACGTATCGATCTGCTATTACAACAATACTATTATCAAAAGGGAAATCAGTATAATTCATTACCTGAAAGTTTTTTACTGACCGAAGATGAAGTAGAACAGTGTTTAATATCACCGCAAGGTATTCCTCATTGGCTGACTAAAACGAATAATCCTGTTCGCTATTTAGAAATCGAGGAAAGCCCTGCCCTTGACGCATTATCATTATTAATTGAACGTTTTGAACTGACTGAATTTGAGCGTGATATTTTATTATTAGGTTTATTACCCCATTTCGATAGCCGTTATCATGCATTATTTGCTGCTCTAAATGGTAGCAGTAAAAAACAGTGGCCCAGTTTCACCTTAGCGATTGAATTATTTAGCCAATGTCAAAGTGATCGACAATTACTACAAAACAGTTTTCTCCCACAAACACCGTTAATCAGTAACCAATTATTACGGCTCAATAATCATGAAGAATCTATCTGGTTACAGACGCAATTTTTAACTCATAACGCAATCTGGCATTTTTTATTGGGACAACGGGTTATTCTACCACCACTGATAATCTGTGCTAACTGGCATACTCCGACCTCACATAATTGGTATCCACAAACCCTTTGTCATTCACTTGAAAAAATATTATTAAATGAAACCGACGAAATACGCCCATTGGTCATACTCAGAGGAAAACAGGACAGCTCCAGAGAATTAGCGGTCAGGAATATTATGGCGTCTCACAATATTCACACCTTAACGCTTGACTTAGCCCATCTACCCGACGAAGAAAACAGAGCCAAAATATCCAGCTTATTGGCGGACGTAATACGGGAAACTCGGCTACATGACGCCTGTTTATTAATCCGCAATTTCTCTTTACTTGCAGAGGGAAAAAAAACATTACACCATGAATTATCTATTTTATTGAATCAGCCGAAATTAAAAATCATTTTTCTGGCAGAACCGGGAGATGCATTAGTCTGGCTTAAACATTTATCAATGGTAAAAATTGATATGCCAGTAGCAACTTTGGAAGATAGAAAAACAATGCTGAAAGCAAGTTTACCGGAGAATGCCTCTCAGGAAATTAATATGACTCAACTCTGTCAGCGTTTTTCTTTTACCGCGGAAACATTACCGCTCATTCTTAAAGAAGCACATCAATATCAAATGATTCGTCAATCAGAAGGGCTACTGGGAGAAATAGATCTGCGTAAAGCATTAAGTTTTCGCGCCCAACAAAATTTCGGCAAATTAGCTCAACGCATAACCCCAAAGCGCGGTTTTAATGATTTAGTAATTTCAGACACATTAAATCAACAACTAAAAGAAATTATCGCTGCCATTAACTACCGTGACCAGATTCTGGCTGCTGGCTTTCAGGAAAAAATCAGTTACGGTACCGGTATTAGCGCACTATTTTATGGTGAATCAGGTACCGGCAAAACGATGGCCGCAGAAGTTATTGCCGGTCATCTTGGCGTTGACTTGATTAAAGTTGATCTTTCCACTGTAGTGAATAAATACATTGGTGAAACCGAAAAAAATATTTCGCGCATTTTCGACTTAGCCGAAGCGGATTCCGGCGTACTGTTTTTCGATGAAGCCGATGCCCTATTCGGCAAACGCAGTGAAACCAAAGACGCCCAAGACAGACACGCCAATATTGAAGTTTCTTATTTATTACAACGGCTGGAGAATTATCCGGGGTTAGTCATTTTAGCCACCAATAACCGCAGTCATTTAGACAGCGCGTTTAATCGTCGCTTTACTTTTATTACCCGCTTTACTTACCCAGATGAAGCATTACGCCAAAAAATGTGGCAAAAAATTTGGCCTAAGCAATTGACATTATCCCACGGCATTGATTTTGAACATCTGGCTAAACGATCTGATTTAACTGGAGCAAATATCAGAAATATTGCCTTATTATCATCCATATTAGCCGCCAATGATAATATTAAAGAAATTGAATATAAACATATAGAGCGGGCTGTCATCCTTGAATTAAATAAAACAGGAAAATTGGTTTTTTAAAAAATTAATAAAATTGGAGTTAACATGACAACCATAATTGCTTCTGATAATACGATTATTGAGATTAATAAAGCATTAAATAATGTCTTATCTAAATACTTAGACATTGCAGGTCAAAAAATTGATATTCGTTTTGATCTACCAGAAATTAATTCCACCCAATCAGAGCCGACGATCAGTGTATTCCTTTACGATATACATGAAGATCTGCAATTACGCTCTTCCGGAGCAAGACATTATAACCCGGCAACCAATACATTATTACCGGGATGGGTCAATATCAATTGTAACTATTTAATTACCTATTGGGACGCGAATAAACCGTCCAGCGACAGCTCCAGCCCGGACAGTCAGCCGGATAATCAAGCGGCACAAATCATGACCCGCGTTTTAAACGCATTGATTAACAACCGCCAACTAACCGGTATTCCCGGAGCATACACCCAAATTATTCCACAACAGGAAAATTTAAATAGCTTAGGTAACTTTTGGCAGGCTCTTGGTAATCGCCCTCGCCTCTCTTTATTATATTCCATTACCGTACCGATGAAACTGCAAAATATTAAAGACAGGGTTGTACCCATTATCCAGACTTCCGCTTCTGTGGTACCAAAAACAAATCTGGATAACTCACAAATAAACCTGGCTTTAATAGATAAATTATGTGCGGAATTAGGCGGCACAGAAAATGCGCGTCTTGCCCTTACTAAAGTAAATCTGATCACAAAGCCCGATACAGAAAATAATCAAGTTCAGGGAAAAGAAAGAGTTATTGTTGACGTTTCCGGTGTGACTAAAGCAGCGTGCTTACCACAAATAAAAGATACGCTTGCAAAATGGAAAAACAGTCAAGAGGTTGTTATTAGGATAAATAGCATTGATATTATTGTTTATAAAGAAAATACTGATGGATTAATTGGGATTTAAAAATAACCTCACATTAAAATAAAAAAATAACCACTAACCATTTACCTAGCAGATCGGTTAAATTACAAAATTAAGTGGCCAATTAACGTTGATAAACCAAATCAATTATTAAATAATGAATTTAACAGACTATCTTAAATTAAAAAAAGGAATTAATTGCTGAATTACTTGAGATAAATAAAAATATTCACAATGTAAAACCAGACAAGGTTAAAAAAGATAAAAATATAGACATTTATTTAAGAAAATATGATATAAATAATTCACTTTAAAATGTTAAAAGAAAAACTTGATATTTTATTTTAGTTAAACAACCCACTCTCCATTCAAATATCAAATCGTGATTTTAAATGTAACGAGTTCAACCATTATAGAGGATTTCTAAATGTTCAAAAATGATGTTTGTAAAAAAATACGCGAATCTCGCGAAAACAAAACTTCAGATGAAACGTTATTAGATGCATTACATCTGGATATTCCTGATTCCCAAGCAGTCATGTCTGCTTATCAGAATAAAACGCCTAAACTATCTGATTTTAGTGCAAAGACCCAATTAATCCTCAACTCTTCAAGACAATTTGGTCAGCAAAGATCTGCAACAAAACAACGTAATTTTTCTGTACCTGGTTTAAAAGAGAATGGTGCTCCTGGTGGAAGTTTTATTTATTCAAAAAAATCTTTAGATAATTTCGCTGCTCATGCAGGATATGTACATAATGATAATTATGATGATGAATTTGTCAATTTTAAGGATAATGATAGGAATTTAGCTGAAGGAAAACTATTTCCTGGTATCAAATTATTTAAACATCATAAAGAATTAATAAAGAAAAATGGACAGGGGCAAACGGAAATTCAACCAACAGATGAACCTATAGCTTATATCATCACTGACTCTAAATCCTTTATTTCAGGGATAAAGGATATGTATGAAAAAGCAGGAAGTCCTTTACATCCAATAACTGAAGCCTTAATTAAAGAGCACATGATTAATAATGCGGGTGTATTACCCACGATGGCTGGTATTGCCGGTATGCATGCAGAGGTACAAGCACTTAACCATTTATTAACTTCAAATGACAAAAAACAAGAGAAAGCTATTGGAAGTCGAAAAATAGGTGAATATATGCGGGATATGCTGGAGTCATCTATTTTTACTCATCGATTGACAACAAGACAAGCTGGAGATGATTTTGCTGCTTGCCATAATTGCTCAGGAATATTATCAGCGCCAGTCAATGTTGTTACGGGTAAGGTAGAAAGTGCGGGAAGTAATTTTTCATCAACAATATCGAAAAATTATGAGACAAAAGAATCACCAGTGTAGAATGGTATTTGATTAAATAGATAATTCACTTTCCATATTTTTAAGAAGTTCGTTAATCCGCTTAACGGGCTTCTTATCATTCTGTTGTCAGTAAAGGTTATTTTGCCAGAATTTACCAACAAAACGCTTATTTATTTAATTATCCTTCCTGAAAATTTCCGCTACTTACCTGCTCTAATAATTTAAGTCAATGTTTAGTATTATCCGGTGAGCGTAATAAATAAACGATTTCTTCAAAACTTGCATATTCTGCACTTGAAATGATAACTCAATCGCCACAGTTTTGTCTGGTTATCAATATTGGCGCACAAGCCTGAACAGCTTGATCATAATAGAAGCAAGATTTACCTTTGCAACGCTATATGTTGTCTTCCACATAATATGTCCTTTTCTCGTATCAATAATACCGAATCTAATAAGAAAAAAATAATGGTACAATCTCAGAATAAATATCTATATCCGTCATCTTTTAAGTTGCCTCTTTGTTGGCTGCACTCGCTCCCCCCGGTCACAGAGTTACCTATGCTCCCGGGGATTCGCTCCTTTGTCGCTCCGATGCATCTTGAAATCCATAGGGTATAACTAAAATATTATATTACTGACTCACAACTTGATCTTTAGGGTTAAATGTAAATACGGCATCTGTTGCCTGTTTTACATTTGTACCTTTAGGTAATTCGATTTTAACAATAGGTAAAAATTTACCCGTTGCATTTTTATAATCACGTTGATCTTTTTGTGCATTAATTAAACCTGCACCGTTTGAATAAAAAAGGGCTTCAATAGGTAATATTTGTGGCTTATTCTCATCCCAAGGTTGAACGACTATCTCATTATAATTTAAACCATTACCATGATAAGGCATTGCAAGTAATGTTTGATGAAAAGCATCTGCTGGATTTTTCGCCGTCGGTCTAACATCAAATGCACAGACTCCCCATGCAGATTTTCTTGCAATAGCTTTATTTAATTGATGAGCGGTGAAAACACCAAAATCTTGGCATGATTTCCCATCTGAAGGTTTAGGCGGTGCGCCACAATAATTTCCCTGACGCGCCCAAGTATTCGCATCAAGAACATAGGAGCATAAGACAGGAACTTTAACCTTATCTTCAGGGGCCATCTGTTCAGGAAAGAGAATAAAACCATTAACGCTAGCATATGTATTGCCAAATTTAGCATCTTTTCTTAAATATGAAAAAGAAACTCCATTATTCTTTATAGAAGATGGATTTAACTTCCAAAAATTAAATCCAGGCCGAGTCCCTCTCATCAAAACTCCAGAGCAAAGGAAAGCAGGTGATTGAGCATCACCACAATCTTTAACGACATTACTATATTGTTGGGTTAATATATCAGCAATATCATTTTGTACCTCGGTTTCATTTCCCGTTTGAGTGAAAGCAAAAGTATTTGTTGAAAAAAAGACAATACTAAGGAGCAAACCTACGATAGGCTTTTTCATAAAGTCCTCACTTAATTTAAATTAAAGTATGTTAATTGAGATTAAATTATTGCTCATTACTTCCTAGTAAAGTTTTTCACTGTTTTTTTTATATCACAACTATCAAATTTGATAGTTGTTCTAGTCAATTATTAGACTAGTCTTAGTATTAATGTCTTGAAATATTTAACAATACTCAGGTTAAAATTATGATTGATTTATATGAATTTTATTCGGACTGTGTTGTTGAGGAGTTTAATGATCTTCATTTTGTTATTAAAACCATTCAATCTATTACTGATATAGAATGGTACTCTCTCTTTTACTCTTCAACTAAAAATAATATTAAAGAAGCAAATTTCATCACCAATAATGATCAATTAGCCTTAAAATATAAAAAAGAGAAATATACCAATAACAATCCCATTTTTGAATATTGCATAAAAAATACTATCCCTTTCATATGGGATTACAATAAACTAGAAAAAAAATCATTTTTTTTCCGTGAAATTAAAGATTATGGGATAAATCATGGCATATCTTTTCCTATGCATGGTATTAATCATGATTTTGGCATTTTAACTTTATCTTTTCATTGCAAAGAAGAGGGTTATATAAAGACAATAAATAAAAATTTCAATCAACTAATGGCATTAAGAGATATAATACTACACTATTTAATTATTTTAAAAAACAAAAACAACAACATTAAATTAAGTGAAAGAGAAAAAGAAGTTTGCTCTTGGTATTTAATTGGAAAAACAACATGGGAGATATCACGCATACTTAATTGCTCAGAAGCAAATATCAATTTTCATTTTAAAAAAATTAGAGAAAAATTTAATGTTAACTCTAGAGGTGCAGCCATAATAAAGGCCATTGAAAATGGCCAAATAGAATTATGAAGCCTTGCTTTACTATCAAATTTGATAGTTGTGATATAAAAAAAACAGTGAAAAACTTTACTAGGAAGTAATGAGCAATAATTTAATCTCAATTAACAT
>NZ_LOIC01000072.1:336601-340288 GCF_001684335.1 Photorhabdus namnaonensis
AATACATTAACCCAACGATATAATAATATCGTTAAAGATTGTGGTGATGCTCAATCACCCGCTTTTCTTTGCTCTGGAGTTATATTGCGTGGCACTATACATTCAAATGATTATAAATTTTGGCAACCTAGCCCATCATCTATAAAAAGTGGTGGTGTTTCTTTTTCATATTTAAGGAAAGACGCTAAGTTTAAACGCTTAGCTTATGGATATAAAAATGGATTTATTGTTTTCCCTGAACATATAGCACCTAAAGATAGAATCGATTTTTCTGTATTGTGTGCATTTCCTATTGATGGCTATACAAATGAGAGAGCAAATCAAGGTTGTGGGGAAAATATTACTAAGGCGAAAGGTAAAGGTAAACCTTGCCAAGAACAAAATGTGATGAATTCCGATGATTGGATAAAAAATTATAGGAAAGTAAACTCTCAAGATCTTTTTCAATGTGGATTTAATGTTACTAAAGATGTAAATAATCCAGCTATAGCTTTCTATCAAATGTTAGAAAGTATCAAAAAACTTCCACGTACTCCTAATACTCCACCAAAACAGAATGAAATCAGAATTTCAACCTGGAAAGAAAATGACCCCAATAAATTACCTATTGAAGCCCTTTTTTATTCAGAAAATTCAGGTTTAGCTGATGCACAAAAAGATCAGCGTGATTATAAAAACGCAACAGGTAAATTTTTGCCTATTGTTAAAATGTTACTAGCAAGAACTTTAAATGAGGACGCATTATTCAAATTTAATATTGCAGATCAAGTTATTAAGTCATAAACGATTATTGGATTACTTTAAGCTCTATTTTTCATACTGAGCTTACTGTAATCCACCTTCGCTCTTCGTGATAAAACAGAACTCCACTTTGACATCCTCCTCATCCTAAAGAGGATGTCGCAAAAGGCCAACATTGAAAATAAAACCAATCCACTTATCGCAAGCAATAAAAATAACCCTATTCATTATCCCCAACTTGTCATACTTAAAATTGAACAACCAGAGAAAATAAATATCAATTAACAATCTCTGTTATTAATTGATGTTGTATATAAAAATCCCCTGCCCATAATTGTTTTGTTTCATTGGAAATTATTTAAATAACCATTGGTTAAATTTTTAAATATAAAAAATAACATCTATAAATCATGTTATTACGGTAGCTATACTTTTCAATAAAAACCAAGTAATAAACGCTTTTTATATTTTAAATGCAAATAGTAAAGTCACCGAGACAATAGTGGAAGCAATAGTAAAGTCTGTAATGGAACATGTAGTGCTAATGACACGGGTAAATATTGTTTCCAGTTACCTCACAGTATTCGATTCGGCTTGATAGCCTACGCTAATACAAATATTCCGCAAACTGTAAAAGTATATATTGACGATCTTCTGGTAGATACATTAACCGGTAAAGGGCAAAATAATCTCATGGCGACTAAAGCCTACACATCAGGTACAGGCAAAATCTGTATTGAGATTGAGGGGGATGGCAAACCATGCAAGCTGCGTTATTTCGATAATATATTTGATGGAAAACCGGGAACAGCTATTATCAGCGCTGAAAATGGTACCAATAGTCATTACAATGATAGTGTGGTGTTCTTGAATTGGCCTCTGACATAAACTAAAAATACTCGGTTTCGAATAATAATTGCGCCCTCCGTGGCGCTTTTTTTCCTACTCATATGACTACCGTAAAATAAATAGTAGTATTTGGAAGAAATACAGTAATTTTGTCGGACATTTATTCAAGCTCACTCTGGCTCAGACCGGTGGTTTTCATCACTGTTTCACGATCGATTCCGCTGTTCAGCAATGCATGAGCAATTTTTAACGTTGCTTCTTGACGCCCTTCCTGACGTCCTTCTTGACGTGCTTTATGTTCCAATCTTTGTGCTATTGTCATCAGTACCTCCTCATACCTCGGGGACTGTTCTGCCAGTCGCCGTAAGATCCTCATCTCACACGGATCGTTGAATGCTGATTGAGGACTCTCAAGACGAGTTAGTGGCGTATTTGCTCCAGTTCGTTCTGGCTCAGACCGGTGGTTTTCATCACTGTTTCACAATCGATTCCGCTGTTCAGCAATGCATGAGCAATTTTTAACGTTGCTTCTTGACGCCCTTCCTGACGCCCTTCTTGACGCCCTTCCAAACGTCCTTCCTGACGCCCTTCCAAACGTCCTTCTTGACGTGCTTTATGTTCCAATCTTTGTGCTATTGTCATCAGTACCTCCTCATACCTCGGGGACTGTTCTGCCAGTCGCCGAATAAAACCCTCTGGATCGGCGGTATCTCCCACCTGTAATAAGTAGTTTAGCATGCTTTTTAGCTGTTCATCCGTATAGTAATCATACGTCAGCAGTATAACTAACTCTTGCAGTAGCTCTGCCATATCTCGCTGCCGGATATGCTTTTGCACCATTTCCAGTAGCGCGACCCGTTTGTGCGTCAAGATTTCATCATCCGGGATTACCGTCACATCGACCAGCGGGAATTTATTGGAATAGATTTCCTCCGCCAGGGCCGGATCATCGAAACAGTCGAGCCAATTGGTACTCCAGGGATACGGCTGTATTTTACCGTGATAGAACAACACCGGAATGACCAGCGGCAATTTTTCATGTCCCTGCTCCAGATGCCGTTGCATGGCTGAAATACCGTAGCGCATTAATCGAAATGCCATCATTTTGTCCGGGGAACTTTGGTGCTCGATCACGCAATATACATAACCGTCACCCTGCGCCGTTTTCAATGAATACAAAATGTCGGAATAATGCGCCCGCAGATTGTCTTCAATAAACGACCCTGATTCCAACCGCAGTGTATCCAGATCACAAACGGCCCGTAATCTCGCCGGCAAATGTATCTCCAGAAAGTCTCTGGCAGTATCAATATGACTTAAAAACTGCTTAAAAACAGCGTCATGTGGCGTTGGTGTATTTTTTCTCTTCATCGGTGAATGGTAGCATACTTTCTTTTATATTGAAGGAATATTAAGCAAGAAACCAAGCGGACTGTGATGTCTTGAATTTTCTTTGACAAAAACTTTGATCGTATCTCAGATACTTTAATTTCCTTCTTAAGCGAAGTTCAGGTTAGTTACCTTTCCTGCAAATTTCCGCTATTTACCTGCTCCAATGATTTAAGTAAATGTTTTGCATTAGCGGATGAACGTAGTAAATAAGCAGTTTCTTCAAGGCTTGCATATTCTGCATTTGAAATAATGACGCAATCACCACCGTTTTGTCTGGTGATCAATATTGGTGCACAATCCTGAATATATTGCGCCATCCGTGGCGCACTCTCTTTATTTTCCCTACTTACAATTACCGTAAAGCATCCATTTAATTAAGCGGTAGCATCTGAAATCAATTGAGTCGCCGGAGTATCCTGCCCAAATCCTCGTAGCCCAACTACATGCACATGTTCGTGGTTTTTAAACACTTTACGCACCAGTTTATAAGTGGTCCCTTTTTCAGGGCTGATATTTTCCGGGGCGGCGATAATCAATTGCATTTGCAGACGCTCACATAATTCAAACAAAGTAGCGATAGATTTAGCATCCAGACGCGCCGCTTCATCAAGGAATAACAATCTACAAGGGGAAATATCTTTACCACGCAAACGGCGGGATTCTTCTTCCCAACTCTGCACCACCATCACCAGAATGGACATGCCG
>NZ_LOIC01000072.1:340305-430496 GCF_001684335.1 Photorhabdus namnaonensis
CTCTGCTTTTAACCAGCCATCCGATCCGCGGTTAACTTCAACATCCAGTTCCAAGTAGTTACGGTAATCCAGCAGCTCTTCACCGATGGTTTGCGGCAAGCGCTGCCCCATATCCACTTGCGGATTCAGACGCTGATAAAGTTTTGCCATTGCTTCCGAGAAGGTTAATCGCTGGCTGTTAAAGAGATCCTGATGCTGTTCTTGCTGTTCAGAAAGCACATCCAGCAATATCGCGTGGCTTTCACGCACATTGACATTCAACCGCACACCACGAACTTGTCCGAAAGAAACAGCTTGTAGCCCTTGGTTCAACATTCGGATTCGGTTCTGCTCGCGCTGAATGGTTTTGCGGATAATATTCGCCACACTTTTCGAGCTAATCGCTAATTTCTGCTCGCGGGCAGTCAGCTCTTCCGTCAAACGAGCCAGCTCGATTTCCATCTGTTCAATGGCATCAACCGGATCGTCAGTGCGGATAATATCTTGACGAATACGTTCACGCAGGTGCTGATAAACAGCAATGAAAAACTGAATTTTACGTTCAGGACATTTCGGATCTTCGGACAAACGCAGCGCATCGCGTAGATGTTCGTTATCAGACACCGCCAGACGTAACGCACCCAATGCCTTATCCGACATGGAACGTAATGCGCCACCCTCCATATACGCCAGTTCACGACGATGCAAGCGACGCTCAACGCCGTTATCTTTCACCATGCGCATTACCGCACACCAACCCGCTTTAGCCGAAACCACCTGTTCACGGATTTGATGGTAATCGCGTTCCAGTTTCCGCAGTTTTTTCTGCAAGCTTTCCATCTCCGCTTCACAAAAAGCGATCTGCTTCTCAAGCTGGTTGACTCTGGAACGGTTAGTACTGAGCGCTTCATGCAGTCGATCACGGCGCTCGCGAGCACGCATTTCTGCATTCGCATCCGCCTGAACACCAATCTCTTTCATCTCCTGATGCAGCTCTTTCAGCATATCTTGTTTGGTTTCGTAAGAGCTTTTCAGAGATGCCAGCACTTGGTTAAATTGGGAATATTGCGCTTGCTGTTGACGTAGTTGTTCGCGAGCGCGGCTGCGGTCCGATTCTGCATGTTCCAGACGCTGACGCAGTTTGTCATTCAGATCCGCATTTTCGTTGAGCATCCCGGCAGAATCACTGTAGCTAAAATGCGCATGGCGCTGTACCACTTCCACCAGCGCGAAAGCTCGTTGTTTAGCCTGATGCTGGCTCTGTTTAGCAGTTTCATAGTCCTGTTGCAACTGCTCATGCTGCTGTGGATCACTTTGCAGAACCGCAACCATCGGTTCTAACTTCGCCAGTGCCAAACCGTGTTGTTGCAGGAAACGAGCCGCTTCTTGCGCTTCATCCAACTCTTCGCGCACTTCTTCTACGCGATCGATTAAGGTTTCATCCAGCAATAACGTGACTTGAGGGATCAGACGATTTAATGCCGTCAGGCTCTCTTTAGCCTGAGTATATTGCTGGCGCTGCTGTTGAGTCTGCTCTTCAAATCGGGATAATTCACGCTCCAGTTCCGTGTGATTCTGCCTCAGTTCGCGGATTTCCGCTTCCGGATCGGTATCAAATGCAACAGAGAGGTGTTTACCCACAAACTGACTGAATGACTGATGCGCACGCTGGATTTTCTGCACATCAAAAGAGAGCGTGGCGTAACGTTCCGCCAAAGTGTCGCGCTCCAGACTCAAGGCTTCTAAACGATTTTCTCTAGCGGCACGACCAAACAACGGCAATTCAGGATAACGAGAATAACGCCATTGACGGTCGGAAGATTTGACCAGTACCGCATTAGTCTGCTCTTCGGCATTAAATACGCTGTCATCAAAGGATTGCGGATCACCTTCAATTAAATAGAGATCTTCCGGGCAATCTTCCAGCGTTTCAAGATGCGGACGCACCAAGGAAAGATCGGGCACCACAATGCCGTGGCGTGCGGGTCCATACAGGGCGGAGAAGTACGGCGCATCATCAATGGTGATATCGTCATAAATCTCTGACAACAAAACCCCGCCGAAACGTTCCGCTAACGCAATCATCCGGCTATCTTCCGCACCGCTTGGTTGACTGAGACGTTCAATCTGCTGTTCCAGATCACGTTTTTGCGCCGCAACTTCATCACGTTCTACCGTCGCTTCACGCTCGCGTTCAAGCAACTGCTGCATATATTCCGTCACGTCATTGCTGCTTGCCAGTGTCTCCCCACTCTGTTCGCACAGTTGATGCAGAGTATCCTGCGCAGCCAGCCAGACCGGAGCGCGAGCAGTTAATGATTGAATTTTCTGTTTCAGTTGTTCAAGCGCCTGACGCATCTCCATACGGCGTTCACCGCTTTCATTAACGCTTAGGCTCAGTGCTTCCTGACGGGCTTCAAGTTCATCCTGTAACCCTTCCAGATCTTCGGCCTGATATTGCCGCCCCTGACGTTTGCAAAATTCGTTTAGTAAACGCTCTGCATTTTGTTGGTTGTTTAGGCGCTGTTCCAGTTCAGACAATCGCATTCGCAATGGCTGCACCCGATCCGCCAGATGTTGCTGTGACGGCCAATCACGCAGTAATTCACGAGCATTCTGCCACGCTTCACTACGGCTGGTTTCGCCAACGATGTTTTTAACCAGTTGATACGCTTGTTCGAACTGATTATGCGCCGCGTCCGCAACACTTAATTTCTGTTCCAACGCCAACAGGGCTTCTGTCGCCTGCCGCTCTTTAGCCTGAAAAGTTTCCAACCATTTTTCCGCATTATCGGCGGAAAGATCCGGTAACCGGCAAAGTTCACGAGCACGTTCCAGCGCTTGTAGCGCTTGTTGATACTGAATTGCGCGGGTTTGCTGAACATCCAGCGCCTGCTGGTAATCCGCCAATTGGCTTTTCAGCTCATCGACTTCTTGTTCTGCCGCTTCTGCTCTGGCTTCATACTCAGCCTGTAGCTCTCCCGCTTCTTCAACAACCTCTGTCTGTTCTTCCAAACGGTAGGAAAGTTCTTCCAGATCCCCCTGATAACGATCGATTTTTTCCTGCTGACGCATGGCGGTTTGCACCAGATTCAGGTGGTCACTAGCGGCCTGATAATCCGTTTCTAAATCGTCAGAGGCGCCATTCTGCTCAGTCAGCTCCCGTGCTATCTCTACATGGCGATACTGCTCGGTTGCCAATTGCCTATGGCTGCCAAACAGTTCTCCACGTAATGCCAATGCTTGATCCAGATAGGTACGCCGCTCATTGGCATGGCGCATATAATCAGCGGAAACGTAAGAAGTTGCTTCGGTGATCAAATGTTTGAATAAATCGCGATCAGATTGAGTTACCCGGATAGCTTCCAGTGTTATTCGGTTTTCACGCAGCGCTGCTTCCATATCCTGAAATGCCTTGCGAACACCGCTGTTTTCCGGCAGCAAGTAATCGCGCAGGGAACGGGTAATGGCGCTGGAGATACCCCCGTACAGGGAAGCTTCGATCAGACGATAGAATTTACTGCGATCACTCGCTGAACGCAGGCGTTTAGGTATTACACCCAAATCAAACATCAGCGCATGATAATCGGTGATGGAGTTAAATTGTTTGAACTGCACGCCTTCCATTTCATCAAGGCGATCTTTTAGTTCATTGAGCGGCAATACACGCGCTTGTCTTTCACCAACATTCTCAGTCAGTAATTGAGTCGGCTGGATCGCGGTTGGCAAGCCTTGGATCATAAAAGCTTTGATATCAACTTTACGGTCACGCCCCGCGACTTGTTGCAACCTCACCCCAACGATGACCCGCTGATGCCGAGAGTTAATCACATCCAGCGTTGAATAACAGACCCCAGCACGCAACTTGCCGTGCAAACCTTTATCACGAGAACCGGAAGTAGCGCCAGCTTCGGTGGTGTTACGGAAATGCAACAAGGTTAAATCAGGGATCAGCGCGGTGACAAAAGCCGCCATCGTGGTGGATTTACCCGCCCCATTGCCGCCCGACAAGGTGGTTACTAATTCATCAAGATCAAATGTTCTGGCAAAAAAACCATTCCAGTTAACCAGCGTCAGTGAACGAAATTTACCGCGTTCAATCATGGTTGTTCATCTCCCGCATCTTCTGCTGAGTTATCCGGTGTTTCATCATTTTCACTATCATCAAGCGACAAGCCGCCTTCAACCGGCATTGCTTCACCGTCACGGATCATCCTCAGTTGGACTTCACGAGGATCGTCGCCACTGCGTACATCCGCACCAAAACGGAATACCGCCTCAGTGATGGTAAATTTATTACTGTCATTTGGTAGGATATAGACCATACCCAGACGACGCAGACGGTTTAGTGTCGTGCGCACTTTTTCCTGCAATTTCTGTTTATCTAAATCGGAACCGGAAGAACGCTGGTTGACAAACTTCATCAACTTGCCCTCATCGGCCAATGAGATCAGCTCTTCGTACAACTCTTGAACCGTAAAAATCCCCTGATTAGCCAAGCGTTCCGGGCTGAGATAGAGATAACAGAGGATTTTTCCCACCATCATATCCAACTCTGATAATACCGAGCGCGGGATCAAGGTCGTTGAACGGGGACGCAGATAGAAGAAGCCTTCTGGCGCACGGATCAACTCCACATTATAGCGGGCGTAAAATTCCTCCAATTGCTCCTGAAAATCCATCAGATAAGCATGGTTATCAAGATCATCTATCCCGATATGACGACCTGCACGAAGTTGGCTATCCAGTTCCGGGAAAAGTGAATTGGCTAACGCCTGTGCCAGTTTAACTGGCATAAATTGTTCAATATGTGTCGATGACATGTGCCTGTACCTTGGCTCCGTAATCATTAATCGCTAACCATTCCGCTGGCAACCCAGAGAAATCCGCTTCTGCCACACCCAATCGTACAGCCTGATCCACCAAAATACGCGCCACATCAAAGTGACGAGAGAGCGGATGCTGAGCAAGGTAATCCCTTAACACTGCACCTAAATCCAGTGGGCGCTGTTCCTGTCGATATATCAACAGCGCTTTTTCAATCATTTCTGCCAGCTGTTCGTTTATTTCACTGAATTCTTCATATTCCAGTTCTAATGGCAGTTCACCCGTCACCTCTTCATTGCGTAACGTCAATTCTTCGTCCCGCATATCGAACAAACGTTCGGCGTTAGCAATGGTGAGGGTCCACGGATTATCAAAATAGTGTTGAACTGATTGACGTAAGCGCTGAGAGAAAATCCGGTTTTTATCCATATCAATCGCAGTACGGATAAATTTGTGAACGTGACGATCATAGCCAATCCATAAATCAATCGCCTGCTGACCCCAACTGATAATACGGTCCAATTTGCTTTGCAGATCAAATACCAGTTTATCAACCAGTTCTGATCCGCCGCTGTCCATGTTGGCTTCCTGAATACGCAGCAAATTAGCCTGTAATTTATCTCCGGCCGCTTCTAGTGTGTCCTGGAGTTCCCGCAACGTACCTGATGTTTCGGATAACAGTTGCTCACAGTTGGCAATCGCTGCCTGCCAATCTTGATTCAGCAACGCCGCAATATCTTCTTTAACCGAGCTTTGCTGCTCGTCCATTACGCGCTGAGACATGTCGATGCTGTCGAATATTTCTGCGACAGAATATTTCAGCGGCGCAAAAACATTACGGTGCCAGTGAAATTCATCTCCCCCTTCTTCCGCCGCTTCCGCAGCCCGGTGCAACTCACTCGCCACCACCGAAAGTTGCATCGAAAGACGTAAGGTAGAAAATTCCCTCTGACGAATGTAGTAGTCACTGATACCCATCCCAAGCGGGGTTAAGCGATAAATTGCATTGCTCTCGGCCAATTCACTGGTAAAACGGTTAAGAATTTTCTGACGCACCATATCATTGATGGCATTGTTGGCCCGCACAGCGACAGATTCTGTGGTCTGCTCAAATCCTTTGCAAACTTCACGAAAGGCATCAACCAGCTCCCCTTCGCTCATCTCGCCATCCAGACGCTCACTGTTCAACACCGCGATGGCCATCAGAAAAGCCAACCTTTCTGCGGGCAGGGAGATGGAAAAATCGTTTTTCCTAGCCCAAGACACCAGTTCCGGGACAGTCTGGGAATATTCACTCATAATTTGTCCTCTAAACTGTTAAAGCTGGCCTGCGTGCCATGACATGAATGTAGCGCCCCAGGCTGATATAAGGCTCCTGTCGGCAATAACGCTGTTCCAATTCCAGCAACGCCGGAAAGTTTTCGCTCTGTAATTGGCGATTTTGCAAATAATCGTGAAAAACACGCACACCGGTTTTACCGGTAATCGTCATATTTAATTCATCAAGCCATTGATATACCTGTTCAGGCGCCAATGGATTCTGAGGCGATAATGAACGTTTTCTGCGACGTTGTATATTGGGCGTCGCCAAATGAAAATTACCTAAAATAGCATTACGCATCACCAAACCATTGACATTGTAAAACATTAAAGATAGAGCGCCACCCGGATTAATGATATTCATTAGCACTTCTATTACATATTTCTGATCGGTAATCCATTCCAGCACTGCATGAAATAATACCAAATCTACTGGCTGCTCTATATATTGGCTAATTTCCTGTACTGGGCTTTGTATGAATTGCATATTTTGGCTGACCCCTTTTTCTTCCGCGGCCAGCCTTGCCCGCTGGATCATCTCTTCTGATAAATCACACAATATCACTTGATGACCCAATGCAGCTAATTGACATGCCATATTTCCCTCACCACCACCCGCATCTAAAATACGCAGTGAACGCTGAGGTAATTGAACCAGTAATTCGCTGATATCCTGCCAGACAACGGCTTGCCTGATTTTACCTTTGGTTGTGCCGTAAATATTACGAGAGAATTTGTCTGCAATATCATCGAAATTGCGATCCCGCATGAAAAACTGCCTCACTAATGGAATAGATTTGATTTATCTGTTGAGATTTTATTACGCTGGCTGCTATTTTGGCACAGCATTCGTTGATATAACCACTTTTGACGACAAACTGTGAACCACATGGCTATAATTCAACCAAATTAAGGCAAATAAATGCAATTTCTATTTAAAAAGTACTTGGGTGCAATGGTAATGCCTCTGCCATTAATATTGCTAATTTCACTTGCTGCTTTATTACTGCTGTGGTTTACCCGTTGGCAAAAAACAGGAAAAACAGTTCTGACATTCAGTTGGCTCACGCTACTTTTGCTAAGTTTACAACCTGTTGCCGATAAGCTGCTGTTACCACTGGAATCGGTTTATGCTAAAAGCGCCACATCTGATCCCAATCAGATCAATCCACCGGTTGATTATATCGTCGTTCTTGGTGGCGGCTTCACTTATAACCCAAATTGGGCGCCCAGTTCAAACTTACTTAACAACAGCTTGCCGCGAGTAACAGAAGGCATTCGCTTATATCGCCTGAACCCCGGCTCTAAAATGGTCTTTACCGGTGGTAAAGGAACGACTACTAAAAGCAGCGCGGAAGTCGCCGCTATCGTAGCACAATCGCTCGGCGTGCCCGCAGAAGATACGATCGCACTGACAAAACCAATGGATACTGAGCAAGAAGCCAATGAGGTTGAGAAACTGATTGGTAAACAACCCTTTATTTTAGTGACTTCCGCCAATCATATGCAGCGAGCGATAACTTTCTTTCAACAGCATGGGTTAAACCCCATTCCCGGCCCGGCTAACCAATTAGCGATCACTTCACCATTACGCCCTTGGGAAAAATATCTGCCCTCGGCTTACTTTCTATCCCATTCAGAGCGGGTATGGTATGAAACTTTAGGCACCCTCTGGCAACGCATTAAACCTTCGAAAGATTTGGAACAGCCACAAAAATCAGAGCATTCTCAACCGAAATAATCCTAAAGCTACTTCTTGAAGTCAAAATGATGGAGAAACGAAAGCGCAATAGAAATAAATAGCAATAAATGAAGCGCTTTCGTTAATCCAAAAATAAATTCAAATTGCTAATCAGTCTCAGTAAACACTTTTCTGACTGCGACCAGATCTTCCAGGGTATCAACGCCTACTCCCGGCGTTTTTAATGCAATTCCCACATGAATTTTCTCGCCGTACCAAAGTACCCGCAGTTGTTCCAGCATTTCAATTTGCTCCAACGGGCTTGGCTCCCATTGTACATAACGACGGATAAAACCCGCACGGTAAGCATAAATACCAATATGACGCAGGAAATTATCCCCAATCGTTTCCCGCGATTGAATAAAACGGTCACGCTCCCAGGGAATGGTCGCTCTGGAGAAATAGAGCGCATAACCCTGTTTATCCATCACGACTTTCACTGTATTAGGGTTAAAAGCTTCCTGTGCATCATTAATCTGCACGGCCAATGTTGCCATTCCCGCTTTACAGCCCGCCAAATTTTCTGCAACCTGTTTAATAATCTCTTCGGGAATCAGTGGTTCATCACCCTGAACATTAACGATAATTTCATCATCGGCAAATTGATATTTATCGATAACCTCAGCTAACCGTTCAGTACCAGAATGGTGATTTTCGTTGGTTAAGCAAACCTCACCACCGGCAGCCACAACCGCGTCAACAACGTCATGATTATCTGTTGCTACAATGACGCGTTTAGCACCTGAACGCTTCGCCCGCTCCATGACGCGAATAACCATCGGTTTACCGTGAATATCCGCTAAAGGTTTACCGGGTAACCGGGTTGAAGCAAAGCGGGCTGGAATAATAACGGTGAACATGCCTTATTTTTCCTCATCCAGAGGTAATTCACGAGCTTCGTGATCTAACAGAACGGGAATACCATCACGTACAGGAAACGCAAGTCGATCCAACTTACAGATGAGTTCACAATTCTCTTTATCGTAGCTGAGTTTTCCGTTACATACAGGACAGGCAATAATTTCAAGTAAACGGTGATCCATACATCCTCCAATTATGGAGCTTTAATTTAGTGCAACTTAGTGCGGCCCAGAATAACATAAGCTTAGTATCATCGTTAACTCTTGTTATTTGATCTTTCGATCCCTTTCCCAACATCATCCTCTGAAAAACCAAGTAAGTTGATGAAAGTCCAAAACCATCTCGGTAGACATAATTGGCACAAACCCTAATTGCTAATAAATCATCAATATAGACAACAAACAAAAACCGGAGAGTAAACGCCGTCGTCAAAAATGACTCACTTCGCTACTCTCCGGGTTTTACCAAAGGAACGTTCAAAAAAACGATTACCTTTGTTTGCATATGGTTCAATGCTTCCTCTTTACCATTTAAAGAATGGCAATAAAATAGCTTGATTTTGATAGGGTTTCAGAATGCTATCACATCTGCTGCGGTTAAATCATAACCTTTGCGAATAATTGAAAATTCTACATCCTGCCCTTCTGTGAGTGACTTGTTTTTTGTATTAGCAATCGCTTTTCTATTGACGAATATGTCTTGTCCCCCATCCTGTGGAGAAATAAAACCATATCCTTTATGCTCATCAAACCATTTCACTCTACCCATCTTTAATTGTAATGTCATAATAACTCCCCCATTTATCCATCTCACAATAATTTAATTTATTGTTTTTGATGTTTTTTTACCCTTTATTCAATTTTCGAATAGAACCTCATCTCAGTTTCAATACCTTGACCTTGAAATACATTTCATTCGAGTAGTGCATCGTTTAAGTAACAGATACGAGCGAATATCCTACCAGAATCGTACATGTCTGAACCAAGAATACACAATAGTCGTTTATCCTTAATGGATAGTTTTAATATCAGTTAACAATGGCGAAAAATCAAATAAATCTGAAAAATTACTGAAATTGTACGAATTGTTGGCAAGGAGGGAACCGTTTTGGTAGGGAGCGGAAGGGCAATCTCCCTGTTGATTATCATCGGCTTACTGCCGGCTCACAAAGGCCGCTTTGATTAAAACATAAAATTTACTTAATATTTTTATTCATCTCCAATAACGAACAGATCTTGTTCAACATTATCTCTCCCTTTTCCTGAGGTAACCGAGCATCTACTGGTAAATACCACCAATTTAGCTGAGCAAAACTAAAACACTTAACCGCATCCTTTTCTGTCATCAGTAAATTCTGGTTGGTATCAGCCAGATGGCACAATTGATCTTGTGTGTACTGTTGATGGTCGGCAAATGCATACTCCTTTTGCAGGTCAGCGCCTAACTGTTGCAAGGTCGCAAAAAACCGTGGTGGATGCCCGATTCCAGCCATAGCAACAGCGTGAGGTATCAGATTCACTGCGCGTTTTTCACCACTAACCATATTTACCGCCAGTCCACCAGCCAAGGTCATGGATAACTCGCCCGACCAAGGCGTACCACCGTTGGTAATAATGGCATTAACTCGATTCAATCGCCCAGATAACTCACGCATTGGGCCAGCCGGAAGCCACCAACCATTACCAAAACGGCGCACACCATCAATAACCGCAATTTCAAAATCTCGCTGCAAAGCATAGTGCTGTAAACCATCGTCAGTCACGATAATATCCAATGGCGTATCCGCCAGTAATGCTTTCACTGCTTCAACCCGTCTTGGTGCAACTGCCACAGATGCGGCTGTTCGACGATGAATTAATACCGGTTCATCACCGGCCTGAGCCGTGGTGACATTTTCAGTCACCAACAGAGGATAATTTTCTGCTTTCCCCCCATAACCACGGGAAACAACACCAACCCGGTAACCTTTTTGCCGCAACCGCTCCACCAGCCAGATAACCACCGGCGTTTTACCATTACCGCCGGCAGTTAGATTACCCACGACCACAACAGGCACAGGCGCTTTCCAAGATTGACTCAAGCCTGTTTTATAACTCAACCACCGTAAGCCACTTATCAGCCCATAAAGGGCTGAAAAAGGTAATAACAGTAAATAAAGCCGTGAGCGGCCTGACCATATGCGCTCAATCATTGCCCAAATTGCATCCGATGTAGTTGTGAGTAAACACCATTTTGTTGCTCCAGCAAAGAGAGGTGATTACCTCGTTCAACAATATGCCCATCTTCAATCACCAGAATTTCATCCGCTTTTTCAATGGTTGAAAGACGATGTGCAATAACCAGCGAGGTTCTGTTTTTCTGCAATTCATCCAATGCCGCCTGAATTGCCCGTTCAGATTCCGTATCCAACGCCGAAGTTGCCTCATCAAGAATCAGCACCGGAGAATCACGCAATAAAGCACGCGCGATAGCAATACGCTGACGCTGACCACCGGAAAGCAATACGCCATTTTCACCGATCATGGTATCAAGGCCATTATCCAACTTCCTGATAAAATCCATTGCGTAAGCCATCTCAGCCGCCCTCTCAATCTCTTCACGGCTATATTGGTTTTCACTGGCATAAGCAATATTATTCGCTACCGTGTCATTAAATAAATGCACATTCTGCGATACCAGAGCAACCTGTCCACGCAAAGAAGAGAGCGTATATTCCCGTAAATCATGGTCATCAAGCAGAATACTACCTTCATTGACATCATAAAAACGGGTCAGCAAATTCGCTATTGTGGATTTACCCGAGCCAGAACGCCCAACTAAAGCAACAATTTTACCCGCCGGGATATGCATAGAAATGTTTTGTAGCGCCGGTAGCTCCTTGGTCGGGTAGCAAAAAGTCACATTACGGAATTCAATATTACCGTCCGCTTTTTTAAGCTCCAATTTGCCATCATCTTTTTCCTGTTCCATATCCAGAATAGCAAACAGAGTCTGGCAGGCCGCCATGCCCCGCTGGAATTGCGCATTAACATTCGTCAAAGATTTTAACGGACGCATCAGCGCAATCATTGATGAGAATACCACGGTAATTTTACCCGCAGTCAGTGTGTCCATAATCTCCGGAAAACTTGCCGCATAGAGAACAAAAGCCAAAGCAAATGAAGCAATAAGCTGAATAATCGGATCAGAAATTGAGGAAGCAGAAACCATCTTCATGCCTTGTTGACGCATATGGTTACTGACTTTATTAAAGCGCTCAGTCTCTACTTTCTGCCCGCCGAAAATGAGCACTTCTTTATGCCCTTTCAACATCTGCTCAGCGCTGGCAGTGACTTGCCCCATACTGTTCTGCATATTTTTACTAATATCACGAAATCGCTTCGATACCACGCGAATCACTAATGACACGATCGGCGCAATCACAATCAGGATCAGAGATAATTGCCAGCTATAGTAAAACATCAAAACAAACAGGCCGATAATGGATGCCCCTTCCCTGACCACAGTAATCAGCGCACTGGAAGAGGAGGAGGCCACCTGTTCAGAATCGTAAGTGATACGGGAAAGCAGAGTCCCTGTAGATTGCTGATCAAAAAATGATACCGGCATCCCCATCATATGGCTGAACAGATGACGACGCATCTGCATCACCACTTTACCGGAGACCCAAGAGATACAATAACTTGATACAAACCCGGATAGCCCTCGCATAATCATTAAAGCAATCACAATCAGCGGCATCCATTTCAGTACATCACTGCTTGCTTTGCCGAAACCTTCATCAAGTAAAGGCTTAAGCAATGAAAGCATTAACGTATCACCGGCAGCATTAAGGATCAGTGCAACCGCAGCAACTACCAGCCCAATCCTAAACGGAGAGATAATTGGCCATAGTCGGCGAAACGTCTGCCAGGTAGAAAGGTCTTTATCATTCATTATTGAGTTACCAACACAAAAGAAATAGCGGGTTATTCTACTCATGATCACCACGAATACCAAACCACTGATGATACCAACGTGACATAATTTGTTGCCTATAGCTCATCATTTCAACATGATCGCCATAAAAATAACCCGTTATCTGCCCGGATACTGCGGTACTACGCCATTCTGCCCCGGCTTTACGATAACGTCGCTGCACCTTAACCGAAGGGAGTCGCCACGGGCTATAACGTGCAACAGAGACCAATGCATATTGTGGTGAGACAGTATGAATAAAAGCGGCTGTAGATGACGTATTACTACCATGATGTGGAACTTGCAATATGGTCGATTTTAAATTCTCTTTTTCTATTCCCAATAGCTTATATTCCCCTTGTTTTTCCAGATCTCCGGTCAAAAGTAAGCTATGTTTGCCATCATCTACCCGAATGACACAGGATTCGTCATTGCCTGCATGTAATGATCTTACCGGCGGCCATAATACACGGAAGCTCAACCCTTGCCAGCGCCACTGTTCACCGCGTATACATGGAAGATGTCGCTGATTGATTAAAGAACTTCTCACAGCAATACCAGGATATTTTTGTTGTAAGAATTCCAATCCGCCCGTATGGTCGAGATGATTATGACTGATAATAATCTGCTCTGGCGTTAATCGATGCCAACGCAAATAAGGGACAATCACTCTTTCAGCCATACTGCCGGTTTCCCAACGATTACCGGTATCAAAAATCAGCGCTTTGCCATCTTTTTCAATGATAACCGCAAGCCCATGCCCAACATCCAACATAGAAAATCGCCACAGATATTCTTCGTTGCGCCTCAAATAGCAGAGCATTATCCCCAAAGCAATAACAATCAGTAACTTATATGATTGCCACCAAGCAAATCGCCAAATAATGACAACAAACCAACCAATAAACGTTATTAAGAAGGGAAAACGGCCAGTTTCACTCCATGACTGTTGCAAAACTGGCAAAGGAATTAAAGAGAAGGTTACAGAGTAATCGACTAATTGCCATAATAAAGCATGAATAAAGGAACAAAAATTGCTTATTAATGCCAGCATAATCAACGGAACAGTAATAAAAGAGATAATTGGCACCGCCCAGAAGTTAGCCAATAAAGCAGAAAAATTGACGCCATGAAATAATAATAGCTGGAGAGGAATAAGCATCAGCATCATACCCATCTGCATATATAACCCTCGCAACCATATCCATTTCCAACCATAACGAAATGGCTCAATCAACGGCGCCCAAAAGAACCAAAACATTAACGCCATCACAGCAAAGAAAGAGAGCCAAAAGCTATCAGAAAGCACAGTCAGGGGATCAAATAAGAGAATCATTGCGGCTGTCCACAATGCCCACTGCCAAGGGAAACAAAGAATATTTTTATAACGTAAATATAGCCAGAGCGTTAAACCTAGTAATGCACGAATAGCCGGAATGCCCCAACCCGATAACCAGACATAATTTATTGCCACTATCCAACCAGTAATCAATGGAAATCTGTGCCCTATCCAATGCACGGGAAAGAAGAGTTGTAATAATCTTGCCATCCACCAACCAAACATACTGGCAACGGTAATATGCAACCCGGAAATAGCCATAAGGTGAGCCGTACCTGTTTGTTGCAATAATAAATTATCCTCCTTACTTAACCACTGACGCTCACCGAATGCTAATGCCATCGCAATGCCACTATGCTTCAATTCACGAATATCCGGCGCAATATGAGTGACCAATCGCTGACGTAAGTTACATTCACCGTCAATTAATTCCGCTTGAATGACTTTCCCTGTTAAAGGTCGGCGGATAGCCAATGCCCTACGCTGGCTATCATATCCACCTTGATTTAGCTGACTATGAACCGGTCGCAATTTCATTTTCAACAGCCATTCTTGACCAGCACACAGAGATTCGGGCGAAATATCCCAAGAAGCGGAAACATGCAGTGGCGGAAAAACAACTCTGTTTTCATTCTCAATAATACGCAGGATAACCCTGCCTTTCTCTTCATTATCTAATGATAAGCTTTCAATAATAACCCGAGATAAATGCACTTTCTCACTAAAATAGGTTATCTGTTCAAGCAGATGATTTCCCTGCCAGCACCCAATAAGAAATGCCAGTAATGAAATTGAAACCATCCGGCAAAGACAAAATGGTAAGAATAAACAGAATAACGCCAGTAATAGCAATGCAATAATCTGCCATTTCTGTGGTAATTCAGGTAAAAAAAGCAAGGGTACAATACCGATAATAATAGCTATTGCAGCCTGATTCACGCTAATGACTGGTATAGGTTGTTTCCAATTTATCGTTATCTTATTTATCAAAACTGAAAACCACATCCTTATTCATCCTTACCCTTTTATTTTCCCAACAGAGTATTCTTTATTTTTTACCATACAGCCAGAAGCACAAGAAAAATTATCAAACACCTTCGCAGATTAATTCCAGGCTAACAATGTTTTCAAAAATATATGCGAACAGCTTCGCAAATACAGAAATTTCCACCTGACAATTACCTACCAAATGTTATATTGATAGCAAATGCAACATTGCAATACTGATATCAAATAAAATATTTCGTAAGGTTTCGTCCGCATTCCCATTACAGACATAAATAAACATTCCAAGCCATTAGAAACTCACGATAAGTTACATTATTCACTTATTATTATAATTAAATATCAAGTTCATTTTTGAAATTATTAACCAAGCCTATATACCCTATGGATTTCAAGATGCATCGCGGCGGCAAGGGAACGAATCCCCGGGAGCATAGGTAACTATGTGACCGGGGTGAGCGAGCGCAGCCAACAAAGAGGCAACTTGAAAGATGACGGGTATAAAACAATGAAAATCACTATTACCAGACATTACCTCAGCTATTGAACACTCAATTAATGAAACTACTTAAATGATTGTTCACTTCTTGTTTTGTGATTAAGGTCGCATTGATTAAATTTAAATAATATTAAATTAATATTTCCATTCTGTTTTTATATGGAAAACAATCAAAAAATCATGTTAAATACAATAAGGTGGTTTTTATGAAAAACAAAATAATTGTATCTGACTCTCTGCAAGAATATCATCTTACTAAATTATTTAATGATGAAGTGTTAGCAATCCATATAAAGAAATATGTTGATAGCTCTCTTGCAAACAAGCTCTCGGATTTTTTCCTCTCCCACGAAAATCTAGAATGTCATCCTCATGATTTGAAAAAAGGAGATGAAGTTGTTTTAGTTGATTACGGTGTTGATAGAATTGGTCCATCTTACAATACAACTTTTGGTAAATCCAAAGATAGCGATAGCTATAAAAAATACTTTGAAAATGCGTTACCCGCCATCAGAAACGTCAGAAATTTCTGTGCGCCAATGTTAGCCCCTTTCGATAAATTTCGTTTAGAATTGGATGAAATATGGTACGCCGGGGCCAGTATTGCCAACTTTGAAGGTAAAAAGATGCATGCAGGTATTGCCAGAGTGATGAACAGGCCAGAACGCTCTTTTATGGTTGAAAAGCAACCTCATTTTGATGGCCTTCAACAACAATCGGTCAATTTGTTGGGGCAATTCTCAGTGAATATCTATATAAGCATGCCTGCAACTGGAGGAGAGCTAGAGCTGTGGGATGTTCCTGAAATCCCCATTACTGAGTTAATAGAAGATAATGCAGAAAATGATTGGCGAGGTACGCTTCCGCCATCCGTCCTTATTAAACCAGAACAAGGAGATTTGATCATAATAAACACCAGAAAACCCCATGCTATTCGTAGTTTTCCCGAGGGGTGCAGAATATCATTACAAAGCTTCATTGGATTATCACTAAATAAACATCTTATGTTATGGAATTAATTATATGGTTGATGTAATCAGTACATTAGGAACATTTTTTCTTTTAGGATTGGGAGCTGCGGCTCCCGTTGGCCCTATAAATATCGAAATTATGCGTAGACACTTGAATATCAGTTGTCTTCACGCAGTGGTTTTTGGTTTAGGCGCCTGTTTTGCCGATATAATTTATTTGTTACTCTTAGGTTTTGGTATATTGCAATTGTTTTCCAATACTATTTTCATGCCTATTTTGGGTTTTTTAGGGGCATTAATGGTCATTTGGTTTGGTATTACCAGCTTCATAAATAAGAAAAATGAGGAAAATATCAATATCATCTCCAAACCCTATCATAGGCAATTTTTTGATGGTGTATTGTTAACACTATTAAATCCATACAATGTTATTTTTTGGCTGTCTGTCAGTGCACAACTCAACAACATTGCATCAAGTAAATATAGTTTAGCTATTGGCGCAACAGGAACAATTATTGGCGTTATTGTTTGGGTTGCCTTTATTAATACTGTGATATTCTTCTCCAGGAAAATGCTCAGTCACCGTGTTATCAAGTTTATTAATTACACCAGCGGTGTGGTTCTCATTATGCTTGGAATCTATTTCTTTTCATATTCAATAACATTATTTAATCTGAAATTTTCTTAAGTCAGGAAATGCTATGCCTGAGGGTCCAATAACGTTTAGTCAAACGAAATTTTGTGGGAATCCTTAGGCATTAATTCTAGAATTTGCTGATAAAGCCCCGGTAGAGCACTGTGGATCGTTTTCCAGACAATCTCAAGATCCACCTTGAAGTAGCCATGAGCCAAAGCGTTACGCATCTGGTAAGCAAACGACAATGGCAATTCAGGGTTAGCAATGGCGAAATCGGGATAATGTTTCCCAATGTTGTTACTGGCCTCGCCGATGATCTCGAAGTTGCGAATCACGGCATCCTGCACCAACCAGTTGTTAAGGAACGCCATTCGTCCATGTCTTCCGTATAGCTGTCGATACGCTTGATGGCTTCGAGGATGTGCGCCAGATAGTCGACAAGGCGCTGCTGATCACGGCTCATACAGGCACCGCCTCGGCAAGAACAACAGCCCTGAATTTCTCTGGTAGTGCCTTCGGGGTCAGCACATCCACTGGCACACCGAGCAGTTGCAACAACTCGTGCCGGATAGCGCCAATGTCAAAAAGAGTGGTTTCCGGCGTCGGGTCAATCAGGATGTCCAAGTCACTGTCCTCAGTGTCATCACCGTGTATAACAGACCCGAAAACACGGGCATTACGGGCTCGATGAGACTCCACTACGCGACGGATGGCCTCCCGATTAGCAGCTAAGGCTATTGATGGTTTCATGCCATTAACTCCACAACAAAATCTGGTTTCATAATATGGGGGTACTAAGGGGAAAGCAATACTAAGGCCCGCTTTCCATCCGTAATGTCGGTACCAAGTACCAGGCTGGTTATTCTTTAAAACCCAGTTTACCATTTCTGGCTCGCCATTCTTTTACTACTTTAAGCACACCTTCTGGGCTATCTTCAATGCCATCTTCAGGATAATACAATAAATCTGTACCTCCAGGATATTCTGAGACTCTCACAATATTGTTTACGATTGCATAGTGCTCTGCCTCAGAAGAATATTTCCCCTCGAAGATCATGCTAATTAATTCTAAAAACTCCGTTTCAGTATATTCTTCTAACTTACTTTTTAATTCCATCCTATTTTTCCTCTTTATTAGAATGAATTTCAATATGTCGCTTCGGAGTGATTACTCGCAGATTATCGAGTCCATAAACAGAGCCATCATCTTTAATAAACTGAACATGATGTATTTCATATTTTTGTCTACTACCTACTTGCTCTAACTTTGGTGAATAAGGAGACAAACCGTTTTTCATATCTTCTTGATTGGTTCTTTTAAGTTACTTAGACAACTCAGGATCATTACCAACCTCTTTCCAAAACGCCCTTCTGAAATCATCGAAGTTATTAAATGTCCTTCCTCGCAACTTATCCGCTATCTGACTGGGAATCGATGCGCCCATATCTTGTCCTGCAAGATTTAACCAGTTACCTTCAACTTTTTGTCCTCGACCAGTGACCACTCCCGGTTGATTTCGAGGGGTATTAAACATCACATAGATCGGTTTAATACCTAAATTGGCTGGAAATACCAGAATATAATCACGGAAATCCTTCTCTTCTGGTATGGGCAGCGATTCAATATCGCTACCCATTTTATCTGGAATCGGTAATACCGTTATCTGAGACGGAATAAACGGCTGTTCCTCATTCCCGGTATGCGGTGGAACCTTGAATTCCTATTCGTTTGGTGTCCATAGAATCGTTGACCGATTTTCTCCCGGTTCCCAGAACTCGTAATTACCGGTGGCCGGATTTAGTTTCATCATACGAACCGGCACTTTATCCAAGCCACTTTCCGGGCTGACGTGATACCCTTCAACTGTCATCCTGCCGCTTTTTTCATCTCTTATCCAGAGAAAACGAATACGGGTCGACGCTTTACCAAACTGTTCTGCAATTTCACTAAGATAATGAAGTTGATTGATGCTGGTAATTCCTCATGTTTTATAACACTTTTGACACATTTTTTTATCAAAAGCGAATATCACGCATAAATTTGAAACCAATGACGATATTGATTTTGCATGCAAGTGATTTCTGGGGACACAACGTCAAATTGACAGGATTATAGGGTAGGTTTTCTCAGTATAAAAATCAGCTCTTTTTATATGGGCCTTAATTAGATAAAAGTGCCGACCAAAAGGCCAGCACTTTATTATTGACCTAAAACAGCGCCGAAACTCTGTTTAGAATAAGCAATAACTTGTTATACCCGTCATCTTTCAAGCTGCCTCTTTGTTGGCTGCGCTCACTCACCCCGGTCACATAGTTACCTATGCTCCCGGGGATTCGCTCCCTTGCCGTCGTGATGCAACTTGGAATCCATAGGGTATATCTTCAAACTTAATCGTAAATATTCACGCGATCACGCAACTCTTTGCCAGGTTTAAAATGGGGAACGTATTTACCTTCCAGTTCCACTTTATCACCGGTTTTAGGGTTACGGCCTACGCGCGGAGCACGGTAGTGAAGAGAAAAACTGCCGAATCCGCGCACTTCTATACGTTCACCATCCGCCAATGTTATTGCCATATGGTCGAGTATTTCTTTCACTGCATCTTCAACGGTTTTGGCCGAAATATGAGATTGCTGGCCAGCAAGTCTTTCAATTAATTCAGACTTGGTCATGAGTACCTCCCTAAACTACCGCACCTGGATAACACTTACGTGTTATCCACCGTTATTCACTTGAATTATTCGCCTTTCGCTGCTTTGAAAGCTTCAGCCATTGCATTGTTTGCAAAGTTTGCGTCTTCTTGTTTGTTCACAGAAGCGATAGCGTCTTTTTCGTCAGCTTCGTCTTTCGCGCGAACAGACAGGTTGATAACGCGGTTTTTGCGATCAACACCAGTATATTTAGCTTCAACTGCATCACCTACGTTCAGAACCAGCGTTGCATCTTCAACACGGTCACGAGAAGCTTCTGATGCACGCAGGTAGCCTTCAACGCCGTCAGCCAATTCTACTGTCGCACCTTTAGCATCAACTGCGGTAACTTTACCAGTGACAATAGCACCTTTCTTGTTCACAGACAGGTAGTTATTGAATGGATCTTCCGCTAGTTGTTTGATGCCCAGAGAGATACGCTCACGCTCCGCATCTACTTGCAGAACAACAGCCGCGATTTCATCGCCTTTTTTGTATTCACGAACTGCTTCTTCTCCAGCAACATTCCAGGAGATGTCAGACAGGTGAACCAGGCCATCAATGCCGCCATCCAGACCAATGAAGATACCGAAGTCAGTAATAGACTTGATCTTACCTTCAACACGGTCATTTTTGTTGTGAGTTTCAGCAAACAGCTGCCACGGGTTAGCTTTACACTGTTTCAGACCCAGGGAGATACGACGACGTTCTTCGTCGATATCTAGAACCATAACTTCCACAACGTCACCAACGTTAACCACTTTGGATGGGTGGATGTTTTTGTTGGTCCAGTCCATTTCTGAAACGTGTACCAGACCTTCAACGCCTTCTTCGATTTCTACGAAGCAGCCGTAATCAGTCAGGTTAGTTACGCGGCCAGTCAGTTTAGTGCTTTCTGGATAACGCTTAGCGATTGCTACCCAAGGATCTTCGCCCAGTTGTTTCAGGCCCAAAGATACGCGGGTACGCTCACGGTCAAATTTCAGTACTTTAACTGCGATTTCATCGCCCACATTGACGATTTCACTTGGATGCTTAACGCGTTTCCAAGCCATATCAGTAATGTGCAGCAAGCCATCAACGCCGCCCAAATCAACAAATGCGCCGTAGTCAGTGAGGTTCTTAACGATACCTTTAACTTCCATACCTTCTTGCAGGTTTTCCAACAGTTGGTCACGTTCCGCACTGTTTTCAGATTCGATAACAGCACGACGAGAAACCACGACATTGTTGCGTTTCTGATCCAGTTTGATGACTTTAAACTCAAGCTCTTTACCTTCCAGGTGAGTTGTATCACGAACTGGACGAACATCAACCAGAGAACCAGGCAGGAATGCACGGATACCGTTCAGTTCAACAGTAAAGCCGCCTTTCACTTTGCCGTTGATGATGCCGGTAACAGTTTCTGCATCTTCGTAAGCTTTTTCCAGCATCAGCCACGCTTCATGGCGTTTTGCTTTCTCACGAGACAGAACAGTTTCACCGAAACCATCTTCAACAGCGTCTAGAGCAACATCAATTTCATCACCAACCTGGATTTCCAGCTCACCCTGAACATTTTTAAACTGTTCTACAGGAATAGCGGATTCTGATTTCAGACCTGCATCAACCAATACAACGTCTTTATCAATAGCAACAACGATGCCGCGAACGATAGCACCTGGACGAGTTTCAATAGATTGCAGGGATTCTTCAAAGAGTTGAGCAAAAGATTCTGTCATGTTAATGATCTTCAAGATTTTAATTTAACGTCCATTTAGCTTCCCGCCGAATGGGGTTGTTTTACATGCCCCGCTACGATTCCTGTAACAGGGTTTTTAGTTTGCGGAAAAATTCTCTACCCGCGTACCCAATTTTTAGTACATCGTCACCAATTATAAGCTAAAAACTTAAAATCGTTCAGGTAATTGAAAGAATTTTTTTCGCATAATTTAGCGCCCGGTCGATAACTTCCTCGATAGACATACTGGTTGAATCCAATATTAATGCATCTTCAGCCGGCGCTAATGGTGCAACTGCCCGGTTACGGTCACGGTAATCACGTTCCTGTATCTCGGACAAAAGACATTCAAAGTTAACACTAAAGCCTTTTTCCTGCAACTGTAGCATACGTCTGCGTGCGCGTTCTTCTGCGCTGGCATCAAGGAATATTTTCACTGGGGCATCAGAAAACACCACGGTTCCCATATCACGGCCATCAGCAATCAAGCCCGGTGCGACCCGAAAAGCACGCTGACGCCGCAACAAGGCTTCACGAACTCGTGGGAAAGCAGCCGCCTGCGAGGCAGTATTACCGACCATTTCGGTGCGGATCTCATTACTAACATCCTCGCCCTCAAGCATTACACTGAGCTTCCCCTTGCCAGGGACAAAACGTACATCAAGATTAGCAGCCAGAGGAACTAACGCATCTTCAGACTGGATATCCACCTGATGATGAATTGCGGCTAGCGCCAACACTCGATAAATAGCGCCTGAATCAAGCAGTTGCCAGCCTAAAGCCTCTGCCAATGCCTGGCATAACGTTCCTTTACCTGCACCGCTTGGCCCATCAACAGTTATTACTGGGGCTATCGCCACCATTATTGTTCTCCTTTAGCATGGCAAGTTCACACTTCACCAGATGCTGAATATTTACTCAATAAAATAATCAATATCTGCCGTTTATTATATGCACTCATAGAGTGAACGAAATAAGCGCATGCCATGTAGATAGATTTTGCTCAAAGAAATACGCTTTATTGAATCATAATAATCGATAATTATGACTTTCGCTGGCTTAATCTCTCCAATTGATCGAAATAATCGGGAAAAGTCTTTGCTGTACAACCTGGATCGAGAATGGTAACCGACGTATCGGACAGCGCCACCAACGAGAAACACATCGCCATTCTGTGATCATTATAGGTGCCAATTTCAGCAGGTAATAATATTGGCGGCGGTGTGATGCGAATGTAATCAACCCCCTCTTCCACCTCTGCACCGACTTTACGTAATTCAGTTGCCATCGCATGGAGCCGATCCGTCTCTTTTACCCGCCAGTTGTATATATTGCGAATGACGGTCTCCCCTGCCGCAAACAACGCCGTGGTTGCAATGGTCATAGCAGCATCAGGGATCTCATTCATATCCATATCAATGCCAGTAAGGGTGCCACGTTCACATTCAACAAAATCATCGCCCCAACGAATTTTCGCCCCCATTTTCTCCAGCACATTGGCAAATTTGGTATCCCCTTGCAGGCTATGTTTACCAATTCCGGTCACCCGCACAGTGCCACCTTTAATTGCTGCTGCCGCCAGAAAATAGGAAGCAGAAGAAGCATCACCTTCAACCAAATAGTGACCAGGAGAAACGTATTGCTGTCGGCCTTTAATATGGAAAATCTGATATTGCTCGTGATTTACACTAATACCAAAACTTTTCATTAATGCCAGAGTGATATCAATATAAGGTTTGGAAACCAATTCCCCTTGAATATAAATCTCAGAATCATTTTCTGCCAGTGGCGCAGCCATCAGCAATGCGGTCAGAAATTGGCTGGAAACACGACCATCTACCGTTACTTTGCCGCCGATAAAACCGCTTTTGATATGTAACGGTGGATAATTTTCCTGCTCCAGATAATCAATTTCCGCCCCCCCTTGACGCAACGCATCCACCAGGTGACCAATCGGGCGCTCTTTCATTCGGGGTTCACCAGTAAGAACAACGTCATTTTTGCCCAGGCACAACGCGGCGGTTAGGGGACGCATTGCCGTGCCGGCGTTACCCAGAAACAGTTCTACAGGCCCTTTATGGGTAATTAACCCACCAATACCATCAACTTCACAACAAGTACGATCATCAGATAAACGATAACTGACACCCAACGCAGCCAAAGCATTGAGCATATGGCGAATATCATCACTGTCCAACAAGTTAGTTAAGCAGGTAGTGCCTTTGGCAAAAGCCGCCAGTAATAGCGCACGGTTAGAAACACTTTTCGACCCTGGCAGGTTAATAGTTCCACTAATGGAGGAAATAGGTTGTAACATCAGGGATTGCATAAATAACAGGCTCTCCGATTCTCGATTACATTTAATTATAAGTGAGTCATTTTTACGTTCGAGGAAATATTTTTTACCTTGAATAGACCGGGAACCGTTGTTCCCGGTAATGGTTGGCAAATTAGCCGTTACGACGCTCAAAATCAGCCATAAAATCAACTAAAGCCTGAACCCCTTCTATCGGCATCGCATTATAAATAGAAGCACGCATACCGCCGGCAATCCGATGTCCTTTCAGTGCCTGCAACCCTTGAGCATCAGCCTCTGCCAGAAATTGGCTATCCAGTGAAGCATCAGTCATCTGGAACGGCACATTCATCAGGGAACGATTTTCAGGAGCAACCTGGTTGCGATAAAAATCACTGTTATCAATCGCGCTATAAAGCAGTTCAGCCTTAGCCTGATTACGCTTCGCCATCTCTTGTACCCCGCCTTGCTCTTTCAGCCATTTGAAGACCAATCCCGAGAGATACCAGGCAAACGTCGGCGGTGTGTTGAACATGGAGTCATTCTCCGCCAAAACAGCATAGTCAAAAATAGACGGGGTTTCTTTGCGGGCTTTGCCTAATAAATCTTCACGCACAATAACCAATGTGAGACCCGCAGGACCAATATTCTTCTGCGCTCCCGCATAAATCATACCGTAACGACCCACATCCAATGGTCGGGAAAGAATAGAAGAAGAGTAGTCGGCAATAATCACTTTATTATCATCAAAATCTGGCTGTTCATGAATGGCGATACCATCAATGGTTTCATTCGGGCAATAATGAACATAAGCCGCATCATCGCTTAATGACCATTCACGCATTGGTTTAACGCTTTTCAAGCCATTAATTTCGGTTTTGATATTAATCACATTCGGCGCACAGTATTTTTTGGCTTCTTTAACTGCACATGCAGCCCAATAACCGCCATCAATATAATCGGCTTTAACATTATCACCCAACAAGTTCATCGGAATAGCAGCAAATTGACCGCGGGCGCCACCATGACAGAACAATACTTTATAGTTTTCAGGCACTGATAATAGATCTCGCAAATCGTTTTCAGCCTCCTTTGCTACCGCGATAAACTCCTTACCACGGTGACTTATCTCCATAATTGAAGTCCCAATACCATTCCAGTTGCATAGCTCCTGTTCAGCTCTACGCAATACTTCAACCGGTAACATAGCGGGACCTGAACTGAAATTATATACCTGATTCATTTACCTCACCTTATTCTGACGAAATAACAATGATTGATAGCAATAAATAATCTGATATACCGGTTGTACCATTCCCATTTCATTGCTGCAATGGTTATTCAAACGTTGAACAAAACTATCGCAAAAATAGCCAATAAACTTGTTCATTCAGCGCTATTACAGGTGAACCACTTATTTTTTACCTTTTTTATCTACAGCTATGAGAGGAAGGAATAATGTGAATGGCGAATCGGGTAAAGCAATAAATCCATGATGTCGGTAAAATCGCACTGCATTATCATCTTTTGCATCAACAAGCAGCGCATAAGACGCAATTTCGGCACGAATGGTCCTCTCAATAGCATCAGCTAGCAATGCTCCACCGAGTCCCTGACTTCTAAATGCCTGATCAACGGCCAACCTCCCCATCCGTACTGCCGGCACTGTTGGGTATCGTGGCAATTTCTTAATAGTAGCCGTAGGGAGGTTGGTCAACTGGATACCGGCAGCAGCCAGAGTATAATATCCCGCGACCCGGTGATCATGAAGCGCAACAAAACAAGCTGCTACGCGGCGTCTAACATCCTGACCAACCTGTCTCTGAAAGTAACCATCTAGAAATTCTGAACCACTGTAGAACGAATCACGATCATGTTCTTCGTTGAGTTGCATAACATCAAACATCGTGGAGATCATTCTGATCGTAACAAAGAGCGGCGCCGTGCGAATGCACGTTCAAGCGCTGGAGTAGGTTCCGGTGGATTCAGCAATGCCTGCGCAAAACATTGCTGATCGGCCAGAGACAAACGAAGTACTTCTGACTGCTCAATTGCGCGCTGCGCGGCATCTTGTGCAGCAGACACAACAAAATCAGTCATAGTACGTCCTTGAATTTCAGCGGCCCGTTTAATCAGGGCATGTAGATCAGGATTCATTCGCGCCTCAAAACGCGCGGTGGAAGTAGCCATAATAGACCTCGACTAAAATTATCCGGCAAATTTCCGTACAAATAATATTTTAGCTACTTTTTGAGCAGAATGCTACCTTCAACTACTAGTTCTAATCAGTGCAGTCCCTTGCTTAATACAAACCAGATTACATTTAACATCCCTCACTCCAAATACTACAGGGCATAGAGCGCGGAACTCCGTCACCTGCTCACCCTATTGTTATCTCTGAATCACGAATCAATATTTCACAAACATCTCGTGAATTTTCACCGGATCACGTGTTTCAGTCAGCGCTAATTGTAATAGTACTCTGGCCTTTTGCGGATTCAGACGTTCAGCAGCGACAAAGCCATGCTTGCTATCATCCACTTCCGCATCCTGAGTAACATATCCGACCGGTACACGGCTTGCTCTGACAACCACAACTCCATCTTTAGCCGCTTGGGCCAAGGTATCGAAAATCGCCTTGTACATATTACCGTTGCCCACACCGGCGCTGACAATGCCTTGGTAACCATCTTTCAGCAGAGCTTTCGCCGGCAGATCAGACGCATTGGCGTAGTTATAAACAATGCCTACTTTCGGCAATTTATCGAGTTTACTGACATCAAAAATAGCCTGACTGGCTCTCGGTTTAGCGTCTGCGTAATAATTGACTTTGCCATTATGAACGAAGCCCTCAGCACCCGCATTAATTGGCTGGAATGCCTGAACTTCGGTGGTGCTCATTTTCACCACAGCGCGCCCACTGATAACCGCATCATTCATTGCCATCAACACACCACGTTTGGCTGATGCTTGATCACTGGCAACCACCACAGCGTTATACAGATTTAACGGGCCATCGGCGCCAAGCGCCGTAGATGGGCGCATCGCGCCAACCATGACTATCGGCTTCTGGCAGTGGGTAGTTAGATCGAGGAAGTAAGCGGTTTCTTCCATCGTGTCAGTACCGTGGGTGATAACAAAACCATCGGTTTTGTCACAATCAGCGTTGATTCTTTTCGCTAGCGTCAACCACACCTGATCATTCATATCCTGCGAACCAATACTAACTACCTGCTCACCTTTTAGGTTGGCGATATTTTTGATCTCAGGAACAGCATTGACTAATTCATCAATAGCAACTCTTCCAGCAACATAATTGGATTGGATTGTAGACTTACCGCCACCCGCAATCGTCCCTCCTGTCGCCAAAAGTGTAATATTTGGTAAAGCAAAAGCAGAACCACTAATTAATGCCAATAAACTGGCTAAAACTGTGTGTTTCATCTTTTTCATGCTTCTTCCTTAATAAAAAATATCCTGCTAGATTATGGATGATGATAACAATAAATCTGTGATACATACCAGACTTTAGCTACTGAAAAAAAACTCGTATGATGAGCGCCCCATAACAAGCACTCATAAGTGAATACCATGACGCAAACCTTTATTCCCGGCAAAGACGCCGCACTGGAAGACTCAATCAACCGTTTTCAACAAAAACTGCAACACCTTGGTTTTAATATTGAAGAAGCTTCATGGCTGAATCCGGTTCCCAATGTCTGGTCAGTTCATATCCGTGACCGCGATTGTCCTCTCTGTTTTACCAATGGCAAAGGCGCCAGCAAGAAAGCCGCTCTAGCATCTGCTTTAGGGGAGTATTTTGAACGCCTGTCAACCAACTATTTTTTTGCTGATTTCTATTTAGGAGAGGCTATCGCTAACGGTGATTTTGTCCATTATCCCAATGAAAAATGGTTTGCTTTACCGGACGATGATTCCTTACCAGAAGGCATTCTGGATGACCGGTTACGTAAATTTTATGATCCTGAGAATGACTTATGCGCAAGTCAGTTAGTTGATTTGCAATCAGATAATGAAGAGCGTGGTATCTGCTCACTGCCGTTTACTCGTCAATCTGATCATCATACCGTCTATATTCCGATGAATATTATTGGCAATCTTTATGTTTCCAATGGTATGTCAGCCGGCAATACTATGAATGAAGCCAGAGTTCAGGGACTATCTGAAGTTTTTGAACGCTATGTGAAAAATCGTATTATCGCCGAAGGCATCAGCCTGCCAGAAATTCCTCAGGAAGTAATGAATCTTTATCCTGGTGTTGTCGCTGCTGTCAACAAATTACAGGATGAAGGTTTCCCGCTCTATTGCTATGACGCCTCCCTCGGTGGGCAGTTCCCGGTTATTTGTGTAGTGCTGTTTAATCCTAATAACGGAACCTGTTTCGCCTCTTTTGGCGCGCACCCTGAATTTGGTGTGGCACTGGAACGTACTGTGACCGAATTATTACAAGGCCGCAGTTTAAAAGATTTGGATGTATTCAATGCGCCCACTTTCGATAATGAAGAAGTGGCAGAACATACCAATCTGGAGACTCACTTTATCGATTCAAGCGGTTTAATCAGTTGGGACTTGTTTAAACAAGATGCTGATTACGCGTTCACTGACTGGAATTTCAGCGGCACGACAGAAGAAGAGTTCACCACTTTGATGGAAATTTTCAAACAATTGGATGCCGAAGTTTATATTGCTGACTATGAGCATCTCGGTGTTTATGCCTGCCGCATTCTGGTTCCGGGGATGTCTGATATTTATCCTGTAGAAGATTTACATCTTGCTAATAATACGATGGGAACCCATCTTCGGGAAACTTTATTAGCATTACCGGATAGCCAATGGCCAGCCGAAGAATATCTGGCACTGATTGAACAATTAGATGAAGAAGGTTTGGACGATTTTACCCGTGTCCGTGAATTGCTTGGTATTGCGGTGGGTAAAGATAATGGCTGGAGCAATTTACGTGTCGGTGAATTGAAATCCATGTTGGCACTGGCTGGCGGTGATTTGGAACAGGCTTTAATTTGGATAGAGTGGACCCAAGATTTTAACGCCTCAGTCTTTACCTCCGAACGCGCTAATTATTATCGCTGTTTGCAAACATTGCTCTTACTTGCTCTGGAAGAGAATAAAGAGCCGACACAATATTATCAAGCATTCGTAAAAATGTACGGGCAAGATGCTGTCGAAGCAGCATCAGCAGCTATTTCTGGTGAACACTGTTTTTATGGCCTGTGGTCAGTTGATTCAGATTTAAAATCACTGCCCGCTCATCAGGCTTTATTAGCTGCTTATGAGAAACTGCAAAAAGCAAAACGCGATTTCTGGAACGAAAAATAGAATTGTAGAAAAGACAATTCATAATTAAAAGTAAAATTCAGGTTAAATTAAATTTATTCTCAACAACAAATAAACAACAATTTAGCCTGTAATTTTACTTATCAAACTTCCTACCAACAGATTAAATAAAAAAAATATAATAATTTTTAAAGTTTTTTTAATTTCATTAAAATCAATCAATTAACTAGAATTTTAACCATTTTTATTTCCCAAAACCGAGTCTACTCTCAGGGGATTATGATCTATATCAAGTTTCCCCCTTAAAGCCTTTGTTACTATCGTTACGTACCGTAACTTATTAATGATAAAGAGAATGTTGGTATGAAAGCTGACACCCCCTTTAACCTATTACCACCTGCGGTAATGACACAAATCGCCAATGACATTGGTATTTATAAAACGACTAAATCTGTCGCCATTACTTATCTGTCAGCAATAACTGCCGGGGTTTTTATTTCCATTGCATTTGTCTTTTATATTACCGCGACTACAGGAACCGTATCTGTCCCTTATGGACTGGCTAAATTAGTTGGCGGTATCTGTTTCTCCCTTGGATTAATGTTAGTTGTCGTGTGTGGCGCAGATTTATTTACTTCCACTGTGCTAACGATTATTGCCAAAGCAACTAGACGTATAACCTGGTATCAAATGATTAAAAACTGGATTAACGTTTATCTCGGTAATTTAATTGGCGCGTTATTTTTTGTCGCCATTATCTGGTTTGCCGGTCAATATCGTATTGCCGACGGATTGTGGGGCTTAAATGTCTTGCAAACAGCAAATTATAAAATGCATCATTCTTTTATTGAATCGCTATTTTTAGGCATTCTCGCCAATTTAATGGTTTGTCTCGCTGTTTGGATGAGTTATGCCGGACGTAGTTTAATGGACAAAATATTTGCCATGATTTTGCCAGTAAGCATGTTTGTTGCCAGCGGCTTTGAGCACAGTATTGCGAATATGTTTTTAATCCCGCTTGGTATTATTATTAAGTATTTCGCACCAACTGAATTCTGGATTAATGTGGGTGCGACACCTGAACAGTTTCCTCAACTCACCATTTCACACTTTATTACTGACAATTTAATTCCAGTTACTATTGGCAATATTATCGGCGGCGCCGTTTTGGTAGGTTTAACTTACTGGTCAATTTATCTGCGTAGTGGGCAAAAACATTAATTCGCTCCCTTATTTAGTTTCTCAAAAGTTCGATTATTATAAAGGTAGAAGTATCATGACTGAATTAAATAAAAAATTCTCTGTCGCATGGCAAGGTTTTAATCAGGGGGATTGGCAGAATGAAGTCAACATTCGTGACTTCATTCAAAGAAACTATACGCCATACGAGGGTGATGAATCTTTCCTGACAGGTTCGACAAAGGCGACCGATATCTTATGGGAAAAAGTCATGGAAGGTATCAAAATCGAAAACCGCACTTACGCACCGGTTGATTTTGATACTGATGTTGCTGCTACTATTACCTCCCACGATGCAGGTTACATCGAAAAAGATCTGGAAACTATTGTTGGCCTGCAAACGGAAACCCCATTAAAACGTGCGCTGATCCCATTTGGCGGCATCAAAATGGTGGAAGGCTCATGTAAAGTTTATGGTCGGGAACTCGATCCTAAATTGAAGCAGATTTTCACTGAATACCGCAAAACGCATAATCAGGGTGTTTTTGATGTTTACACGCCAGATATTCTGAAATGCCGAAAATCCGGGGTTCTGACCGGTTTACCTGATGCCTATGGCCGCGGTCGCATTATTGGGGATTACCGTCGCGTTGCGGTATACGGCATCGATTTCTTACGTGATGATAAATTAGCTCAGTTCAATTCATTGCAGGAAAAACTGGAAAACGGTGAAGATCTGGCAATGACGGTTCAATTGCGTGAAGAAATTACTGAACAGCACCGCGCTCTGGGCCAGATTAAAGAGATGGCGGCTAAATACGGCTATGATATTTCTAGCCCCGCCACTGACGCTAAGGAAGCGATACAGTGGACCTATTTCGCTTATTTGGCGGCGGTTAAATCTCAAAATGGCGCCGCGATGTCTTTTGGTCGCGTATCCAGTTTCCTGGATATTTACATCGAACGGGATCTGCAAGCAGGTAAGTTGACAGAAGTTGAAGCACAGGAATTGATCGACCATCTGGTGATGAAACTACGTATGGTGCGTTTCCTGCGTACCCCTGAATATGACGAACTGTTCTCCGGCGACCCAATCTGGGCAACAGAATCGTTGGCAGGTATGGGATTGGATGGCCGCACACTGGTGACTAAAAACAGCTTCCGTTTCCTGAATACCCTATACACGATGGGTCCATCCCCAGAACCCAACATGACCATCCTGTGGTCCGAAAAACTGCCAATAAATTTCAAAAAATTCGCGGCAAAAGTGTCTATCGACACCTCATCTTTACAGTATGAGAACGATGATCTGATGCGCCCCAACTTCAACAATGATGATTACGCTATTGCTTGTTGTGTCAGCCCGATGATTGTGGGTAAACAGATGCAATTCTTCGGCGCCCGCGCGAATCTGGCGAAAACCATGCTGTACGCTATTAACGGCGGTGTGGATGAAAAACTGAAAATGCAGGTTGGCCCGAAAGAAGAACCTATGAAAGATGCGGTGCTGGATTACGATAAAGTGATGGCCCGCATGGACCACTTTATGGATTGGCTGGCAAAACAGTATGTTACCGCATTAAACATCATTCACTATATGCATGATAAATATAGCTATGAAGCCGCACTGATGGCGCTGCACGACCGAGATGTTTACCGTACTATGGCCTGTGGCATTGCCGGTTTGTCCGTCGCCGCAGACTCGTTGTCTGCCATCAAATACGCCAAAGTGACACCGATCCGTGACGAAGATGGTTTAGCGGTTGACTTCAAGATTGAAGGTGAATATCCACAATTTGGTAACAATGACTCACGCGTCGATGATATTGCTTGTGATCTGGTTGAACGTTTCATGAAAAAAATCCAGAAACTGAATACTTATCGCAACGCGGTACCGACACAATCCGTTCTGACCATCACTTCTAACGTAGTATATGGTAAAAAAACCGGCAACACCCCTGACGGGCGTCGTGCCGGCGCGCCATTTGGACCTGGTGCCAATCCAATGCATGGTCGCGATCAAAAAGGCGCCGTCGCCTCTTTAACCTCTGTGGCTAAACTGCCCTTCGCCTATGCGAAAGACGGTATCTCTTACACCTTCTCTATCGTACCGAATGCGTTAGGAAAAGATGATGAAACACGCAAAACTAATTTGGCAGGTTTACTGGATGGTTATTTCCACCATGAAGCTGAAATTGAAGGTGGTCAACATCTGAACGTCAACGTGATGAACCGTGACATGCTGCTCGATGCGATGGAAGACCCGGAGAAATACCCTCAACTCACCATCCGGGTATCGGGTTATGCCGTGCGCTTCAACTCATTGACTAAAGAGCAACAACAAGATGTGATCACCCGTACCTTCACCCAATCTATGTAATAATTTATTAACAAAGGCCCTGAATTCTGGGGCCTCTATTCGCTTATCCTGCCAGTTTTGGAGCAAACCTGTTATGTCGGTACTTGGTCGTATCCACTCTTTCGAATCCTGTGGCACTGTTGATGGCCCCGGTATTCGGTTTATTGTCTTCTTTCAGGGCTGCCTGATGCGCTGCCTCTATTGCCATAACCGCGACACATGGGATACCCACGGCGGCAAAGACGTGACTGTTGAAGAGTTGATAAAAGAAGCGACAACCTATCGTCACTTTATGAACGCTTCCGGTGGAGGTGTTACTGCATCGGGTGGCGAAGCAGTTCTTCAAGCTGAATTTGCACGTGACTGGTTCCGAGCCTGTCGTGCCGAAGGTATTCATACTTGTCTTGATACTAATGGATTTGTCCGCCGCTATGGTCCGGTTATTGATGAATTGATGGATGCAACCGATCTCGTTATGCTCGATTTGAAGCAACTTAATGATGAAATCCATCAGAAATTAGTCGGTGTTTCAAATCATCGCACCTTGGAATTTGCCCGTTATTTGGCTAAACGTAACCAAAAAACCTGGATCCGTTACGTCGTGGTTCCAGGTTGGTCCGATGATAATGAATCTGTTCATAGGCTAGGTGAATTTACCCAAGATATGAAAAATATTGAAAAAATCGAGCTTCTGCCTTATCACGAACTCGGTAAACATAAATGGATTACTATGGGCGAGAAATATCAATTAGAAGGAGTGAAACCACCTGCAAAAGAGACAATAGAGAGAGTTAAAAATATTTTGGAAAGTTATGGTCATAAAGTTATGTATTAACTAGATTATTTAATTTCCATCTCTGAAATGACGTTTAAAAACAGAAGGAAAAACCGTCTTAAATATCGAACCCTAGCTTGCCAGGATCAAACAGTATGCACAAGTGGATTATAGTATTTTGGATGAAAGGGTTTATTAAAAATGGACTTCAAATTAAGCAAAGATCGTAATAGAAGCAGTGAATATTATTCAACAATGAGTGGTCTTGCAGCTAGGTTGGTAAATGAGTCAGCATTATCTTCAGCAAAATTTATTAAAGATAATATTTTAAGAATGAAATTTCAGAATGAAGTCAAATCATTCACTCATCACCAAATTGAAATTATTAATAGCTCATCATCCGACTCATTAAAACAGCAAGAGGTCGCCTCAGAAGATAAAGCTAATCACCCCATTTTTTCATTCCAGAAACGGCATTTTAAAGTTGCAATAACACCTTCATAATATCAATGGCTTTTAATCATTGCATTATGTGGCAAGTTCCCCAGTATCAGAATTTGTAAATTTTGATACCTTACAACAAATTGAGGTTTCGACGAAACAGAACGAGTCATGTTTCCACAAACAACTCACCTAATCGCGTTCCCCATGCTCTTAGAGTGTCATGTCGCCCCTATGAAGTTGTTTCAGTCTGATTTCAGCTTCGCCAGGCAAATGTAAAAGTCCCCTGTATAGCCATCATCCTGAATAAGAACAAAAATGCCGATCTTGAATATCGGCATTTTTCTGTGAAAGAGAAAATTAATTTAATGCTTTAACGCTTCAATTTTATCCCGGCTCAGTCCGGTACTGGTGACAATAATGTCCAGACTGACGCCATGCCGTAATAAGGCACAAGCCGTTTCCAGTTTACCTTCCTCCCTACCTTCAACTCGGCCTTCAACTCGACCTTCAGCTCTGCCCTCAACTCGACCTTCAGCTCTGCCCTCAACTCGACCCTCAGCTCGACCTTCCTTTCTACCTTCAGCTCGACCTTCTGTTCGACCTTCTGTTCGACCTTCTATTCGGCCTTGCTCGCGCCCTTTTTGTTCAAGCTGTTCTGCAATAGTCATCAACATCGTTTCATGCTCCGGAGATTGTTCAATCAGTTGATGGACAAATTGGGAGAGATCCGGCGTATGTCCATTCAGTAAAATATAGCGTAACACCACATTGCGCTGCTCGGTTGTATTATAACCCGCATTCAAGAGTTCCACCAATTGGAGAAGCCATTCCTGCATATCCCGGCAGCGAATATGTTTTTGCACCAGCTCCAGCAGGGCAACCCCTTTATGCGTCAGGATCTCTTCATCGCTGAGTACACTGACGTCCACCAACGGAAACGCCTGGCAGTATAAGCGGGCAGCCTGTTCGGGTAGCGTAAAACAATCCAGCCACCAGTTTGTGTAAGGATACGGCCGAACCTCCCCATGATAAAACAGCAGCGGCGCCACCAAAGGGAGTTCAGTATGACCTTTTTTCAGGTGAGCCTCCATAGCTGACATGGCATAATACATCAGCCGCCAGGCCATCAACGGGTCAGGGGTGGACTGATGTTCAATCAGACAATAGATATAGCCCTGTCCCCGAACCGTTTCAACCGAGTAGAGCACATCACTGTGCAGTTGACGTAAATGCCGGTCCACAAAACTGCCGGGTTCCAGTTTCAATGTGGCTAAATCACACAACGACTGGATCTCTTCGGGCAGATAAAGGGATAAAAATTCTCTGGCCGTTTCGGGCCGCGTTAAAAAATGTTTAAATAATGCATCATGATGAGGCCGTTGTTTTTCTTTCTTTACCACAATCGTTTCTCTGTCTTATCAGTTAGTCATCGCCACTTATTATCAAAGCTATAATCTCGCTGGAAAACCCGCAACCAAGTTACCAAAAACATCTTGCCATATTTTCTCAGGCAGGTCTTTACCGAGTGCATTAATATAAGAGCCTAAAGAATCAAATATCAGAAAAGAAAAAACGAGGAAACATTATATTCACAACAACGCTAATAATAATAAGCTTATCAAACATCGAAAAAAATCAAAGCATTAATTTATAGAAAAATAATTACATCATACTTTTCTTAAATGCAAAAATACATCCAGAAAATAAATAAAGAAATTAGTATTTTCATTGAAGAAAATTTATAATGAATTTTTCTAATAATCCTACGTCCTAAAACACGCTAAAAAAGTATCCTTACAAGTAAAAATAAACCTTGACTTATAATTTCAACTGTATACTTTTAGTACATAACGCTATGTTAAACTAAATTTCAAAGAAACAGGTTACTCATTATGGATGCTTTAGATGAATTTTACGAAAGAAATCCTTCGGCTAGAGGATACTTGGATAACAGTACCAATGAAGAAAGAAAACTCCTAAAAATTCAAATGGATAAACAAAATGAGTTGATGATGCTTATGAACCGAGTTGCCGATAAATATGTAAAATGGAGTCTGGCCAAAGACCATTTTATCGGTGAAGTCATGGCTTATTGCCAAGAAAACACATCAAAGATAAATACCGGGGAGATCTCAATCTCTGAAGCAATAGCTTTATTAGACGAAGAAATCCGATCATTAGAAGAGCAAGATTCAATGCTTTCTCAAAAGAGTGTAAGGCAAGCCATTGTTGTAAAGAAAAAGATAAACAGTGAAAATGCTAAAAGTAGGAATAATGAGACAGTTAATTTGATTGTCTCATGGATTGGATTTGTATCTGGCAGTATACAACTCATTGGTGGATTTCTTGCTATTGATAGCGGTGTTGGAGCAGCACTTGGAGCACCATTGATGGCTCATGGCTTCAATAATATTGTTGAAAGTGGTTATTATATCCTTTATCGCGAAAGCTATACTGGGCCAGTTAAATTCATCTATGAAGGGGTTGGAGAAAAAGTTTTTGGAATGGATAAGCGCAATGCTGATGTGGTATATACATCGGTTGATGTTGGTATGTCTATTAATGGTTTTTTTGGTTATAAGCTTGAACCAGACAATCAAAGATTATATCGGTATATAAATGCTGATCTGCTTATTGGCTTAAAACGACGAGGTATAGAAACGATGAATTACAAAGAGATAGCTTTAGAGATTTTCGGTGACGCAAATACCATTTTTGGGCAATATAGATCATATTGAAGGAAGATATAGAATGATAGACTATTTATATATTATTTTTTCTTTACTTGCACTCTATCCATTATATTGTGCTTTTAAGAAACTTTTAATTCCCTATGATGTTTACATTAACCTTTTAGCTATATTACTTATGATGGCGTCTAATATTTTTCATCTAAATGTTGCCTATACTGGTCAAATTCCATTTCTTAGTGTATCCACATCAGATAATGATTTTATGCTATACACTTCTTTTATACTATCTTTCTTGTGTACCATTACATTTATGATCGCATGCGGCAAACATTATAGGAAAAACAAATGGTAATTTTGCCGGTAAAATAGTGTTATTTTACCGGAAAATAAATTAATAAACGCGATCATCCCAAATACTATAAGCACTTGTCCCTGCTATATGATGAGTCCATGTGATACTCTTATAACGTAAAGATATCGTTTCCTGCGGCTGTGCGCCAGCATGTGTTATCGAATGGGGGTGATAAACAGCTAAATCAACTATCGTCGCCTCAATTACCTTTATAGTGTAATACAATTCCTGAATCCCGAATTGACTCGCTCTGTAAATATCAAAGATACCGTCCAATATTTCATTTTCTGACATCGCTATTCCCAAAAGCGGTGACGATTTATCAACAGGCTTTTTAAATGTTATCGGATGGTGCCTGGCATACTGATCCCAAGTTAAAGAGTGATTAAGGTTATATATGAATATCTGATCTTTACGATCTAACTGACCTTTATTTCCTATTGAATCTATCGATGAACAACCTGCCGATATCAATCCCTGCTTACGGCCCTTTAAGGTTAAATAGATTAAATCTGACATATGTGCTCCTTCTTAACGTTAAAATGCCAACTACTAACTATTAGTAGAGATTTCCATTCTACAGAAAAAAACACCCGATGGAATTAAAATTATTCCGATCATATGGGTTAGAAGTTAATTAAATTCAGCCATCAGTTAACATTGAAACACTTTGTTACAATTATTATCAATTTGATACAACTAAAAACAATTAGCAACAATTTGTAGGAAATTATTTATATTTTCTGGTCGTCACTTATATTTAACACTTGTTGAATAATGGAATTAATATAATATGTTTACCTAATCTCTCAATCTGACTGCATCTTCCGAGGTGCAGCCAAAAAAGCGATTTAAAATATTATGAATCAACAAACTTAATTGGAAAATTATATGGACAATAAAAATCTAAACTCAAACTCCAATGTTATGCCTGACGACAGTCAGGAAATATTTATTCCTGATGGTCAGTCCCTCAATAGCACAGAAGGTGTGAAATGGATTGGTCAAGCATGGCAACTCGCCAAGGATAAATGGGGCATGTGGATACTACTCTATATTATCTATTCTATATGTATAGCTGGTTTCGTGCTTATACCTTTTATTGGAATATTTGCAGGGCTTTTGAACCCAGTATTTATCGGCGGTATAATTGCTGTGTGCGAAAAACAGAGAACTACCGGAGAATTCGAACTGGGGCTGTTATTCAACGGATTCCAGAAAAACTTTGCGTCACTGCTCGGCGTTGGCGCTTTAACGCTTGGTATCATACTCCTCGGTGTTATCGCACTGTTTATTGGCGGTGGTAGTGCCGTACTTCATATCCTATTAGCCGTTCAGCATGGTGAAATCTCAGCCGAAATGCTTGAAAATGGCCTATCTTCATTACTTCTTAGTCTCTTTATTCTGATGGTTTTCTTAATTGTGAATGCCGCATTGACTTGGTTTGCGCCAGCACTAATTGTCATCCATAATCTGAAATTTGATGCTGCCATATCAATGAGTTTAGCCGCAGTGAGAAAGAATCTATTACCCGGTTTATTATTCTTTATCACCTCCGCGATCATCTTCATAATCTCGATAATGACTTTTGGTTTAGGTTTTCTCATCTCTATACCAATACTTTTAGTTAGTTATTACTCCTCTTATCGCAGCATTTTTATCGGTAAGGAGAAATCATCAACATTTTAATCGGCTAAAAGATATTTAGGTTGGCAAGCCTCGCTATTTAAAACGAGGTTTGTTTTTTTATGATGGGAAAACTCCTGCCATTTTTCCCTCTTAACCCCGTTTGATTGCCATTATAGGTTGAATTTTTACCTCAAAGCATCAACCATTTAAGGATCATTTAAAACGAGTAAAAAAATCCAAAGTTATACTCATATTGGAAGAAAAAACATCAGGAAAAACAAGGTTTAAATTGATTAATAAAGTGGCAAAATGATAAATCCCGCATTAAGTAAACTTGCTTAAACAAAAGATTTTACATAGTCGTAATACGCTTTCGAAAAATCAGATAAATCATTAAAATGGGCCAGAAAACCCTTAGATTAACCAGATTAACCGCAAAAAATAAAAAATTTTGACAATATTAAAAACTATTAAAGAAATGGGCCTTGATTTTAATATCATTAATGCCAGATTTTAAAAAAGTACAGGCGCTAAAAACAGCCTATTCCCCGTCGTGTTTAATGCATTTATCGACGATTTTATCCCCCCGATCATTTTACATTTATTTAAACTGCCATAACCATTTAAAAGCACGAACACAGAGAGATTAAGGTTTTTATGTGGCAGGAATATTTAACTATAGTGCAATTTTTTATAAAGGTAGTTAATTACACTTAATCTAAATCTATTAACCATTAATAAAGAACTGAAAAGAAATCAGCATACAAAGGAATATTACCCAAATAGATTGATATTAAGGTGTTTTCTCGCCACTATTTTATGCAGAAAACCATAAAAATAACCTAATAAAAAACGGATAAAACGGTTAATGTGTCTGGATTTAAGCCCTGAAAAAGAAAGGGATTATTCGAGAAAACATAAAGGTATATTTTTATATCATCATGCTATTTACTGGTTGATTTATCAAGATAAGGTAAAGGTAAAGGTAAAACAGAACCAGTAAAGATAAAAAAAGTATGATTAATGTTGGTTAAACGTAAAACATGATGTTTAATAGTGATTAAATTTAATAAAAAGCGGATGTTAAAAGTGGTAAAAAATGGTTAAAACCTTATGCCAATTAAAATCTAAGATTAAAACAACGGTTTTTAATAACAGCGTAAAACCTTCCCTTGATAAAGCTTATCAGTGAAAATAAAAACTGATTTATTAATGCTTATACAACCCAGAAAATAAGGATGTGAATAGGTTAATTAAACAATCTGTTTTTCCAAAAGAAACGATTTTGATAGCGCTTTCAACCACAAGAGTAAATTTTTTCATAACTAGTTAAATAATCGATAATGAAAAACCGGCATTGAAAATATAGATATTAATTAAGTTCTATAAAATAACATTCAATATATTACAGAGATAGCTTAGTTATTTAAGTAATAATAAAACCATTTTATCAAGTTAAAAAACAAACAGCGAAATATTGCTTATAAATCTACCACTTTATTGGATAATTACTCCTATTTAGTACTTGTTGGTTAATAAAATTAATATAATATAATTACCAGCTTTTTACGTCCGACCGTGACTTTCAAAGTACAGACAGAAAAAGCAATTGAATAAATTACAAATCAATAATTAAATTGGAATAATACATGGATAATAAGAACCTAAATTTTAATTCCAACACTATATCCAACAATCAGGAGGTATTTATTCCTGATGGTCAGTCCCTCAGTAGCACAGAAGGTGTGAAATGGATTGGTCAATCATGGTGGCTCGTCAGAAATAAGTTAAGTATATGGATACTACTCGGTATTATTTATTGCATCATTACAATAGCTATCCAATTTATTCCTTTCCTTGGGATACTTTATGGAATTTTTAGTTCAGTATTTCTTGGCGGTATTATTACCATGTGTGAAAAACAAAGAACGACTGGGCAATTCAAACTAGGATTGTTATTCAGCGGATTTCAGAAAAACTTTGCATCACTGCTTGGCGTTGGTGCTTTATCGTTTGGCATTATGTTCCTTAGCATTATCACAATGCTTATTATCGGCGGTAGTACAATGGATCAGATATTGTTAGATAGCCAAGATGGTGAGATCCCTGTTGATATATCCGAAAATGATCTCTCTTCATTATACCTTGGTGCTTTTGTTCTGATTATTTTTAACATCTTTGCTACTGCTTTAACCTGGTTTGCACCAGCATTAATCGTTATTCATAATTTGAAATTTGGTGCTGCCGTGTCAATGAGCCTGGAAGCTGTGGAAAAAAACCTACTGCCCGGTTTATTATTCTTCATCACCTTGACAGTCATTTTCATAATCTCGGTAATGACTTTGGGTTTAGGTTTTCTAATCTCTATACCGGTATTTATTGTTAGCTATTATTCCTCCTACCGCAGCATTTTTATCAATACGAATAAATCATCCACATTTTAATTATCTAAAAAACACATCTACTATTTGCTGAAAGTAATCACTTTATTTTCAGCAAATCATAACGAAGACAAAAAAGCGCTATTTAACCTTGAAATCATTGAGAAACCCTACTATTTCAAACAAAGTTTGTTTTTTTATGATGAGAAAACTCCTGCCATTTTCCCGATTAAACCTGATTTATTTACACTTTCACCCCAGAACATAAAGCAAATGCTTTTTAGCACTCTTTTCACAAAAAACAGGTAAAAGCGTTAACCATGAAAGGTAAAAAACAGTGATTAAGGATTTTTTAAAATGGATAAAAAATCCGATGCTATACTGATATTAGAAGAGAAAACATCAGGAAAAACGGGATTTAAATTGATTAACAAAGTGGTAAAACGTCAGATAATTACGTTAATAAAACTTGTTTAAACAGAGGATTTTGCACGGTTATAAGAAGTTTTTTAAAAACCATGACCTTAATGCATTTATCAGCGATTTTTACATTTAACTAACCTACCATGATCATTTAAAAGCACAAATATAAAGGGGTTAAAACTTTTATACAAAAAACGGATTTAATTAAATATACGTATCCTGTTACTCATAGCATTATTATGTGGCGTTTATTATGCAATAACCGCGATATCTTAAATACTCAACATTAAACTTAATACAAAGCAGGTATCAAGCGTGGTAAAAACAACCGTTAAAACCTTATACCGATTAAAATCAGAAGTTAAAACAATGGTTTTTAATAACAGGTTTAAAATCAGTCTATAATAAAGCTATCGGTGAAAAATGAAAAACAAAAATTGAATTTATTAATGCTTATATCCCATGAAGAAGGATCATCAGGATGTAAATAGGTTAACCATTCCCAAAACAACCAACTTTAATGATGTTTTCAACCACAAGAGCAAATTTTTTTATAAACCAGTTAAATAATCTATGATGGAAAATCGGCATTGAAATATAAATATTAATTAATTTCCATGATAGAAACCGCAATATATTACATAGATAGCTTAGTTATTTAGGTAAGTATAAAACCACTTGAACAAGTTAAAACACATTGCTTGTAAATTCACCACACCCATTAGGTAATTACTCCTATTTAGTACTTGTTGATTAATAAATTTAATATATTATACTTGCCAGCTTTTTACGGCTGACTGTAACTTTGAAAACTCAGACAGAAAAAGCGATTTAATAAATTACAAGTTAATAATGAAATTGGAAAATACATGGATAATCAGAGCCTAAATTTTAATTCCAACACTATACCCAACAATCAAGAGGTATTTATCCCTGGTGGTCAATCCCTCAGTAGCACAGAAGGTATGGAATGGATTAGTCAAGCATGGAGTCTCGTCAAACGTAAATTGGGTATGTGGATACTACTTAGTATCATTTATTTCATTATCATATCTGGTTTACAGCTTATTCCTTTCCTTGGGATATTTGCAGGGATTTTAGGTTCAGTACTGGCCGGAGGCATTATTGCTCTGTGTGAAAAACAGAGAACTACCGGAGAATTTGAATTCGGGCTGTTATTCAGCGGATTTCAGAAAAACTTTGCGTCACTACTTGGCGTTGGTGCTTTATCGTTTGGTATTATGATCCTTGGTATCATAGCAATGTTTATTACCGGCGGTAGTGCAGTGATTAATATCTTCTTAGCTAGTCAATATGGTGAAATTCCTATTGACATATTCCTGGGTGATTTGTCCCCATTATTTCTTAGTTTCTTTATTCTGTTCATCTTCAGCATTATTGCTGCTGCTTTAACCTGGTTTGCACCAGCGTTAATTGTTCTTCATAATTTGAAATTTGGTGCTGCCGTATCAATGAGCCTGGAGGTAGTGAAGAAGAATTTATTGCCCGGTTTATTATTCTTTAGTATCTTTGGGTTAATGATGGTACTTTCTATAGTGACTTTAGGCTTGGGCCTTTTAGTCTCTATACCCATATATTTCGCCAGTTATTATTCCTCTTACCGTAGCATTTTTATCGGTAAAGAGAAATCATCGACTTTAGTTAATTAAAAGATAAAGATACATCTATTATTTACTGAATCCAGTAATTTTATTTTCAGTAAATTTATAATTAATTAAATAGACAGCAAAAAGCGCCAAATCTGGCGCTTTTCATTAATATAATAATTAACCAATATATTCCAAACCACCCATATATGGACGCAATACTTCGGGAATTTCAATGCGACCATCGGCTTGCTGATAGTTTTCCATAATGGCAACCAGAGTACGGCCAACTGCCAAACCAGAGCCATTCAGGGTATGAAGTAATTGAGTTTTCTTATCCTCTTTACCGCGGAAACGTGCTTGCATACGACGCGCCTGGAAATCCCACATGTTAGAGCAGGAGGAGATTTCGCGATATGTGTTCTGAGCCGGTAACCATACTTCCAAATCATAAGTTTTACATGCGCTAAAACCCATATCACCAGTACACAATAAGACTTTACGATAGGGCAGATTCAGTAATTGCAGTACTTTCTCTGCGTGACCTGTCAACGATTCCAGTGCATTCATTGATTCATCAGGATGAACAATCTGAACCAGTTCAACTTTATCAAACTGGTGCATCCGGATCAGACCACGGGTGTCACGACCATAAGACCCCGCTTCTGAACGAAAACAAGGAGTATGAGCAGTCATTTTCAGCGGCAGTTCACTTTCATCCAGAATGTCACCACGAACCAAGTTGGTTATCGGAACTTCAGCGGTCGGAATCAACGCATAATAACTTTCCGCCTCTTCTTCCAACGGTTTGGTATGGAAAAGGTCTTCACCAAATTTCGGCAATTGGCCCGTACCATATAAGGTTTCATGGTTAACCAGATAGGGAACATAAGTTTCCAAATAGCCATGCTGTTCTGTGTGGAGGTTTAGCATAAATTGCGCTAAAGCCCGATGCAAACGAGCAATTTGCCCTTTCATCACCACAAAACGCGAACCCGTTAATTTAACCGCGGCGGCAAAGTCCAGACCATTGGTCAATTCACCTAATGAAACATGATCTTGAATTTCAAAATCATATTTACGTGGCTCACCCCAACGGCTCACTTCCAAATTATCGTTCTCATCTTTACCTACCGGTACAGAGTCATCTGGAATGTTAGGGATACTTAAGGCCACATCGCGGATTTCAGCTTGAAGTTTTTCCAGTTCGGATTTCGCTGTATCCAACTTTTCACCTAACTGGTTCACTTCCTGACGCAGTGGATCAATATCTTCACCACGGGCTTTTGCCGCACCAATAGCTTTCGATCGGGAATTACGTTCTGCTTGCAGGGTTTCAGTTTCAACTTGTAAAACTTTACGGCGCTCTTCTTGTTTGCGCAGCGTATCCACGTCAAGGGTATATCCCCTGCGAGCCAGTTTTTCGGCGACTGCGCCTAGCTCATTACGCAGTATGTTTGGATCGAGCATGCTAGTCCTGTGCTTGTCGTTATTAAGTTATACCCGCTATCTTTCAAGTTGCCTCTTTGTTGGCTGCACTCACTCACCCCGGTCACATAGTTATCTATGCTCCCGGGGATTCGCTCCCTTGCCGTCGCGATGCATCTTGAAATCCATAGGGTATAGATGATATGAATAAGCCCACACAAGTTGATGGGCCATAAGGTATTTTTACCCGTCAACCTTACCGCAACAATAACGTTAGCGATAGCGTTTTATCGGGCTATTTTGATCCTGTTCAGCAAGCCAGGCGAGTTTATCGCCTATTTTACTTTCTAACCCTCGGTTAGCCGGATGATAATAACGGGTTTCCCGCATCTCAGGTGGAAAATAAACTTCACCCGCCGCGTAAGCATTAAGTTCGTCATGAGCATAACGATATTCTTCGCCAAGCCCCATCCCTTTCATCAATGTTGTCGGCGCATTGCGCAAATGGACGGGAACATCATAATCAGGTTTTTCCTTCGCATCAGCCATCGCTGCTTTAAATGCGGTATAAACCGCGTTACTTTTCGGCGCACAGGCAAGGTAAACAATAGCTTGAGCAATCGCTCTTTCACCTTCTGCCGGCCCAACACGCGTAAAACAATCCCACGCCGCAGTGGCTACCTGCATTCCCCGAGGATCGGCATTACCAACATCTTCGGAAGCAATAGCCAATAAGCGGCGGGCAACATATAACGGATCACCACCGGCGGTAATGATCCGGGCATACCAATAAAGCGCTGCGTCAGGCGCAGAACCACGTATAGATTTATGCAGAGCCGAAATCAAATCGTAATAACGATCACCTTTATTATCAAAACGAGCGCTTCGCTCTCCACTGACCTCTTTCAATAGCGCCGGTGTCAAAATCCTCTCTCCCTGAGCATTGGTTTCTGCCATATCCGCCATCATTTCCAGCAAATTCAATGAATGACGGGCATCGCCGGAAACCAGCTCGGCAATCATGTGACGGGTATTTTCAGGCAAAATGATATTCTGACCGTGATAACCGCGCTCTTGATCATTCATTGCTTGATCAAGTACCTGCTCAATCTCTTCTGTTGTCAATGACTTAAGCAAATAGACCCGTGCCCGTGAAAGTAATGCGGAATTCAATTCAAAAGAGGGGTTTTCTGTTGTCGCACCGATAAAGGTGATCGTGCCATCTTCAATGTGTGGCAGAAAAGCATCCTGTTGGCTTTTGTTAAAACGATGTACTTCATCAACAAACAGGATAGTTCTACACCCTGCATTCCGGTTCTGACGCGCCTTTTCAATCGATTCACGTATCTCTTTGATGCCGGAAGCGACCGCAGATATCCGTTCAACATCAGCCTGAGCATAATGACCAATAATTTCAGCTAATGTTGTTTTGCCCGTCCCCGGCGGCCCCCATAAAATCATGGAGTGAAGTTGTCCAGCCCGGATAGCTCTTGGAAGTGGTTTTCCTTCTGCCAGTAAATGCTGCTGGCCGATATATTGCTCTAATGTCATTGGCCGCATACGCGCGGCCAACGGCTGGAATTCATTTTGTGAAAAATCGAGTGACAGGTTGTTCACTTAAACCTCACTGGCGCTGATCATCCAGCGTAACGCCTTTCGGTAGCGTAAAACTGAACTTTGCCACATCCACATGGGTATTTTGCTGCCCTTTTAATTGATAAGCACTCTTTTGTCCATCCTGTTCTATGGCAGAAAATTTTTGGATAGCGCCATCCGTCGTGACAGTAATCGAGAAGCGTTTCAGATTGCCAGCGACATTATTCGGCGTCAGTTCAAAATCATTCCCTTGCTGGCTAATTTTATATTGGGACCAATCTTTAGCATCGTTACGAGTAATTAACATAAACGGCGTATTACCTGTGGCATCTTTCAACCAATTGGCCGTTACCTGCTCAACAAACGGATTATAAAACCACAACGTTTTACCATCCGATACCAAGACGCTTTCATCAGGTGATGTCATATGCCAGTTAAATAGGTTTGGACGCTTAACCCACAATTGCCCTTCACCTTCCTGAATTGTCGCCCCATCATCACTGGTGACTGTCTGAGTAAAGCTGGCATGAAAACTGTTTACTTTACCCAAACGATCCTGCAAATTCTGGCTGGCATCTGCCCATGCCGCATTGATACTCATGCCAGCCATTAAACAACCAATCAATATCAGCTTTTTCATGTAAGAGATACCTTTCTCAGCGTTATTACTTCTTTCTCAACGTTATTACTTCAAGTGATTTATTATCAGAGTCTTCAACGTTCAATATTCACTATCAGCACTCATGTGGCGGCGGGGCCAATACTTCACGATTACCATTATGACCAGGAGCACTGACAATCTGTTGCGCCTCCATCTGTTCCACAATACGCGCCGCTCGGTTATAACCAATACGGAATTGACGCTGGACACCAGAAATCGAAACTCGGCGTTTTTCCGTCACGAATTGAACCGCTTGATCAAACAGGGCATCCAGCTCTTCATCACTATCAAGACCTAAGCCGCCTTCAGCATCATCACCACCACTGAGAATGCTGTCAATATACTCTGGACGACCACGAGCTTTCCAATCACTCACCACTTCATGAACTTCCTGATCCCGAACAAATGCACCATGAACACGCACCGGAATCGAGGAGTTTGGCGCCAGATAAAGCATATCCCCCATGCCCAACAGGGATTCAGCACCGCCTTGATCAAGGATGGTGCGGGAATCAATTTTGCTGGAAACTGTAAAGGCAATACGCGTCGGAATATTCGCTTTAATCAGACCGGTAATTATATCGACCGATGGACGCTGAGTCGCCAGAACCAGATGGATACCGGCAGCACGCGCTTTCTGTGCTAATCGGGCAATCAGCTCTTCAACTTTTTTACCGACAGTCATCATTAAGTCAGCAAATTCATCGACCATGACAACGATGTATGGCTCTTTTTTCAGTACTGGATGAGTAATATCCATGCTGTCACCGGGCTTCCAGAATGGGTGAGGGATTGGGCGCCCCATCTCTTCTGCCTGTTTAACCTTTTCGTTATAACCCGCGAGGTTACGCACCCCTAATGCGGACATCAGTTTATAACGGCGCTCCATTTCACTAACGCACCAGCGCAGTGCATTAGCAGCATCTTTCATATCGGTAACAACTTCGGTTAGCAGGTGCGGAATACCCTCATAAACCGATAGCTCCAACATTTTCGGATCAATCATAATAAAGCGCACATCCTCTGGTTTTGCTTTATAGAGGATGCTGAGGATCATGGCGTTGACGCCAACAGATTTACCCGAACCGGTTGTACCCGCCACCAGCAAGTGCGGCATTTTACCTAAATCAGCGACAACCGGCTGACCGCCAATATCTTTACCCAACACAATGGTTAGCGGCGATGGATTATCGCGGAATTTTTCACAATCCAATACCTCACGCAAATAGACCGTCTGACGTTTTTTATTCGGCAATTCCAAACCAACATAAGGTTTACCCGGAATCACTTCAACAATACGCACAGCGACCGCGGATAGAGAACGTGCTAAGTCTCTTGATAAATTGGAAATACGTGCTGCTTTAACACCCGGAGCCAAATCCAGTTCAAACCGGGTAATTACCGGACCGGGTGAGAAACCCACGACATCAGCTTTAACTCGATAATCACTCAGACGCGCTTCAATCAAACGGGACGTTTGCTCAAGGGCAAACATATCAACGGGTTCTTCTTCTGCTAAAGGACTGGTTAGCAGTTCGAGCGAAGGCATTGGTGTCGTTGGTTTTGGCAACGGTTGATCGTTACGAACCAAAAACGGATGAAATAAGCTATTTTGCTGCGCAGTATTGTGTACAGGCGCTGACGCAAAAGCAATTTCTGTGGGCCGTTCTGATTGATTTTTCGGCGCGGGTTGAACAGAAGGCATAAACAGCGGCTCTGTTGGCTCCTTTTCAACTAAATCTTCAACCGGCGAGAAGTTATTTAAAATCGATAAACTCTCCAGAGCCGAGAGCTCTTTTTTCTCCTGGTGACTTTGCTCCTGATAACGTTTATGTTGCGACTGCTCAACTGTCTGTTTAACAATCACTGTCGCGGCTTGAGCCCGTTCTTCCACCAAAGGCCGATTTTCCGGCTCAAATAGATTCTGTCTTATTTGAGGATGGTGGATTGGAGCCTGTTTTTCTGTATCCGTCGTAATACGATAACGCTCGCGCTGTTGCTCAAGAAACTGCTGACGCAACAACGCTTCTTGTTGTTTATCAGCCTCAATATCGCCATCCAATCCATCTACTTGCTGTTCTGCCTCCTCTTCACGCTGCTGTTCTGCAAGACGTTGTGAAGGAACTTTGATGCCATACAATTCACGGCGGGTTGGAATACGGACAGGATTAGGACGAGGCAGTTCTGGCCCGATTCCTTGTTTAACCTGAGAGTTACCTGTTATAACCGTTGCGGCGGTTGCTGCTATAACACTTTTTTGCTCTGTATTTTTTGGTTCTGTTTCAGGCATAAAAGTGAAAGCATCACTGCTGTTTTGGCTATTTCCGACGGATTCAAATGCTGGCGTCCCTTGACGGTTAGATTCAGATATAGGTTCAAAATGGTACTCAGCAGGAATTTCAAATGTGTAACGAACAGGTTCGTCGTTATTATTCTTTTCACTCTCTTCCACTAATGTCTGAGACTGTTCAATATCATCAGATCTATTGACCAGAATTTCAGGTTCAGCATCAATATCAGCCATATTAATGGTAGGAATATCCGTTGGCTGCTCTTGTTCGATTTCTGTTTTCACTGATTCTGGTTCATCCAGTTCAGTTTTTGCTAACTCTGCGGCTGAAGGTGCTGTAAATAGCACATCATCATGATCAATATCAGCCGCTGTGAATTCAGGTTCTGTTTTATCATAGGCGAGATCTTCCCGCACAATAGCCGTTTCATCGTATGGCGTATATTCTTGTTCATTACGGCTGCGGTTGGTAATAAATCCTATTGCCCCCAGAATCACTGCCCCTGTTTTTTCAGCAATAGTTAACCATGACCAGCCCGTAAATAGCGTAAACCCAATCGCCCAAATACACAGCAAAACTAAAGTCGCGCCCAATTCATTAAACCACGGCAACATTGCGCTGCTAAACAGACTGCCAATAATCCCGCCGGAAGCAAAGTAATGGAGATCATCAACGTTCAGTGCCGCTAATCCACATGAAGTTAAGACAATTGCCAATGCTCCAATAACGCGCAAAGCCAGCGCGAAGAAATCGACATATTCTCTGTCATCATGTTGCCTAAAAGCAGTCCAACAACCCAATATCATCACCGGGGGAATGGCATAAGCTAGAATACCAAACGCGGAAAACAGCGTATCGGCCAACCACGCACCAACCCCTCCTCCCAAATTATGTACCGGCTCGTGCCAAGCAGTCTGAGACCAACTGGGATCAGAAGGATTAAAACTGACAAGCGCGACCATCAGATAAGCCGCTAGGATGACAATAACAAGCAACACAGCTTCTAACAGCCTGCGTCCACTATTCAGTCTCTTTAACTTAATATTTTTATCTTCTGTATATTCCTGGCTCAAGAAAGGCTCTCCAGGTTTCCTGTTGATTTAACGGAACAACGCCGAGATAGCTCAGCGTTGAAACTGTATGCATAAACAGGAGTGTACCTAAGTTTTTCCAGTTTTGCACCTGTACATTTTTGGTAAGATTTTAGCGCGTCTTAATGACCAGACGGTTGCTTTGCTTAACTTCTTCCATTACAACATATGTGCGGGTGTCATTAACACCTGGCAAACGCAATAAAGTTTCGCCCAGCAACTTACGGTAAGCTGACATGTCTGGTACGCGGGTTTTTAACAGATAGTCGAAATCACCGGAAACCAAGTGACATTCTTGAATCTCTTCCAATTTTTGTACCGCAGCATTGAATTGTTCAAAAACATCTGGAGCACCACGGTTTAAAGTAATTTCAACAAATACCAGCAAAGATGCATCCAAATAGTGAGGATTCAGCAATGCCGTGTATCCAGTAATAAACCCTTGACGTTCCAGACGACGAACACGCTCCAGACACGGGGTTGGAGACAAACCTACCCGTTTGGACAGTTCTACGTTAGAAATTCGCCCATCTTTTTGTAGCTCATTTAGGATATTACGATCTATGCGATCAAGATCTTTTCCCGGACGTTTTTTATTATCTATCATCTTGTTGATCTCTCTTTATTTTCCTACACCCATAACATTTTCCCCTATCTCTCTGAGTTTGAGTTGGAAAAGATGTCTTAAAGTTAAAGCCTCGCTCTATCAGCGTAAAGCAACTCACAGGCCATTTTTTTAATGCTACACAAAAGAGGATTATCCGCATGTCGATTTTTATGGAAACGAATTTAGCGAGGTGGATAATTATCTCTTACAGTGATGTTTTCGCAAATGCACAGCCGATTGTCAAAGTAAATGAGCAAAAATCAGAACAACCTGTGGAACAAATTTTCAGTTAATCGTTTCGATAGTCTACCATTAATTGAAAACGAACAAATGAAATACAAACAGCACTAAAAGAACACTTTTCTCAGGTTAAAGTCATTATTAGTTAATATCTATCGGTAAAATCGTTAGTAACATGAGTCTTTTAGCTTTTTTTACCCTCCTATTTCTCCTACAATCGCTCGATATTCGATTAAGTGATAAATGGAAATGAGGTATTCATGAGCGCCGCCAAACACCACAAACTCATTATTCTTGGCTCCGGTCCAGCAGGCTATACCGCCGCGGTTTACGCTGCCCGCGCAAATTTAAATCCGGTTCTTATTACCGGGGTTGAAAGAGGCGGTCAGTTGACAACAACCACCGAGGTCGAAAACTGGCCTGGTGATCCTGACGGTCTGACCGGCCCAGGGTTAATGGAACGCATGCATCAACATGCTGAAAAATTCCAAACCGAAATCATTTCTGACCATATTCAAAAAGTTGATCTGCAAAACCGGCCTTTACGCCTTTATGGTGATGAACAAGAATATACCTGTGACGCACTGATTATCGCAACAGGCGCTTCTGCCCGTTATTTAGGTTTACCTTCTGAAGAGGCATTCAAAGGACGTGGTATTTCAGCCTGTGCAACCTGTGATGGTTTCTTTTACCGTAACCAGAAAGTCGCCGTTGTCGGCGGCGGTAACACCGCCGTCGAAGAAGCCTTATATCTGGCGAATATCGCAGCAGAAGTTCACCTAATTCATCGCCGTGATACTTTCCGTTCAGAGAAGATCCTAATCGGTCGCCTGATGGATAAAGTAAAAAATGGCAATATCATCCTGCACACCGATCGTATTCTGGATGAAGTACTCGGTGATGATATGGGCGTTACCGGTGTTCGCCTACGCGATACCAAAAGTGACGCTACAGAAGAATTAGCAGTTACCGGCACATTCATTGCTATCGGCCATACTCCCAATACCGCTATCTTTGAAGGCCAATTAGATCTGGATAATGGTTACATCAAAGTTCAATCCGGTTTGCAGGGTAACGCCACTCAGACTTCAATTCCCGGTGTATTCGCCGCCGGTGACGTTATGGACCATACCTACCGTCAGGCAATTACATCCGCCGGTACAGGTTGTATGGCCGCCCTTGACGCAGAACGTTTCCTAGACGGGCTAGCCGCTAAATAAACTCTTTTTCTTTCAAGGCGCTATTTCGGTAGCGCCTTTTAACATGTAACATATCGGCAGGATGCTGATACATAGGATATGTCCAGCCTTTTGGTACACCATTACCCTCACCTGCTAGATTAGAATTTTTTTCTATGGACAAAACAAGACAGTACGAATTGGTTCGCTGGCTGAAACAGCAAAGCGCCCCGGCCCAACGTTGGCTCCGCCTGTCCATGTTACTCGGCTTAATCAGTGGATTGTTGATTATCACTCAAGCCTGGTTACTTGCCTCAATTCTGCAAGCTTTAATCATGGATAACCTTCCACGCGAGCACATCTCGAATGAATTTTGGTTGTTAGCAGCCACCTTTGCTCTACGGGCAATCATCAGCGCTATTCGGGAACGGATCGGTTTTATCTGTGGCAAGGTCGTACGTCAGAAAATCCGCGCTATGGTATTGGATAAGCTGGAACAACTTGGCCCGGCGTGGGTTAAAGGCAAACCTGCCGGTAGCTGGGCGACCATTATCCTTGAGCAGATAGAAGATATGCAGGATTATTACTCCCGCTATCTGCCGCAGATGTCTCTTGCCGTCATGATCCCTATTCTTATCCTGATCACCCTATTCCCTGTTAACTGGGCTGCCGGGCTAATTTTATTCGCGACGGCTCCGCTAATTCCCCTGTTTATGGCACTGGTCGGTTTAGGCGCCGCAGACGCTAATCGGCGTAATTTTGTCGCACTAGGCCGGTTAAGCGGTAATTTCTTGGATCGGCTACGCGGGCTGGAAACGCTGCGCCTGTTTTATCGCGGCAATGCAGAAACACAACAAATCAGCGAATCCACCGAAAACTTCCGTCGCAGGACGATGGAAGTACTGAGATTAGCATTCCTTTCTTCCGCGGTGCTGGAATTTTTTGCTGCCATTTCTATTGCCATTGTCGCTGTCTATTTCGGTTTCTCCTATCTGGGGGAACTTAATTTTGGCAGTTACGGGATGGGCATTACCCTGTTTGCCGGTTTTCTGGTGTTAACCCTCGCGCCGGAATTTTTCCAACCATTGCGCGATCTGGGCACTTACTATCACGCCAAAGCACAGGCGGTCGGCGCCGCAGAAGCATTAGTGACTTTATTGAGCAGTGATGGCGAACATGAACCTACCGGTGGTGATAATACACTAAATCCTCAAGATTCATTGACCATCATTGCTAATAATCTGGAAATTCTGGCCCATGATGGCAACCGGCTCGCTGGCCCGTTGAATTTTACTATAGAGAAAAATCAGCGGGCGGCATTAGTTGGCCCAAGCGGAGCAGGTAAAAGCTCCCTCTTGAATTTACTGTTAGGGTTCCTGCCCTATCGTGGCTCAATACAAATTAATGGCGCTGAGCTGCGTGAGTTGGATCTACAGAGATGGCGTAACCAACTGAGTTGGGTTGGACAAAATCCACATCTGCCTGAACAGACTTTGCTTGATAATATTCGTCTGAACCAACCTAATGCCAATCAACAACAAATCCATCAGGTTATGGAGCAAGCATACGTTACCGAATTCATTCATGATTTACCCGATGGGCTGAATACTATCATCGGTGATAATGCAGCACGATTATCCGTTGGTCAGGCCCAACGTATCGCTGTTGCCCGTGCTCTATTAAAACCCTGCCAATTATTATTACTGGATGAGCCTGCCGCCAGTCTGGATGCGCATAGCGAACAACGGGTTATGGAAACACTCAATCAGGCATCTCATCATCAGACGACCCTGTTAGTTACCCACCAATTGGAAGAAACACTGGAATATGATCAGATTTGGGTCATGGAAAAGGGGTTAATCATTGAACAGGGAGATTACCAGACGCTAAGTCAATCTCAAGGGGTGTTCACCCGTCTGTTATCCCATCGAAGTGAGGAGCTGTAGTTATGCGGGTATTGCTTCCTTTTCTAGCGCTCTATCGCCGTCATTGGTTTCTTATCAGTTTAGGTATGGTTCTGGCCATTGTTACGCTGCTCGCCAGTATCAGTTTACTGACCCTCTCTGGCTGGTTCCTTGCAGGCGCAGCACTAGCAGGTTTTGCCGGTTATACATTCAACTATATGCTACCGGCCGCAGGTGTCCGTGGCTCTGCCATTCTTCGAACTGCCGGGCGCTATGCTGAACGGTTGGTTAGCCATGACGCCACTTTTCGGGTATTGGCACATTTACGAGTTTTTGCCTTTCAGAAAATTTTGCCGCTTTCGCCAGGAGGAATGGCTCGTTTTCGTCAGGGCGAATTATTAAACCGGTTAGTCGCTGACGTTGAAACATTGGATCACCTCTATTTACGGGTGATTTCACCGATATTATCAGCTTTTATCGTTATTATAGTTCTCACTTTCGGTCTTAGTTTTCTGGATCTTACATTAGCCTATACTCTTGGCGGTATTATGCTGGCGCTGTTGATCCTGCTGCCATTGGTATTCTATAACGCAGGTAAATCCGTCGGCCGCGATCTAACTATTCTGCGTGGTCAATACCGCGCCCAACTCACAGCGGCGTTACAAGGGCAGGCTGAATTGATGGTATTTGGTGCTGTTGGTCGTTTCCGTAAGTCAATGGCTGATATTGAGTCACGTTGGTTAAGACGTCAACAACAGCAAGCCAATCTGACCGGTTTGTCACAGGCAATCATGATTTTCGCCACCGGTATGACTGTCACATTGATCTTATGGCTGGCAGCTAACGGCGTGGGAGGCAACAACCAACCAGGGGCATTAATCGCACTGTTTGTCTTCTGTTCTCTTGCCGCGTTTGAAAGCTTGGGGCCTGTCACGGCCGCATTCCAACATCTAGGGCAAGTCATTACCTCTGCAACCCATGTTTCTCAATTGATGCAACAAGAACCGGAAGTCACATTTCCTACATCAGGGCCGGAAAGTTCAGCACAAGCCAATATTGATATCAAAAATATCAGTTTCACCTATCCTGATCAGCCAATAGCCGTCCTGAAAAATGTTTCTCTCTCCCTGAAAGCGGGAGAACATATCGCGCTGTTAGGCAAAACCGGTTGTGGTAAATCCACCTTGCTACAAGTAATGACCCGAGCCTGGGATATTGATTCAGGCACAATCTGTCTGAATCAATATCCCATTACTGATTATGACGAATCCACTCTGCGCAGTATGATATCGGTTGTTCCACAACGTGTGCATGTGTTCAGTCATACTTTGCGCCAAAATTTATTACTGGCAAAACCAAACGCAGCCGATAATGAACTGGAAACTGTGCTGAAACAGGTAGGTTTAAACAATCTACTGGAGACCGACGAGGGGCTAAACTGCTGGATGGGCGAAGGTGGTCGTCAGTTGTCTGGTGGTGAACAACGCCGCTTGGGAATTGCCAGAGCGTTATTACACTCGGCGCCGCTGATGTTGCTGGATGAACCTACTGAAGGGCTGGATGCGGACACTGAACAGCAAATTCTGTCTCTACTGCGTCAACATTGTCAGCATAAGTCGTTGATTATCGTCACCCACCGTCTGTACGGACTTGATCATATGGATCGTATTTACGTCATGGATGGCGGTACCATCATTGAACAAGGGCAACATGATGAATTACTGACCCAGCAAGGTCGCTATTATCAATTTCATCAACGGCAACATCAGATTCGTCTTGAACCGGAGCAGTAACACACGATGCCAATAATTCAACTGAATGATGATTCATATGATTTCCCTCACCCGAAAGAAGCATTAACGGAACCTAATGGTCTACTGGCGGTAGGAGGGGATTTATCCGCTAAACGATTAAATGCAGCTTACCATCAAGGCATTTTCCCTTGGTTTTTACCCAGTGAAGTGCCACTTTGGTGGTCTCCCGATCCACGTGCGGTAATCATTCCCGGTGAATTGCATATCGGCCGAACATTACGTCGGTTTCTGCGCAATGACCCATACCGTATTACGGTGAATCATGCCTTTGAACAGGTGGTCTATTTCTGCGCTCAACGGCAGGAAGGAACATGGATAGGCAGGGATATCCAACAAGGTTATCAAAAATTACATCAAACAGGACAAGCGCATTCAATAGAAGTCTGGCACAATGAGCGGATTGTTGGTGGCTTGTACGGTGTCAGCGTTGGCACACTATTCTGTGGTGAGTCTATGTTTAGCAGAATGGAAAATGCATCCAAATGTGCGCTTATTGCTTTCTATCACCATTTTCTGCGACACGGTGGTGAACTACTGGACTGCCAAGTGCTTAACCATCACACAGCGTCATTAGGCGCAAAAGAGATCTCCAGAGAAGAATTTATTCAGTATCTTTATCAATTCAGAAATCAGTCACTAAGACCCGGTTGCTGGTCACAACAAGTACTGGAATTATAATCAACATTTGACCGATTCATGTTGATGATAATGTAAATATCACCATGCACCATTTGCAAAATAACGGGTTAAAATACAACATTCCTTTACATAATGAGGGTTTTTCGGCATTATCTTGCCCGTTAAAAACGATGGTTATTAAACTTAGAGGATTAGATGGCCAAAGAAGACAATATTGAAATGCAAGGTACCGTGCTAGACACGCTACCAAACACTATGTTCCGCGTTGAATTAGAAAACGGGCACGTAGTCACTGCTCACATCTCAGGTAAAATGCGTAAAAACTACATCCGCATCCTGACAGGCGACAAGGTTACAGTTGAGCTGACCCCATATGACCTGAGCAAAGGCCGTATCGTCTTCCGTAGCCGCTGATTCATTACCGTTTATCAGGTATTACACCACAGGTAGCAACTTTGTATCTAACAACGTTGTATTCACCTGTGGTGTCGCTCTTTATTAGTGCACTACATCTTCCGGCTTCTGCTTATAAGCACTGCTGAAATCGTAGGTCAGTATGCGTTTTACCTTATCTAGACCAATACTTACTGAGCCACCGTGAACTAATGAGCCGAACAGAAGTTCATTTGCCAACGGTTTTTTCAAGCTATCCTGAATAACCCGCGCCATTGGTCGAGCACCCATTGCTTTATCATAGCCTTTGTCACATAACCATTGACGAGCATCCGCACTGACCTCCAGCGAAACGCCTTTGTCATCCAATTGTGCTTGCAGGGCGACAATGAACTTATCAACTACCTGTTGAATAACCTCGATAGAAAGCGTATTAAACCAGATGATGCCATCAAGACGGTTACGGAATTCCGGTGTAAACACTTTCTTAATCTCTTCCATTGCATCAGAACTGTTATCCTGCTGCTTAAATCCAATGGACTTGCGCTGTGTTTCACGTACTCCCGCATTCGTTGTCATGACTAAAATGACGTTACGAAAATCCGCTTTGCGGCCGTTATTATCAGTCAGAGTACCGTTATCCATGACTTGCAATAACAGGTTAAATACATCCGGATGTGCTTTTTCAATCTCATCAAGCAGCAATACTGAATGAGGATGTTTAATCACAGCATCTGTAAGCAATCCTCCCTGATCAAAACCAACATATCCCGGCGGCGCGCCAATTAAACGGCTTACTGTATGGCGCTCCATATATTCTGACATATCAAAACGCAATAATTTGATATTCAGCACCTTAGCAAGCTGTACGGTGACTTCCGTTTTCCCCACGCCTGTCGGACCTGCAAGCAGGAAAGAACCCACCGGTTTATTATCCTGCCCCAACCCTGCACGACTCATCTTAATGGCCTCGGTCAATGCCGCAATCGCAGTATCCTGACCAAATACCAACATTCTCAGCCGCTCATCCAGTGTTCTTAGGACATCTTTATCACTGGCAGAAACAGTTTTTTCAGGGATACGAGCAATCCGGGCAACGACGAATTCAATATCCGACACATTAATCGTTTTTTTACGGCGACTAACCGGCACCAGACGGGTACGCGCCCCAGCTTCATCAATTACATCGATCGCCTTATCCGGCAAGTGGCGATCAGTAATGTATTTCACTGATAAATCAACCGCAGCGCGGATCGCTTTAGTGGTATAACGTACATCATGGTGCGCCTCATATTTTGGCCGCAACCCTTTAATAATCTGTACCGTCTCTTCGGGTGAAGGCTCAACAATATCAATCTTCTGAAAACGACGCGCTAACGCCCGATCTTTTTCAAAAATATTACTGAACTCATGATAGGTCGTAGAACCAATTACTCTGATACGTCCACTAGATAACAATGGCTTAATCAGATTAGCCGCATCGACCTGCCCCCCTGACGCGGCGCCCGCACCGATAATGGTATGAATTTCATCTATAAATAGAATACTTTTCTTATCCTGCTCAAGGGTTTTTAACAATGCTTTGAAGCGCTTCTCAAAATCACCACGATATTTAGTTCCCGCCAGCAATGAACCAATATCCAGCGAATAAATCGTACAATCAGCCATCACCTCCGGTACATCTTTTTGCACAATCCTCCATGCCAACCCTTCTGCAATGGCGGTTTTACCGACCCCCGACTCCCCAACTAATAATGGGTTGTTTTTCCGACGACGACACAACACCTGGATTGTTCTTTCCAACTCATCCTGACGGCCAATCAATGGATCAATCTGCCCTCTTTGAGCGAGTTGATTCAGATTAGTTGTGAAATTTTCCAATCGATCCTCGCCTGTAGGGTGCTCTTCAGCAGATTGCGAGCCTGTCTCCTGATGATCCGATTCAGTGTCCTCTTTTTGCGTTCCGTGAGAAATGAAATTAACCACATCCAGACGACTAACATCATGTTTACGCAACAAATAGGCAGCTTGAGACTCCTGTTCGCTAAAGATAGCCACCAGCACATTAGCACCAGAAACTTCTGAACGCCCAGAAGATTGAACATGAAATACCGCGCGCTGAAGAACACGTTGAAAACTCAACGTCGGCTGAGTCTCCCGCTCATCATTTTCAGGTAACAACGGTGTCGTTTGTGAAATAAAATTCTCCAGCTCCTTACGCAATTGAGCCAGATTGACCTTGCAGGCTTCCAATGCTTCACGCGCTGATGAATTACTTAACAACGCCAGCAATAGGTGCTCCACAGTCATAAACTCGTGTCTGTTATCCCGTGCTTTAGCAAAGGCAATATTAAGACTAAGTTCAAGCTCTTGGTTGAGCATAGGCACCTCCCCCTAAAATCAGTATACCTGGTCAGATTTTTTCCAGCGTACAAAGTAATGGATGCCCGTGCTCCCTGGCATACATATTTACCTGAGCCGCTTTAGTTTCTGCCACTTCAGCAGTATAAACCCCACAAACAGCCTTCCCTTGATAGTGGACATCCAACATTAACTGCGTTGCCCGTTCAATATCATAAGAAAAGAACTTTCGTAATACGTCAACTACAAACTCCATCGGAGTGTAATCATCATTGTTAAGAATGACCTGATACATTGATGGTGGCAGCAATTTTTGCTGTCGTTCATCCTTAACGGATTCCTTACTTTTCAAACTATTATGATACTCGTTCATTATTTTCCCAACAGGATTAATTCCAATACCAGCCACTGCCAGCAAATAAATTATGTTGTCATTTATCTTATCATTCTCTGGGCAACTCCTTTTACCACAGACTATTCCCCTATGAAAACTCGGCATAAAAGTGAATGAACGAAACTCATATCGTTATCTATATCAAACTTTAGTCATTCAAAACAACCAGACATTTGTTCTGTGCTTGACGAGAATTTGATTTTTACTACAGTATGTTTTGTGAACAAACATAGATAATGTCACTGATTACATGTGATTGTTTACAACTGTTATATTAATGGCTCATCTCAACCGAAATTATTAAACGAGGGATGTAGAAGTATGGAGACAGGCACTGTTAAGTGGTTCAATAATGCGAAGGGCTTTGGGTTTATTTGCCCGGCAAGCGGCGGAGAAGATATATTCGCTCATTACTCAACCATTCAGATGGACGGTTACCGGACGCTAAAAGCGGGCCAGAAGGTGAATTTCAGCGTTCACCAAGGCCCAAAGGGAAATCATGCCAGTATTATTGTTCCCCTTGAAAACGAACCCAAAGGCTAAATAGCCTGGCCTGTGGGTCATAACCAGGTATTATTCACACGCCGCTGGTCATTGCCTGCGGCGTAACACTATTTCATTTCCGCTTATTCTCTTGCCAACGCTTCTATCGGATCAAGTCGAGCAGCATTACGGGCAGGTAGAAACCCAAATATCACGCCAATGGCGGTAGAACAGGCGAAAGCGCTGAGTAAGGCTATCGGCTGGAAGACAAAATGCCAACCAGGCAGCGCCAGTTGAGCAATTAATGCAATCGTATAAGAGAGTACAATGCCCAAAACACCACCAACCAGACAAACCAAAATAGCCTCTATCAGAAACTGCTGCATCACATCACTGGTTCTGGCACCTACTGCCATACGGATACCGATCTCTCTTGTACGTTCAGTCACCGAAACTAACATAATATTCATCACGCCAATACCGCCAACTATCAGTGAAATTACCGCCACCATCGTCAAAAACAGTTGTAAAGTATGGGCCGTTTTTTCCGCCGCTTTTACCATCATATCCACGTTATAGGTGAAAACATCCTTTTTGCCGTGGCGCAAAGTGAGCAACTGAACAATCTTCTTTTCTATATCCTTAGAGTTATAACCATCCTTTATTCTGACAGTAATTGAATCCAGATAATTTCGGTTCATCAGACGGCTGGTCATCGTGCTATGAGGCAACCAGACATGTAATGATTTGCCACTGCCAAATGTAGCTCTCTTATCAGATATCACTCCCACAATTGTGGCCGGCATATTACCCACCAGGATCACCTCCCCAATCACATTTTTCTGGTGAGGAAACAGCTTACGCTGAGTATTGTCATCAATAACCACAACTTGCCCCTGACGGCGTATCATATCCAATGAGAACCCCATTCCCTGGGAAAAGCGCAGAGCATAAACTTGAAAAAACTCATCACCAACGCCAGTCACTCTCGAAGCAACATCAATGTTCCCTTTACGAAGGCGCATTTGTCCCTCAATTTCCGGTGAAACAGCCAAAATATAGGGCTGCGCTTTAATCGCATCTGAATCCTCTATTTTCAGCGCTTGCATATTGACCGGATCATCAAGGCCAAAATCTTCTCCCGGATAAATATCAATAGTGTTGGTCGCGATCTCTTTAATATCGGATAACACCGATGCCCTAGCCGCATCTCCGATAACCAAAATAGTCACGACAGAAGCAATACCAATAATAATCCCCAACATGGTCAGTAAAGTTCGCATCTTGTTGGCAACCATCGCCCGCCATGCCATGAATAAAGCTTCATTAAACCGCCCAAAGGTCTGGCGTATCGACGATATTTTTGATGTTAATAACGGGGCTTTAGTGACTTTTCTACTCACTTGTGTGCCGGAGTCACTCATAATATGGCCATCTTTGATCTCAATAATCCTCTGTGCCTGCGCCGCAATTTTTGGATCATGAGTGACAATAATGACGGTATGCCCTTGTTCACACAGTTGTTTGAGAATTGCCATCACCTCTTCGCCAGAATGGCTATCCAACGCTCCGGTTGGTTCATCAGCCAAAATGACCTGACCGCCATTCATCAACGCCCTGGCGATACTGACCCTCTGCTGCTGTCCGCCTGAGAGCTGCCCTGGCTGATAGTCAATTCGCTCTTCAAGCCCTAAACGACCAAGCAACTCTATCGCTCTCTGACGACGTGCGGCTTTAGCGGCTCCCGCGTAAATAGCGGGAATTTCCACATTCTGTTCAGCGGTTAAATGAGTCAGTAAATGATAACGTTGAAAAATAAAGCCAAAATGTTCCCGTCTCAGCGCTGCTAGTTCATCATTATTTAGTTCAGCAACATCCTGTCCCGCGACCCGGTATTCACCGTTACTGGGTTTATCAAGACAACCAAGAATATTCATCAGCGTCGATTTACCCGAGCCTGACGCGCCGATAATCGCAACCATCTCACCGGCGTAAATAGACAAGGTAACATCATCCAGTACTTTTACCTGTTGCTCACCCGCGGGATAACTGCGTTCTATACCTTTCAGCTCAAGTAATGCATTCATTCCTCATCCCCTGCTGCATCACTAAGACCTGTAATCACCTGCTCATGCTCTTTCAGACCAGACAGAATTTGTACATTCACATCATTACGCACGCCAATGGTCACTTCTCGTTTCTCTTGTTTATCTCCATTCAGGATATTCACCTCATAACGGGTTGGCGTAATCTGTTTACCCAAAGCAGAGATCGGGATCATCAACACATCACGATGGGAATCGAGTTGAATTTTCACCTGAGCGGTCATTTGCAAACGCAAAAGTTGCTGAGGATTAGCCACCTCAAAACGGGCATAGAAGAAAATCGCATCATTAATCTTTTCCGGCGTCGGCAAAATATCTTTCAACACCCCTGGAAAATTTTTATCCGGGGCGCCTAATACAGTAAAAGAAGCCTTCTGACCCGGTTTCAGGTAAATAATATCCGCCTCTGAGACTTCCGCTTTTACCAACATCGTGCCCAGATCAGCCAATGTCAGAATGGTCGGGGCTTCCTGTGCCGCAATAACTGTTTGCCCCTGAAGCGTTTTGATATTGACAACGACACCATCCATTGGCGCTGTAATCCGGGTATATTGCAAACTAGTCTCAGCAGTATCGAGGCTGGCCTGATTTTTACTGATTTGCGCCAATAAAGTTTCTACCTTAGCTCTTTTCACTTCAACGTCCGTTTTAGCCTGATCCAATTCCTGGAGTGAAACCGCTTGCACTCTTGCCAGATCGTTCTGACGCTGTAATGTCAGCCGCGCCAATTCCAATTGCGCCCTGGCTTCTATCAGAGAAGCCCTCAATTCTTGGATTGTGGCTTCAACTTCTTTGACCTGGTTTTGCGCTGGCTTAGGATCAATCAATGCCAATAACTGGCCTTCCTTCACTTTATCACCCACTTCAACATACAAATTCTGCAACTGACCACTTACCTGTGCGCCAACATCTACTTTTCTAACCGCATCCAATTTTCCTGTTGCCAGTACGTTTTTATCCAAATCACCTTTAATAACTGGGACTGTCTGATATTTAACCGCCTCTGATCCATGCAGAAAATACCCCAGAATCAATGTGATAACTGCCACAATAGCTAACAACACAACCCATCGACGTTTCGAACGAATAAAATTCATTTAAATATCACCATATTAAGCATTGGATTTAAATAAATAGTAAAAACTTATTTCTTGCAATACCACGAAAACCAGGGATTTCGACTCATTCTAGCTAGATACTGTTCTCTTTACGTTTTATACACATTAAAAGTTATTAATAACACCCCCACCCTAAGAATAAAAAATTCTTTGAGCAACAGCATACTTCTCTCTATCCTGACTATTCTCTTAATGTAAAAAAATTGTTATCTTTTACTTTTATAGTCTTTACAACCGATTTTTATACTAGATTTGGATAAAAAGACATTAACTGTTTTACAGGATGTTAATTATGTACTCTGGGCTGCTGATCATTCTTTTGCCGTTAACGCTAGGCTATCTTATCCATTTGAATAATAAAGCATTATTAAATGCTATTCATCGCCTTCTTAACGCGATGGTCTATGTCATTCTGTTTTTAATGGGAACCAGCCTGGCTTTGTTGGACGATTTAGGCCGTAACCTCTTCTCTATCTTTCAATACGCGATGACATTTTTTTTATGTATTTTTACAGCTAATATGCTAGCACTATTCCTTCTTGAAAAATGCGATCCTTGGGTTATTAGTCCACATAAACAAGAAAAGCCCCCTTCCCGTTTGCATATGATTTTTGAATCACTGAAATTATGTGGTGTGCTGATTTTAGGTTTCCTATTTGGACTCGCTGGCTGGTCATGGCTGCATTTCTCCAATCACGCCAGTGAAATTGCTTTAATCGTTTTACTGTTACTTGTCGGTATTCAATTACGTAACAGCGGTATGAACCTGAAACAAATATTGCTGAACCGCCGAGGTATGATTATTGCAATTATTGTCGCGACCAGTGCACTTGCCGGCGGTGCGATTGCGGCACTTATCCTTGGGCTGCCAGTGAAAACAGGTTTAGCATTGGCTTCCGGCTACGGCTGGTATTCCCTGTCTGGTATCTTACTTTCTGATGCTTACGGGCCGGTAATCGGCAGTGCCGCATTCTTTAATGACCTGGCGCGTGAGCTAGCAGTAATTATGCTAATTCCTGTTTTTATCGACCGATATCGCTCAAGCGTACTAGGGTTAAGCGGTGCGACTTCTATGGATTTCACCTTGCCGATATTACAACGGTGTGGTGGAGTCAGTATCGTCCCGGCAGCGATAGTCCACGGTTTTGTGCTGAGTTTGCTAGCGCCCTTACTGATGGCATTCTTTACTTAACCAGAATTTGAGCCACAATTAATACTTGATGTCATAAATAACGGTTCGGACGTTTCATCTTTCTTCAATATGGCAATAGAATAAATAAGCGTTTGTTGACAAATCACACAAGGAGAGAATAGAACACGTTAATTAGGCATGTAATTGAAATATCAATTAATAATATCCTGTACATAAGGTGTTGCATAATTATGCTAACGAGTTTAGCATCGCACTAAACTACTGACTATTCAGAACTAAAGCATGAGTATTCAATTAAAAAACATTGATTGTTATTACGGTGCCCATCAAGCACTGTTTGATATTAATCTTGAGTGTTCTCCAGGGGAAACGATGGTTTTGCTAGGGCCAAGTGGCGCGGGTAAAAGTACGTTGTTGCGAGTATTAAACCTGCTGGAAATACCACGATCCGGCCAGTTACATATTGCTAATCATCAATTCAATTTCGATCAAACGCCAGGAACAAAGGAGATTCGTTCTCTACGCCAGAATGTAGGTATGGTCTTTCAGCAATATCACTTATGGCCGCATCTTACTGTTATGGATAACCTAATCGAAGCACCCTGTCGCGTGTTGAATTTATCCAAACAGCGGGCACAGGAAAAAGCGAATAAGCTCCTCTCCCGTTTGCGCTTAGATGATTTTGCCGGCCGCTTCCCACAACATTTATCTGGAGGACAACAACAACGGGTTGCTATCGCACGGGCATTAATGATGGAACCCCAAGTTTTATTATTTGATGAACCAACCGCAGCACTGGACCCAGAAATCACAGCACAAGTTGTTAACATCATCCATGAATTATCTGCAACGGGCATTACACAGATTATCGTTACCCATGAAGTGGAAATCGCCCGCAAGGCCGCAAGCCGTGTCGTATATATGGAAAACGGCCGCATTGTAGAACAAGGTGATACCAGCCACTTTACCCAACCACAAACCAAAGCCTTTGCTAATTATCTATCACACTAACTATTAATAGGATATAGCGATGAAAAAACTACTTTTTGCAGCCCTCTTAGGCACAGTAACTTTATCTGCAACCGCCACGGAAAAAGAGACTATTCGTTTTGCCACAGAAGCCACTTATCCTCCGTTTGAGTACATCGATGCAAATAATAAAATTCAGGGTTTTGATGTCGATCTGGCCAACGCTCTCTGTGAGAAAATTAATGCAACATGTACCTTCACTAACCAATCCTTTGACAGCTTGATCCCCAGTCTGAAATTCCGTCGCTTCGACGCTTTAGCCGCCGGTATTGATATCACTCCTGAGCGCCAAAAGCAGGTTGATTTTACTAACACTTATTACGACAACTCAGCGGTTTTTATTTCCGTTAAAGGTAAAGTCTCCAGCGTCGCAGAGCTGAAAGGCAAACTTGTGGGTATCCAGAATGGGACAACTCACCAGAAGTATCTGATGGAACAACGAAAAGAGATTAAAACCGTTCCTTATGACAGCTATCAAAATGCGATTCTAGATCTAAAAAACGGCCGTCTGGACGCCGTTTTCGGTGATACTGCCGTTGTTAACGAGTGGCTGAAAAAGAATGAAAATTTAAATACCATCGGTAACAAAGTCACCGACAAAAATTACTTTGGTATCGGTTTAGGTATTGCTGTTCGTAAGGGTAACAAAGAGCTACAAGATAAGCTGAATAAAGCTCTCGCTGACATTAAACGAGATGGTACTTATGACATCATCTATAAAAAATGGTTTAAATAAGTCGCTGAATCTCCATGAATGAATTTCAATCTCTAACAAGCGCCGCCGGCATCACCGTCGGCCTTGCCGTGTCTGCATTAGTGCTTGGTCTGATTTTAGCCATGCTATTTGCCGCCTGGGAATCAGCCCGTTGGAAACCCTTCGCCATACTTGGCACCTGCTGGGTCACTCTGTTCAGAGGATTGCCGGAAATTTTAGTCGTGCTGTTCGTCTACTTTGGCGCGTCACAACTTCTCATGACACTGGCTGATGGTTTTGATGTTTATCTTATCTTCTGGCATCCCAGGATTCAGATAGATATTCAAGACTTTTATGTTAGCCCATTTCTTTGTGGTGTCATTGCACTTTCCCTGCTCTACTCCGCCTATGCATCCCAGACACTCCGTGGTGCGATAAAAGCCATTCCTGTCGGCCAATGGGAAGCCGGTCACGCATTAGGTCTTGGTCGCGCTGAAATATTTTTCCGCCTGATCATGCCCCAGATGTGGCGACATGCTCTACCAGGGCTAGGCAACCAGTGGTTAGTTTTGTTGAAAGATACCGCGCTAGTATCGCTTATCAGTGTGAATGATCTGATGCAACAAACCAAAAGTATCGCCACACGCACTCAGGAGCCTTTCACTTGGTATATGATTGTGGCGCTGATCTATCTGGCTATCACTCTACTCAGTCAATTTATTCTAAAAAAAATTGAGATACGCTCCACTCGCTTTGATCGGAGTGTTTCCTGATGCTTGAGTATATTCAACAGATTTTGCCGGGGCTGACAACCAGTCTGAGCCTGACCGTTACAACGCTTTTTGTTGCGTTCATGATGTCCGTTCTGTTCACTATGGTTCTGACCATGAAATTGCCGGTACTGACACAACTGGTAAAAACCTACATTACTCTGTTCACCGGTACGCCTTTGCTGGTGCAGTTCTTTCTGATTTATTACGGACCTGGGCAATTTCCAGCTATAAAAGCGTATCCGTGGCTTTGGCAATTACTGTCTGAGCCTTGGTTGTGCGCAATGGTAACGCTAGCGCTTAACAGCGCGGCATATTCTACTCTGCTATTCTATGGCGCAGTAAAAGCCATTCCTGCCGGTCAGTGGCAATCCTGTCAAGCGTTGGGCATGTCTAAAGCACAATCTATGTGGATCCTACTGCCCTATGCTTTTAAACGAGCGTTATCTTCCTATTCCAACGAAGTTGTATTGATTTTCAAGAGTACTTCTCTCGCAAGTACAATTACTCTGTTGGAAGTCATGGGATACAGTCAGCTTCTATTTGGCCGTAATTATGATGTGATGGTTTTTATCGCCGCAGGGATAATTTATCTATGTGTTAACGGCATCCTGACTTTGCTGATGCGGATGATTGAACGCCGTGCACTCGCTTTTGAGCGCCATAACTAAACGGGATGGGCGGTTCTTATAGAACCCCCATTCCCCACATATTCTTTCGTTATTTAATCGTAACTTAACCTCAATAACGTTAAAACTTCATAATGCTCGGTATGGGGAAACATATCAAACAACTGTGTCTTTTCTACACGATAGTTGGCTAGTGCCGCAATATCTTTCGCCATTGTCTGAGCGTTACAGCTTGAATAAAGAATATAATCCGGCGCCATTTTACTAAGATAATCGCACAACGCTTTACCAATTCCCCGACGAGGTGGGTTTACCAAAACCAATTGCGGAATTTGCTCTTTCGCCACGGCGAAATTTGTCGAATCCAAAGCTTGAAACTCAATATTTTCCAAACCCAGTATTTTTGCCGAATCACGGGCACAATCAATGGCTTCGGGGCTAATTTCGATTCCGGTTAAACAGGTGTTTTTATCTGCGCAATGCAGACCAAAACCCCCAACACCACAGAATAGATCCCACATGCTACTGATTTTCAATTCACGAACCCAACGCCCTGCTGTTGCATACAATTCAGAAGCCATTTTCGGGTTAGTCTGGAAAAAGCTATGGGGACGGATGTAAAGAGGAATGCCATTGAACTGTTCCTTAAGCGCTTTTTGCTCAGTAAATAGGATCTCTTTTTCTCCCTCTAAGATCGCCATATGGATCGGCTGAATATTAGCAGAGATTACCGTAAGCTGCGGCAATTGCTCACGCAACCGAGGTAAGGCACGCTCCAATTGAGCAATCTTCGTTTCAGAACGCAGTACAAAACGCAACATCACTTCACCGCTATAACGGCTTTCTGTCAGCAACAAATATTTCAGTTCACCCCGCTTACGAACAACGTTATACGGCGTCAACCCGGCATAAGCAATGAACGATTTAACAACATCGAATACAGGCTGAAAATGCGCTGGATAGAGGGGACAATTACACAGATCAACCGCCGTGCCATCACGATGCAACATACCTAGTAATGGGCGTTCTACACTGCCGCTGACGACCATTTTAGCTTTATTACGAAAGGCGCCTGGTTGGCTGGCGATTGGAGGTAACCATTGATTCACAAAGGTTTGAGATAATAACTGTTTTAGATTCTGCTGTTTATCTTCTAACTGCTGAGAATAGGGTTTTTCAAGCCACTGACAAGAGTGACAATGCCCCGCAGAATAATGCGTACATTGCATTGTAGGATGACCATGTTGGAAATATTAGTGCAAAGTAAAAGTCGGCGCCTTAGCAGAAACTTGTGCTTCTTCTTCCTCTTCAATGTCTCCCTCAATTTCGATATCACGATTAATATACAGCAAGTTATTACTGTGAATTTCAAAAATCACACCTGCAATCTGCTCTTCGCTTTGTTGCAAGAAATGAGAAAACTGAGAAAAAGTCAGCCCGGCTGAAATAAGGAAAGATTGACACACCACCAATTTCGGTAAATTTTCATCCTGAATATCAAGAAAAGCCTTGATTGTCAGGGAACTGGCATTAATCTGGCTTAGATTAGCCATCAGAGGAATAATGGCGGTTGGTTTAACTTCAGCCAATGCAGAAAACAAGATTACATTGTCTAACAAATCAATTTTAGCATCAAATAAACCATCAATATTCTGCATATGAGGTAGATGCAGCGCTTGGCATGAATCGCACTCAAAGTAGGAAATTTTGAGCTGATCCAACCACTCACGCAATACCGATAAGTCAGGAATGACAAGTGAACTCATCTAACAACCCCATACAACGGAAAATGAAAAAGCGCTATAGCTTACGAAATAATTCTTTATCGCGCTATCACCAATAACTGATAAATTATTTTTATCTACCGTTATCACTACCTTCTGCCTTATTTTTACTCTCTTTTTTATGATCAATTCCCAGAAAAGAGAGACCACACACTGCACGCCAAATGATATTAACCGCGGCAGGAACCAAACAACCCATTACCCGTTATCTTTCAAGTTGCCTCTTTGTTGGCTACACTCGCTCACCCCAGTCACATAGTTTGCTATGCTCCCGGGGATTCACTCTCTTGCCGTCGCGATGCACCTTGAAATCCATAGGGTATATGCCGGTGAAAATCATAACAACATGTGCTTCCGGCGTCATTAGTAAATCTGTTAAGACAACAATATCATTAATAGTCAAATATGCTAGGAGCAAGCCGCTAATGCCGACAATTTCTAGCAGGATAACCTGTTTTGGCATATCTGCCAATGAACTCATACTGCCTTGATGACTTTTCATCACACCCTCTTTAATAACCTGACGCTGCATTATACTACCGGAAACTCTGTTACCAAAATTGGTATGCTGAATTAAAACAAAAGGCAATTTCTGCTTTTTTTTACAGATCTATGCAGGCATAGTAGCGCTCAAATAAGCATGAACAACACATCAAACCGCATTATTTTAATATAACCAAGAGGAGTTTATATGTTTACTGTGATTTTCGGTCGTCCTGGCTGCCCATACTGTGTCCGCGCGAAAGAACTGGCGGAACGACTGAAAGAACAATGTGATGACTTTAACTTCCGTTATGTTGATATTCACGCAGAAGGTATTACTAAAGCCGATCTGGAAAAAACGGTTGGTAAACCCGTAGAAACTGTGCCACAGATTTTCGTTGACGAGCAACATATTGGTGGCTGCACAGACTTCGAAGCATACGTGAAAGAACACCAACTGCTCAATAATCGAACTTCCCTTTCTACTTTAGTTGCGGTAAAAACCGCCGTTGATCATTAGCCACAGGGACTCGGTTGATTTGTGCAAAAAATGTTATTTTCATCAAATTGAAAAAAAATCTGATTTTTTTTCTTATCACGAAGAACTTTCTTGCCAAGTCGTAGTCTGAGTTAATGCCACTGCTTTTCTTTGATATCCCAATATTGAGGAACCCGATAGTCATCCATTTTGGTTTAAGGCTATCGGGTTTTTTTATCGTTTAAAAAATATACGGCCATAAACACATAACCGATTCTACCGGTGATCAAACTATCAACCACTTATACTATCACTTCGGTAACCCAAAGGTTATCGTCATATATATCAATGAATTGCTTAGTTTTTATCATGACTAGCTCCAGATGTTTCCTTAACGTAAATATAAACCAAACATAAATAACACCAACAATTAAGACAATTACGCTTTACTCACAAGTCGGCCAACTTTACTCTCTTGCGTCCGACTATCGTGATGTACATAAGTGACTATATGTGAGGCCCGATTTGTTAGAACAAATAAATCATGATCTGTTTATTTTTTTCAATGCTACACCTGAATCATCACCAGCCATGATTGCGATGGCGGTGTTCATTGCAAAATATCTGGTTCTTATCTTCCCTCTAACATTAGTTAGTTTTTGGTTCTGGGGTTCAGAGCGTACTCTCCCTTATCATCGGGTCGTCGTCAGTAAAACCACCATTGCATTCTGTTTTGCCATGCTGATCTCATTCTGTATCGGTTTACTCTGCCCTCACGACCGCCCTTTCGCAGAAGGTTTTGGTTACAACTTTCTTCCTCACGCGCCAACAACCTCATTCCCAAGCCATCATGGAACATTCGTCTTCACATTCGCTTTATCTTTTTTATTCTGGTATAGGGTTTGGCCGGGCTTATGTATGATGGCTATCGCACTGGCTATCGCATGGTCCAGAGTCTATTTAGGCGTTCATTGGCCGATGGATATGGTCGGAGCATTTATCGTCAGCCTAATGGGATGCACTTTTGCGCAAATAATATGGAGCCTGTCTGGCGAAAATTTACAAAAAAGATTGAACAGCCTGTACCAACGTTGCTGCGCTTTTCCTATCCGCAAAGGCTGGATAAAAAGCTAGTAACATAAATACAATTTAGTGACTCGAGATAAATAAACCCTATTTCAATCAAGGTCTTTTTATTAGAAATTATTGGTTACATTTTACATTCCAAAATGAACATGAGTTAACCAGCAGAGGAATATTCTGTATCCTATTTAACATTTATTTGCGCTTAAATTCAGCGCAACGATTTTCATATAAATCAATAAATCTGTATAAATCACTATGTAAATAGATATATAACGAAGGAGATTATTAAAACTTGATCAAAGGATAGTGAGTACCTCTTTCATGCATATTATTGATGCCACTAATCCATTATCCTGGTTTTATATATATCTTTCACAAAGATACAAACATGACATCAGAGATAGCTATTTTTTAAATTCGGTAACAAATTGATATTTATCAATTTATTAACCATCCCCTCTATTTGCCATTTTTATTCATTAATATGTAAACAAATGGATGGGGAATAACAAAAACATAAGATAATAATGAGAGTTGAGTAATAGGAAAATTGAGGTTATAATTTGACCTCATTAAAATTCGCAATATTTAGGCAACAATTACACTAAATCTCGCAACATGATGACTTTTCGGGATATATTCCGCATTTGAGACTATGATCACGGTACTATTCACTAAAAATCGCTATCTTGCCGCTATCAAAAGTCTGGTCTTAAAATTTCTAGACTTTCTTTCAAAAAAGAAAGTAAAGCGAAAATTTTGGCTTGTTAATTTAAAGTCCAATTTTCGACCAAGATGTTAATGTGGTAATAAGAACGTTTAAATAAACACCAAAGATATTTAAAAATTTTATTTTTATAAAGAAAGAGTTAGGCCACATGTATTTGCATTTATTGCATACTTGCGGCATTGTAATTTCGTTTTTTAATTTACCGCGTTATTCTCGGAGATAACTATGGATATGACTCAAACAGGTACAATCGCATCGCAGGCGACCAGCCCAAGCGATTATAAAACCTGGCGTAAATCAGATACAGTATGGATGCTTGGCTTATACGGTACCGCGATTGGCGCCGGTGTATTATTTTTACCCATCAACGCGGGTATCGGTGGTCTGCTACCTCTTCTGGTGATGGCGCTACTAGCTTTTCCAATGACTTTCTTCGCCCATCGCGGGATGTGCCGTTTCGTTCTATCAGGTAAAAATCCTGGTGAAGATATTACCGAAGTCGTAGAAGAGCACTTTGGCAGCCTGGCAGGCAAACTTATCACCCTGCTCTACTTCTTCGCAATCTACCCGATTCTGTTGGTTTACAGCGTTGCTATTACCAACACCGTAGACAGCTTTATTGTTCACCAATTACATCTGCCATCACCTCCTCGTGCCCTGCTGGCTCTGATCCTGATTATCGGTATAATGGCCATCGTCCGTTTCGGCGAACAGGCTATTGTTAAGGCAATGAGTGTGCTGGTATTCCCATTTGTCGCCGTTTTGATGCTGCTGGCGTTCTATCTGATCCCTCACTGGAACACCGCAATCTTTGAAAACATCACCGTCTCTGCATCAAGTGCAAGTCATGGGCTGCTTATTACGCTATGGCTGGCGATCCCGGTAATGGTATTCTCCTTCAACCACTCGCCAATTATCTCGGCGTTTGCCGTGGCAAAACGTGAAGAATATGGTGTAAACGCTGAAAAAAAATGCTCCCGCATCCTGGCATACGCCCATATCATGATGGTTGTCACCGTGATGTTCTTCGTATTTAGCTGCGTATTGAGCCTGTCTCCAGAAAATCTGGCAGAAGCCAAAGCACAAAATATTTCTATCCTCTCTTATCTGGCTAACCACTTTAATACGCCAGTGATTGCCTACATTGCTCCGTTTATTGCATTCATAGCCATTACCAAATCTTTCCTTGGTCATTATCTGGGAGCGCGTGAAGGCTTTAATGGTATGGTTATTAAGACATTGCGTGACCAAGGCAAAACTATTGAGCCTAAAAAGCTGAATCGTATCACGTCCACTTTCATGTTGGTCACAACTTGGATTGTCGCGACTCTGAACCCAAGTATTTTGGAAATGATCGAAAGATTGGGTGGCCCTGTTATCGCAATGTTGCTGTTCATTATGCCAATGTATGCAATCCGCAAAGTTCCTGCAATGCGCAAATATGGCGGCAAGCTAAGTAACCTATTTGTTATCTTTATGGGATTAGTTGCTATCTCTGCGGTCCTCTATTCACTGTTTGCATAGATAAACACGACTTGGTTGCTGTTCTCTTTAAACGAACAGCAACCAAATAATGATATGAGCTAACCGACGGAAAAATTTAAGCTTCCCTCCACTTCACCCAATCCCCTTGCTGTTCATCATATTGCCACAAATCGTCCTCGTTAAAATATCCACGTTCATCTATTGGCACCCCGTGCTCTTCTTCTTCGTCCCATTGTTGCCGCAACTTATCTGTCAGGATATAAGGCGTCTTGGTCGCAATCTCCCCGGTAAAAGGAAACCTATTGCCTGTCTCTTCAAGACGGATAAACCTAGCATCGGTAGGAATATTAGAGATCACTATTGCCTTGGTTGTTGAAGGAAAGAGAATATAGCCGTTAATCAACGGGAAATATCGTGGCAAACCCGGTTTATACGGTGGTGGAATGATATCAACGGCGTTCCACATAAGATGATAATCTAACCCCTCATCGTTATTAGGCCCCATTGGATAACCTTGGTAAAAATAACGATTATGAACGGAATAATTACCCGTCAATACATATGCAATATAAAAATAGTAACTAATCAGATCGACTTCTTCTGTTCTGAACGTACCGAATATTGAATGTAAAGGAAATGTTCCCATACCGCCAAGGAGACCAAGAACTTCATACTGTTCATCATGACCATATTGATCAATATATTTCCCAGTCCTGATTTTCGACACCTGTATATCGGTCAAAATATTATCTCGTCCATTACTTGGGTTGAATCTATATCGACCATAAAGAAAGTGCAAACTATCTTCATAAATGTAAGTAAATTGCTCCTGATTAAGCATGCGGAGAAGATTAGGCTTATCCGTCCATCGCTTGTCAGCACTTAAATTATTGCGATTTCCGAAACGGATAGAAAGCGCTAACGGATCAAGATATGACATATAATCACCTTTTCATCATAGAACAATGAGCCTATACGCCCATTAGAAAACGATAATTATTTTTCCAACAACAGTTCAACACTATATTGTCATGTCAGTTTATCACTGCCTCCCCATAATTATCTTAAATGTATTACTGCTAAAGCACTAAATACCTGTATTAACTTTCTATCCAAAATAAGCAATCTACATCTATATTCAATAGAATAATGAATTCTAATTATTTTATTTCTAATAACATTCTTCTATTGACAAATAGAAAATTACCCCAAAACAATTTAGCCTTAATATTGAAATAGTTATTTGCATGGCTATTTTATTTACTATTTAGTTTTTTAAAGAATAGACCAATACTTCATAAAGAAAAGTTTTTTTTATAAAAAACACACACAATATCTCATTTACATTAATATTTATATAAATTTCAAACAAATAAATTAACCATATTTATTTACAACAATCAAAAATATAATTTAAATTTTTAATTACCAAACTAATCATTCAAAACAAATAAATTACCAATAAAATTTTAATTTAATCTAATTATATGAAACATAAAAAATCCCAATTATTTTATATTTCTCCCGTTGACAATTTACTTTCTATTTTTAGCAATATAACTCTATTTATCAATTAATTACATTATTTTTTCAAATTTATTTGACAACCTATAAATGGCACCTATAGTTATATGTGTTAGAGAAAATGTTATATGCCAATTAAAAATGTTAACTGTCCTATATTTTTAGTGCGAAAAAAATTTCTTATGTAGATTGCTTTTATAGTAGAAGTACCAACCACCTTATATTTCTCAAACAAACGGTTTTCCGTTAATTATTCAGAGACAATATAAGTCATTTATTAATTAATTTATATTTTGGAGTTTATATTATGATTAACGACATGCATCCTTCTTTGATTAAAGATAAAGATATGGTAGATGACGTAATGTTACGTTGCTGTAAAATCATTGCAATGAAAGTTATGCCAGACAAAGTTATGCAAGTCATGGTGACTGTATTAATGCTTGATGGCACATCTGAAGAAATGCTTTTAAAATGGAATCTGCTAGATAATAGAGGCATGGCGATTTATAAAGTCCTGATGGAAGCACTTTGTGGGAAGAAAGATGTGAAAATAGGAACCGTAGGAAAAGTTGGTCCTCTCGGTTGCGATTATATTAATTGCGTAGAAATCTCTATGTAAAATAATCGCCTGTGAAATGCTTGAGCCAAATAATATATTCCTAATAGAAATTCAATCTGATTGAGGCGATTTAATTAATCGCAACATACAGTACGATTGTGATAGGAGTTTGGCACAACATTTCTCTGGTATAATGAAGCTGATTCTTATAACAGCACATTCTACCCTATTTAAGGCAGAGCGTAATATTAATGCTCTGCCTGCCTAGTTGTATTTAATATAAAAACAAAATCTCACAAAAATAACATAAAACAAATTCTCAACAAATCAAAAGTAATTAACCTAGATATCTATTTAACACAGACAATATCAATATATTATTATCAAAATTTAATTTCGTTAGAAAACATTTCTTATAAAAACCACTTTTAGGATAGAACACAACCCCCACTCAATCTTTAAAAAACAAGGCATAGCAATATCCCATTATTGTACAATGTGAATAATTAACAGCATATGTAATTACATCAATAACATTCTCAATATATAATTATTAATAAAACATCATACACTCAGGCACTACTAACATTAAAATAGGTCCAAATTAATTAATTTCAAACATTTCAGTTATATATATCTATGCGAAATATTATAGGATAATAATAATTTCATAATGTTTTATCTGAATATTAGCTAGAAAACGGAAATTTAAACTATTCACTACATACTGGCTGTTCGTTTCAATGCCTACAGCTTATTTATTACCCACACTTTATTAATAAGAACATCCTGCATAAATAATCCCTACTAGAACAGATTGTTAATTTCAACGACACGAAATAAATATCAATATTATTTTTTGATTAGAGTGATACCTTTGATTATTATAACCATTTAGAGGAAATATATTATTGGCAACATTTTAACAGCATTAATAATTATATAACACAGATAAACTTTTAGTATAGATTACAATTACCAATTATCTTATATTTCTTCGGCGGACAAATTACTGTTCTGCACATTTTAGTAAAAAATTCTATTGTTCAATTATATTAAATTAAAAGGTTAACACGATGAACTATGCAAATCCTTCTTCTAATGAAGCGGTAACAGAAAATAAACCTGAAAACACTTCTCCAACTCCTAATTACTATTTCGCTGTTGGTACAGTAACTTCAGTTCAGGCTGCACCTGATCAAAACCAATTGCAAGTGACTGTAACTATGCAATTCCCTAACGGCAAATTTAACTATCTGTTATGGTGGAATGCGCAGGACTACAGAGGTGCTGCACTGTATCATCTTCTTCTGAACGCTTGTAGTAATAACAAACGTGTAAATATAACTTCTTCATCAGCGGTTTCTCCTGGTGGTTACAATTATATCTACAACGCAACACTGTTGGCTTCTTAATATAAAGTCATAAATTGCTAAATAGCTGCGCCTAACTCCCTATTGCTACAATAGAAATTGAGTGTAGTATTTCTCTGGTAGAACAAAGTTGATGTTGAGTAAAATCTAACAGTATTTTCTACCAGAGATTCCCTTCTCCAGGCAGAACCTTAATCACAAGATTCTGCCTGTTCTCGCAATACCGTTTTAAATTCACGATAATTAATAAATAATATTTTATTTCAATAATGCCATTTCGGTGTCATTAATCTATATTCAATGAATTTAAAAATCATTTCAAATAGACAATAATAGACCTAAAATTAACCCTAATAAATTTATTGATCATATATTTAACACACCCAATAACAACATATTAAAACAATTATATTAAATCTATTTCTGAACATGGATATTTTCATTTTTTACAAATTAATTTCCTGTCTAATATTACCTATAAAATAATAAAAACCCAATTAAAACCCATTTTCTTGACAAATATCAATAATGCTTACTACTATTTTTAATGCTTGAATATCTATTTTTCTCTCACTCATTTCTCTTCATAATAGGTGATAAAATGTCAGAAGAAAGCCAACGTATTAAAAAGCCATCCTCAGGTTATGCAACAGATTATTTCTACGATGGAGCATGGCATAGAGCCGTCAAATTTGTTGAGGGCAGTGTTGAATTTTTTGATGTTTATGATGTTATCTTTGAGGGGATTACTTACCAGTCTCCACCGATCTTAGTTTCTGAGAATCTCATTGTTGTTCCCATAGCAAAAGATGAAGTCGCCTGGAACAGTAAAATAGAAATATACGGTGCTATTGGCACTGGAGAAAGTGAAAAGATTTTTTCTGACGGTGATGCTGTCCGACCTTTTGCTGGTGAACTTGATGTTTCAAATCATCAGGAGCCTCTCGTTATTTTCGGCGGAGGCAATGTTAGTCGTTTTCCCAACTACACAGCCAGTGTCAATGGGGTTGAATATGGTGGTTTGATTATAGATCCAGAAAAGAATTCAATATCCTTATTGCGCCCCATTGAAGATGGAAAACTGATGGTATTTGGTAAAACTGAAACGGGTAAAAATGTCATTGTCTTTGAAATAGAAACTGAAGGTGAAAATAAACCGCTTAATGGATGGGTAGAGTTTCATGACGTAGCAACCTGTATTCTATTCAGAAGTGGCGATTTAACAGGATTCGCTAATAGCTATGAACTCCGATATGAAGGAACATCAACCCGCAATTATCGAGGTTTATCACCTACGCATATTCGCTACGAAAATATTGGCCATCATGTTAGAACTGAAGTTGAATTATGGGCTTACTGGCAAGATAAACCTGATGGTGTCTTGTTATTCAAAGGCCGGTACAACGGCTCTGCTGTAAAAAACAACAAACGTTGCTCTCTGGATGAAAAAAAATAAGTGTAAAACGTGCGCGGCAAAATGCCGCGCCCTAAGCAAGGCAGAATATAACTCCACCCAACCTGCCGCATAAACCACACATTGACTTCAAATCAACCAAAAATCGCCTTAAACCAACCACTCACTTTCATCACAATCAAATCCCAAATGCGACTAAAAAAGCCACCTTCCTCCACCGCCTCTTTAACTACCAAAGGACGTTGTTCAATCACCTTATCCCCTAATTGGAAATTAATCACACCGACAACCTGATTTTTCATCAAAGGCGCTGTCAATGGCGTCTGATCTAACGTGTAACTGGCTTTCAAATTTTTTAGCTGCCCACGAGGAATGGTGATTGCCACATCTTTTTCCACGCCAAGAGCAACATCTGAACGATCTCCATACCAAACCTTTTCTGAAACAAACGGTTCGTTAGCTTTAATGGGCGTCACTGTTTCATAAAAACGGAGTCCCCATGCAAGTAATTTTTCACTTTCGGCGAAACGAACCCGATCACCTGGCGCACCTAGCACAACAGAAATCAGCCGCATAGGTCCTTCTGTCGCTGAAGCAACCAGGTTATAACCCGCGCCGCTGGTATATCCTGTTTTCACACCATCAACATTCATATTCTTATTCGATAACAATCGGTTACGGTTAGGCTGTTGGATTTTATTAAAGGTGAATGTTTTCTCTTTATGCAAGGCATACTCATCAGGAACATCACGGATCATGGCCTGACTCAATATCGCCATATCACGCGCAGTACTGAATTGGCCCTCAGCATCCAATCCATGAACCGTGCGAAAATGGGTGTTAGTCAACCCAAGTGCTTTTGCATAATTATTCATCAGACTAACAAATACATCCTGACTACCCGCCACATAATCAGCTAAAGCAATGCTGGCATCATTGCCAGACTGAATAACAACGCCACGATTCAAATCGATTACTTTTACCCTATCACCGGGTTTAAGAAACATGAGAGAAGAACCTTTCAATATGGGATTACCCGTCGCCCAAGCATCCTTTCCCACAGTAACGATATCTTCCGGCGTGATTTTTCCCGCTTTTATCGCCTGACCGACAACATAACTGGTCATAATTTTTGTCAGACTGGCTGGATCGAGCCGCTCATCGGGATTACCCGCCGCCAAAATTTTACCGCTGTTATAATCCATTAACACATAAGCTCTAGCGTCCACTGGTGGAACGACAGGTTCATCCGATGCATAAACACTGGCACCTACCATTGATGCTACTGTCAGCACCGCAATAACACATTTCATCGTCATCGCCAGACTTTTCTTCATTATTGTTCCCCTCTACTTAATAAGAAAAAATGTCAAATTCTTATTAATATAAAATGTTGTACGACAATAAACCAACATAAACAGTGTAAAGATTGTGCTGATCACTGGTTTTCATTTAATCTAATAAAGCGTTATTGGTAGTAAACAACAGACTTTATTATTATCCCAATTCAAGGAGAAGCCCATGCTGACCATTTGGGGCCGTAAAAACTCTTCCAATGTAAAAAAAGTGCTCTGGTGTCTGAAAGAACTCGATGTGCCGTATAATCAGGTAGATATTGGTGGTAAATTTGGCAAACTGGACGACCCGCAATATCTGAAAATGAATCCGAATGGGCAAATCCCCTGTTTGCAAGAAGATAATTTTGTCCTGTGGGAATCTAATGCAATCGTTCGTTATCTTGCAGCGAAATTTGGTAAAGATATGCTTTATCCGCAAGATCTACAGGAAAGGGCAAATGCAGATAAATGGATGGATTGGGTTGGTTCACATCTGTTTCCTCATATCAAACAACTCGTGATAGGTTTCGTTCGTACACCGGAAGCAGAGCGGGATCAAAAACAAATAGAACAAACTCTGACTGAAATCGAAAAACTGATGAAAGTGCTCGATAACACCCTGGCAGAACAGAAATATCTTTCTGGCGATAAATTTGGTATGGCTGATATTGCATTAGGACCCATGATTTATCCTTGGCTTAACATCCCAATCAAACGTCCATCTCTGCCAAATATTGAACGCTGGTATCAATTAATGGCAGAAAGACCAGCGTTCAAAGAAATTGTCATGATTGAATTAAGTTGAGAAAAATCAGCTCATTGGCATCCATTTAGGATCGGGATATTGATACTTAAATCCTAACTCCTGGCAAATACGGCTGCCATCAACAATTCTGCTACGCACCTGAGTTTCTTCTCTAGAAAACTCAGGTGGAACTAAATCAAGCTGATTACTGGCCTTAGGATAAAATTCAGCTTTGGTTGGGTGAACAGGCGCACATAAATTATAAACATACCCACCATCACTCCTCTGAACTAATAAGTTAATGGCTGAAATCACATCATCCTGATGAACTAAATTGACCGGCTGATTCCCCCCTTTAACTGCCTTTTTGCCCGCCAGAAAACGCCCGGCATGACGACCATTGCCTACTAAACCAGCTAAACGCAAAATATCAACGGAAATATTTGGCAGTTTGTGTAACCAATTCTCTAATTCAACCAATGCTTGAGCGGAAGATGTTTCAGGGCAAAAAGGCGAATCTTCATTGAGATTACCCGCAACAAAGCCATAAACAGAAGTAGAACTGGTGAAAATAATCCTTGGCACAGAGTATGAGAGAGCCGTATCAACAATTAACTGAACTGCCTTAACATAGTTATAACTGCCCCCCGCAGTGTGACTTGCCGGTAAAGTGATGATCATCACATCGGCTACCATCAGTTGCTCTAAATCATCAAGAGCACAATTGATCTGAGGTTCCAGTTGTAACAAATAACATTCGATACCAGACATACGTGCTGCCTCTACACCATCTGGCGTCGTTTTACTGCCAACAACTTGCATACCACTGCGACTCAATGCCTTGGCTAATGGCATCCCCAACCACCCCAGACCGATAATGGAAACTTTTTTCATCACCACTCCTTATATGCCTGATATTATTTTGATTATGCAAATAATTCGAACATTAAGCCACTGTTATTATTGGTCCTGTATCTCTCTCATAGAAAACAATATTTCGAATAAAAACAAAACATTATTACAATATAAATTGATTGTTAAAAAAATAGATTGCTTTTAGGTCGTCAAATCGTATAGGTTGAATGGCGAGCAAAAAATTTAACCTCTGCTGGTCAATGAATAAAAACAGCCGGCAGCAAACAGTCGCCAATAGCAATAATAAATAAAGAGAAACCATTATGATCCGCATTCAATTTAACCATTACCACCATCATCATCCTGATTAGTCTTTCAGGCGGTTGTGTGCCGGAAGACGTTTAGCGGGTCTTCCGGTGGCATGAATGCGATGAAAACCCTCGGAAGAATCCTTCCGAGGGTTTTTTTTATGTTTACGATTTTAAGTGGGGATAAAAATGTTAGATAAATCACGTTTACGTATCGCAATGCAGAAATCAGGCCGATTAAGCGAAGATTCACGAAAATTACTGGCTCGCTGTGGTATTAAAATCAATCTGCAACAACAGCGCCTAATTGCATTCGCAGAGAATATGCCAATTGATATCTTGCGAGTACGTGATGACGATATTCCAGGGCTGGTTATGGACGGCGTTGTCGATCTGGGTATTATCGGTGAAAACGTGCTGGAAGAAGAGCTATTAAACCGCCGCGCTCAAGGAGAAGATCCACGTTATTTCACTTTACGCCGCCTTGATTTCGGCACCTGCCGCCTTTCATTGGCCGCGCCTCTAGACTACAACTATACCGGCGTCGAGTGTTTACAAAATGCCCGTATCGCAACCTCTTACCCTCACCTGCTAAAACGTTATCTCGATCAGAAAAAAATCCACTTTAAATCCTGTCTGCTAAATGGCTCAGTTGAAGTTGCCCCGCGCGCCGGGTTAGCAGACGCTATCTGCGATCTGGTTTCAACTGGCGCGACACTGGAAGCGAATGGCCTGCGGGAAGTAGAAATCATCTACCGTTCCAAAGCCTGCCTTATTCAACGTGATGGTGAAATGCCTGCCGATAAACAGCAATTGATTGAGAAACTGTTGACCCGCATTCAAGGGGTGATTCAGGCCCGTGAATCCAAATACATCATGTTGCACGCACCAAGTGCAAAACTGGAAGAAGTAATTGCCCTGCTACCAGGGGTAGAACGACCAACGATTCTACCGCTGGCGGGGGATCAGAACCGCGTTGCCATGCACATGGTAAGCAGTGAAACACTATTTTGGGAAACGATGGAGAAACTTAAATCCCTTGGCGCCAGCTCCATTTTAGTATTGCCAATTGAAAAGATGATGGAGTAAACGAAAATGACTAGCCGTTTCGATACTCTGATCCATTGGCAGGAATGCCATGATGAACAGCAAAGCGCTTTACTGACACGCCCTGCTATTTCAGCTTCCGAAAAAATCTCCCGTACAGTGGAGCAAATTCTGAATGCGGTAAAAGAGTACGGCGATCACACTCTGCGTGAATTCAGCCGCTGTTTCGACAAAATAGTTATTGAAAATATCCGTATTTCGCCGGAAGAGATCGCCGCCGCGGAAAACAGCCTGAATGACGACATTAAACAGGCAATGCAACAGGCAATGAATAATATCCGCGTCTTCCACGAAGCACAGAAACCGATAAAGGTCAAAGTAGAAACCCAACCCGGGGTCTATTGTCAACAAGTCACACGGCCTATTGATTCTGTCGGGCTCTATATTCCCGGCGGTTCCGCGCCATTACTTTCTACCGTTTTGATGCTCGGAACACCTGCTCAAATAGCGGGTTGCCATAAAGTTGTACTTTGTTCACCACCCCCAATCGCCAATGAAATTCTCTATGCGGCCACACTGTGTGGGATTACGGAAATATTCCAGGTTGGTGGCGCTCAAGCCATTGCCGCTATGGCATTTGGAACAGAATCCGTACCCAAAGTAGATAAGATTTTTGGTCCAGGTAACGCTTATGTTACCGAAGCCAAAAAACAAGTTAGTCAGCGTGTAGATGGCGCAGCTATTGATATGCCTGCTGGCCCATCGGAATTGCTTATTATCGCCGATGCGGGAGCAAACTCCGTCTTTGTGGCTGCCGATTTACTCTCACAAGCAGAACATGGCCCTGACTCACAAGTGATATTGGCTACACCTGATGAAACATTAGCCAGAAAAGTGATAGCGGAAATCGAAAAACAGCTTATTCTACTTCCTCGCAACCAGATTGCCGCCAAAGCATTAACACACAGCCGGATTATTGTGACAAAAAGCCTGCGACAGTGCGTAGAAATCAGTAACCGCTATGGCCCAGAACACCTGATTATCCAAACCCGTCAACCAGAACAACTGGTTGAAAAAATCACTAACGCCGGTTCCATTTTCCTCGGTGACTGGTCGCCGGAATCTGCGGGAGATTATGCATCAGGAACCAATCACGTACTACCAACTTATGGCTACACCTCAACCTATTCCAGCCTTGGTCTGGCAGATTTCCTAAAACGTATGACGATCCAGCAACTGACGCCGCAAGGGCTACTGAACCTATCTCAGACCATTGAAACACTGGCGCAAGCAGAACAACTGACCGCCCATAAAAATGCCGTCGCTTTACGTGTGGCTGCGCTAAATATTGCAGATAAGGAGTGAACATGAATAACATTTTTGATGCCAATCTGTTGGCACGAGAAAATATCCGCAAATTAACACCTTATATGTCTGCTCGCCGCCTTGGCGGCAATGGCGATGTTTGGTTGAATGCCAATGAATATCCACTAGCCCCTGATTTTCAATGCACGGAGCAAACATTAAACCGTTATCCTAACTGCCAGCCAGCCTCGGTTATCCGTCGTTATGCCGCCTATGCCGGCTTACAACCGGAGCAAGTACTAGCCTGTCGGGGTGCTGATGAAGCCATTGAACTTCTCATCCGCGTATTTTGTGAACCCGGACAAGACGCGGTTCTGTTCTGCCCTCCAACTTATGGTATGTACAGTGTCAGCGCTGAAACTTTTGGTGTCGAACAAAAGAAAATTGCCACACTGGAAAATTGGCAACTGGATATCGACGCGATCGAAAATAACCTCGACCGGGTAAAATTAATCTATATCTGTAGCCCTAATAACCCAACAGGAAACTCAATTAATCCTGATTCATTGCGTAAAATTCTGGAACTGACCGCCAATCGTGCAATTGTCACTATCGATGAAGCATATATTGAATTTTGCCCGGAAAATAATATCGCAAGCTGGCTAAAAAACTATCCAAATTTAGTCATTTTGCGAACCCTCTCGAAAGCTTTTGCTTTAGCCGGTCTGCGCTGTGGATTTACTCTCGCGTCTGTGGATATCATCACTCTGTTGTTAAAAGTGATTGCGCCTTACCCGCTTTCTACTCCCGTTGCGGATATCGCAGCGCAGGCACTGACAGCAAAAGGCATCGCCATTATGCAAAAACGCGTCATTGAGACCAGGAAGAACCGCGATTATTTGCAACAAGCCTTGAATAAATTGGCTATTGTTGAAAAAGTATTTCCCAGTGAAACCAACTATATATTGGTGAAATTCTATGACGCAGAAACTGTTTTCAAAACATTATGGTATCAGGGCATTATCCTGCGCGATCAGCGCAAACAACCCGGTTTAGAAGGTTGTCTGCGGATCACCATCGGCAACCGTAAAGAGTGTGAGCAAGTGGTTGAAGCCATCAGCAACCTTTCCACTATAAATGAACAACCAAAGGAGATAACAAACTGATGAACCAGAAACTCCTTTTTATTGATCGGGATGGTACGCTGATCACTGAGCCGCCAACAGATTTTCAAGTTGATCGTCTGGATAAACTGGCACTGGAAACCGGGGTTATTCCCGCGCTGCTTACCCTGCAAAAATCAGGGTTCAGGCTGATTATGATCACCAATCAGGATGGTCTTGGCACAGACAGTTTCCCATTAGAACAGTTTGAACCGCCACATAACCTGATGATGCAGATTTTCAGTTCTCAAGGCATCCATTTTGATGAAGTTTTAATCTGCCCTCACAAACCAGAAGAGCATTGTCATTGCCGTAAGCCAGAAATCAAACTCGTGGAAAAATATCTGGCAGAAGGCTTGATGGATACCGCTAACAGCTATGTAATCGGCGATCGAGAAACCGATCTGCGACTGGCAAAAAATATGGGCATTCAGGGATTACGCTATCATCCGAAAAACCTTGGCTGGTCCACCATCAGTGAACAACTAACCCGTCAAGATCGTTACGCTCACATTCAACGTGTCACTAAAGAGACATCCATCAACATTGACGTTTGGCTTGATCGTGAAAGCGGCAGCGATATCAATACCGGCGTCGGGTTCTTTGACCATATGTTAGATCAGATTGCCACCCACGGTGGTTTCCGCATGCATGTTCAGGTTAACGGCGATCTCTGTATTGATGATCACCATACCGTTGAGGATACCGGTCTGGCATTGGGAGAAGCATTGAAGCTGGCTTTAGGAGATAAACGAGGCATCTGCCGCTTTGGTTTTGTGTTGCCAATGGATGAATGCCTTGCCCGCTGTGCTCTCGATATTTCCGGTCGCCCTCATCTGGAATATAAAGCTGAATTCAAACACCAACGAGTGGGTGATCTGAGTACTGAAATGATTGAACACTTCTTTCGTTCACTCTCTTATGCAATGGCCTGTACACTGCATCTGAAAACGAAAGGCAGCAATGATCATCACAGAGCAGAAAGCCTGTTTAAAGCCTTTGGCCGAACACTACGTCAGGCGATTCGGGTAGAAGGCGATACATTGCCTAGTTCCAAAGGGGTTCTGTGATGAAAGTCGTCATTATCGATACTGGCTGCGCCAACTTGTCATCGGTATTTTATGCCATCCGAAAACTAGGCTATCAACCTCAAATCAGCCAGGAAGCAGCGACGATCCTGGCAGCAGATAAATTACTTTTGCCTGGCGTCGGCACTGCCAACGCCGCAATGGATCAATTGAAACAACGGGAACTTATACCGTTAATTAAAGTACTCAGCCAACCTGTGTTAGGTATTTGCCTTGGCATGCAGCTCTTCGCTGCCACCAGCGAAGAAAGCGACAATGTTACAGGTGATAATATCACTCTACTCGAAATTATTGATTCCCCCGTCCAAAAAATGGCTACTCATGGGCTTCCATTGCCACACATGGGCTGGAATCAAGTTCTGCCAAAAGCCGGACTCCCGCTATTCCGTGGTATTGAAAACAATGCCTATTTCTATTTTGTCCATAGCTACGCGATCCCGCTGAATACCTACACCATCGCACAAACTGAATATGGCAATACTTTCAGCAGTGCAATCGCCAAAGATAACTTCTTTGGCGTGCAGTTTCACCCTGAACGTTCCGGTGCTGCCGGAGCCAGACTATTAAAGAATTTTCTGGAGATGTAAGCACAATGATCATACCCGCATTAGATTTGATTGACGGCAAAGTGGTACGGTTACATCAGGGAGATTATGCTCAGCAACGGGATTATAAACACGATCCTCTGTCCCACTTTCAGCAATATGAACAACTGGGAGCAAAACGACTCCATCTGGTCGATCTGGCTGGCGCTAAAGATCCATCCGCCCGCCAGCTCCCTTTACTACGCAAATTACTTGCTGCGGTTTCTATACCTGTTCAAGTTGGCGGCGGCATCCGTACAGAAGAAGATGTGAAAACATTGCTTGATGCAGGCGCCAACCGGATCGTAATTGGCTCTATCGCCATAAAACAACCGGCGCTAGTTACCCAATGGTTTAAACGTTATGGTGCGGAAAATATTGTGCTGGCGCTGGATGTCCGTATCAATGATACAGGCATGAAACAAGTTGCCATCAATGGCTGGCGAGAGAATTCCTCTGTCACACTGGAGCAGGTTATTGAGCAATATCTGCCCTTCGGGTTGAAATATGTACTGTGTACGGACATCTCCCGCGATGGCACGCTAAATGGTTCAAATGTCGAATTATATCGGGCAATTTGCCAATACTATCCACAAATCGCGTTTCAAGCTTCGGGTGGCATAGGCACATTAAATGACATCGCTTCTCTGCCTGCCAGTGGTGTGGCGGGGGTTATTATTGGTCGTGCGTTACTTGATGAGAAATTTACCCTGACGGAGGCAATTCAATGCTGGCAAAACGCATAATTCCTTGTCTTGATGTTCGTGATGGACAAGTGGTTAAAGGTGTTCAATTTCGCAATCACGAAACTATCGGCGATATTGTGCCACTCGCTCAACGTTATGTGGAGGAAGGGGCAGATGAACTGGTTTTCTACGATATCACCGCCTCATCTGATGGACGGGTAGTCGACAAAAGTTGGGTCGCCAAAGTTGCGGAAGTGATCGATATTCCTTTTTGCGTTGCCGGTGGAATTAAAACCGTCGAAGACGCAGGGCAAATCCTCTCATTTGGGGCGGATAAAATCTCTATCAACTCCCCTGCCCTGGCTGATCCTACCTTAATTACCCGTTTAGCAGACCGTTATGGCGTTCAATGCATCGTCGTAGGGATTGATACCTGGTTTGATGAAAGTACTGGCCGCTATCAGGTTTATCAGTTTACCGGTGACGAAAAACGCACAAAGGCCACTCAATGGCAAACCCTCGATTGGGTAAAAGAAGCGCAACGCCGTGGTGCGGGTGAAATCGTACTCAATATGATGAATCAGGATGGTGTCCGCAATGGCTACGATCTGACTCAACTAAAACAAGTACGCGACGTTTGCCATGTCCCTCTCATTGCCTCTGGCGGCGCAGGCGCGCCAGAACATTTTCTTGATGCCTTTAAACAGGCAAATGTCGATGGCGCACTAGCGGCGTCTGTATTCCATAAACACATTATCAACATTGGTGAATTAAAACAGTACCTTTCACAACAAGACGTGGAGATAAGAACTTGCTGACCGCACAACAAATCGAAAAACTAGATTGGGAAAAAGTCGCCTATATGATGCCGGTTATTGTGCAACATGCTATATCCGGCGATGTCCTAATGATGGGCTATATGAATAAAGAAGCCCTGAATATCACTATCAATTCAGGCAAAATTACTTTCTTTTCCCGTAGTAAACAACGTTTGTGGACCAAAGGTGAAAGTTCCGGCCACTTTCTTAATTTGGTCAATATCTATCCTGATTGTGACAATGATACCCTGTTGGCACTCGCAGACCCAATCGGCCCTACCTGCCACTTTGGTACACACAGTTGCTTTGCTCCGGCACAAACTGAATGGGGATTTCTCTATCAGCTTGAAAAATTGCTGGCAAGTCGCAAAACAGCCGACCCTGACCACTCATACACCGCAAAATTATATGCCAGCGGTACGAAACGAATCGCTCAGAAAGTGGGTGAAGAAGGAGTAGAAACTGCTTTAGCAGCGGTAGCTAATAACAGAGAAGAGCTAACAAATGAAGCAGCCGACCTGATGTATCACCTGATAGTTTTATTACAAGATCAAAATTTAGATCTTAGTTGCGTCATTCGCCGACTACGGGAAAGATGAGCCAGAGGCCAGGTTAATTTCAGGTTTTTATCCCGTCAATACAATTTATTTTCCACTAACACCAGCTTCACCATTGAAAAACAACTTCATCCCAAAATAGCCGATTTGCGAATCGGCTGTTACTTTCAGACACAGCCCATTAATAGGCTTGTGGGGAGACAATTAATTCCGCATTAAATAAAAAAATAGGTATTTGGCCGAATGGTTTTTTAAAATTTATATGATTTCATTTAAATACAACCTTCTCAGTAAGAAAAGGTTTCATTCAAATAGGATTTGAGTTACTAACCTGAATTCTGGATAAATTATTGAACTAAGTACCTGTTTTATGATCAAAAGTTTCACCGCCAAAAACCGATCTTATTTAAAAAATAGATTTGTATGGTATTGGTGCGAAATGGCACGAGAATCACATCGAAAGTGGTGTATATGCGGATTACCACCTGCATGATGGAAATACAAATACCTTTAATGATAAAAAATAAACCTACTCTGTTAATTTAGATAAACGTTTTGCAATTTCCCAGTACAATAATCTGCTTTTGTTCGTCGAAGTACTATATTAAAGATAAAACCATTCAGATCAATCGTAATGAACTTTACATTTATTACAGCAAAGAATTAGATGCGATTAACCGGCTAAAATATTAACTCAATATCAAGAGATAAATAAGATGAATAATAAGTATAAATTAATTTTTTTGGCGATTGGCAGTGCTCTATTGACCGGATGTGCCATTCAATCCAGTCATGATAAAGCGGATACTGTCGATGTTCGTGTCCTGGCGATGAATGACTTTCATGGCGCACTGAAAGCACCGGGGCCCAACAAGCCAGGTGGCATTGAACAGATGTCCACGCTAATCAAGAAATTGAAGAAAGAACAACGTGACTGCTCCCCGCCGTAAAAACGGCGAGGCTTCCCACTTCTCAGGCCGCCACCGTCTTTATGACGGATTTACGCTGGCCTCCGTGGGCAGAGACGACGAGTCCCGCCGCCTGTAATTCTGTTATGCCCTTGCGCTCGATGTTGAGCGCCGCATTGATATCGCGGTCATGTTCGACTCGACAGAAAGGACATGGCCAGCTCCGCTTATGCAGCGGCAGTTCTGGCATTTTGTAACCGCAACAGTGACAGGTTTTCGAACTGGCGAACCACTG
>NZ_LOIC01000073.1:0-577 GCF_001684335.1 Photorhabdus namnaonensis
TCAGTATTCGGCAATACGCCGGAAACCGCCTGGCTAAAAGGACTCAATGAACGTCAAGACGTTCAATGGAACTTAGTTAAAGATGCCTATGACAGTTGGGATTATAAAAGCCAGCACCTGAATCCGGTGGTCTCTGCGGTTATCGCGATTGCAGTCGCCGCTGCGACAGCGGGAGCCGGATTAACGGTTTCTGTTGCCGGGTCAGCCGCAAGTACAGCGGGTTCAGCAGCGACGGCAGCGGGCGCTACTGCCAGCACTGCCGCCGCCATGAGCTCAGTGGCTTACGGCGCGACGGCTTCCGGCATGGCCGCACTCGCTTCTCAAGCAGCGGTCGCGTTGGTGGATAATCAAGGTGACTTATCCAAAACCTTAAAAGTGATGGGAAGCAGCGACACCGTTAAATCAACCCTCACATCAATGGCGATTGGTGGCGCACTGGCGGGTTTTGATAACGTCATGGGATGGGATAAAGCCGCCAATGGCGCTCAAATTAACCCGGCAAAAGCGACATTACCTAAACTGAGCAATGGCGACTGGAGCAAAGTGGCTCAACGGATCGCAGGTCAATCCATTATCA
>NZ_LOIC01000073.1:685-59215 GCF_001684335.1 Photorhabdus namnaonensis
ACTGGCCGCGATAACATTGGATAAAACATTCAATGATCCAATGAAAATTCAGGCGGGCGGAAAAATCATCGGCAGCGTCGCAGGCGCCATTGCGACCAACAGCGCCAAAGGGGCTAACAGTGGGGCTAATGCCGGAGAAATTGTTATTCTCTTTAACCACCTGAACTCCATGAATGCCTACAATCTGGTCAGAGAACTACAGGAAGCCAATAAGCAAGGAACGCCTACCGAAGCAATCTGGAACAAATACAACAAACTGAGCGCCGCGCAACGGGCAGAAATGTTATCTCACTGTGCCGGGAATGGTGGGTTATGCACACTGACCTATCAGGCCGAAATGGAAGGTGGAACAAAAACAGCGGATGCTATTAGTGGCTTAAGATGGATGTTTAACTTATCGGCTGAGGATGCCCATCGTATCAGCCAGTTTGTGACGACAGAAAACCAGAACGATTTAGGGCTGTTATATAACTCGCTGCCCGCTTGGGAAAAAGGTGCACTAATAGCCAAAGAGGCCGTAGAATCTGCCGGTATTGGTGGTGCTATCGGCGGTAAAGCTTCAGTTGCTTCGATTGTTGGAGGAAATAAATCAACTAACATAGGGAAAGAAAGTAATGTACGTATTAATAGTGAATCATCTGTAAGACCAAATAATCAGGTAACTATTCCTAAGTCACGAGTTGGACATATTTTCCGCAAAGCGGAAGGACACATTGCTGATACTCCTGAAAACAGAAAATTAATATTGGATGTTGCAAATGATAAAACGGCTATTTTAGGTGGTGATCGTTATGGTAACAGTTGGTCTGCACGCACGTTGCCGGATGGAACTCAAGCTTGGGTTCAAACTCGTGGGGATACAGTAATAAATGCTGGGATAAATAATCCACCTAAATCATATGACCCTCAAACAGGACTATCTTCACTAAAACCAAGAGGTAGTAAAAATGGACAATAAGATGATTACAATAGAACAAGCTTACAAAGCTATGTTTTATTTTTTGGAGCATGAATACGAATTAACGAAGTCAGATGATATCGGTTGTTTATTGGGATCAATGGATTGGACGATCTGGGATGATTCAATTGGCCCAGCAGACCCAGCTATGTGGGAAGATTGGCTAGCCGCAGTTAAACGGACTTTATAATAGATTAGATCCCGACCAGAGAGTCGGGCTCTTTCCCTTCTTTGAATCTAGTTGTTTTGCAGTCATTACGATTACGGTGGCTACAGTGATAGAGGGAAGTTACCGCCAGCACCGCCGCTACCATCGGTTCCGTGACTTATGGCGCGAAGGCTTTAGCCTTAGTCGGAAAGAGGATAACGTCAAATGGATATAAGGTTCCCAATGGTTCTGAAAATGTAATTGCTAAAAGTAGGTTTAGCTCATCCAATAGTTCAGTCGCGCATCAATCTGGAACAAATACAACAAACTGAGCGCTGCGCAACGGGCAGAAATGTTATCTCACTGTGCCGGGAATGGTGGGTTATGCACACTGACCTATCAGGCCGAAATGGAAGGTGGAACAAAAACAGCGGATGCCATCAGTGGTCTGAGATGGATGTTCGGCCTGTCAGAAGAAGATACCCATCGTATCAGCCAGTTTGTGACGACAGAAAACCAGAACGATTTAGGGCTGTTGTATAACTCGCTGCCCGCTTGGGAAAAAGGTGCACTAATAGCCAAAGAGGCGGTAGAATCTGCCGGTATTGGTGGTGCTATCGGCGGTAAAGCTTCAGTTGCTTCGATTGTTGGGAAGAACCGTAATGTTGGCAACACAGTAGGTTCAAGCAAAACGAAAGAAACTCAGATATGGACAGAGACAAAGAAAAAAGAACCTGTAGCAAATGCTTATGGTCACTGGGATAAACATAAAAATGAATTCCCTGAATATCAAAATTCAAAACAATATGTCGAAGCCACCCATGACTTTATTAAAAATCCTCCAAAAGAAACTTTAATCAAAACCCGAGCTAATGGTGATACCTTGTATTACAATCCAAAAACAAATATTTTTGCAGTAAAAAATGTGGATGGCGTCCCGAAAACAATGTTTAAACCAAATCCAGTAGATCATGGATATGAAACAAATTTGGATTACTTCAATGCACAAAAATAATAGATTGTATGTATGCCGTGTGTGTGGCGCAGAACAGTTAGATCCTCCGTGGGGTGCAGATGGTGACTCACCAACATTTGATATCTGTGACTGCTGTGGTGTGGAGTTTGGCTACGAAGACGCTACTTTAGCAGCATTAAAGAATTACAGATCCAAATGGTTGGATAAAGGCGCAAAATGGAACTCTGAAAAATCCAAGCCAGAAGATTGGTCGCTAGAGGAGCAGATATCAAATATACCTAAAGAATATTTGTAAAATTTAAGAGCTTGCAAATGGATCTGTGTGCTCTCTTATCAATGGAATGATTATCCTCCCGTGTTAGCAATATGCTAACACGGGGAATTTATAGCCCATCATATCAGCCAGTCGGTTGATTATTAGGAAGAATAAACAACCTTATCAGCCGAATAAGGGTGCTGTTGGTAATATGGCAGAGTTTTTTAAACAACAAAGAATCACTTTCTCTTTTTACTGGTTTTCCCTTTTTTAGCGATCGCAAGCTGCTTTTTTTCGGTGATTAGCCAAAAAACATACCCCTCATTAATGTCAGATTTTTAAAAGGTGAAGAGTGATTACCCCTCCTATTCACGGCTATGTTTAATGCATGTATCGGAGGTTATTACCTCAGTTAATGTCACATTTACCTAGCCTACCACCACCATTTAAAAGCACAAATACAGAAATATTAAATTTTTTATTTAAGATTTAGATTTAACTATAAGTGTGATTTTTTAAAATAACAGTTAATTGCATTTAATCGAACTCCATTAACCGTTAACAAATAATTGAAAAGAAATCACAACAAAAATAATATCATCCACACAAATTGATGTTTAAACGCTCTCTGCGTTATTTTACAAAGCCAGCCATAAAAACAACATAATAAAAAACGGGAAAAACGGTTAATCTTGCATGATTTAAGCCCTGAAAAAAGGGAATTATCCGAAAGATAACAAAGGGGTTTCTTTATATCATCAAGCTATTTACCAGTTGATTTATAAAGATAAAAAGCGAGGCTATTTAAATGTAAAACACAATATCCCATGATGATTAAAATTAATAAAGATCAGATGTTAACAGTGGTAAAAATCCGGTTAAAACCTGATGCCGATTAAAACCAAAGGTTAAAATAATGGCTTTTCATAACAGTTCAAAACCTGACTACTATAAAACCATTAGTGAAAAATGAGAAAAAACTGACTTTATTAATTCTTTTTTATCCGTAAAAAGACGGATGAAAATGTGAATCAGATAATCAAACAATATATTTAAAAAAATGAGCCGACTTTAATAATGTTTTTAACCGGCGAATAAATTAACATTAACAATCTCCCTATCATTAGAATAGGGAGATTATATCTTAGATAATTAAGTAAAAAGAAAAACTAACATTGGGGAGCCAAGACTAATTTTTCTTTTCGCCAGAAACGGAAAAGAGATATTTTCCTACGTTGTAGAGTGAAGCGACGAACAAGATAGTTTGCTGTCAATTCCAGAGCCAAACACATCACGAAATAAATTAACGCGACAAATAAAAAGACTTCTGTCGGGTAAACCATGCTGCGGTTATTAACCTGGGCCGCCAGAAATGACAGTTCCGCCACACCAACGATATAAGCCAAAGAGGTATCTTTTATCAGCGCAATCCACTGATTAATAAAGGAAGGCACCATCATACGCAATGCTTGTGGCAACACAATGTACCAAAGCACCTGCCAGCGATTGAAACCTAATGATAGCCCTGCTTGCCACTGACCGGCGCCAATCGCAATAATCCCCGCTTTCACCCCATGAGCCAAGTAAGCCGATGTGATCAACGCCAGAGCGCAAACCACCGTGGTAATTTCTGGAATTTCCATACCGAGCATCACCGGCAACAGGAAGTAAGTCCAGAAAATCAGCATAATGACGGGAATTGCCCGGAAAAAGCCCAATACTGCCGCTAACAGGTTAACCCAAAATCCTTTCAGCATTGCCAAAGCAATACCGGCAACTGTACCCAATACAATTGAAATCGCCCCGGCTGTCAGGCTAATAATCAATGTCAACGCCGCCCCTTCAAGAGGACCATCCGGGAATGTACCTAGCAGTAGATAACGCCAGTTTTCTATAATGACTGAAAAATCCATTTTAATGTCCTCTCGCTATAGCTTGTTGTTGACGCCATTGCCCCCAACCTTCCATGACGGCAATGGTAGCGATATACAGCACCGTCGCCACACCAAAGGCTTCAAATGTTTTCAATGTTTCGGTCTCTACTTGACGGGAAGCATATGACAACTCAGCCACGCCAATTGCCATTGTCAGTGACGAGTTTTTCACAATGTTCATATATTGCCCTAACAATGGCGGCGTCGCGATCTTCAACGCTTGCGGCAACACCACATAACGCATTGCCTGCCAGCCAGTAAGTCCCAATGCATGAGCCGCATATTTTTGCCCGCGCCCTATCCCCTGAATACCAGCACGTAGCTCTTCCGCCACGAATGGCGCTGAATAGAGGGTTAAACCAATAAACCCAGCCAAGAATTCGAATGAAGGCCAAGACAATGGTAGACCTAATAGATTGATTTCATGAGGCGTGTTCAGCCAAAGCATCACCTCTTGCGGCAGTATTTGCCCTGAGGCGAAGTACCAGAAAAACAGTTGCACCAGCAAAGGCGTATTGCGAAATAACGTGGTGTAAGCGGTTACCGACCAACGGAGAATGTTCAGTTGGCTATCACGGGCAGCCGCCAATACAAACCCTAGCAAGGTGGAAGCGACAACGGTACAAGCGGATATCCACAGCGTAATCAGGAAACCCTGCCAAAGCCACCCCAAATATTGGGGAGCAAGCAACTGTTCTGTAACAAATAATTCAAACATATCTTACGATTACCCGGTATTACCAATGACAAAGCCCCGCAACAAAAGGCGAGGCTAAAATTATCAAGGACTTACTACTCATTAGGACTTAACTTGCTGCTCCAACGGCGCAAACTTAAAGTCACCTCTCGGTTGAGCTGATTTGGTTTCCGGGCCAAACCAACGGTTATAAATTTCCGCCGCTTCACCCTCTTTTTCCAGTTTCAGCAAAGTTTGGTTCACCGCTTCAACCAAGCGCTCTTGTCCTTTCGCCGCAGCCACTGCCTGATATTCACGGGTGATGCTAAAAGGAGAGATCTCAAATTCAGCTTTTTGCGCTTCCGGTACATTAGCCAGCAAACCGACTAACTTAGCGTCATCCTGCGTGATGGCCTGCACATTGCCGTTACGTAGCGCAGCAAAGGCCAGAGGCGTGTCGTCATAAGAGATCACTTTGGCTGTCGGATAATGTTCACGCAGTGTAATTTCCTGTACTGTTCCTTTATCAGCACCGATACGTAAGTTTTTAATGTCTTCGGGAGATTTTAAAACACCTTTACGGGCAATAAATTTTTGCCCAGTGGCAAAGTAAGGGATTGAGAAATCAACCTGTTTTGCACGCTCATCAGTGACGGTAAAGTTGGCGGCAATCAAGTCAACTTTCTTGGATGCCAACAGAGGTAAACGGTTTGCCGGGTTAGTTGGGCGCAGCTCTAATTTAACACCCAAGTCATTGGCAATCGCGTTTGCGATATCCACATCATAACCCGCCAGTTTTTTGGTTTGTGGATCAATAAAACCAAACGGTGGATTACTGTCGAAAACAGCGATCCGCACTGCTCCAGCTTTTTTAATATCATCCAGTTTATCCGCCTTCGCGGCGCCGGTAACCAGTGCTAACCCGGCCAATAACGTCGTAATAAGAACGCGAGATTTCATTAAACACCCCTGACGGTAATTAATTCTTTATTAATCATCACAAGCTATCAATTTCACTATAGTGCATGAAATAATATAAATAACTATATTTATAACTATTAAGAATTATTAGCAAAAAAATGCCGGCAATAATACCAGCATTGTCAGCAAGTTACTTGTTATCTTTCGTCAACAGCTTTTCCAGTTCATCACCACCTACATGCCGGAAATCCTGCCCTTTAACATAGTAGAAAATGAATTCACAGATGTTTTGACAACGATCGCCAATGCGTTCAATAGAACGGGCGCAAAGCAGGACGGTTAGTACACTTGGGATGGTTCGGGGATCTTCCATCATATAAGTCATAAGCTGGCGGACCACACCTTCATACTCTTTATCCACCTTTTTATCTTCATGATAGATACGAATCGCTTCTTCCACATCCATACGGGCAAAAGCGTCTAAAACATCATGCAGCATTTGGATGGTATGGCAGCCAAGAGACTCCAAGCTAACCAACAGGGGTTGATGCTGATGTGAGAATTTCTCAAGTGCCGTCTGGCAAATTTTATTTGCCACATCACCAATTCTTTCCAACTCAGCAATGGTTTTCGAGATTGACATAATTAGCCGCAGATCACTGGCCGTTGGCTGGCGCTTAGCAATGATGCGAACACACGCTTCATCAATCGCCACTTCCATCATATTGACCTTATGGTCATCCTCAATCACTTCACGCGCCAATGCGGCATCCTGATTATGCATCGCGGTAATCGCTTTGGTGAGTTGCTCCTCCACCAGCCCACCCATTGCCATCAGTTCGGTACGGATATGTGCCAGTTCAGCGTTAAACTGACCAGAAATATGCTTATTGAGATTCAGATTGTCCATGTTACGCCCCGTAATCAACCATAACGACCAGTAATATAGTCTTCAGTTTGTTTCATTTTTGGTGTGGTAAACAATGTGTCTGTATCACTGAATTCAATTAATTCACCAAGGTACATAAACGCAGTGTGGTCTGAACAACGCGCGGCTTGTTGCATATTATGCGTCACAATCACCACGGTATATTCAGATTTCAATTCGCTGATCAACTCTTCAATACGACCAGTAGAAATCGGGTCGAGGGCTGAACAAGGTTCATCCAACAGTAAAACCTCTGGACGGATCGCAATACCACGCGCAATGCACAAACGTTGCTGTTGCCCGCCAGATAGACTGTATCCGCTCTGATATAGCTTATCCCGGGTTTCATTCCATAACGCCGCTTTCGTCAAAGCCCACTGAACACGTTCATCCATTTCCGCTCTGGAGAGTTTCTCAAACAGACGAACACCAAACGCGATATTGTCGTAAATAGACATCGGAAATGGCGTTGGTTTCTGGAATACCATGCCGACTTTAGCTCGTAGTAGCGCCACGTCCTGTTTATCAGTCAGGATATTATTGCCATCCAGCAAAATTTCACCTTCCGCCCGCTGTTCGCCATACAGTTCATACATTTTGTTGAAAGTCCGTAACAACGTAGATTTACCGCAACCCGACGGGCCGATAAAGGCAGTCACTTTATTCTTTGCAATATTCAACGTTATGTTTTTCAGCGCGTGAAATTTGCCATAGTAAAAGTTCAGATTGTGAACCTGAATTTTGCTGCTAGCGATATCATTAACTATGCTCATTTACTTCTCTCTGTTGAAAATATCCGTCAGTGCTTTTTCTTGGCAAATAACACACGCGCCACAATGTTAATCAGCAATACACACAGGGTTATCAATAATACGCCGGCCCACGCCAGTTGCTGCCATTCGGAGAATGGACTCATGGCAAATTTAAAGATGGTAACCGGTAAGTTAGCAATTGGCTGGCTCAGATCAGTACTCCAGAACTGATTGGAAAGAGAGGTAAACAGCAATGGCGCCGTCTCTCCGGCAATTCGGGCAATGGCCAGCAGTACACCGGTGATAATGCCGGATACCGACGCTTTCAACGTAATGGCTGAAATCATCTTCCACTTCGGTGTGCCTAAGGCATAAGCGGCTTCGCGCAGGCTATCAGGCACCAGTTTTAACATGTTTTCGGTAGTTCTGATCACAATCGGCACCTGTAACAACGCCAAAGCAATCACCCCCGCCCAGCCGGAAAAGTGCTGCATTTTCGTCACAACAACGGTGTAAACAAATAAACCAACGACAATAGAAGGGGCTGATAGCAAAATATCGTTTATAAAGCGGATCACCTCTGCCAGCCATGAACGACGACCATATTCCGCTAAATAGATACCCGCCATGATCCCCAAAGGCGTACCGATAACTGTCGCCCACAGGATCAATAATCCACTACCGACAATGGCATTTGCCAAGCCGCCGCCTTCCGTATTTGGCGGTGGCGTCATTTCGGTGAACAACGCCAATGACATGCCGTCGAAACCTTTGGTGACGGTCGAAAACAGAATCCACACCAGCCAGAACAGACCAAACAACATGGTCGCCATTGATAACAGTAGAGCGAAGCGATTTTTTTGACGACGCCATGCCTGTTTACGGCTACGGGCATCTGCATCAGTAGGCTTTTGTCTATCTATGGTTGCCATATCAGCGTCCCTCATTCTTCGCCAGACGCATAATCATCAATTTCGATAACGCCAGCACAATGAAGGTGATTACAAATAGAATCAGACCAAGCTCCATCAATGCGGCGGTATGTAAACCAGACTCCGCTTCCGCGAATTCGTTCGCCAGCGCGGAAGTGATGCTGTTACCGGGCATAAACAGTGAAAAACTGTCGAGCTGGTAGGTATTACCGATGATAAAAGTCACCGCCATCGTTTCCCCCAACGCACGACCAAGGCCCAACATGACACCACCAATTACCCCGTTTCGGGTGTAAGGCAACACGATGTGCCAGATAACTTCCCAGGTCGTACAGCCGATACCATAAGCGGATTCTTTCATCATCACTGGTGTTTGTTCGAAAACATCACGCATAACCGAGGCGATATAAGGAATGATCATGATAGCGAGAATGACGCCTGCGGCCAGAATACCGATACCAAAGGCAGGGCCGGAGAATAATTCGCCCACAATCGGCATACTGCCGAGGAGATTGCCGACAGGCTGCTGGAAATAGGCGGCAAATAGCGGCGCAAAAACAAACAACCCCCACATGCCATACACAATACTTGGGATGGCGGCCAGTAACTCAATGGCAATACCAAGCGGACGCTTCAGCCAGTTAGGCGCCAGTTCCGTTAGGAACAGAGCAATCCCAAAACTGACAGGCACGGCGATAATCAACGCAATCAGCGAAGTCACCAATGTACCGTATATCGGTATTAAAGCGCCAAATTGCTCTGCCGGGGCATCCCACGCTTCCTGCCAGAGGAAAGAGATGCCGAACTGCTGAATACTAGGCCAGGAGGCAATAATCAGCGAGATAATGATGCCTCCTAACAAAAATAAAGTTATCAGCGCAGCTAGCCTAACCAGTGCGCCGAAAATAATATCGCCATTTTTACTGGGTGCTTTCATTGCCGTTTTTTGTTCGGCCATAGAGCTTATTCTCATTCGGGGTTAACTCCCCCCTTAAATGGGGGGAGAAATTAAAACAACAAATTTAATCGATATTTAAAGCGATCGATATTTAAAACGATCAACAGTTAAAACCATCGATATTCAAAACCATCGCTATCAACACGACTTAGTACAGGGCCTTGCCATTGCTATCTTTTATCTGCGTTTTCCACGCGGCACGCACTTGCTCAATCACCTCTTTGGGCAGGGTGGCATAATCCAGATCGTTTGCCTGTTGACTGCCTTTCTCATAAGCCCAATCAAAGAATTTCAATACTTCCGCCCCTTTCACTGCATCTTTTTGCTGTTTATGAATCAGAACAAATGTGGTGGAAGTTATCGGCCACGCATTTTCACCTTGTTGGTTTGTCAAATCCTGAGCAAAGGTTTTATGCCATTCCACTTTCTTCGCCGCGGCACTGAAACTCTCTTCTGTCGGGCTAACCACATTACCGTTAGCAGATACCAGTTTGGTATAAGCCAAATGATTCTGTTTCGCGTAAGCATATTCAACATAACCAATGGAACCCGTCAGACGCTGAACAAACGCGGCGACCCCATCATTACCTTTACCGCCTAAACCAATAGGCCAGCTTACGGTGGAACTGGCGCCAACTTTTTCTTGCCACTCTTTATTCACTTTAGAGAGGTAGCTAGTAAATACAAAGGAGGTACCGGAACCGTCAGCACGACGTATCACAGCAATATCTTGCTCCGGTAGTTTGACTCCCGGATTTAATTGCGTAATTGCTGGATCATTCCACTTTCTCACTCTACCTAAATAAATATCAGCTACAGTTTTACCATCCAGTGTCAATTCACCGGCTTTAATCCCTGGGATATTGACCGCCAGTACCACCCCACCGATGACTGTCGGGAACTGAAACAGGCCATCAGCAGTTAACTTTGCATCGGATAAAGGGGCATCGGAAGCACCGAAATCAACGGTGTTTGCCAGAATTTGTTTTACGCCGCCGGAAGAACCGATGCCTTGATAATTGACTTTATTACCTGTCTCTTTTTGATAAGAATCCGCCCACTTGGCATACACCGGTGCGGGAAATGTCGCACCTGCCCCGGTTAAGCTAGTGGCAGCAAATACAGACAAGGTTGTCAAAGAAAACGTCGCTGCCATTATGCCGGCTACGGTGGTACGCATCAGTTTCATAATCCCTCCTAATGGGATATTGAGAATCAACAAAGAAATCTATTCGTCAAATTCAAAAAAGGTGCAGGAGGGAAAATAGGTTAATTTAATTACAGCAAAATGTCTCAATTATGACATTTTTATGACAGCACAATCGGCACTTAGCCTGAGACTGACATAAAACTGTCATCTCCACACACCGTTAAAATCGAATATAGGAGATGATTATCAAGCCGTTAAAAATTATCTTCCACGACAGGAATACAGACACGGATAGATAATCCCCCTCTAAGGCTGACGCCCATTTCAATTTTTCCATCATGAGCATCAATAATTCGCTGAACAATCGCCAGACCTAACCCTGTTCCACTGCTGCTGCGCGCTCTTTCGCCGCGAACGAATGGCTGAAATAACCGCGGCAAATCTTCTTGCTTAATGCCGGCTCCATTATCTTCGACCTGAAACCAGGCAAATTCATTTGTCTGACCACTACTCACTTTAATCCAGCCGTTACCATAACGATTGGCATTTACCAACATATTAGCCAATGCTCGTTTAATAGAAATCGGATTGGCGTTAACGGTTATTGGGTTAAGAGACAGATGGTTTTCAATATCCTGTTCATAACCATTCTCCGCGGAAATAACCTCTTTAAGAATAGCGTTCAGTTCGCAGAACTCCATTGGCATCTCTTGCCCGGTACGGAGATAATCAATGAATTGTTCAATAATCGCGTTACACTCTTCAATATCTTTATTGATAGATTCAGACAGATAAGCATCTTCCTTGCTCATCATTTCTGTCGCCAGTCGAATACGTGTCAGCGGAGTACGCAAATCATGGCTTACGCCAGCAATTAATATCGTCCGGTCACTTTCCAATAACTTTATCCCGGCGGACATTTGGTTAAATGAGCGAATGGCTGCGCGAACTTCCAGAGAACCCGCTTCCCGCACCGACGGCATCATAATACCTTTACCTGTTTGCCTGGCCGCATACTCCATTTCCAGTAAAGGCCGGTTTTGAAAACGGATATAGAGCCAGATACAACCAAATATCAGTAATAGAATTGCCAGTGTATAGCGGAAAATAGGCGAGAATTGATTTTGTTCGATCTCAGTCAGAGGAACCCTGACCCAAATATCGGGGGCTAAATAGGAATTAAGCCAAAGTATAGGGCTATCTGTGTTTATTTCCAGACGAAGATCAGCCTTGCCGCCAAGGTATTCGCCCATCTTTTCACTCAAGAAATCATAACGTCTGGCCCAACGTAAACCTTGTATCTCCGCGTCAGATTCAGAATAGAGCGTAATACCCAATTCCTGATAAATCTCCCGGCGAACTACCGGCGATATCACCAGAAAAGAGCCATCCTCCAGCTTTAACTTTTCAGCCATTAAGGTACGAACTTCATACGCTAATACCTTATTGAATTGCTGCAAGCTTGGCATGATAACGAAATTCACAACAACCAAGTAGCTGGTTACCAGACTGATAAACAGCATAGCCATAATCAGGAATAAAATATGGGTAAACGTGCTGCGAGGGGAGAATCGCAATAATCTCATACACGAATTCCGTCAGGCACAAAGACATAACCCAGACCCCAGATAGTCTGGATATAGCGAGGATGCGCAGGATCTTCTTCAATCACACGGCGCAGACGTGAAACCAAGACGTCAATAGATCGCTTCATCGTGCTATATTCCCGGCCATGAGCTAAACTCATCAGCTTATTACGGGACAGTGGCACGCCAGGATAAGAAACCAGTACTTTCAATACGGCAAATTCCCCACTGGTTAATTGAATATGTTCATCTCCCTGAAACATCTCCCGCGTACTCAAATTGAGGCTAAACTTGCCAAAATTAATAATCGCATCATCCTCAGCCGGTAGGCCCAATAACTTATTCGCCTGACGACGTAATACCGCCCGGATACGCGCCAATAGCTCACGAGGATTAAATGGCTTCGGAATATAATCATCAGCGCCAATTTCCAACCCAACAATACGATCTACTTCTTCTCCTCTCGCCGTCACCATAATAATCGGTACCGGATTACTTTGGTTTCTCAGCCTTTGGCAAACAGAAAGCCCATCCTCTCCGGGTAACATTAAATCCAATACGATTAAGCTAACAGGTTCCCGTGTCAGTAAACGGTCCATCTGCTCCGCATTAGCGGCACTACGTACCTGAAAACCTTGTTCTGTCAGATAACGCTCTAATAACGTTCGTAAACGCATGTCATCATCCACCACAAGGATCTTGTTATCTACTTGCATTATCAAACTCCAAAAAACACTACATGCTTTGATAAATTTATCATTTTGAAAGAGATTAACCCAAAGATAGAAACCAGATATCTGTATTTTGAGACTATTCCTAATAGGACTTATTTTCACTGTTATTAATTATAATGATTAATTTAGTGGTTTATTACTGACAACGAGAACACAGTAATTCACTGTCAACTATCGAATTTCTACCGTTATTTCGCCATCCGCCAACCTATCAATTAGCGCCCTGGCTACCGGCAAATCGATAGAAAACCATGTATTAGTTGGATTAAATTCATCAGGCAGACTAAACGAAAATTGCCTTTCGCTGCATATTACCTTCTTACCTCCGCCACAGTTTTCGGCTTTTCCTTACTAACGAGGATCTGGATCGATCATGTCCAGCTCACCAACGTTTGGGCAAGAAACCACTCGGCAGTCGATTTTTTGTCACCTTTCCTTACTATAGTAAACAATTTCGCTTGTTTTTTCTCCACTTAAACCTTAATAGCCTGTCTCATCACCAACAAGATTCACTGCATACATACTATTCAGTACACAGAATCATAAATTATATGATGAACACTATAAATATTAGAGCCAAATATCATAATGAGTGGACAGGTAAAGCAATCTTGTTACCGATAATGCTAACTCGAAACCGTCTGTTAACCGCTCATCTCTCGTTTTAAACCCGTATTCATCGCAGTGGGAGCCTGTCATATTTGCTGTCATGTAGCCGATAATCCATCAACAGTGGTAAATTTATTCAACCAACGACTACCTGAATGTAACTAATACGTTAATCTTGCAAAACAGTCGGGATTTATTGATTAACGACTAAAAACCGAGTCTTAATTTGACATCTACCAAAATGGGCTGTTTTATACATTTATGAGGTTAACTACGGTATCTACATCAACATAAAATGAAGACTAAACTGATAACCCGCGAAGGCTACAACAAATTAAAGGAAGAATTGGATTATCTCTGGCGTGAAGAGCGCCCAGAAGTGACTAAAAAAGTGACTTGGGCAGCAAGCCTCGGTGACCGGAGTGAAAACGCAGATTATCAATATAACAAGAAGAGACTACGGGAGATTGATCGCAGAGTTCGATATCTAACCAAGAGCCTGGAAGAGTTGCGGTGTGTTGATTATTCCCCCCAACAAGATGGACGAGTGTTCTTTGGCGCATGGATCGAGATCGAAAATGATCAAGGCGAGATTAAACGCTTCCGTATTGTCGGGTACGACGAAATTTTTGGTCGCAAAGACTACATATCAATCGATTCTCCAATGGCCCGGGCTTTATTGAAAAAAGAAGTTGGAGACAGTGCAATCGTTCATACACCAACGGGAAAAGTGTTGTGGTATGTGAACGAGATCGAATATATGAAATAGCCGGTATAACTCAATAAGGTTGGAAGATTAAATAATCTTCCAACCTTAACTAACAAAACAATAAAATTACCTTAAAATAAGATTCATTTAGTTGGTTATAAATATCTAAGCAGGTCAGAACAATTCCATTAAATAAATTCTTCAGGTAATCTCTCCATTTTTAACGAAAGTCAAAAGTAGATTTATCATTCATTATTTTACTGACTTCATGGGCAACACTATGAAGCTCAGATTTTTCCTACTTTAGCTATTCTTTCAGTTGAATTTGTATATTCAGAAACAGCTCATAGCAAGTCCTGCAACACACCTATGGTTCCAGCGATAACTTTTCACATTTGAGTTCAATCGCGGTTGCTATAGCGTAACCGGCAACAAATTCGTTGAATGATATCGTAATACGTCAAAATAAGATTAGACGTAAACTGGAAATTATTCTTCTCAAAACGTATAAAGGAGTTTTGTGAATATTTGAAATTTGAAGCTTATCCACCAGAAGAAAACGCAACATGAATCAATCTCTGAACCAAATTATTGCAAGTGAGCTACAAGCGCAGCCACAACAGGTACTTTCTGCCATTAGCCTGCTTGATGAAGGGAATACTGTCCCTTTTATCGCACGATATCGTAAAGAAGTCACCGGCGGTCTGGATGACACCCAACTTCGCCAACTTGAGACCCGCCTTAGTTATCTACGCGAATTATCGGACCGCCGCCAAACCATTCTTAAATCCATTGACGAGCAAGGCAAACTGACCCCAGAACTGGCCGCAGCCATTAATGGCACTCTCAGCAAAACAGAGCTGGAAGATCTTTATCTGCCATATAAACCGAAACGCCGTACCCGTGGACAAATCGCTATTGAAGCGGGTCTTGAACCTCTGGCGGATTCCTTGTGGCGAGATCCACAGCAAGAACCGGAGCAGGTTGCGGCTACTTTTATTGATCCTGATAAAGGTGTCGCTGATACCAAAGCTGCGCTGGATGGCGCGCGTTATATCCTGATGGAACGTTTTGCCGAAGATGCCGCATTATTGGCAAAAGTACGTGACTATCTATGGAAAAATGCCCATCTGGTCGCTAAAGTCATTGTAGGAAAAGAAGAGGAAGGCGCTAAATTCCGCGACTATTTTGATCACCATGAACCTATCGCACAAATCCCTTCTCACCGCGCATTAGCTATGTTTCGCGGCCGTAATGAAGGCATACTGCAACTTTCCCTAAATGCCGATCCCCAGTTTGATGAACCACCGAAGGAGAGTTACGGCGAACAGATTATTACTCAGCATCTTAATCTGCGCTTGAACAATGCGCCGGCAGATAGCTGGCGCAAAGCGGTGGTGAATTGGACCTGGCGCGTCAAAGTATTGCTACATCTTGAAACTGAATTGATGAGTACCTTGCGTGAGAAAGCGGAAGATGAAGCTATCAAAGTATTCGCTCGCAACCTGCAAGATCTATTGATGGCCGCACCTGCGGGCATGCGTGCGACAATGGGACTCGATCCCGGTCTGCGTACCGGCGTCAAAGTGGCCGTTATCGATGCAACCGGCAAACTGATTGCCACAGACACGATCTATCCACACACCGGGCAAGCGGCTAAAGCCGCTGCAAGCGTGGCAGCATCGTGTATCAAACATCAAGTAGAACTGGTCGCCATCGGTAACGGAACTGCTTCCCGTGAAACAGAACGTTTCTTCGCGGATGTGCAAAAACAATTCTCAGAGATAAAAGCCCAAAAAGTGATTGTCAGTGAGGCAGGAGCATCGGTTTATTCTGCTTCTGAACTGGCGGCACAGGAATTTCCCGACCTGGACGTCTCACTACGCGGGGCAGTCTCTATCGCCCGCCGCTTGCAAGATCCTCTCGCTGAATTAGTGAAAATCGATCCGAAATCCATCGGCGTCGGTCAATATCAACATGATGTTAGCCAGACTCAGCTTGCCAAAAAACTGGATGCCGTCGTTGAAGATTGTGTAAACGCCGTCGGCGTGGATCTCAATACCGCCTCTGTTCCACTGTTAACCAGAGTTGCCGGATTGACCCGTATGATTGCCCAGAACATCGTCAACTGGCGCGATGAGAATGGCCGTTTCAATAACCGTACACAATTACTGAAAGTCAGTCGCCTTGGGCCAAAGGCTTTTGAGCAATGTGCTGGATTCTTGCGGATTAATCACGGTGATAACCCGCTGGATGCATCGACCGTTCATCCGGAAGCTTATCCAATAGTTGAAAAAATCTTGGCCGCCACTGAGCAGAAACTCCAGGAATTGATGGGTAACTCTGCTTCACTGCGTGGGTTGCAACCTCAGAATTTCACCACCGAGCAATTTGGTGTCCCAACTGTGACCGATATTTTGAAAGAACTGGAAAAACCTGGCCGCGATCCACGCCCGGAGTTCAAAACCGCGACTTTCGCGGAAGGCGTGGAAACCATGAATGATCTGCGTCCGGGAATGGTGCTGGAAGGTGCGGTCACTAACGTGACCAATTTTGGCGCATTTGTCGATATCGGCGTTCATCAAGATGGCTTAGTGCATATCTCTTCGCTGTCCGATCGCTTTGTAGAAGATCCTCACACCGTGGTAAAAGCGGGTGATATCGTTAAAGTAAAAGTGCTGGAAGTTGATCTGAACCGTAAGCGCATCGCTCTGACCATGCGTCTTGATGAACAACCGGGAGAAACCCAATCACGTCGCAGTAACAATACGCAAACTGACCGTCGCCCTGAACGTAATGACAGGAACCGTAATACTTCCCGTTCTTCTACCTCAGCCGGAAACAGCGCTATGAGCGATGCACTAGCCGCCGCATTCGGAAAAAAACGTTAAGATTCCTATCGCTGCAATTTCTATCACTATAAACAGATGCACTGCTTCGGCAGTGCATATTTCGCCGTCTCTGTCAGAAAGAAGATTCATGTCAACCTAAGTGATTAAATTAACACCAACAATGAAAATAGGATTAACATTGAAATTAATATTGGTTATTATTCTTATTTGCAATTATTATGAATTGAACTCAAATCATACTTCATAGTAATGAGTATGACTAATTTTCGACATTATACCCTACAGATTTCAAGATGCATCGCGACGGCAAGGGAGCGAATCCCCGGGAGCATAGCGAACTATGTGACCGGGGTGAGTGAGTGCAGCCAACAAAGAGGCAACTTGAAAGATAACGGGTATATCTTACTTATCACACATCCCGGAAGGTTATATGCAACTTCTTCCAGACCATAGTTACAAGATCATTGGCTTTTCTCCGAAGATCAGCCCTGCTTACCGACAAAAATTACTGTCATTAGGTATGTTGCCCGGTTCTTCTTTTCACGTTGTCCGTCTGGCGCCTTTAGGTGATCCGATACAAATTGAGACTCGCAGAGTCAGCCTAATTCTGAGAAAAAAAGACTTAGAATTTCTCACATTAGATGACGCTCAATGCAACGCATAACCCGTTGCAAACAACGAAACGGTTACTCCTAATTTAATCTGGCACCAAAAACATGAAAGCACTGACCATTGGCTTAATTGGCAACCCCAATGCCGGCAAAACAACATTATTTAACCAACTTACTGGCTCCCGACAACGTGTAGGCAACTGGGCTGGCGTTACAGTAGAACGAAAAGTTGGTCGTTTTACCACCACAGAACATAAAATTGAGTTAGTTGACCTGCCGGGAACCTACTCTCTAACCACGATTTCCGAACAAACATCACTGGATGAGCAGATAGCCTGCCACTATATCTTGAGCGGTGATGCTGACATGCTGATTAACGTCGTAGATGCTTCTAACCTTGAGCGAAATCTCTATCTGACGTTGCAGCTATTGGAATTAGGCATTCCATGCATCGTTGCACTCAATATGTTGGATATCGCTGATAGTCAGCGTATCCAAATTAATATTGCCGAACTGGAGCAACGCCTTGGTTGTCCAGTTATTCCAATGGTTTCGACCCGAGCAACTGGAATGAATGAGCTAAAACAGGCGATTGATCGTCATAAACAGAATTCCGGGCAGTCACTGATTCACTACCCTGACTGCCTGTTGCAAGAAGTTGAGACATTATCTGGTGCGATTTCAGACAATTTTCATACTCAACAACGCCGTTGGTTAGCGCTTCAGATGCTTGAAGGGGATATTTACAGCCTGGAACGCTCCGGCCTTGCTACCTCAATGCTGACTGAATCCAAGCAACGCTTGCAACAACAGCAATATGACGAGCCAGAACTGTTGATTGCCGATGCGCGCTATCAAAGCATCAACACATTGTGCATGGCCGTGATCGATACCCAAAAAGCCATGCCGAATAAACTCACCCAGGCAATCGATAAAATTATCCTCAATCGTTGGTTAGGCGTACCTATTTTCCTGGCTGTCATGTATTTAATGTTCGTGCTGGCAATTAATATCGGTGGTGCGTTACAACCTATCTTTGACAGTGGTTCTATCGCGGTTTTCATTCATGGGGTTCAATGGCTTGGTCATACCTTAAATTTTCCTGAATGGCTGACGGTTTTTCTCGCGCAAGGTATCGGCGGCGGTATCAACACCGTTTTGCCGCTGGTACCACAAATCGGCATGATGTATTTATTCCTCTCTTTTCTTGAGGACTCAGGCTACATGGCCCGAGCTGCATTTGTCATGGATCGTCTGATGCAAGTTTTGGGACTGCCGGGTAAATCATTTGTCCCGCTGATCGTTGGCTTCGGTTGTAACGTCCCATCTATTATGGGAGCGAGAACGCTGGATGCCCCGCGTGAACGTTTGATCACAATTATGATGGCGCCCTTTATGTCTTGTGGTGCGCGATTAGCCATCTTTGCCGTATTTGCCGCCGCATTCTTTGGCAAAAACGGGGCGACTTTTGTTTTTTCCCTTTATATATTGGGTATTGTCGTCGCCATTCTGACTGGCCTGATGTTGAAATACACCATTATGCGCGGCGAAGCTTCACCGTTTGTTATGGAGCTCCCGGTTTACCATATTCCACATCTAAAAACTCTGCTTCTGCAAGCCTGGCAACGTCTGAAAGGTTTTGTTATCCGTGCCGGTAAAGTGATCGTTATCGCCAGTATATTCATCGGCGCTCTTAACAGTTTCTCATTCTCTGGTAAGGCGGTGGATAACATCAACCAATCGGCACTGGCTTCGGTTAGCAAGATTATTACGCCAGTATTACAGCCAATTGGCGTTCACTCAGATAACTGGCAGGCAACTGTAGGTCTGATAACCGGTGCAATGGCAAAAGAAGTGGTGGTTGGGACGCTGAATACTCTGTATACCGCAGAAAGCATTACTAATGAGCCGTTTAATGCAAATGAGTTCAACCTGCTTGATGAACTGAAAGATGCGATTGGTGAAACCTGGGATAGTTTAAAAGAGACATTTACTCTGAGCGTGCTTGCCAACCCAATCGAAGCTAATAAAGGCGACGGTGAGATGGATAGCGGTTCTATGGGAACAATGAGCGCCAAATTTGGCTCCGCTATTTCAGCTTACAGTTATCTGATCTTTGTTCTGTTATATGTACCTTGTGTTTCAGTGATGGGCGCGATTGCTCGCGAAACAAGCCGTGGTTGGATGACATTCTCCATTCTGTGGGGACTGAATGTAGCTTATTCAATTTCAGCTTTGTTCTACCAAATGGTGACTTTCTCACAACATCCACAAAGCAGCCTAATTACCATTCTGACCGTCGTCATATTTAACGCGCTGGTGTTCTACTTCCTACGTCGGGCTCGCAGCCGTGTGACAATGAAATTAATCAGCAACCCGGGAAATAGCTGCCACTGCTCCAGTGGAAGCTGTCACTAGGAATTGAAAATGATTAGCCTATTACAAGTAAGGGATGCGGTCGCGCTGAATGGACGGGCAGATGCTAAGTTGTTAAGCCACCAGCTTTGTGCTTCATTATCGATGGTAGAAGCGATGCTTGAACAACTCACCGTAATGGGCAAATTGGAAAAAATTGATGCAACTGCTTGCCTAAGCGGCAGTTGCAAACAATGCCCTGAAACACAGAAATGTGATACGGCGGTTTATCGGATCGCTGGGGAGTGTTAATCATTTAAATCTTTCCCGGCCAAGTCCCAGTTAAGATTGTTATCCCGTGTTTGCTTAGTTTTTCCTTTCAGGTACAAGTCATAGTGTTTTGTATCGATAAAATCTTTTATTTGGACTGTACATACTTATTCCTTTCCTCAGTTACTTTATGCTTTTTAAATAAAAAATATAGGAATATCACCGCAAGCAGAATGCTTGTTAATTTGAAAGTAAACTCGATAGAAATGAGTTTTGCAGTATACCCACCAATAACCGGCATCAAAATTGCCACTACAGATGAAATTTTCTGTATATCTCCAGTCGCTTTCCCTACGTGTTCAAAACCAATGATATTTCTTACGCCGTATCTAATTGCGAAAAATGTGACACCAGAGGCCGTACCAACAAGGAAAACCAACAAATAGTATGTGGCATAATGATGTGTTTTTGCGTCTAAAAAACCAAATCCCCAAAAGGCCACAAAATTAATCATAATGGAAAATAACAAAACATTCTTGGCTGACAATTTTTTAAGTAACCAACCAGAAACTCGTGTTCCTACTATGCCACCAACCCCGAGAAGTGAAATTATGTAACCTATGCTACTTTCATTTTGCCCAATCCTCTCAAAGAAGATACCGAGCATATCGTTGCTAAGAAAAAAGGCTAAGTTTGACAAAGTATAGGCCGAAACAAGTAAATATAAATCCGGTTTATTCTTTAATTGCTGTATGAATGAAAAACGTTCTACAGCAGCAGAACTTACGCTTGCATTTATATCAAGCCGAAAAGTATCATCAAAGTATGATGTCAACATGCCAACCAAATTAAATGTCATTGATAATAACACGACAAACCATAATCCATAGTTCGTGTTTAAATATACAACAAATAAGGGAATAACTATTCTGCTAAAGTTGGTGATATATCCATAAATTTCATAAAATCTTTGAGATTCACTATCATCTACATTCAATTTTGTGTTTGATATTCCAAGCCCACACCGACAGGTTGTTTTGATTAATGTAATAACATAAAGAAATATAATTGGATCAGCTACAGATAAAAAAGGCATGACAATGCCATTAATACAGAACAGCAATGTCCTCCAATTTAGTACATTTCCATTGTCAAACAGCTTGCCGAATAATCCACTTGCCACCAAAAACGGAACAGCGAAACAAGCACCCAATATCCCCATTTCGGATGGAGTCGCATGCAGGCTATATATAGCTATGATGCTTAAAATAGCGTAATCAAGATAAGTATCAAGTTCATGTACACCTATACTAATGTATTTTTTCATTGGTTAATCACCCACATGAGGCTAGCCAGATGTTGATATTTACTTATTTCCCGTGAGGGAATTTAAATATAAGCAACAATCTTTCTCCATGTAAATTAGATGTTAAAGTGAAAATTTTATTATTGTGAAACAACTCATGTTTTTTAACCGCCTAATATCTTCATTATTGCCTTTAAAAATCATTTAAATAGTACCATTAAATTATTGTCTGATTTATTTGAGATCATTCAGACTGGGCTTTCTCGTTTGATTTATACAGAATTATTACTTTTATTCCCTGATTTTTTAACCGATTGATTAGAATAACCTTTATCAGCAACAGCCAATATAGCTTCCACTGTTCAAGTGGAAACTGTCACCATAAAGGGATACTTGAACAAATCACCGTAATGGGCAAACTGGAAAAAGTCGATGCAACTGCTTGCTTAAGCGGCAGTTGCAAACAATGTTCTGAGGTACAGAAATGTGATACAGCGGTTTATCGGATCGCTAGGGGATACTAATCCTTTAATTATATTGGTGTTATGCGTTTCATTTAGCTCTTATTGCAGCTTTCTTTTCTTCCATTCGCAATTTTGCTTTTTGACGAGATAAAAATTGTGATTCGCCTGCCGCTAACTTTTCAAAGGCAGTATCGACTTCTGTCTTTAACCATTGCTCATGTTCACCTAATTTGCGTTGTCCTTCTGCAAGACTCTCAACAAATCTCCTACATACATCGCTGAGTGTTACACCTTCTCTCTCTGCTGATTGTTGAGCCAGCTTTTTAGTTTCATTACCAATGCGGAACTGAATACGAGATTCCATAAAAAACTCCTTCTAAGAGTGCACCGATGTTAGCACAATTGTGATGACAAAAAGTTATTTTTCACATTATTAGAGGAAAAAATCTAGTTCTACAATTTTAAATATTTCTAATTTATTGAATTTAAAAAATTTATTTTTCCACTCTAGTAGATTACATTTGGATTCTTAGAGTATTAGTACACAAAATTACAAGATTAATTACCATACAAATATAGCTCAAAATGAGAAAATTTTTTTATAACATTTATTTATACTCAGAAATGGAGGATTTATGGCATTCAAAAGTCAATTGCAAGAAAGTAAAGTTTCATCTCGAAGAAAATCATCTGCATCTATTGTAGTCTCACAAACCTACAAGCAGTCTACAAACTCTCAAGAATTATCCGTAAGGATTTCGTCAGATGTTATAGATTCAATTAAAACAAAAATTGGTGGAAAGGTTGATGTTTTATACGACCAAGAAGAAGATCTATGGATGGTTAAACCTTGCGGAAATAACGGATTTACTATCTCAGGAAAACAAGGAGCAGCCACTGGATTGGTCCGTTATACATTAAAGAAAGGTCATACGAGATTCACTGAGGAGAAAACACTTCTTCCAATCAAACGAGAATGTGACGAAGACAGCCTCCTATACAAAGATGGAGGAGTCATTTTTAAGTTGGTTATTGAAGACAAAGAAATGTAAGGAGATTCTTCATGGAAGACGATATTTCTCTAGTCTGGGAGCTTGATGCTCTAAATGATCGGGAAAATATTTTTGAGTACCTCTATGAATTCAATCCTATTTCGGCAGATAAGACTGATGAGATTATTGAATCCATCGAAGATATTTTAATATCAAGTCCTCTCGCAGGCGTCTGTAAAGAAGGAGTTAGGGGAAGATGTTTCATACTCACAGCCGTTCCCTTTAACATTTATTACGACTTCGATGGGAGAGTAATCAGAATTCTTCGTGTTCTACACCAGAAACGGCAGTTCCCAAAACTAACCGCTTCTTATGATCTCTGTTAATTCCAGCATAGTCTTCATGTAAAAACTGAACCGTCGCATCATAAGCGACGGGCGCTTTACTATTTTAAGAACTCATCAAACTCACAGCGCTTCTCTACTAACAAATTCAGTCAATAACCCAACAAACTCATCAGGATGAGAAATAAAAGGCGCATGAGCGGCATGACGCATTATAGCTGAAACTGAACGCGGCCATTTTTCATCAAGAATGTTGAGGATTTTTCTTGGCACCAACCCATCCAGATAACCGTAAATCCGCAGGAACGGTATGGCAAGTTCAGCCAAAGGCTCCCTTAAATCTTCGGTACGCAAAATTTCTAGTCCAACATGCAGTACTTCAACAGAAGGCATCGGCTGTGCCAACACAACGGATTTCAGCAGCCGCGCATCCTGACGAGCGCTATCTGTGCCCAACGTCTGTAAAGCAAGAAAACGCTCCACCGTGCGCTGGAAATCTTCACTCAACTGATGTTCGAAATCGCGCAAGACTTCTGGCTTAATCCCTGGCCAGTCACTTTCTGCGCTGAAATGCGGTGAAGAAGCCACAGTAATTAATCCGGCAACCTTATCCTGATGGTCAAGCGCAATCCGGCTGGCAACTAATCCTCCCAACGACCAACCTAGCCATAACGCGTTTTCAGGCGCGTATCGCCAAACTTCATCCGCCATGTCAGCAAGGTTCATCGGGCCATATTTCTGGCTACGGCCATAACCCGGTAAATCCACCAAATGCAAACGAAAATGCGGAGCACATCGCATTTCAATGGAACGCCAAACTTCCGCATTCAATCCCCATCCGTGCAGCAACACAAGATCACGCGAACCTTCATCAGAAGTCTGCCAAAACAGATCAGCCATTGTTATTCTCAACTTTATTTGCCATCAAGGAAGAACTCTATGCTAACAATGGTTGGGTACTGTTGGCTATGCCGTCAGCCTCTTTGGTTTCCACATCATGGAGTATGCAGCTTTTGCAACAAGCGGTTGAAACGATTGACAAACATGTGTCCGTGTTGCGCTCTGCCCTCAGAGCTCCCTTCACTGCCTTGTGGACGCTGCCTCAAAAAACCTCCTCTATGGGAGAATATGATAGCGATTACCGACTACTGCCCACCATTGAGTGGCCTAATTCGTCGCTATAAATATCACAGCACTCCACAACTTGCGTCAGTGCTAGCGCGTCTGTTTCTGCTGCATTGGCAACAGGGCTATCGTGATGGACGATGGCATAAACCCAACATTCTGCTCAGTGTGCCGCTGCATCGGCACCGGCGATGGAAACGAGGATTTGATCAAAGTGTATTAATGGCAAAGCTGTTATCAGAATGGCTACAATGCGATTACCAGCAAAGCTTTCTACAGCGGACGCATGCTACACTACCACAAAGAAATTTATCGGCAGCACGGCGTAAAATTAATCTCAGGAAAGCATTTCAGCTTTGTGGCCCAGTCGCGGGACAACATGTCGCCATACTGGATGATGTGATTACCACCGGTGCGACCATGACTGAGATCTCCCGTTTGTTAATTCGTGCTGGCGCCCGTTCAGTACAGGTCTGGGCGATTTGTCGAACCTTGTAGTCAATACGAGAATGGGCGTATTATAACCAACTATAGTAGTCAACTATTGAGCAAATGATATGATTAATATTACTGAAGCAGCGCAAGCTCATTTTGCCAAATTACTGGCAAACCAAGAACCAGGCACACAAATTCGCGTATTTGTCATCAATCCGGGTACACCTACCGCTGAGTGCGGCGTATCTTACTGCCCGCCTGATGCCGTTGAAGCGACAGACACTGAACTGAAATTTGATCAACTGTCAGCTTACGTTGACGAACTGAGCGCCCCCTTCCTCGAAGAAGCTGAAATTGATTTTGTCACCGATCAGTTAGGTTCTCAGCTAACATTAAAAGCCCCTAACGCCAAAATGCGTAAAGTTTCTGACGACGCTCCACTTGTCGAACGTGTGGAATACGTTTTGCAATCACAAATTAATCCACAATTAGCCGGTCACGGCGGCCGCGTCAGCCTGATGGAAATCACTAATGATGGTTTCGCTATCCTTCAATTCGGCGGTGGTTGTAATGGCTGTTCAATGGTTGATGTCACTTTGAAAGAAGGGATTGAAAAAGAGTTGCTGAACATGTTCCCAGAACTGAAAGGGGTAAAAGACCTGACTGAACACCAACGCGGTGAACACTCTTATTATTAATAACGTATTACTGATCACTTATTACTGATAACAAATTTTCCCGCTCGGATAATCGTCGGGAAAACATTATTACAATAATAATCTAACGGGATAATCTCTATACCCTATGGATTTCAAGATGCATCGCGACGGCAAGGGAACGAATCCCCGGGAGCATAGCAAACTATGTGACCGGGGTGAGTGAGCGCAGCCAACAAAGAGGCAACTTGAAAGATGACGGGTATAAGTTTTCAAGAGCAAGTCAAAACATATATGGAACATTTTCAAACCATCAGCCCTGAGCAGGCTTATCAACACTGGCAGGACAAATCCGCCATTATGGTGGATATCCGCGATCCACAGAGTTTCCGGGCCGGTCACGCCTGTGACGCTTTTCATTTAACCAACGACACATTGAATGAGTTTATGTTACAGGCTAATTTCGAACAGCCGGTTATGGTCATGTGTTATCACGGTCATAGCAGCCAGAGCGCCGCTCAGTATTTATTAAACATCGGTTTTGAAACTGTCTACAGCATTAATGGCGGCTTTGAAGCCTGGCGTAGAGACTATCCTCACGCTGTTGACTCCTTACCTAATCCGGCATAACACATCTTATGATCCGCGTAATCGCTATTTCAAACCCGCGTCTGGCGCAAGCCTTTATCGATTATATGGCAACCCATCAGGTCCATCTCACCATGCGCCCCAGTGGCGATGGGCAACACGTCGAACTGTGGCTAGAAGATGACACTAAACTGACTATCGTTCAGCAAGAGCTAGAGCAATTTACTCGCGATCCGCTAAATGAACGTTATCAAGCGGCCAGTTGGCAATCTGGTGATGTGAATCACCCATTGAAGTACCAGAATAATCTGAATTGGCAATATTTAAGTCGTCAGGCTGGCCCGTTAACCATTACCGTTTTACTTCTAAATATCATCGTTTATCTCTGGATGCAATTTGCCGGGGATTATCAGGTGATGTCCTGGCTAGCCTGGCCTGACGATAGCCAACATATGGAGCTATGGCGTTGGGTCACCCACGGCTTACTACACTTCTCACTGCTGCATATCATCTTTAATCTCATGTGGTGGTGGTATCTTGGCGGGCAAACAGAAAAGCACCTCGGTACAGGAAAGCTCTTTGTCATTATGATTGTTTCCGCTGTTTTCAGCGGTTGGGGGCAATCATTATTCAGTGGTTCTCATTTTGGCGGCCTTTCTGGGGTTGTTTACGCTTTAATTGGTTATGTCTGGCTAACTGGTGAGCGGGCGCCCGAACAGGGTATTGGCATTCCCCGCGGTTTGATGGCTTTTTCGATCTTCTGGCTGATTGTCGGATACTTCGATGCATTTGGACTATCCATTGCCAACGCCGCCCATTTCTCCGGTTTAATTATCGGTTTACTGATGGCGTTGTGGGATAACCGTCACACATTCAAAAATAATAACCGGCACTTTTAGACACTTAGAGGACTATCGTGAAGCAAACTCAACGGCATGATGCAATAGTTGAGCTGGTGCGCCTTCAGGGCTACGTCAGCACTGAAGAGCTGGTTGAACACTTTAATGTCAGCCCCCAGACTATCCGCCGTGATTTGAACGATTTGGCAGATAAAAACAAAATACAGCGGCATCACGGCGGAGCCGCATTGCCATCAAGTTCAGTTAATACTGCTTATCACGACCGCAAGATCATGTGGTCAGCAGAGAAAGCACGTATTGCGCAACGTGTTGCTAGCCATATCCCGGACGGTGCAACGCTGTTTATTGATATTGGCACGACACCAGAAGCTGTCGCTCACGCACTGTTAAATCATAAAGATCTACGGATTGTCACCAATAACCTCAATGTCGCTACCCTGTTGATGACAAAAGAAGATTTCCGTTTAATCCTGGCGGGGGGGGAGATTCGTTCTCGTGATGGCGGCATTATCGGTGAAGCCACACTGGATTTTATCTCCCAGTTTCGGCTCGATTACGGCATTCTCGGCATCAGTGGCATTGACATGGATGGCTCACTACTGGAATTTGATTACCATGAAGTGCGTGTAAAACGCGCAATTATCGAAAACTCCCGTTGCGTTATGTTAGTCACTGACCATTCCAAATTTGGCCGTAATGCTATGGTCAATCTGGGCAATATGAACCTCATTGATCATCTATTTACTGACCAGCTTCCCCCGCCAAGCATCCATAAAGTCATTGAGCAACATAACGTACAACTTGAACTCTGCTAAGAATGTTCTCTATATTCGGGGATAGCACTATCCCCTATCTCCCCTTATCACTCCATAGTTAAACTTCTTTATTAATACCATGTAAATTATATGGGTATGGCAACATTTGTTATCTATATCACGTGAACATATTTTTTCTTAACAAATAGTTGGCTATTGATCGATTTCTGATTACAATCGTGAGCGAAAACGAGCATTAAAGAACTGTTTCGAACATTTTAAGGGGATGCATGGAAACTAAAGACTTGATTGTGATCGGCGGCGGGATCAACGGCGCCGGAATTGCGGCAGATGCTGCTGGCCGGGGGCTCTCTGTTCTGTTGCTGGAAGCACAAGATTTAGCCAAAGCCACGTCATCCGCCAGTTCAAAACTGATCCACGGCGGCTTACGCTATCTGGAACATTATGAATTCCGTTTGGTCGGCGAAGCGCTGGCAGAACGTGAAGTTTTACTGAACCTTGCACCACACATCGCTTTTCCGATGCGTTTCCGCCTGCCGCACCAGCCACATCTGCGTCCAGCATGGATGATCCGTATTGGCCTGTTCCTCTATGACAATTTAGGCAAACGTGTCAGCCTACCCCGCAGTAAAGGGCTGAAATTCGGCGCCAATTCTGTTCTGAAACCAGAATTGGTCCGTGGCTTCGAATATTCTGACTGCTGGGTTGATGATGCTCGTTTAGTTGTCCTTAACGCTCAGGAAGTTAAAAAACATGGCGGAGAAGTCCGTACCCGAACAAAAGTAACCCGTGCATGGCGCGAACAAGAGGGTTGGATGGTTGAAGCCGAAGATTTGCATACCGGCAAGACTTATACCTGGCGAGCAAAAGGTCTGGTTAATGCTACCGGCCCTTGGGTTAAAGAGTTCTTTGACGATGGTTTGAAATTAAAATCACCTTATGGTATTCGCCTGATCAAAGGCAGTCATATTGTGGTGCCAAGAGTACATGATGAGCCGCAAGCTTATATTCTGCAAAACGAAGATCATCGTATCGTATTTGTTATTCCTTGGATGGATGAGTTTTCCATTATCGGAACCACCGATGTGGAATATCAAGGTAATCCAAAAGAGGCGAAGATTGACGATCAGGAGATTAATTATCTACTGGGAGTTTATAACGACCACTTCAAGAAACAACTTAGCCGTGACGATATCGTCTGGACCTATTCTGGCGTACGTCCACTGTGCGATGACGAATCCGATTCACCTCAGGCCATTACACGCGACTATACCCTTGACATTCATGATGAACAGGGCAAAGCGCCATTACTGTCTGTGTTTGGTGGTAAGTTAACCACTTACCGTAAACTGGCGGAACACGCAACCGAGAAGCTCATGCAGTACTATCCCAATGCCGGAAAAGCCTGGACCAAAAATGGTCAGTTACCGGGTGGTAATCTGGAAGGGTGCGATCGTGATGGTTACGCCCGTTTATTGCGTAAACGTTACAACTGGTTACCGGAAGGTGTTGCTGTACGTTATGCGCGTACTTACGGCAGCAACAGCGAACTAATTCTGCAAGGCGCTAATAATCTGACCGATCTGGGCGAATCCTTCGGTCACGGCCTGTATGAAGCAGAGCTTCGTTATTTGGTCGATAATGAGTGGGTTGTTGAACTAGATGACGCAATCTGGCGCCGTACCAAATTGGGTATGTGGCTGAAAGAAGAACAGAAACAATGTATTGCAACATGGCTGGCGGAGAATGCTAAGCCATTGTGAGTTAAAATTAAATCAATATAAAGATAGCTAATATAAACTTAGGCGCAAAATTATATATTGTGCCTATTTTTTTACTTATTTACGCTCAACTTAACTGCAATTACAGATATCAGATAGACAAATATAATTTTGTTATTTAAATATTCCCCAGTCATTTATTAAAAAAACAATCTCCACCCTACAGAACGAATAACTTATTCAACAAACAACAATATTTTTTATCGAAAAATAAAGCTCCAGAATAAGCTCATTGAACATTTCATATCATGAATAAGGTATAAAATAACCGAACAGCTTTCAAAGAAGAATAACCCAATTATCATCTTTAGGGTTTCTAGTAATCAATAACCACCCATTTTTCTAAGCCGTTGCCCAGATTATTGCATCAGGCAGCTTTATCTTTTTTTCATGACAGACAATTACTGCACGTTTTACTACCTAGATTCTTGTTACATTTTCTTTGTCCCTATCCAGAGTCTTAGCTCCCACCATAACCGTCATCTACATTATTAGCTTGTTCATATCCATTTAAATAATCAATATATTAGTATCGAATAACGACTTCATAGCAATCATTGCCATTCCTTGCGTAAATTATTTTGATATTCCAATCCATCCAATTTTTTATCCCCCCACAAACCAAAAGCACTGTTATTCTGTTCTGAAATATTAGCATCAAGGTAAGCATCTATTGCTTTCCGGATCTGTGCAGCACGTGACTTATCGGGAGAACACTCCTTTAAAATCTCGAGCTTTCTAATTGTTTCTTCTGGCAGATCTATATTAATTCTTACCATAGCAACCATATTTATTTCCCCTTATCAGATATCAGGTATATGTATCATATACCTCATTAGTTCGATTGTCTATTTTTTGACCCAAAAAATTATTGTGATAACTAATCAACAGATTTTACTCTGAAAATATCTATTGATCATGTAAACAAAACATTTAAAACATGTGACTTTTCCATTTGCAACAATACCTAAAATAACCTATAAATAAAGCTGTTACATACATATCGGTACTGTTTAACCCTATCTTTGATTAGATAAAAATTCAAATAAAAACAAATTATTAAGTTATTTTTAGGGAATGAACTTAACAAACAACCTGGTAGCAATAGATGCCCCAAAATTATAACTTGTGAGATATTACATGACCTATGGATATGAATATTAATGAATTATTGACAGCAGAAGCTTCATTTATGCTGGGAACTCTGACGTTAGAATCCAACATTATCGGGGTTATGAGATACGAAGATGGCACCATTTTGATCACCCAAGATAGTCCATTCTACCCAAAGAACTATAAGTGGCCAGACCAACTACATGATAACGGAATAATTTCAATAGGCGATAAAGAACTTACTGTGACAAAAGTTTACACCGCTGGTCTTATTGATAGTCATTTATATATAGATCAGGAAATAACGAAACAAACAACGTCGCCAGACAAAATTATGCCAGCACACTACTTACCTGATTTACACGGAATTTCTGAAACAGATCTCATAGGGAAAACGGTAACTCTATCTGTGAACGATGAAACAAGGTATAAGGTAAGTGCCGCACACTCGATAGCCCATTTTATGTCCCTTGCTTTAAATAAAGCGACACATCATATATGGTCCAAAGTGTACGATACCGATGATTTGGGAAACTATAATTTAGATAAAGCCGCCATTTACCAATCTTCTATCACAGAGCTTCAATCCGTTGATATTTATCGCTTTGGTAAATCACTCAGAAAGAAAGGATTTGATAAAAATATATTAATTGAAAATCTGGACAAAATTAATAGAGAAATTAATAACACTCTCAATAATTGGTTATCTCAGGGTGCTGAAATAACTATTGAATATAAATCAAAAGAGATTAATGACACCAGATTATGGAAATCTACAATTGACTCTAGGGCAGTCACTATCCCATGCGGAGGCACACATATAAATAATCTTAATGAATTCAAAGACGTAAATGTTGAAATAAAGATCGGTGAATCTGCTTATTTTGTCCAAGTAACGACTCATTGCAGAGTATAAAGTCATGAATCTCGACCTACTTTATTTTTATCTTCTTCTGGTTGTTTTATCCTATACCCTATGGATTTCAAGATGCATCGCGACGGCAAGGGAGTGAATCCCCGGGAGCATAGATAACTCTGTAACCGGGGTGAGCGAGTGCAGCCAACAAAGAGGCGGCTTGAAAGATAACGGGTATATATATTTTGGATAACCCAGCATGCTTACGTTTCATAAGATTTCAAATGGAGACGCCAAATGTATATCTATTAGTTACACAACCGCTATAATGACTGTCTATCAATTTGCTACACAGGTGATTTATGAGAACACAACCTAAAGAAACCCCGATCAACATCCGGGCGAAAGCCTTTCAGCGAGAGCTTATTGACCATGCAGCAAACCTGCTCTCAAAGACCCGAACTGATTTCATCTTGGATGCTGCCTGCCGCGCAGCCGAAGATGCCATACTCGATCAGCGCCACTTTTTCGTTAACGACGAAAAATACCATGTGTTCATGCAGATGCTGGAGCAACCGCTTTCTGATAATGAAGGTTTTAAAAAACTGATGGGATATAAAGCTCCGTGGGAATAAGCACACCTGAAATATTAACGGCTGAACATAATATAAATGATTTTTATTGCCAGCATGAAACATTAAACGAATGGCTTTCACGCCGGGCTTTAAAAAATAATAAGTTCGGCGCGAGCCGCACATTTGTTATTTGCAAAAAAGGCACAAAAGACGTTATCGGTTATTATTGTCTAAGCGCCGGTTCAATTAATCATATTGAATCTACACCATCGCTTAAACGCAATATGCCAGATCCTATCCCTGTAGTGCTTCTCGGCCGTCTGGCTGTCGATGTGGAATATCAGGGGAAGAAGCTCGGGGCATTGCTTCTCCAAGATGCTTGGAAGCGTGTCGCCAGCACGGCAGAACAGGTGGGTATTTCGGCTATAATCGTCCACGCACTTGATGAGAGCGCTCGAACGTTCTATACGCGTCTTGGCTTCGCCCAGTCACCGTTGGAGCCATACACGCTGATGCTTCCATTAGGCAAACAGAAGTGACCGCTCCCCGCCGTAAAAAACGGCGAGGCTTCCCACTTCTCAGGCCGCAACCGTCTTTATGACAGATTAACTCTGGCCTCCGTGGGCAGAGACGACGAGTCCCGCCGCCTGTAATTCTCTCGTGCCCTTGCTCTGGATGTTGATCGCCGCATTGATAAACACAAGAACAACTATTCCTTAAGCATTCACCAAATCCACCGCTTCACGCGTCAGGCGACCAATTTCCTGCCAATTTCGGTTATCCACCAGCGCTTTACTGACCATCCATGAACCACCACACGCCACAATACGCGGTACAGCAAGATAATCGCGGATATTGTTTGGCCCAATTCCCCCAGTCGGCATAATTTGCAGTTCAGTATAAGGCGCTAATATCGCTTTAATCATTGGCAAACCACCGGAAGGTTCCGCCGGGAAGAATTTCAGTAGTTTTAACCCCAATTCCATCGCGCCTTCAATCGCACTCGGATTATTCACGCCCGGAATAATAGGAATATTCAATTGCTGACAGGCTTTGACCGTATTTGGATTAAAACCCGGCGAAACCATAAAATCGGCGCCAGCCTGCTTTGCAGCAACTACCTGTTCACGATTCAGAACAGTACCCGCGCCAATCAGCATATTCGGCTGAGCCTCTCTCAGCAGACGAATAGCTTCCGCCGCTACCGAGGAACGGAAAGTAATTTCCGCTATCGGTAAGCCATTATCAGCTAATACCTTACCTAGCGGAATAATGTCTTCCGCACGTTCAACAGTAATCACAGGTACAATTTTTAACTGACGTAACTGCTCAATCATCTGTTTCATCAATTTTCTCTCCGCTGTTGAAAGAAACTGTCAGTCACTGCTTGAGTTGCACTGATTGGAATAATCGCCCCTTTATGCTGAATAACTGTACCAGCGAGACGATGCCCCATGATTGCCGCTTGTTGTATCGGATAATCCATCAGAAATCCGGCTAGAAACCCGGCATTAAAGGCGTCGCCCGCCGCTGTGGTATCAACCACGTTAATAACCGGTGCCGTTGGGATCAGCTCAATTGGTGTGTTTTGTACCAAATGCTGATAATAACAACCGACAACACCGGCTTTAACAACCGCTTCTTTAACGCCTGCTTGTTTAAGGCGAATCATAGTTGCTGTAATCGATTTATCACCCCATAGATTGCCCTCATCGTCATTTGTCACCAGCGCTAGTGAGGTAAAGGCGAGTAATTTCTGATAACAAACTTGGGTTTCTGCCACACTTTCCCACAATGCCGGACGGTAATTACTGTCGAAAACAATGGTTTTTCCTTGCGCAGCCAGTTCAGCCAACAAGTTCAGTAACTTTTCACGATCATCGGCAGGCAAGATAGCCAAACTGATGCCACTGAGATAAATGACATCTATCTGCCGCAACGCTTGCATAACCGAAGAGAAATCAGGATGACGCACCATATAACGGGCAGCGGAATCATTACGCCAGTACAGAAAGGTTCGTTCTCCCTGTTCATTCAGTTGAATCAAATACAATCCCGGCTGATGAGCCGGATCACGCAAAACCAGATGGGTATGAATACCCTCGTCTTGCCAACGTTTAATCATTCCTTCACTGAGTGAATCCATCCCTAACGCAGTCACAAAATGAACGGCAATCTTCTGTTGGCCCGCACGGGCTAAATAAACCGCGCTGTTCAGGACATCACCACCAAAAGCCTGATGCATGGTAGCGAAAGGGGTGCCATTAAGTTCAATCATACATTCACCAAGGAATGCAATCTGCTTCATGGATTTTCCCCCGGCAAAGCAAAATAACGGCGGGCGTTATTAAAGCAAATATCCTCAATCATCTGCCCTAACATGGCTTTGTTGTTAGGAATTTCGCCCTTTTCTGCCCATTGACCTAACAAATTACACAGAATGCGACGAAAATATTCATGCCGTGTGTATGAAAGAAAGCTACGAGAATCGGTCAACATACCAACAAATTGACTCAACAGCCCAAGTTGGGAAAGTTGTTCAAGCTGACGCGACATGCCATCTTTCTGATCATTGAACCACCAGCCCGAACCAAACTGCACTTTACCGGCGATACCACCACCTTGAAAGTTACCGGCCATCGTCGCAATCACTTCGTTATCTCGTGGATTCAGACAGTAAAGAATCGTTTTCGGCAACTCATCCGTCACATCCATACTATCCAGCAGGCGAGATAACGGCCAAGCGATATTGTTATCCCCAATGGAATCAAAGCCGCTATCCGCGCCAATTAAGCGGAACATCCGGCTATTATTGTTGCGAATCGCGCCGATATGCATTTGCATCACCCAACCACGGGCGGCATATTGTCGGCCAAGCCATACCAGAATCGCCGCGGTGTACTGAGCAATTTCAAGCTCAGAGAGCGCCCCCCCAGCCAACCGTTTTTGCAGGATGCCATTTAATACCGTTTCATCAGGAATGGATGCATAGCGCAGATTTTCTATGCCGTGATCAGCCGCCCAGCAGCCATGAGCGGCAAAATGCTCAAGGCGACGCTCCAACGCGTTCAACACATCAGCAAAAGCGGTGATTGATATATCAGCTACAGCCTCAAGCTGTTTGATATAGTCGCTGAAACCCGCCAGCTCAATTTTAAATATCCTATCAGGACGCCAACTTGGTAATACTTCGATATCGAAACTCTCATCTGTCGCGATTTGGCGGTGATATTGCAGGGAATCTACCGGATCATCCGTGGTTCCCACCATACGCACATTCATTTGCTGCATAATGCCACGAGCTGAAAACGCCGGTGTTGCCAGCTTTTCATTGCATTGATGCCAGATTTCATCAGCAGTTTGCGGCCCGAACAATTTCCCGGTAATACCAAATGGACGACGCAATTCTAGATGAGTCCAGTGATAAAGCGGATTGCCTAACGTCAACGGTACTGTTTTTGCCCATGCGTGATATTTTTCATAATCATGGGCTTGCTTACCTGTGATCAGCGATTCATCAATACCCGCACAGCGCATAGCCCGCCATTTATAGTGGTCCCCTTCTAGCCAAATCTGACCAAGGTTATCAAACCGGCGATTTTCAGCAATTTCACGCGGATTAAGATGACAGTGATAATCATAAATCGGCATATCTGCGGCATGTTCATGATATAGCTGACAGGCAGTTTCATTGTTCAGCAGAAAATCTTCACCCATAAAATTTTTCATATCTTTATTCCTGTCAGCCAAATCAAAGTGTCGCCACAGCGTGGCAAGCGCCGCGTTTCAATAATAGTTGGTAAGCTTCAGTAACCACCTGGACAAAATGCGGATCGGCTGACAATGGATTGCCAAAAACAGCCAGCAATGTGGGAACTACATCAATAGATAATCCATACTGTTGGTAAATGGATTTAAATTGGTCAACCAATGGATCGCGCACATCAATCAATTTGCCTTGTTCATCTCTACCGCTGATATAACGCATCCAGCCAGCGATACCCAATGCCAAGTGACGGTAATCACTGCCATTTGCCAGATGATAAGTGACAGAATCAAACATGCGTTGTGGCAATTTCTGGCTACCATCCATTGCTATCTGCCAGGTTTGGTGCTTAAGGTTAGGGTTACTAAAACGCTCAATTAGCCGGTGAGCATATTGAAAAAGATCGGTTCCTGTCGGCATTGTCAGAGTTGGCGCCTGCTCTTTCAGCATCAGATCCAAAGCAGCTTGCCGGTAATCGGGGTTCGCCATTGCGTCAGCAATATGCGTATATCCAGCCAAATAACCCAGATAAGCCAGAAATGAGTGACTACCGTTTAGCATCCGTAATTTCATGGTTTCAAAAGGCGCCACATCTTTAACAAACTGCGCGCCTGCCACGTCCCAGTTTGGACGGCCATTAGCAAAGTTATCTTCAATCACCCACTGACGGAAAGGTTCACAGGTGATTGCACAGGGATCGCATACACCTAACTGTTCTGCTATCTCTTCCAACGATTCTGGCGTGGCCGCAGGAACTATCCGGTCAACCATTGTGCATGGAAAAGTCACATTCAGTTCAATCCATTGCGCTAACTTCTCATCACGTAAACGGGCAAAATCCACCACAGCTTCACGGGCAACTTTGCCATTTTCTCTGACATTATCGCAGGACATCACCGTCAATGGCGGCAAGTTACGTTCATAACGCAGGCGAAGCGTCTCGACAATATAACCAATAGCGGATGTTGGTTCAGTTGGGTTAGCCAAATCCTGTTGAATTAATACATTATTCACATCCAACTTGCCGCTGGCTGCATCGATGCAATACCCTTTTTCGGTAATCGTCAGAGAAATAATCGCCACTTGCGGCTGCGCTATAGCTTCCAGAATACCTTTATGACCCACAAACTCTGGATGCAAAGCATCAATCATAGAGCCGATAATTTTTAGCTCCGTTTTCTCTGCTCCTTTTTCCGCAATGGCACACAGGTAATTCTGCTCTTTAAGTTGCTGAATCAACCTATGACCGGAGAATAAACTGACTTCACAAATTCCCCAGTCACTGCCCGTTTTTTCCAACATATGGTGAGTAAAAACCGCCTGATGCGCCCGGTGAAAAGCGCCACATCCCAGATGAACAATACGGGTAACCAACCTCTTACGATCATAGGAAGGGTGAGGAATAGCAGGATTGATTTTGCAATTGGCTATATTGCGATTCATGGAACAATTCCTTTTTAAAACGCAAACTACCTGAATAGTCAGTAATTCAGTAACATCTGAGGCAACCACAAACTCAGTTGCGGGATAAAGGTCACCAACATCAACGCGATAACCAAAGCGCAATACATGGGTACCAAAGGTTTCAATACCTTATTAATGCTGACATCACCGATGGAACAACCCACAAACAGCGCACTCCCTACCGGCGGCGTACAGATACCAATAGCCAGGTTGAAGGTCATAATGATGCCGAAATGTACCGGATCAACGCCCATATTCTGCGCTACCGGCAGGAAAATCGGAGTAAAAATTAGAATCGCCGGAGTCATATCCATAAAGGTTCCGACCAGCAGCAGAATGATATTAATGACCAGCAGAATAACCAGTGGATTTTCAGAAACCGCCATTAGGGCATCAGCGATCAAATAGGGCAGATCCGCATTCGCCATTGCCCAAGACATGCCCATTGACGCACCAATCAACAACAAAACAATGGAGGTGGTCACCGCAGAATCGAGAATGATTTTTGGGAGTTTAGTGATACTGACTTCACGATAAATCAGCACTGCCAATACAAAACTGTACAACACAGCAATCGCCGAGGCTTCTGTAGCAGTAAAAATACCCGCAATGATCCCTCCCATAATGACCACAACCAGCATCAGGGAAGGCAATGCGCGAACCAACGTGGTGAAAAACTCATTCCATGTGGGCTTAGGCGACACTGGATAACCACGGCGTTTGGCAATAATTGCCGCCACAATCATCAAGGATACACCCATCAAAATGCCGGGAATATAACCTGCCAGAAACAGTGCGGCAATTGATGTGCCGCCAGAAACCAGTGAGTAAACAATCAAGGTGTTACTTGGCGGGATCAACAAACCGGCAGGGCAGGAAGCAATGTTTACCGCGGCGGAATATTCTGGTTCATAACCCTCTTTTTTCTGCATTGGCGCCATCGTTCCACCGACCGCCGCAGCCGATGCCACCGCAGAGCCTGAAATCGCACCGAAAAACATATTCGCCATAATATTGACGTGCACCAGAGAACCGGGCAAACGGCCGCCCATGACTTTCGCCAGATTAATCAGCCGGGCAGCGATTCCTCCCTGATTCATAATATTTCCCGCCAGAATAAAGAATGGAATAGCCAGTAAAGAGAAATTATCAACACCCACCGCCATACGTTGCGCGACAACGGTAATCGCCGCTTCCATTGGCAACGTCATCATAATTGCCAGTAATGATGACAGACCAATCGCAAAGGATACGGGTACACCCAGTGCCAACAACACGGCAAAACTACCGAACAACGCTAAAACCACTTGCCAATCCATAAGCTTATCCTCTTCTGCCTGGTGACTTTATTGATTTTCAGAGACAACCGCATCTTTACCTGAAAAATTCTGAATAAGCGCAACAATGTCTACGAGCACATAGCAAATCATCAGAACACCGCTAATTGGCAGACATAAATAGACATATCCCATCGGTAGCCCTAGCGTGGGAGTGATTTGTCCGGTTTTAAGGGTTGAGATCACCAATATCGATCCTCCATACACCAGCACGATCGAAGCAAACAGCGCGATCGCGGCCTGGATCACCAAACCCACACTATTTTTGCCTATTCCCTTAAGTTTCATCGTTAACAGGTCGATAGCTAAATGGCGATGTTGACCCGTGGTATATGCCGCGCCAATCATAGCAACCCACATAAACAGATAACGAGCGAGTTCATCCGTTACCGTACTCGGCGTACCAAACACATAGCGGGAAACCACCTGCCATGTGACACAAAACACCAAAAAAACGGAAAGGCTGACGGTAAAAAACGCCAAACCTTTATTAACGCAATACACAAGGTTTTTCACGGGGCTTTGTCCTTATTGGTCTCAATGTACGCCCTATTTGATTGACCAAATAGGACAAACTGTCTGACCAAAATCAGTAAAGGAAGCTTTACGTTGCTTGGATTATAAGATCCGGGTCAAAAAAACATCCAGTGAGCGGGATCACAAACTGACTGGTTTACCCATTGTGCCGATTATTTTGTGATATTGGTCAACCAAATTGCTTTTACTTTTTGACGAAACTCGAAGTGATGCTTATGGTTTGCCCGTCAGTTCAGTTGTGCCCGTAACCTATTTACAACAATTGGAGAACGAACAATGAGCAATTCTAAGCGTATTTTATCTACTGTAATCGGTGCGATATTTGCCCTAAGCGCGTCACAAGTTATGGCGGTGACAACATTAAAACTCAGCCATAACCATAACCGCGACCATGCGGTACACAAGGCAATGAGTCAGTTTGCAGATGAAGTTCGCCAAAAAACGAATGGTGATGTTCGTATTCGGATCTATCCAGACGCACAATTGGGTAACCAACGGGAATCGATGGAACTGATGCAAAACGGCGCGCTGGATTTAGTCAAATCCAATGCCGCGGAACTGGAAGCTTTTTCGCCCGCTTATTCTGCTTTTAACTTACCTTATCTATTCCGCGATACAGCCCATTATGAAAAAATTAAAAATGGCGAGATTGGCAAAGAGATTCTGACATCCAGCAAAAACCGCGGATTTATCGGTATAACCTACTACGAAGCCGGCGCACGTAGCTTCTACGCCAAAAAACCTATCCGCACGCCTGAGGATCTAAAAGGCATGAAAATTCGGGTTCAGCCTAGCCCAACCGCCATTTCAATGGTGAAAAACTTAGGCGGAAACCCAACACCATTGGCTTACGGCGAGCTGTATACCGCCTTACAACAGGGTGTCGTAGACGCCGCGGAAAATAATATTCCCTCTTTTAGCCTGAGCCGTCACAGTGAAGTTGCCAGATACTTCTCACTGGATAAGCATACGATGGTGCCAGACGTCCTGGTTATTTCGACTAAATCGCTAAATAAACTGTCATCGGAACAACAAAAAATTCTTATAAACGCCGCCATTAACTCCTCTCAATATATGACGAAATTATGGGAAAAATCAGAAGAGAAAGAGCGTCAGAATGCAGAGAAAATTGGCGTTAAGTTTGTCGATGTAGATAAAAAATCGTTTGAAGAAGCGGTCAAACCTATGTACGACGACATTAAGAAAAGCGATCCAATGCTTTATCGTATGGTAGAACGTATCCGCGCAGTCAGATAATCATCGGAGAAGGCCAAATGATGGCTTTCTCCCTCAAGCGGTATTTTTGGTTGACCAATTTCCGCTTTTGGCTATTATCTACACAACACTATCGTTAATCATGACAACAACAGTGACATAATGAAGCATTTATTTGAGCCAAAACGTCCTTACCAAGAAGTCGGCATCTCATTAAGAGAGACGATTGCCAACCAGAAATATCGTATTGGGGATCGCCTACCACCAGAGCGAGAACTTGCTGAACTATTAGGAGTTTCCAGAACGGTTGTGCGTGAAGCATTAATTATGCTCGAACTCGAAAACCTTATTGAAGTCCGCAAAGGTTCCGGGATCTACATTATTAACCGCCCTCACCCGCCAACTTCTTCTTCATGCTCAGTTAACGCAGCGGGACCTTTTGAGCTATTACAAGCTCGCCAATTACTGGAAAGTAATATTGCCGAATTTGCCGCCATGCAAGTGACGCCAAATAACATTGCTAACATGCGTCGAGCATTACAAAAAGAATCCGAAGATTTGGCCTCCGGTGAAGATGAATCCGGTGACAGAGAGTTCCATCTGGCGATTGCGGAAGCCACCCACAACAGTATGTTGGTTGAACTGCTCAAGCAATCTTGGGGATGGCGGGAAAATAATCCCATGTGGCAAAAACTGCACACTCGAATTACCGATAAAGATTATCGTAAAGAGTGGCTGCATGACCATCAGCTCATTTTATCCGCCATGATCAAGAAAGATCCGGCGGCAGCCAAACAAGCAATGTGGCAACATTTAGAGAATGTAAAATTACGTTTACTGGAATTGTCTGATATTGACGATCCCTATTTCGACGGTTATCTCTTTAATTCATATCCCTGTAAATAAGTTTTTATATCCAGTTGTTATGGTGACTGTTTTTCATTCTAGCGTTTGTATAAAGGTAGATAACAATGGAACAAACCTGGCGTTGGTTCGGCCCAAATGATCCTGTTTCTTTAGATGATATCCGTCAGGCTGGCGCAAGCGGCATCGTTACCGCATTACACCATATTCCTAACGGACATGTCTGGAACAAAGACGAAATCTTGGCCCGTAAAGCTCTCATCGAAAATAAGGGGCTTATCTGGTCAGTTGTTGAAAGTGTGCCTGTCCATGAAGAGATTAAAACCCAGACCGGTCACTATCAGCAATGGATTAATAACTACAAAACTTCACTGAAAAATTTAACGGAATGTGGCATCGATACCGTCTGCTATAACTTTATGCCCGTACTAGACTGGACACGCACCGATCTTGAATATTCACTCCCTGATGGCTCTAAAGCCCTGCGTTTTGATCAAATTGCCTTTGCCGCATTTGAAATCTATATTCTCAAACGCCCAGATGCAGAAACTGATTACACCACCGAAGAACAAGTTCAGGCAAAAATCTATTACGACAACATGTCTGCTGCTGATATTAAGAAACTCACCACTAATATTATCGCCGGTCTGCCGGGGGCCGAAGAGGGCTATACGTTAGCGGAATTTCAGGTGCAATTGGATCGCTACAAAGATATTACCCGCGATAAGCTGCGTGAACATTTGGCTTATTTTCTACACCAGATTGTTCCTGTTTGTGAGGAATATGATTTACGTCTGGCAATTCACCCGGATGATCCGCCGCGTCCTATTCTGGGCTTACCACGTATCATTTCCACTATTGAAGATATTGCATGGCTGACCACCATTGAACCAAGCCCGGTTAACGGCATTACCATGTGCACCGGCTCCTACGGTGTTCGCGGTGATAATGATTTGGTTGAGATGATTAAACGCTATGGCAACCGAATCTATTTCACTCACCTGCGCTCTACCCAACGGGAAGAAAACAGCAAAACTTTCCATGAAGCCTCTCATTTAGCAGGTGATGTGGATATGTATAACGTAGTGATGGAAATCCTGCGTGAAGAATATCGCCGTAAACAAGCTGGAGATAACCGTTTGATACCTATGCGTCCTGATCACGGCCATCAAATAATTGATGACCTAAAAAAACAGACTAATCCCGGCTATTCCTGCATTGGCCGATTAAAAGGTTTGGCAGAAATTCGCGGTCTGGAATTAGGTTTAAGGCGAGCGTTTTTTGAAAATAAATAATGAGTTTTAGTTATTCACTATATTTACTAGTAACCCTAAAAAGGGTTACTTTATTTAGATTAAGCCACGTTAAAACAATTGACTACAACTTTATGTACAGGTTCACTTTAAGCTAAAATTTTAATTTATTATTTTAGTTGATTTATTAATATATAAATTGGAGGTGAAAACGTAAAATTCTTATCGGATTTTCTATTTTTCAATAAATAAGAATAGGTTATGCCAACTTATTTTCAGCCTCATCCGTCGCATAATCCTTAGATTTATTTTCATCAGATGTCTGCAAGTTACGATAGGTTCTCAATCCACCTTTCTTCCAATCTGGCCATTGCTCAACTATTTTACTCGCTTCATTTAAATAAGCCAAAAATTCCTCTCTCTTAGTCATTTTTTTAACTCCTTTACTAAGTTATCTATGTTAGCTGCTGATTCGGTTTCTTTTTCTATATAAGATAATGATAGCATCTTCATTCTCAGCCTTCCATCCTTTCTATGCCATTTAATAACTTTACCATCCTTATTTTTTCTTTTTATTTTATATCCTATCCCCAGATTTATTGAAAACAAATTAAAGAAACAGCGAGGTCCAACACCCACGAATGGTTCAAAAATCACTTTATTATCATAAGACTCTTCTTCAGGTGTTGAAATAGAGTCAAGATGAAAATCAAAAGCTTTACTTTTAGGATAAGGCTCAATATAGACAACCCGCCGTATACCGCTGGCAACAATATGTTTTGCACAGTTATGGCAAGGAAATGTAGTACAATATAATATCCCATTATGAGTGCTAATGTTACTTCTTACACATGCTAAGATGGCTTCCATTTCAGCATGTACAACCCTACCATATTCGGTAATATCCTTTATCTTGCTATTTAGGAGACATCCTCTAAAATTTTCTTTTTGTTCCTCTTCAATATTTTCAAGTATATCTTCAATAATTAATCCTTTCTCTTTAGCGTTTGAATCTTCACCTAATTTATAATCTCTACCATTTTCAACATCTTCAATTGCATCTCGTACATAATCAGGCCAATATAACCCTCCACCGAATCGCGGTACATCATTAGCGCCAGTTGAGATTATATTCTTGTCTTTCGTTAATACAGCACCAACCTGACGGGAAAGATCTCCTGATCTCAGAGAAGCAGAAAAAGCCATAAACATGGCGTATTCATCAAAGGTTGGCGTGACATATGGATTACCAAAAATAAGATCTAATATTCTCCATATATTATTATCGGCCCTATTTTTATTTCCATCATAATTTATAAAGAAATCTGATAACTCATAAGTATCTCGAGTACGTTGCCCCCATTTATTCCCTTCATTAGAATCACGATTAATCAATTCTCTAGCTTTTACTTCATCAATATATTTATCAACGATAAGATTTCTTAATCTCTGAGATTCACTCGTATATACACCTATCAGGAAAAACCCATTTGTGTAAATCTCTCTTAATGCATTGACTTCATCCGGGTGTTTAAGAGAATTTATAATATATGCCCTCCTAATAGATGGTATTGATGAAAAATGCTTTTTCTCCCTTCTTTTATTTATTTCTGCCACCGCAGCTAATGCCAATATAGAATTATCCTTACTAGTCTCCCGTAAATAATTACCTTCTGACATTAAACAACTTATCCTCTCATAATTATCCTTTGTTGAGGGAATATCTCTTAATACTGAAATGATTTCAGAAGATATTCTTACCTCCTGTACATCATACCTGAACGCATTAAGCTTCTGTGTTATGGAATCTTTAATTATTTCCAAATCCGTTCCTACAGCGCCGACTAACCCAATAACGACCTCAGAATCAAAGTCACAAGATATCTGCTCATTCTCAAGTAGATATGTTTTATTATTATCAACCATGTTAAATATTTCCGTTCATTATTTATTTAATTTATCTAAAATAACGTTAATTATATCTATAAAAAATACAATATAACATTTATAACCATATTATTTCTCCGATGAATATAAATGTTTCATTTACTTTAACCTGTATATAGTGATTTAAGCTATTTTCCTAACACCAGATTAGAAAACATGAGCCAATATTACATAATGCACCTTTTATCATAAATTTATCCCACTCTATTATAATAAGAATTAAATTATATCTCTAACCAGAGGAAAAATGCATTCTCAATGGATTAGAATGCGATAGGAATATAAACCAAAAACAATCGATGAAGCAATTAAAATATCAAAATCATGACGAACAGGCAGAACATAATAGAAATAGTTCTGCCTGAAAATAAATAGGTTAGATAGAAAATCTCTTTATGTTCTCAATCGAATCTCTTCATCCTATAAAAAACATTATTATTTTATAGTTACAGTTTTATCAATTAAACCAGAACAAACTCTATCTTCCAACAACGTGAATCATTGACATAAAGACGAGGTTTATTCGTATCAGGATTCAATTCGAAATCAATAATAAGTTGAGTACTTGGGGAGAAATAACTATTCTCATAAACCCATCGTAAGACCTCTTTTTCTCCAGGCAAGACAATCGCATCAATACAAAGCGCATCACCAGACACGTCAATATTGATCATCGATTCTGTTTCGTCATTATAATAGCGACCGGATAATCGATGAATATCAATATCACTTTTATCAGTTATCTTTTTCAAATAATAAACATTATCATTTTCATCAATCTGTTCCAGTGCGATAACACTGTTATTTTCGATGATAGGTCTGAACCGGATGTCTCCCCCCTTCTCTTGGAATGTTCCATCGGCGTTAAAGATAATCGGATTACCTTTCTCGAATAAATTACCTAATAAATAGCAATCTTCCTTGGTAATAATATAGGGATAGGGATCAACCCCCTTGAACATACCTGTAATATCAATATCACTGGTCAGGCAATGCTCTGGTTCAGTCATATCAGTGTTAAATAATACATTAAGACATTGATTAGTAAACTCAACACTATTAATACCTGTTGCAGCCGTAATCACAATACCTAATTTAGCATCAGGTAAAACACAAACATCAGCTTTAAAACCACCATAGGCACCATCATGCCGTATTATCTTTTGTCCTTCACGTTGGCTGATCATCAAACCGTAAGCATAATTGTTACGATTGCCATTGGCCAAATTTGGCATACGAGATAAATGAGGCAACATATCCCGAACAATCGATGGTGAATAAAATGCTTTCATCCAGCGGCATAAATCACTCACTGTAGAACGCAGCCCCGCACTACCTATAGTTGAATCGTTGTGATCATATCTTATCCATTGATTTGAATCTTCGTTATAGACATAACCTATCGCCCGATCAGAGATAATCTCAGTAACATCATCATAGAAAGAGGTATTATTCATCTTTAATGGAATAAAGATATTCTCTTTCGCATATTCTCTTAACGATTTACCCGAAACCACTTTGATGATTTCCGCCAACAAATTATAGCCCGTATTGCTATAGCGAAAATATTCCCCCGGCGTGAAATTAAGCTTTTGTTGCCGTTGGATCAGTTTTCTCAATAAATCCATACTACGGTGGTCAAAATCTGAATTTTTACCGGCAAAGCCATAAGGGACATATTTATCCCGTAATCCACTGGTATGATGAATAAGATGCTCAATAGTAATATCAGAGAAATATGCCGGGAAATAATCCACATATTTCCCCACCTTATCCTTGACGTTGAGTTTTCCTGCTTTCTCCAACAAGGCAATACAAAAAGCGGTGAATTGCTTTGAAACACTCGCCATATAAAATTTCGTATTTTGGGTTACAGCAACAGAATGTTCAATGCTGGCTTGTCCAATATAGCGTTTATAAATGGTTTCATTTCCGTGGGTAACCGCAACTGCGAGGGCACCGCCATTTTTCTTATTTTCAATATTAACCAATTCGTCTATTTTCTTGAGAAGCAACTTAATTTTATCTTTAGATATAATAGATTCCATCATTAATTCCCTTATTTAAGGTTATATAAAAATAACATATATACAGTGTGATAAGGCAGAATAATAATATGGAAATTCTGCCTAATATAATTCAATCAATTCTACCAGAAAAACACTATTCTCAACTCGTGTTCACAACACTATCAATTAAACTGGGACGAATTCTATGTTCCAGCAACGATCATTACTGAGATAAAGATAAGGTTCATTAGTGTCAGAGTTTAATTCAAAATCAATAATAATCTCTGTGCTAGGAGAAAAATAACTGTTCCCATAAACCCGATGTAAGACCTCTTTTCTTTCAGGAGAAATAATGCCATCGATATAAAGCTCATCTTCAGAAGCTGCAACAGTGAGCACAGATTCTGTTTCGTGGTTATAATAATATCCTAATAGTAGCTGAATATTGGTACCACCATCATCAATCATCTTATCTAGATAAAAAACATTGCCATTTTCATTAATCTGCTCCAATGCAATAATACTGTCATTTTCAATGATAGGTCTGAACCGAATTTTCCCATCCACCTCTTGGAATGTTCCATCAGAATTAAAGATAATCGGGTTGCCTTTCTCGAATAAATTACCTAATAAATAGCAATCTTCTTTGGTAATAATATAAGGATAAGGCTGTATTCCTTTGAATATACCCGTAATATCAATATCATCAGTCCGACAAGGCTGTTTTTCTAGTTTAGTACCATTGGGATTAAACAATACGTCAAAACATTGTCGAACAAGCTTAGAGACATTAGTATTCATTGCAGAAGTAACAGCAATCCCTAATTCAGCATCAGGCAAAATACAAACTTCTGATCTGAAGCCACCATAACCACCATCATGTCGTATTATCTTTTGCCCTTCACGTTGGCTGATCGCAAAACCGTAAGCATAATTGTTACGATTGCCATTAGTTAAATCTGGCATACGAGATAATTGAGGCAATAGATCCTGAACAATCGATGGCGAATAAAACGCTCTCATCCAGCGACACAAATCATTCACTGTAGAATATAGCCCCGAACCTCCTACCGCCGCATCATTGAGATCTTCTCTTATCCATCGGTTCGAGTCCTCGTTATAGGAGTACCCCATTGCCCGGTCAAAAATAATCTCGGTAACATCATCATAGAAAAAGGTATCTTTCATCTTTAATGGGACGAAAACATTTTCTTCCGCATATTCTCTCAGCGACTGGCCTGAAACTACTCTGACTATTTCCGCCATTAAATTATAACCCGTGTTGCTATAGAGATAATATTCTCCAGGCGTAAAATTAAGCGCTTGTTGCCGTTGCGTCAGTTTTCTCACCAAATCAATATGACGGTGGTCAAAGGCTGAATTTTTACCTGCCAGGCTATAAAGTAAAAATTGATCACGTAATCCACTGGTATGGTGAATAAGATGCTCAATGGTAATATCAGAGAATTCTGCGGGGAAATAATCCAAATATTGTCCAACTTTATCCTTAACGCAAAGCTTTCCCTCTTTCTCCAACAAAGCAATGCAAAAAGCGGTGAATTGTTTTGAGACACTCGCCATATAGAATTTCGTATTTGGGGTTACAACAGCAGAATGTTCAATGCTGGCTTGCCCGATATAACGCTTATAAATGGTTTCATCTCCGTGGGTTACAGCAACGGCGAGGGCTCCACCCTTTTTTTTATTCTCAACATTAACTAATTCATCTATTTTCTTGAGAAACAACTTAATCTTATCTGTAGATATAGTAGATTCCATCATGAACTTCCTTATTGTATTTAAGATTACAAAACAGAACATATATATTCAATCTAATAGCAATACATATGTGGACAGTACTGTAAGATGTAAACAGGAAACATCCAAGTGATAACGATTATCATTTAATATATAGAGGGCAATATAAAGTGACTACCGGAGCTAATGTTTACAAAAAACAGACAGAATATAAATATAATAGTTCTGCCTGGAGTAAAATGCATCTAATGGAAAATATCTTTAGGCCCTCAACAGCATTAATTACATCCTGTTACAACAATACCATTCTTCATTCTGATTTATCACTTTAAAAATTAAACTGCAAAAAATTCCACCCTCCAGCAACCCCAGTCATTGATATAAAGGTGAGGCTTATTCATATCAGAGTCCAATTCAAAATCGATAACAAATTCAGTACTCGGGGAGAAATAACTATTACCGTAAACCCACCGTAAAACCTCTTTGTTCTCAGGATAAGTAACTCCATCAATATAAATTTCATCTCCAGAAGCAGAAATAGTCACCGTTGCTTCTATTTCATGACTATAATAACTTCCTAACAATCTCTGAATATCGATAATATCGTCATCAGTCATCTTGTTAAAATAAAAAACATTGCCACTTTCATCAATCTGTTCTAATGCGATAACACTATTATTTTCAATGATAGGTCTGAATCGGGTTTTACTTCCCTGCTGTTGGAATGAACCATCAGAGTTAAAAGTAATCGGTTCGCCTTTTCCGAATAAACTACCCAATAAATAGCAATTCTCCTTGGTGATAATATAAGGATAAGGCGTTGCCCCTCGGAAAATTCCTGTGATATCGATATCACAGGTTAGACAATGTGGTTTTTCCGGTTCAATTATATTCGTGTTAAACAACACATCAAGACACTGTTCAATCCATTGAATGACATTAATATTTGTTGCAGAGGTAATAGCGATACCTAATTTAGCGTCAGGCAAAATACAAACATCAGATTTGAAACCAGCATAGGAACCATCATGCTGAATTATTTTTTGCCCTTCTCGTTGGCTGATAATCAAACCGTAAGCATAATTATTGTGATTGCCATTGGTTAAATCTGGTGTACGAAATAATTGAGGCAACAGTTCCTGAACAATGGATGGTGAATAAAATGCTCTGATCCAACGACACAAGTCATTCACCGTAGAATAAGCCCCTGTGCCACCTACCACCGAACCATTGAGATCATATCTTGCCCACCGGTTCGGTTCCTTGTTATAAGTGTAACCCATCGCCCGATCAAAAATAATCTCTGTGACATCATCATAGAAAGAAGTATCTTTCATCTTTAACGGGGCGAAAATATTTTCTTCTGCATATTCTCTCAATGATTTACCTGAAACCACTCTGACTATTTCCGCCAGCAAATGATAGCCCGTGTTGCTATAAGTATAATATTCGCCAGGCGTAAAATTAAGCGCTCGTTGCCGCTGCGTCAGTTTTCTTATCAAATCAATATTATGGTAATCAAAACGCGAGTTTTTACCTGCCAAGCGATAAAGTAAAGATTCATCACGTAATCCACTGGTATGATGAATAAGATGTTCAATAGTAATATCAGAAAATTCTATCGGGAAATACTCCAAATATTGCCCAACTCTATCCTTAACACAAAGCTTTCCTGCTTTCTCCAACAAAGCAATGCAAAAAGCCGTGAATTGTTTTGAAACGCTTGCCAAATAGAATTTAGTATTAGGTTGTATAGCAACTGCGTGTTCAATGTTGGCCTTTCCGATATAGCGCTGATAAATAGTTTTATTACCGTAGGTAACAGCAACAGCGAGAGCGCCACCCTTTTTTTTATTTTCAATATTAACTAGCTCGTCTATTTTCTTGAGAAATAATTCAATTTTATCAGTAGATATCTTTAATTCCATCATGAGCTTCCTTATTTTAAGGTTATAAAACAGAACATATATATACGACCTGATAGTAATATATATACGGGCAATACTGTAAGATGTAAACAGGAAACATCCAAGTAATAACGATTATCATTTAATATATAGATGGCAATATAAAGTGACTACCGGGACTGATATTTTCAAAAAACAGACAGAACATAAATATAATAGTTCTGCCTGAAACACAGTTCATCTAAATAAAAATATCTTTAGACTCTCAATAGAATCAATCCCATCCTGACAGGCAGCACTGCCCTTTGATTCGTATTATCATCTTATCCGTTAAACTGCAACAAATTCTATCCTCCAACAACGTGGATTACTGGTATAGAGATGAGGTTTATTGGCATCAGTATCTAATTCAAAATCAATAATCAGTTCAGTACTGGGAGAGAAATAACTATTCCCATAAATCCGCCGTAAAACTTCCTTTTTACCAATATAAACAACCCCATCAATATAAATCCCATCGCCAGAAGCGGAAACAATCATCGTTGCTTCTGTTTCACGGTTATAATAACGCCCTGACAATCGCTGAATATCGACACCACCGTCATCAACCCTCTTTTTAAGATAAAAGACATTGCCATTTTCATCAATCTGTTCTAATGCAATAACACTATCATTTTCAATGATCGGCCTGAACCGAATTTTACCGCCTTTCTCTTGGAATGTGCCGTCAGAGTTAAAAATAATCGGATTACCTTTTTCAAATAAATTACCTAACAAATAGGTCTCTTCCTTAGTAATAATATAAGGATAAGGCTCCGCCCCTCGAAAAATACCGGTGATATCGATATCACTGGTTAGGCAATACGGTTCTTCTGGCTTAATATCGGTGTCAAACAAGATATCAATATTCTGCTCCACCCATGCAGAAACATCAACACCTGTTGCAGTGGTAATCGCGATACCTAATTTAGCATCTGGAAAAATACAAACATGAGATTTAAAGCCAGTATAGGAACCACCGTGTTGTATTATCTTTTGTCCTTCTCGTTGACTGATAATAAAACCGTAAGCATAATTATTACGATTGCCATTGGTTAAATCTGGTGTACGAGATAATTGAGGTAACAACTTTTGAACAATCGATGGTGAATAAAATGCTCTCATCCAACGACACAAATCATTTACCGTAGAATGAAGCCCTGAACCACCGACTACCACATCGTTGAGATCATCCCTTACCCACCGGTGCGACCCCTCCTTATAAGCGTAACCCATCGCTCGATCAGGAATAATCTCAGTTATGTCATCATAGAAAAAGGTCTCTTTCATCTTTAATGGGGCAAAAACATTTTCTTCCGCATATTCTCTTAACGATTTACCTGCAACCACTCTGACTATTTCCGCCAGCAAATTATAGCCCGTATTACAATAGAGATAGTATTCTCCAGGCGTATAATTAAGCGCTTGCTGCCGTTGAGTGAGTTTTCTCACCAAATCAATATGACGGTGGTCAAAGTCTGAATTTTTACCTGCCAACTCATAAAGCCCAAATTCATCCCGTAACCCACTGGTATGGTGAATAAGATGTTCAATGGTAATGTCAGAGAATTCAGCGGGGAAATAATCCAAATATTGGCCAACTTTATCTTTGACGCTGAGCTTACCAGCTTTTTCCAGCAAGACAATACAAAAAGCCACGAATTGTTTTGAAACACTCGCCAAATAGAATTTAGTATTAGGTTTTACAGCAACAGCATGTTCAATGCTAACTTGTCCGATATGACGCTGATAAATGGTTTTATTGCCGTGGATGACAGCAACAGCTATGGCTCCGCCTTTTTTTCTATTCTCAACATTAACTAATTCGTCTATTTTCTTGAGAAACAACTTAATCTTATCTGTAGATATAGTAGATTCCATCATGAGCTTCCTTATTTTATTTAAGATTATAAAACAGAACATATATATTCAGTCTAATAGCAATACATACGTGGGCAGTACTGTAAGATGTAAACAGGAAACATCCAAGTAATAACGATTATCATTTAATATATAGAGGACAATATAAAGTGACTACCGTAGATGATGTTTACAAAAAACAGACAGAACATAAATATGATAGTTCTGCCTGGAACAAAGTATATCTAATAGAAAATATCTTTAGTCACCAAATAGCATTAATTCCATCCTGTTATAACCATGCCATTCTTCATTCTAATTTATCACTTTATAAACTAAACTGCGACGAACTTTATCTTCCAACAACGTGAATTATTGATATAGAGATGAGGTTTATTCGTATCAGGATCTAATTCAAAATCAATAATCAGTTCACTACTGGAGGCAAAATAGCTATTCCCGTAAACCTGACGTAATATCTCTTTCTTCCCAGTATAAACGATACCATCAATATAAACCCTATCACTAGAGGCAGAAATAGTTATTGTTGCTTCTGTTTCATGATTGTAATAATTTCCAGACAACCTCTGAATATCGACACCACCTTCATCGATCATCTTTTTCAAATAAAAAACATTGCCATTTTCATCAATCTGTTTCAGTGCGATAACACTGTCATTTTCAATGATAGGTCTGAATCGGATTTTAGCTCCTTCCTCTTGGAATGTACCGTCAGAGTTAAAAGTAATCGGATTACCTTTTTCGAATACATTACCCAATAAATAGCAATCTTCCTTGGTAATAATATAAGGATAAGGCTCTATCCCTCGGAAAATACCGGTGATATCAATATCACTGGTTAAGCAATGCGGTTTTTCCAGTTCAATATGGGTATTAAACAATATATCAATATTCTGCTCCACCCATGCAGAAACATTAACGCCTGTTGCAGCGGTAATTGCGATACCTAATTTAGCATCCGGTAAAATATAAACGTGAGACCTGAAGCCAGCATAAGCACCACCATGTTGTATTATCTTTTGCCCTTCGCGTTGACTGATAATCAGACCGTAAGCATAATTATTGCGATTACCATTGGTTAAATCTGGTGTACGGGATAATTGAGGCAACAGATCCTGAACAATCGATGGTGAATAAAATGCTCTCATCCAACGACACAAATCATTCACGGTGGAGTGAACCCCACCACCACCCACGGCAGAATTGTTGATATCATCTCTTACCCACTGGTGTAGCTTCTCGTTATAAGCATAACCCATAGCCCGATCAGAAATAATTTCGGTTATGTCATCATAGAAAAAGGTATCTTTCATCTTTAATGGGACGAAAATATTTTCTTCCGCATATTTCCTCAACGATTTACCTGAAATTACTCTGACTATTTCCGCCAGTAAACTATAGCCCGTGTTGCTATAGAGATAATACTCCCCAGACGTGAAATTAAGTGTCTGTTGACGTTGGACCAGTTTTCTCACCAAATCAATATGACGGTGATCAAAATCTGAATTTTTACCTGCCAGGTGATAAAGTAAAAATTCATCCCGTAATCCACTAGTATGGTAAATAAGATGTTCAATAGTAATATCAAAAAATTCTGCGGGGAAATAATCCAAATATTGCCCGACTTTATCCTTGACGCTGAGCTTTCCTTCTTTCTCTAATAAGGCTATGCAAAAAGCCGTGAATTGTTTTGAAACACTCGCTAAATAGAATTTAGTTTTAGGTTTTACCGCTATAGCGTGTTCAATGCTAGCCTGCCCGATATGACGCTGATAAATGGTTTTATTGCCTTGGGTAACAGCAATGGCAAGAGCTCCACCCTTTTTTTTATTTTCAATATTAACCAGTTCGTCTATTTTCTTAAGAAACAAATTAATCTTATCTGTAGATATAGTAGATTCCATTATGAACTTCCTTATTTTATTTAAGATTATAAAACAAAACATATGTGGGCAGTACTGTAAGATGTAAACAGGAAACATCCAAGTGATAACGATCATCATTTAATATATGGTAGGCAATATAAAGTGACTACCGTAGATGATGTTTACAAAAAACAGACAGAACATAAATATGATCGTTCTGCCTGGAACAAAGTATATCTAATAGAAAATATCTTTAGTCACCAAATAGCATTAATTCCATACTGTTATAACCATGCCATTCTTCATTCTAATTTATCACTTTATAAATTAAACTGCGACGAACTTTATCTTCCAGCAACGTGAATCACTGATATAGAAATGAGGTTTGTCAGTATCAGGGTTCACTTCAAAATCAATAAACAGTCCATCATTGGGGGCGAAATAGCTATTCCCGTAAATTCGACGTAAGATCTCTTTCTTCCCAGTATAAACAATACCATCAATATAAACCTTGTCACTAGAAGCAGAAATAGTCATCGTTGCTTCTGTTTCATGGCTATAATAATTTCCTGACAATCTCTGAATATCGATACCACCTTCATCGATCATCTTTTTTAAATAAAAAACATTGCCATTTTCATCAGTTTGCTCCAGTGCGATAACACTGTCATTTTCAATGATGGGCCTGAATCGACTTTGACCTCCTTTCTCTTGGAATGTACCGTCAGAGTTAAAATTAATCGGGTTACTTCTTTTAAATAAATTACCTAAAAAATAAAAATCTTCTTTGGTAATAATATAAGGATAAGGTTCTATCCCTCGGAAAATACCGGTAATATCGACATCACTGGTTAGACAATGTGGTTCTTCTGGCTCAATATTGTTAAGCAAAATACCAATATGCTGATCCATCCATTCAATAGTATCAACACCTGTCGCAGCAGTAATCGCAATACCTAATTTAGCGTCCGGTAAAATGCAAACATTAGATTCAAAACCAGCATAGGAACCACCATGTTCTATTATCCTTTGCCCTCCCCGCTGGCTGATAATCAAACCGTAAGCGTAATTATTGCGATTGCCATTGATTAAATCTGGCGTACGGGATAATTGAGGCAACAGATCCTGAACAATCGATGGGGAATAAAATGCTCTCATCCAACGACACAAATCATTCACAGTGGAGTAAACCCCGCCGCCACCCACGACAGAATTGTTGATATCACCTCTTACCCACTGATGTGAATCCTGGTTATAAGTGTAACCCATCGCCCGGTCAAAGATAATTTCAGTTACATCATCATTGAAAAAGGTATCTTTCATCTTCAATGGGGCAAAAACATTTTCTTCCGCATATTCTCTTAACGATTTACCTGAAACCACGCTGACTATTTCTGCCAGCAAATTATAGCCCATATTGCTATAGAGATAATATTCTCCAGGCGTAAAGTTAAGCTCTTTTTGCCGTTGAACTAACTTTCTTACTGAATCAGCATCTCGGCAGTCAAAATCCGAGCTCTTACCAGCCAGACTATAAAGTAAAAATATATCCCGTAACCCACTGGTATGGTGAATAAGATGCTCAATAGTAATATTAGAGAAATGCGCGGGTAAATAATCCAGATACTGTCCAACTTTATCTTTGACATTGATCTTCCCTGTTTTCTCCAGCAAAGCGATACAAAAAGCCGTGAATTGTTTTGAAGTACTCGACAAATAGAATTTAGTCGTAGGTTTTATAGCAGCGGCATGTTCAATGCTAGCTTGTCCGAGATGACGCTGGTAAATGATTTTATTTCCGTGGGTAACAATAACGGCGAAAGCTCCACCATTTTTTTTATTCTCAACATTAACTAATTCGTCTATTTTCTTGAGAAATAACTTAATTTTATCTGTAGATATAGTAGATTCCATCATGAACTTCCTTATTTAAGGTTACAAAACAGAATATAAATAAGATTCCAAAATAGCGCCACATCTTATACTACCCATAATTCTATGTATAACAATAGGTTGGAGAAGGTCATGTGTAGCAGAATTATGAAACGTTATTTATACGACCTGATAACAATACATATGCGGGCAGTACTGTAAGACGTAAACAAGAAATATCCAAGTGATGATGATTGTCATTTAATGTGTGAGTGGCAATATAAAGTAATTATAGGTGCTGATGTTCACAAAAAACAGGCAGAACATAAATATAACCGTTCTGCCTAGAATGAAGTGTATCTAATAGAAAATATCTCCAGGTTCTCACAATAGCATCAATCCTATCTTGCTAGCTAAATACTGTTCTAAATCTGTATTTACTAACGTGTCCATTAAACTGCAATGAATTCCAAATTCAAGCAACGCGAATTACTAACATAGAGGCGACATTTATTTTCATCAGAAAAAAACTTAAAATCAATAATAAGATTAGTTCCTGTGGACAAATAGCTATTCCCATAAATATGCCGCAAAACCTCTTCTTTCATAGGATGGACAATCCCATCAATATAGATATCTTTACCAGACGATATAACATTAATTATCGCCTCTGTTTCGTAACTATAATAGCGCCCTGACAATAGCTTAATATCGATACTACCTTCATCGTTCATTTTTTTAAAATAAAAAATATTACCATTTTCATCAATCTGTTTCAGTGCGATAACATTGTCATTTTCAATGATAGGCATGAACCGTGTTTTACCTCCTTGCTCTTGGAATGTACCGTCAGAGTTAAAAGTAATCGGGCTACCTTTCTCAAATACATTACCTAAGAAATAAACATCTTCTTTGGTAATAATATAAGGATAAGACTCTATCCCTCGGAAAATACCGGTAATATCAATATCACTGGTTAGGTAATGCGGCTTTTCTGGCTCAACATCGGAGTTAAGCAATATATTAATATACCGATCCACCCATTTAGCAACATCAACACCTGTTGCAGTGGTAATCACGATACCTAATTTAGCATCCGGTAAAATACAAATACTCGCTCTGAAGCCAGCATAAGTACCACCGTGTTGTATTACCGTTTGCCCTGCACGTCGATTGATAATCAAACCATAAGCATAATTGTTACGATTACCATTGGTTAAATCTGGTGTACGGGATAATTGAGGCAACAGATCCTGAACAATCGATGGTGAATAAAATGCTCTCATCCAACGACACAAATCATTCACGGTGGAGTGAACCCCTGCACTACCCACCACGGAATTGTTGATATCGCTTCTTATCCACCGTTGTGAATCCTTATTATAAATGTAACCCATCGCCCTGTCAGAGATAATCTCGGTTACATCATCGCAGATAAAGGTATTTTTCATCTTTAATGGGGCGAAAACATTTTCTTCTACATATTTTTTCAATGACTGGCCTGAAACCACGCTGACGATTTCCCCCAGCAAATAATAGCCGGTGTTGCTATAAAGATAATATTCCCCAGACGGGACGTTAAGTACCTGTTGTCGTTGGATCAGCTTTCTCTCTAAGTCAGCATGGCAGTAGTCAAAATCTGAGTTTTTACCTGCCAGACCATAAAGTAAAAATATATCCCGTAACCCGCTGGTGTGGTGAATAAGATGTTCAATAGTAATATCAGAGAAATGCGCGGGTAAATAATCCAAATATTGTCTGACTTTATCCTTGACGTTAATCTTTCCTTCTTTCTCCAGCAAAGCTATACAAAAAGCCGTGAATTGTTTTGAAACACTCGCTAAATAAAATTTAGTTTTAGGTTTTACAACCACAGCATGTTCAATGCTAGCTTTTCCGATATGACGCTGATAAATGATTTTATTGCCGTGGATAACCGCAACGGCGAGAGCGCCCCCCTTTTTTTTATTCTCAATATTAACTAATTCGTCTATTTTCTTGATAAAGAGTTTAATATTATCTGCGGATATTGTCATTTTCATCATCAATCTCCTAATAAATAAACTTTCAAAATAGTAGATCGTTGGAAGGGAACTCAGTCTGATTTTTGCGATCTGATCAATTGCGAAAAATCCCAAACCCTAACACGGACTGAGTGATGTCTATCATAGTACCCATACCTTAAAATGAATGCCAGAAAATGAGAAAACTTATCCATAAAACCCGTGATAAAAATTATCCCCGTCGACTGACGGCGTTATTGATCCTCAATGAGGAATTTATAGTTACTTATATCGTAAAAATATTATATATAGCATTTTATTCCATAAATCGTTGGGTTGAGTGGTTTACATTATATGGATTCGAAGGACTCAACTTCTCTCTGACATAAAATATCCTCTATCGTTACTTTGTTCAGGTGGAGATTATCTGGTGCAAAGCGGTGCGGACGGGTGTTTCAAAGGATAACAAAAACGGGTTATCACCCCAAAACATTGCTTTACGGGTTGCCTCAATGCCCAGACAGAGCAAGTCACCAATATTAAAGGAATAAAAAAGAACTCTGATTTATTTATCAAAATGTTAGATGAACTGAATCATCAATATCCCCATGCGGAAACCCTCACATT